>JAATFV010000120.1 GCA_015655015.1 Chitinophagales bacterium | reverse complement strand
TAAGCATTATATATGGAAGTTAAATCGGTTGATGTCAAATTATTAGCTAATAACGCGGCCTCAAAATTCGGACGAGTTTCTTCAAAGCCACCAAGCGTACTCAGCCCATAAAGCGCCAATGCGGTAGCATCTCTTGTTGGCGAGGTAGCCAATTTTTTTAGCCCTGGGATCCAAATGCTTTTCATCTTCCATTGGGGTTTTCACAGTAAAACATTTTACATACTGATCCGTAACATCTTTGATCCGCGGGTCGGCCAGAAAAGCGGGAACTATGTCATCGTCCGCTTTGACCATCCCAAGGCTGCTACTGTCAACGCTATACATATGGCGAAAGACCTTCCCTTTACGGGATAGTGGCTTATGAGCAGTTCCCGGATCATCTTCTGTCCCGAGAAAAGCGATACTTTTGCCGTTTTCATCCAATAAAACATTAAACTCATGCCCCATGCTGCGATAGGGCCACTGAGGAATAAAGTCAATGGCTACAGGTATCCCTGCCGCTCTCATCACATAAAAGGCCAGATCTGACATTTCCCGGCAGGAGCCTGCACGGTAGTCGAGGATCCTCAATGCGTTATAGTGTGGCAGAAATGATGTTCGAAGACTAAAAATCCACGGATTTTTCTTCAATGTCTCATTTAATATCGTACCGGCAGAGATAAGACCGCCTTTTTTCTCCCGGATTGAATCCAGCGAATGACGGAATTCTTCATAGATCCCGATTCGATGATATTCCGGCATTTCATCCAGGATACGAAAAGGAAGTATGTAATTGCAGAACTGTTGAAACGAAATATTTTTTGCCCACGGTTCCAGCTGCCAGCTGGAAAAGGCACATTCAATGTTGTCAATTAATTGATCCGAAGTAACTTCCCTTATATCATACTTTCGATTAGCCTTTTCAATTGAAAAAGGTCCGTATAGCTTATTAAAGGACTTCAAAAAATATTCGCCGTGATTTTGGTCTTGTCTGATAAGCTTTAGGTAGTCCTGATAGTGATCAAGCTGTTCCCCTTCGTAATAATACCATCCGTCAAGATTATTGATTAAAAAGCAGGCTGCAGCAAGCTTTAAGCTATCTTTTTTATATTTTGCATATTTATTGATAACATTCTCCAGTTCATGCCTGTTGCCACCTGCCTTTGTTAAAGAAATTTCAATTTCAGGAGAAAATTTCGCATTATTACAGGAAATAATGGTCAGGTGACATATGGCGATAAGAAAAACCTTCGCTCTTTTTTTCATGAAAACGGTTTATATAAGGGATAGTTATTAGTTGATGTTCAATAAAAATAAACAATTTGCGCTAACGATTTGCGGCTCCAAAACATAAACAATGAAATTTATATCGTTTTCCCGGGTTGCTATCATTATTATAATCTTTACTACTGGGTGTCAAAGGAGGCCTTCCCTCCAAGTGCCTTTACTGCTCAATAAACACTGGAAATTCCGGCTTGGCGACAACTTTGCCTGGGCCGGGACCGATTTTAATGATAGTCTTTGGGATTCGACAGTTTTAGGAAATAAAGAACGTCCTGATCTTTTTAATAATTATGATGGCTTTGCATGGTATAGGACCAGCATATTGATCCCTGCCTCGTTAAAAAAAGAACGTCACCTAAAAGATAGTATCTCTTTTTTTCTCGGGAAAATTGACGATTGTGACCAGGTATATTTGAATGGAATGCTTTTAGGAGAAAATGCCCTGACGGCAGTATATGGTGGGTACCCTGATTCAAATTTCAAAAATATGGGCAGCGCCTGGGACATAGACAGAAAGTATACGTTAGTAACAGAAGATAAGCGTATTCACTGGGATAAACTAAATACCATTGCAATCAGGTTGTTCGATAAGTACGGAGGTGGCGGGATTTATGGAGGGATGCCTTTTATAGCAATCAATGGGCTATGGGAATACATTACGATCGACTCCAGCACTTTTTATGCCGTCGACAGCCTTTACCACGTTGATAAGAATCTGATTTTTAAAAATTCAATGACGGGCAGCCCTTTTAATGGGACTATCCTTATAAGCGCAACAAATGCAGCTTCTGAAAAAGAAGTTTATGTAAAGAATTATTCGATTACTTTATTGCCAGGGGATGCAAAAAAAATCTTAGTCGATTTACCAATCAGCACCGATCCTATAAATATTGAAGTCCTTGCTGAAGACAAGGAGACTTCTTTGTCTTTGATCACTCATTGCCTTGTTCCATACGTATTGGACAGATAATCCCACTATGCTTCATCAATCCGAATCATCTTTCCGGGCCGTCCGCTACTTTTTCCTCCTCCAGCTTACCGAGGTATTCGGCAGGACTGACGGATGTATATTTTTTAAAAACAGCGAAAAAAGTGCTCTTGGAAGAAAAACCGGCCTCTTTCGCCAGGCCTTCCAGCGTCAGCTCTTTCCAGGTATTGTTCTTCATCCGCGAGATGATGTATTCCACCCGGTATTTATTGATGTATTCCGTAAAACGCTGTTTGTAATATTGATTCAGCACATGGGAGACGATCCGGGGTGATAGTCCCACCTCCGCGGCTAGTGAATGAAGGGTCAGTTTCTGCCGCCGGTAAAGTTCCTTTGTACGAAGGACTTCCTCCAGTTGTAAAGCACAACGGGTGATCTCCTCCCCGTTCAGCAACATTTCTTTTTGCACGGTGTCACTCTCTGTCACTTTTCCCTCACCGTTAGTTCCGGTTAAACCGCCGGAATAAGGCTGTTTTTTGGGAGCCTCCGGCAACCACCGGATGATACCATACAAGATCTCCGGCTGGAGGAACAGCGCTATTCCAATCCCGAGATATAACAGGACAGACACAACGACCGGCCACCGGATCACCGTCGTCATTAGCTGCCAGCCAAGCGCCGTATGTTGAAAACCGATTACTGTCATTACAGCCAGGCACACGTATATCGATGTCTCCAGCAATGTAAAGGAGAACAGCCATTTCCGGAGGCCGGGAGACAAAGTGCGTGATTGCCGCCACAGGAGGGCCCATTGCATGCCAACGTAAAAAAGTCCGTGCACGGGCCTGAACATCAGGTGCCAGGCATTGCAGATCCAGCCGAATTTCAGCCAGATGCTCTTACCCAGATCGGAAACCGCGGTATCGACTAAAGCCTGTTTGGCCGCCAGGGGTGACAGATAAAACGGGATCAATGCAATGAGACTGATCAGCGAGGGCAGGAAATGCCAGCCGTCGCTGATCAGCCACCGCTGTTCAGGGTTCGTCAATCTCCGCACGTACAGGAAGAAAAAAACCGGTACCAGGTAATAGACCGGTACCCCATACCCATAGATTAGGGGAAACCGGCGGATCACTCCGTACCGGGAGGTAAGAATGATCACGCAGTACCAGGCGATCCCCAATAATCCCAAGGCCAGCAGCCTGTTAGCCCCGGCATTCTTTTTGTTACGAAAAAAAAGAATGAAGGCCGCCAGGCTGCTGTATAAAATGCCTCCCAACATATAAATATCGATACCGAAAAAGTCTATTGCCATAACTACCTGAATCAGATTCGCCCTTTACTAAAGTCTGCAAAGGTAACGGATAACTCTGCTATTTCATTTCCTCCCGTCATGGCTTCCTGTCGCCAAGGTGAAAACAAACGGAGACACGTACCGTATTACTCAGTGGATTTCGGTCAAGTCCGCTGCCCGAGGGGGCCAGGTAAGCCGCATCGATATCCGCTACGCTGTACCGGAACCCGACACCTGCTGTCAGGTACTGTTCGCCGCCCGTCGATGCATTTTGATAAAAATAGCCGGCACGCAGGAACAGCTGGTTGTCGAAGCTATACTCGGCGCCTGCGGAATACTGCAGGGATTTCAGTCCTCCCCCGTCGCTGCTGAATGACTTAAACCAGCCCGACGTCACCTGGTTGTTGTAGTATGCGGCGATACCGGCAGAATCGGCCGGCAGGGCCGGCACCAGCAGTTTGTTTATATCCACGGTGAAGGTGATCCTGTTTTGTTCATCCGCTACGACGGTGTATCCCGCTCCCACTCCCAGGTTGGCCGGGATATAATCTTTTTGCGCGGCATTGGAGGAATAGGAGATGCGGGAGCCGAGATTGGACAAGACGGCGCCCCAGGTCCAACCTGCGCCTTTGTTATCCAGGCCGTTGTGGAAAAGAGACACATCTGCGGCTACGGCATTACCCGCTTTATAGTTCACCCCGTTGTAACCGCCGCTGACCAGCTTCGAATGGATATAGCGGAAGGCCAGGCCCAGGGACAGCTTCTGTCCCAGCTTCATGGAATAACCCAGATCCAGGGAATATTCCCGCGGGTTCGTAGTTCCCAGGCTCGCGCCCTGGTCATCGGCCAGGTTGACGCTTCCCATATTGAAATAGCGTAAGCTGCCTGAAATGGCTTTATTGTCATCCAGCTGTTTGTACCCTCCTACCGTAGCCAGGTAGGTGCCGGCATTCTCGGTTGCCAGCCAGGGAGTATAAGTGGCGCTTACCGCGGCATGAGCAGAATCGAATACGGTAGCGGCCATATTGTGGAACATGCCATAGGCGCCACCGCCGGTGGCAATACCGGCATTGGCCATGCCGCCGCTCCGCGCGTCGGGAATAATGTGTAAGAACGGGACCGAAGTCGTGGCAATGTTCAGGGTCTTTTGCGCCCATAGAGAGCCGCAGCTGACGATGGACAGGAATATAATAAGAGAGAGGACTTGGAGACGGTTCATAAAATATTATTTCAGCTTTTCTGATGAGTAAAAATGGATTAATGACCAATGATGACCTTGGTGTGGTACTGATAATCTTTAGCCTGTACTTTCAGGATATAAATACCGCTTGCAAGACCAGCGACATTGATTGTCAGGAGCTGGCCGCGCAGGGAAGTAACCTGGTCGTAT
Source organism: Chitinophagales bacterium (assembly GCA_015655015.1). Taxonomy (GTDB): domain Bacteria; phylum Bacteroidota; class Bacteroidia; order Chitinophagales; family Chitinophagaceae; genus Puia. The sequence goes on along the minus strand of JAATFV010000120.1, from coordinate 21,528 downwards.
ACATGCTGGCCTGCCATGTCGATGAGGATGACACGGCCTTCCTCAGGCGCTACTCCTGTAAAGTGAATATTCAGGAGCTTGGGCGCCGGAACCGGGTAAATCCTGTCAATTCCCACGGTGGAGCTGGCCTGGATGGTAAGGTTGTTGGAGGCCTCGTTGCTGTTGCCTGCCTTATCCGTCACGACCCCGGCGGGGAGCGACAGACTCACATTCCCTTCACTGATGGGTGTCACCAGGACGGTATATACCGAATCATTCACTTTTGCCAGGCCGGATAAGGTGCAATCGGTAACGGTCATCGTCGAAATATCGAATCCATTTACCGGTTTGCTGAATGTTATAGTAACCGTGAAAGGTGTGTTGACGGACTGGTTGTCTGTACTCAGTGTGACGGAAAGAGGCGTCGTGTCTACGATAAAGGATGTCGCGGCGCCGGTCGGGCTGGTATTGCCGGCTGCATCGGTGGCTGTTGCTGAAACAGCGTGTTGCCCTTCGGTCAATGCTGGAGAAAAAGTATAGGACCAGTTGCCATTCGCGTCGGCTGTCGCCGTGCCGACTGCTATCCCATTATCATAAACGGTGACCGTGGAGCCAGCTTCTGCCGTTCCCGTTGCTACGGGCGTGCCGGTATTTACGTATCCGTCCTTTTCATTGGAAATCACCGGGGCCGAAGGTGCGGCAGGAGGAGTCGTGTCTACAATGAAGGACGTCGTGCCGCCGGCCGGGCTGATATTACCCGCTGCATCGGTGGCTGTTGCCGAAAGGGTGTGCAGCCCGTCGGTCAGCGCAGGAGAGAAAGGATAAGACCAGTTGCCACTTGCATCGGCTGTCGCGGTGCCGACGATGGTCCCATTATCATAAACGGTGACCGTGGAGCCTGCTTCCGCCGTTCCCGTTGCAGTCTGCACATTCGTTTTGGCATAACCGTTGTTCAGATTGGGAACGACCGGGGCTGAAGGGGCGGCAGGAGGGGTCGTGTCTACGATAAAAGAGGGGGCTGCTCCGGCAGGGCCGGTATTACCTGCTGCATCGGTGGCCGTTGCAGAGATAACATGCTGCCCATCAGTCAGCGCAGGAGAAAAAGGATAAGACCAGTTGCCACTTGCGTCGGCTATTGCGGTGCCGACGACGGTCCCATTATCATAAACGGTGACCGTGGAATTTGCTTCGGCTGTTCCCGTCACGGTCAGCGTACCGGTATTCTCATACCCGTTGCTTATATTGGATATGACGGGTGCAGGCGCGGCAGGAGGAGTGCCGTCTATCGTCACGGTGACGGAGGATGTTGTTCCGCTCACCCCATTTACGGATGCCGTTACGGAATAGAGATGGCCGCCGTCTACCAGCGTAGCCGCCGTATTATCATAGGACCAGGTACCATCGGAGCCCGCGGCAAACGTGGCAATGACCGCTCCATTATGGCGTAATACCACGGTACTGTTAGGATCGGCAGTGCCGGAAAGAACCAGGTGACGGTCATTGGTGAGAAAATCGGTACTGCTGATGCCGGTGTCGTCCGTGATGCCGGTAATGGCTGCCACAGGCGTCGTTGCCAGAATGGCCAGCGTAAAATATTGGCCCTTTGTCAGGGTCACTCCTGAAAAAGTCACGATATTGCCCGATAAACTGCGTCCCGTTGTGATGGCGGTTCCGCTGGTAAAGCTGGTAGCCGAGCTGGTCAGCAAGGCAAAATTATCGGCATCCGTCAGGGACAGTCCCAGGCCGGTCAGGTCAAAAGAAACATCCACGGTTCCTACATTTCCGACCGCATCTGCCCGCCAGAGCTGGCTGATCCTGGCAGTATAACCTGAAGGTACATCCCGGGAGACGGAGAATCCGCCGCCATTATTGGCGAAGGTGAGGTTGTTATTCAGCGCCGTATTGGCCGGGTTCGAAATGGTCAGGATATTGCTGGATGCGGAGGTGATCACGTCGGTGACACAGTTGGTGCCGAAGTTGCCTACCCCCTTGATGTCAAGGGCGGGGGTCGTATAGCTATAACTGGCGGCCACGTCATAACCCTGACCATATTTTGAGCTTAGGTATTGGTTCACTGCCTGTATTTCACAGGCTGTCAGCTGGCGTTCGTACACGATCATCTCGGCTATTTCCCCGTCGAAATAGTTGTCATCTCCATCCAGGCCGATCCGCAGGCTGGTCTGGGCATCGGTCGGGTCGGTCTGGTCCGTGAAGGTGGTAACAGGCTGACCATTAAAATAGATGGCTGAACCGCCGGCAGGGCCGACGTTGACACTGCCGGAAACGGATCCGATATAGGCTGCTGTCAGTAATTGCACGAGTCCGGGCGTTCCGGCATTTCTGACGATGGCTACAGTGGTTGCCTGATTGGGACCGAAGGAGACACCTCCATCGTTAGCGCCTGCGCCCGGATTACTGAATTTGGTGAAGAAAAAGCGATCCCAGTCCGCGTTGTCATCCCCCCAGACAGCTTGTTGCTGGTTGGCATAGTTGGGGCTTTGACGGTATACCGTAAATATCGTAACCTGGGGATGCGTTGCGGCCCTGATATCCACACCCGGAACATAAAAACCGGTACCGTTCAATGTGCTGTTCGCACTGTTTAACCGGGTGAAGGTCACTGAGGGAAGTCCGTTGATCATCCCGGTCTTAAAGGTAGGCTGCGTGGTGCCCATCGAAAGAGCATTATTTGCTGAACCGGACTTATCTTTCCAGGTCGTGAAGTGAGAACCCGAGGTTGGGTTACTGTTGTTGGCGTTGATGTCGTTTGCATCTAACCATAAAATGAGGCCGGAGCTGACGCCGCCAGGAGTTGTGGGAACTGACTGAGCGTTGCCAAAATGACAGAATAAAAGGCACGTAAGGGACAGTATCCCGATTCGCATCGCTTTCATGATATTGGTTTTGAGTTTAAGGGGTTGAGATTCTAAACGGCAAACTTAGCGTTTAGACTGTCCTGTGGCAAACGGGGATTGTCCGAAATCATGTTTTTCGGACTAGAAAACGACCGGACAAATTATTTATTTTTATACTATATAGGAGAAAGAATCCGAATATTTTGTCCTGAGCAAAACTGCCGGGCTTACCATAACCTGTCTGGTGCGATAAAAGGGGTGAGGCAAAGTCCTATATTCACAGACAAAATTTCAGGAAGTCAGCTTTTCTTCTTCGTCCAGTTCGCGGGCGAATTCGGCGGGTGTCTGTCCGGTATGTTTTTTAAAAACGGTGAAGAAGGTGCTGCGGGAAGCAAAACCTGCGTCCAGGGCGATGGCTTCCAGCGTCATCATTTTCCACTCCTCTTCGCTGGTCATCCGTTCCCTGATATAATTCACGCGGTGGAGGTTGATAAAATCGTTGACCTGTTGTTGGTAACCGTACTTCAATATATAGGAGAGATGATGTTGGGGTAACGCCAATTCCCGGGCAAGGCCGATCAGTGTCAGTCCTTTCGTCTTAAAAATCTGGCGGTCCCGGACGTGGGCGCTGATGCGGGTCATATGTTCTTGCAGGAGGGTGTCGGAAAACAGGGGTTTGACCAGGAGCGGGTCCGGTCCGGGGGAGGCGGGTTCCTGCGTTGTGCGCTCTTCAGCGTTGGGCGTTGGGCTCGCTTCAAGGTTGGTTTCCGGTTGGATTAAAGGCGTCATTCCCCATTGCTCCTGGCTGCCGGCGGTCGTTTCTACGGCCGTTGCAGGGGCCAGGCGGGAATCCATTATTCCAAATAAGAGTCTGGGGTTACACAGCAGATAACTGCAAAAGGCGGTAAAAACCAGGGGTTCCACCGCACCCGCCGCTCTTCCACCCGGGAAAACCTCCAGCATGGGAGACAGGAGCAGGACCGTCATCATCCCTGAAAAAAGAAAAAGCCAGTTCCTTATTGTCTTCGGGACAGGAACTGCCGGCCATACATGCTTTGGCGGCCGAATCAAAAACCTCCATTGAAGAAAAAGAAAGAAACCTGACAGCGCCATCCGGATCACCCAATCGTTTACCAGCAAGCCGCTGATAAAACAGCCAGTCGCCACCGGCAGGAAGAGCCAACTGTCTTTTTTATAAAAAGAGGTCTGAGAACGCAGGACACTCCTTAATATATAAGGAAGAAAAAGGAATAAGTCCGAAATACAACCATTCACCTAGTCTGTTCTTCCCCAAGGGCGCCCGGAATGAGCCTGCATGTGGCCAAAGTTGCAGCACCTTGTACCCGCCAAGACCGAGTATGAGGAGGGCCAGCAACCGATTGGAATATCGCTGTTCACCCCGGGACAGGAAGAAAAGAAGATAGAAGACGATCAGACTGCAAAAGACACCTATTAACGGCAAGAGATAAGAGATAGCATTCATCCAATTCCAGGTTCGTCTTCCAAAACTACGATAAAGAAAGCCTGCTAAAAAATATGTCCTCATTCTGGTCTCTGCCGTTCTCCACCATGGCATATTGTCATTAGTATAATCCTTCGCCTGCCAGCTCGATCCGTCGTTCGAGCCGATGGGCGATCGCATATCCGAATGGCCCAACGATCTGCGCGAACAGCGCGATGTGGCCGCGGAGCATCGGGAGATCGTGAAGGGGATGGTGGAGATCGTGAAACGCGAGCATACGACGCCGGAGGTCAGTACATTCAGCATGGAGGCGCTGGAGAAACAGATATGGGCACAAATCTTTTTGCCAGCAGGCCGGTCGCCAGGGCAGGGTCGATCTCCACGACAAGATCTTCCGTAGGGTCCAATTGATTTTTCGTTTGGTATCCCAGCACCTCTCCGGCGCCGGATATGACATAGGCGACATTGAGGAAGGTGTCGGCATGGCGCCGGTTATTCACTTAGGACCGGCTGCGGCCGATCAGGCGGTACGCGGGACAAAACTATCAAAAAAAGCAATATGAATACCAGGCCCAGCAACGCCTCGCCCAGCAACATGGTCCTGATACCATATTTATCGTACAGCCAGCCATCGAATGCCGTCATGTACACCACGGGAATATTACTTAGTGATGAGAGCAAAGCATATTTAGTGGAAGCAAGCCCCTGCCCCATCGCCAACAGGACGATCGCGCTGAAAGCAGCCGTAGCAAATCCGAACATAAATGCATAAGTAAGCACGCCTGTGATATAAGTGAAGGGGGTAAACCCGGCGACGCGCATAAACAATGCTACTACGGCAATCAGGGTCCCGGAACCAAAAAACGCCCACCACCGACCTGATTTATCCGCTATCCATCCGCCAAACACACACCCTGCCGCGCTTACGAGGCCACTTAATCCACCTGTTACGAATGCCACGGTATCGGCCGTCACCTTCCAGTCGCTTCCGACCGAGGACCATAGGTATGCTCCTGCGCCGATACCGATCGGGGCCATCACAATGATCGTTGTGAAAAGGGCGATCGGTGAACGGAACAACGTTTTCAGATCGATCAGCATTCGTCTGAAGCCAGCCGCCATCGTCTCTCCTTTTTTCGTTGGTATGAGCGGCACATAAAACAGCGCCAGGGCGCAAAATAACATGGAAACGGCGAGGACGGCACCGGCGGTCCCGAAGGAATAGTGGCTTGCTAACCAGACGCCTGCTCCGCCCCCCATGCCCATGCCGCCGAGATTGCCTGCCTGGTACCAGCCACCGGCCCGGCCCTTTTTATCTTCATCGACTGTCTTTCCCATAAAACCACCGACGGGACCGACCACAAAACAGGCGGCGACCTGAGAAATAAGCACCATCGCTGTCAACAGGCCTTCGAAACTCCTGGTTACGGGAATAAAACAAAACGACAGGATACTTGCCGAGCAAAGTGTCAGGCCGATCAGGTACCATTTATGCAAGCTTAGGGTGAGGTCGATCAAAGGAGCCCAAAGGAAGCGCCAGATATTGGCAGATAATCCGATCGCCGTGACGGCGGCAGCAGAACCTACAGAAAAGCCATGCCGGACTAAAATAAAGGGAAGCGTTACGGATACAAAGCCGGAGCTGACGCCGTAAGGCAGGACCAGGATCCCGAATATTGCGGGAGGAGCAGTCGTGCGCGAGCGACCGGTCACGGTTTTGTTGATTGGCAGAGTGAACAAAGTATTCGTTTAATTTAGGGGGGAGTTAGTCAATTGGTTTAAGATAACAAATTAGCGTAATTTATATACCAAACACCCCTGTTAAATGAAAAAATTGTTTGTTTTATTGTTGGTCGCCGCGGCCTTTGTACTGGCGGCAACTTTTATACGTTCGGGCAGCTTGTTAAAGATGGATATACGCAGAGCGGTTTATTAAAAAAGAGTTTACCTAGACTGCCTGTTCGAGTATTTGTTTAACGCGCTGTGCTACGATGTCCACCTGGTCGGGCCGTAACAGAACGACCCCGATGCGTAGTTTATCTTTATAGCTGCCCGCTACGATACTCGGGCTGCCGGTCTTCAGTGCTTTCAATACTTCCTGCGGGGTGATCTTCACGCGCTGCGGGTCCCAGTCCAGCACCAGGCCGGGGAATGCATTCGCGGGACCGGGGTCTACCAGCACCTCTGTCTTTAGCGTCGGTACGGAGGCCAGGCGGGCGGCTATGTGTTTGGCCGTTTCGAGCCAGCCGTCCCATTCTTTTTGATGATCCTTTTCCAGGTAGGCTTTCAAAGCAGCATACATTCCGAACATTTCCTCCTTATTCACTTTCATGGGCCGGCCGATGGGAGCTTCATGAGGGCTGTGATTGAGCTTGGCGGCCTCTATGAGGTCTTTACGTCCGAAGAGCAAACCTGCGCTTTGCGGTCCTCTAAGCATTTTACCACCAGAGAAGGTCACCAGGTCGAAACCCATTTTCTGAAATTTGAAGAGATTTTCTACCGGAGGCACATCTGCTGCCGCGTCCAAAAAAGCGGGGATCTTATGCCGCCGGGCGATGGTGAGAAATTCCTCCTGTGTTACACTATGCCTTTCTGCGGCGTTGAAGAACAGCGCCATGACTGTCTGCGCGGAGAAGGCCTTTTCCATTTCTTCAGGCCCTTCCACTTCCACAATTTTTGCCCCGGTGGTGGTCACTGCCTGGTCGAAGTGATAGCGGTGGCTTTTTTGCATGATCACTTCCGGGCGTGGTCCCGGAAGATTGGGGAGCTGCCTGATCTTTTCTTTGTCGGCGCCGGTAATGGAAGCCGCCGTGCCCAGGAGGATCGCAGAGGCGGCACCGGAAGTCACCATGGCCGCCTCTGCTGTCAGCATCTCCGCGATCTTCGCTCCTACTCTATCCTGCAGGTCGAACATATCGGCAAAATCATGCGAGGTTGAATTGATCGCTTCCAATACTTCGGGCAGCATGAGCGAACCCGATAAAAAGGTCATCGTTACGTTGGCGTTGATCACGCGGGTAACGCCCAGTTCTGCAAAGAGGTCGCGGATGACGGGGGCTGCGGGGGCCGAGTCTTTCCCCTCTCCGATAGCAGCGGGTACGAGAGGCAGGAAGGAAAGTTTTTTGAGGATATCCCTGCGGTTCATGGTTGTTTATTTAAGTAAGAGATCATAAGCAGTGTCGACCAAATATAAATTTATTGCAGGACATTCATGCAAATATTTTGCACAAAAAAGCAAACATTTAGATGATATACACAAAAAACGATCTCACATAAACTTATTTTGCAAATATTTTGCAAAATAACGCTCAATCCATCAGCATCGTAGGCGTGGTCAATCTTTCGATGGGATCATACCCTGTAAATTCGATGAGCGGCGATAAATAGCTTTCGCGGGCGGGTTCTTCCCGGAACAGGTCGGTGCTCAGGTATTTTTTGTTACTGTCACACAACAGGGTGACTACGGTCGCCTCCGGTCCCAGGTCAAGCGACAGCCGGATGGCGCCGATCACATTTGCCCCTGACGAAATGCCTACTGCCAGGCCAAGCTGCCGGGAGAGCTTCTGCGCCATCAGGATGGCGTCCCCGTCATTAGCCTGCAGGACGGTGTCCAGCTCATCAAGCCTGACGATGGGAGGGATGAACTCATCGGAGATCCCCTGTATACGGTGGCTGCCTATCTTGTAACCCGTGGTCAGGGTTGGGGATTCGGCAGGCTCCAGCGGGTGGATCTTTACTTTAGGATTCATCGCGCTAAGATAAGCCCCTACCCCCATCACCGTTCCGCCGGTACCTACCCCTGCCACAAAGGCGTCGGGGATCCTGCCTTTCAGGACCAGCTGCCGCCAGATCTCTCTGCCGGTAGTACGTTCATGTGCTTCGGCATTGTTGCTGTTCTCAAACTGGCGCGGCAGGAATACATTGCCCCTGGCGGCCAGCTCCTCACTTATTTCAATGCTGCGCCGAAAGCCCCCTTCCGCTTTGCTGACCAATATTACTTCGGCGCCCAGGCTCCTGATGATATCGACACGTTCTTTAGAAAGCCAGTCCGGCATTATGATCGTCACATTATGTCCCAGTGTCCTGCCGATCGATGCCAGCGCGATCCCGGTATTGCCGCTGGTCGCTTCGACGATCGTGTCGCCCGGCCGGATCCTGCCAAGCCGGTAAGCCTGGTACAAAATGTACAGCGCCATGCGGTCTTTTACGCTGCCGGTCAGGTTGTAGTGTTCGCACTTGACGAAAATACTTCCTGTCCTGTCCTGATAGCGGTAGTTTAATTCCAGCATGGGGGTATTGCCCACCAGGTACCAGAGATGGCGGAATTTGTCTTCTAAAGCCCCTGTGAGCCGGGACTGCGCTGATGATCTGACCATAAGGAGCGTTTATTCGGTCAAAGATCAATATCTTGCAATTCTGTTACAATGATCAAGTTAAAATCCGTAGTTTTTACGGCGGATCTGCCTTTTTCCGTTTCTTTTTTCGGTTTTAACCCCATTCCTATTCTTTTAACCGTACGCTTTCCTGTTGCCTTAACCGTAAACCGTATTTTTTAACAGCGCATTTCAACATCTCTACCATGAACGACCTGGATGAAACAGATCTTCAGCTATTAGACCTTCTTCAAAAAGACGCTTCCTTAACAAACAAAGAGATCGCCTTCCGGATCCACAAGTCCGTGGCTGCAGTTCATGAAAGGATCAGGCGACTCAAACAGGGGGGGGTGATAAAACGAGTGGTAGCCGTCCTGGACAGGAAAAAGATCAATAAAAGCCTGATCGCATTCAGCCATGTCTTATTAAACGATCATTCCGCAGGCACCCTGCTGCAATTCGAACAGCAGGTCATCCAGTTTCCTGAGGTCATGGAATGTTTCCAGATGACAGGCACCTTTGACTTTTTATTACGCATTGCCACGAGCGATATGGATGCCTACCATTCTTTTTACCGCAATAAGCTGGCGACCCTTCCGAATATCCATACGGTGCAGAGCTTTTTTGTGCTGTCGGAGACAAAGAGCGATACGGCCTATCCGTTATAAGGCCCGATTACAAGTGATTGATTTGTTAAATTTCACCATATGTCAAGATATTTATAAAGACAGGTTATATTTATCCTGTTAATAACCTGTCTATGAAGAAATACATTCCGATCTTATTTGCCCTGTTGACGGGTACCTCCGTGAAAGCGCAAAAATTAACATTAAAACCGGGTCAAAAATTCTCCTATGAGCTGGTAACGGAAAATAAATATCCCGGCGATAAAGGTACCGCTTATCATGCCGTTTACACAGCAATAGACTTTGAAGTTGTAACACATATTCAGCAGAAATATGACATTAAAGTATGGGTTCGCCGGAAGATCAGCTATCACGATCAGGGAGATGACGAGCATGAATCATTAAGCGACAGTAAGAATAAACCTTCCAGGTATTCAGGCGACGTATATGTAATCGCCGATTATGTATTAAGCCAATCGCCTTTTTTCATGACCCTGGATGAAACCGGCAATGTAGTTGAAATCAAATCGGATCTTTTAAAAGCGGCTGTATTGAAAGAAGCTGCTAATTTTTCAACCGGCCCTTCCAATATGAATGCCGGCACACAGATTGACAATTATTTTGATAAAAAATATTTCTTTAAATATGAGACGCTTCAACTATTCAAGGCGGGTTACCAGGGAATGCCCGTGGACCGGCAAAGAGATACGACTTATTCCTGTCAGGGGAGACAGGTGAGGCATATTTTTACTGATAAACAGGTTTGGGATTCAATCGTCAGCACAACGTCAGACACGGTCCATGTCCGTGAATCATTTGTCAGGAACGGGAGATATGGCTTAAAGGAACATTACCAAAAGGATTCGCTGGTAACTGGCGTATATATAAAAGATAAAAGAGCCCACTATACTACGCTGAATAATAAGGTCGTCCTGGTAGCTTCCAATGTCAGATCATTGGTAACCGGCCAGTCCTTACTTCCGGAATTCAAAAACAGGATAACTTATGATAATTACTTTTCCTCCCGGCGATCTGCGCTGCGTGAATTGTCCGATCTGCAGATCTATTACCAGGGCAATAAGGGGCGACAAGGTATAGAGAAAGAATTGCTGGAGCAAATAGATTCTTTAGACCACCTGGCAGCCAAAAACGATTATCCCTATATGGCCGCTAAAGCCGACATTTTATCATCGCTGGATTATGAGCGGTATAAAGAGCTCATTAAGCTCATTCCTGTTGAATATTTTACGTGGGATAATGATGTGATCAAAAAATTACAGGGACTTTACAGTCAAGGCCAATACGCAGAATATCTCGGGGCCTTAAAAATATTATTTGAGAAATTCCGAAAAGAGGGGAAATACCCTCCCAATGTACATATACTGGCCAGTTTTATCGATACCGATATAGCAGATACCATCCTTCGAACCGATCAGGCGGCTACGCTGCAGACCATCGTGAATACCATCGGGGAGATAGACAAGCTGAATATCCCGGACCTGTCTGCCCTGTACGCCGGGGTGAAGAGCTGGGCTAAGGCCAAATCAACCTTAAATAAGGACGAGCTGGTGAGGATCTCACATGAAAATTTCGATAGTCGTTATGACAATGCAGGCAGGTACCGGCTATTGATCTATACTATTCTGAAAAAGAATGCCGTCGCTGATTCCATAACTTCTGCTTACCTGGACCTTACTATCGGCCTCCTGGAGAACAATCTTGCCCGGCTGGATTCAATCGGTGAAAATGAAGACATGATGTGGAAAGTTCTCGCACCAGAGAAACGTGTCGCTTTGAAGAAGTATATCGCCGATGCCTACTATCTGAAAAGCCAGGAGACTAAAACACAGTCCCTGAAATACCTGCAGGTAGCCGCAGATATTGTTTCCAGTCCCGGAGACCGGAATTATTCCTTTATCGTTGACAACGAAAATCATTATTTCCCGTCCGCCAATTACCCCGAAATTTACCTGGAGAAGCTTAAAACATCGGGAGATACCTCCGAAGATATCCTATCCAGGTATGTGGATATGGTAATATTGCAACCGCAAAGGTATCCGGTTCTAAAACAGCTGTTTGCTAAAAAATATCCCGACGGCGATTTTACTATTTTCTTTTCGCAGGCCCTGCAAAAAAAACTTCCTGTATCACCAGCTTTTGCGCTAAATGACTTATCCGGTACAAAAGTTTTCCGTAAAGACAATCCCGGGAAATGGCTGTTTATAGATTTCTGGGGCACCTGGTGCGGCGCCTGTGTAGGTGAAATCGACAAAATAGAAGACATGTATAAGAACAATCCGTCGGCCGGCCGGCTGCAGGTTACTACCATTGCCTGTTATGATAAACAGGAGTGGGTCAGCCAGTTCATGACCACGAAGAACTTCTCCTTTCCTGTATTGATGTCTGATGGGAATGTAGAGAAGCTTTTTAATGTAAAAAGCTATCCTACCAAGATCCTGATCCTCCCGAATGGTCATTACCTGATTATTCCGTTCCGGGAAGAATATAAAGGCTTGTTGCAGCAGTATTTAATGTGGGGCATATAACCGACCATCTACCTTTAGCGCGGGGCGGCTCTGGAACGAATGTGTGAATAATGTAACCTTTTTCAATTATTATGTAACTCCATTGACGGAAAAGCGCTCATCTTTAACATATCAATTCTGTAATAATACAAAGTTATAACTGCAACGATTTCCGTTTGAATATTCTGTCGTAGTAAAAAAGCCCCTATCTATGGGGCTTTTTATTTTCTAATCCGGGGAATAGTCATTTCTGTCAAAATGTGTAGATCATGAAATTGATCATTTTATTAACTGTTACCGTTTGTTTGCAGGCCGGTACCGGCGGCTTTGCCCAAAAGGCAGCCTTTTCGGCTGAGTCCGGTATACATGGGCGGGTAGTAGACGAAAATGGGGCACCTCTATCCGGAGCGACTATCACCGTAACATCTACCTCCAAAGGAACAGTTACCGGTTCCCAACGAACAGTTACCGGTTCCCAACGAACAGTTACCGGTTCCGAACGAACAGTTACCGGTTCCCAGCGAACAGTTACCGGGTCCAAAGGAAGATTCGTCATTCAGGCAGATCCGGGCCAAACACTGGTCGTTTCGAGTCCAGGCTACGATGACCAGGAAATTCTTGTTGGCTCCGACACAGATCTGACTATTGAAATGGAGCTGAATCTGGCTTCGTTACTAAACACAGTGATAGTGAATAAAGGATACTATACCACCACTCAAAAGCTGAATACCGGCAATGTCAGTGCGATCAAGGGCTCTGAAATAGAAGAACAGCCTGTCGGCAACCCTTTAGCGGCTTTGGAGGGGCGCGCTCCCGGCCTTATCGTTACGCAATCCAATGGTCTGCCCGGCGCTGGTTATTCTGTACAGATCCGGGGCCAGCATTCAATTTTAAATGGCAATGAACCATTGTACCTGATCGATGGTGTTCCTTTTACCAATACGAGCATTTCACTTGGAGTAATTTCCGCCAATGGTCTTCAAAGTCCGTTCAATAGCATCAATCCGGGGGATATTGAAAGTATCGAGATCCTGAAAGATGCGGATGCGACGGCTATTTATGGTTCAAGAGGCGCTAATGGCGTAATGCTGATCACCACCAAAAAGGGGAAAATAGGTAAGCCCAAGCTAGAGCTGGCTGTATATACGGGAGCCGGAAAGATCACGAGGATGACCGATCTGTTGAATACGCAACAATACATTCAAATGCGCCGGGAAGCCTTCACCAATGACAATATCGTACCCGATATATACAATGCGCCTGATCTGACAGCCTGGAATACATCCCGTTATACAGACTGGAAGCAATTATTGACAGGAGGCGCAGCATTAACTACCGATGCGCAGGCATCGTTATCCGGGGGCAATACACAAACTCAATTTTTGCTGGGCACAAGCTATCACAGGGAAACGACTGTTTTTCCCGGTCATTTAGCGGATAACAGAGGAGCGTTGCATTTTAACCTTACACATAATTCCATGGAAACTAAATTTAAATTGATTTTTACAGCCAGCTACAGCAGCGACAAAAATTATTTAATAGGACAGGATCTGACGAATTACATACTATTACCGCCTAATTCGCCGGCCGTCTATGATTCAACCGGAGGGCTGAACTGGAGCGAGGGAGAGGCCTCCTACTCTAACCCGTTTGCCAATTTATTGCAAAAGTCGAATGCCATTGCTGACAATCTAATGACCAACCTGGTATTGCGTTACCAACTGCTGCCGGGGCTAAATTTGAAAGCGAACCTGGGATACAACAGCATGCAGCTGCAGCAGGATTTTATTTATCCGGGAGCATCCCTGGATCCGGCCTATAATTTCACCGGATTTGCACAATATAGTAATAACAATTATAAAAGCTGGATCATTGAACCACAGGCAGAATACGAGAATTCATGGGGGAAAGGAAAGCTGGAAGTTCTTATAGGAACCAGCTTTCAACAGGAAAAAACAACCGGCAGCATTACGTCTGCCAGCAATTTCAGCAGTGATGCGCTCCTTGAAACCCCTTCGGCCGCACAGGACGTTTCTGTGAACAATAACAATACCCTCTATCATTACCAGGCGGTGTTCGGAAGGATAAATCTTAATTGGGGCAATAAGTATGTATTGAACCTGACCGGCAGAAGGGACGGCTCGTCAAGATTTGGTCCGAACAGGCAATTTTCCAGTTTCGGAGCTATCGGCGCCGCGTGGATCTTTTCAAAGGAAGCTTTTATAAAAAACAGTCTCCCTTTCTTAAAGTATGGAAAATTGAGGGGGAGTTTGGGAATAACCGGGAATGATCAGATCGGTGATTACAAATATCTTAATACTTATAGTCTATATCCCTTTCCATACCAGGGCCAGACAGGGCTTGTACCTACCCAGCTATACAATCCGGAATACAGCTGGGAAACCAATCGGAAATCCGAGCTTGGACTTGAGCTGGGAAGCCTGAATGACAGAATTATCATAATGGCTAGCTATTATCATGATCGCAGCTCAAGCCAGCTGCTGAATTATACGCTGCCGGTTCAAACAGGCTTTAGCGGTATTATCCAGAACATTCCGGCTCTTGTGCAAAATACAGGATGGGAATACCAGCTGAACGCCTCCCTTATTAAAACCAAAAGTTTTACCTGGGAGACCTCTCTGAATCTTACGTTCGCCCGTAATAAATTATTGAGATTCCCCAGGCTTTCTTCTTCCGGTTATGCCAGCGAATATGAGATCGGCAAGCCTTTAAACATTGTAAAACTCATTCATAGTACAGGTGTTGACCCTCAAACCGGGCTTTTTCAGTTCACCAATAAAAACGGCGGTAATACTTCAGCGCCGGTCTTTCCCGACGACTATACGGTGGTAAAAGATCTGACGCCTGCCTATTATGGGGGATTTAATAACCGGTTTGAATATAAGGGCTTCAGCGTAAGTGTGTTTTTCCAATTTGTAAAACAGGAAGGATTTAATAATTCGTACAATAATCCTACGCCGGGCAGCATGACCAACCAGTCAACAGGGGTGTTAAGCCGCTGGAGAAAGCCGGGGGATATTACCAATACACAACTGTATACTACTACCAACCCGGGATCTGCCGCTTATAATTATTATAGCGCCTCTTCCGATGGCGCCGTCAGCGATGCCTCGTTCATCCGGCTGAAAAATGCCGCCTTGTCTTATAGCCTGCCTATGAAATGGAGCAGCCAATTGAAGGCTGAATTGATCAGGTTATACCTGCAGGGACAGAATCTGATCACCTGGACGAAATATAAGGGAGATCCTGAAATTAAGAGTTCATTCAGATTACCCCCGCTAAAAGTATTTACCGCCGGGGTGCAGCTCATCTTTTAATCACTACCGATGAAATTAAATATGCCTGTAATCAGCGCTGCCCTGTTCCTGCTTACCGCCGGGTGGTCTTCCTGTAAAAAGTTCATAGAGATCCCTTCCCCGGTTAATCAGCTGGACATCAATAATGTGTTTACCGATGACAAGACCGCCACTGCGGCCATAGCCGGCATGTACAGCGATATGGAGTTCTCTTCCCCGATCAGCACCTATCTTACCCTTCTGCCGGGCATGAGCGCGGATGAACTGGTCTATACCTCCAATGATAACGGCTTTCTGGAATTTGCCGGTAATACCTATACACCGGCTAATCAATATGCTGCTGCCGTCTGGGCCATTTATTTAAATGTGTATGAGGCGAATGCCTGTATTCAGGGTATTCAAAATTCCAGCGGATTGTCGCCCAAAACGAAAAATCAATTATTAGGGGAAGCCCAATTCAGCCGTGCATTTTGTTATTTCTACCTGGTGAACCTCTTTGGGGATGTTCCATTGGTGACGTCTACAGATTACCGGATAAATGATACGATGCGCAGGACACCATCCTCCCGGGTGTATCAACAGATGATCGTGGATCTGACGGGTGCACAGACTTTGTTAGGTTCCGACTATCCCACCGATCATAGAGTACGTCCGAATGTATGGACAGCCGGGGCCTTGTTATCCAGGGTGTACCTATACACGAAAAAATGGGCGAATGCCGAATCCCAGGCTTCCGCTATTATTAATTCAGGTTTGTATACTCTGTCGGGCCTGGATTCTGTCTTCCTCAGCACCAGCAATGAGACCATCTGGCAATTAATGCCGGTAAGCCCTTCCTTCAATACACAGGAAGCGGCATTTTTTATTCCCGGTTCGCCCGCTCAAATTCCGTCTTACCCTTTGACCGATGATCTTGTCAATGCGTTCGAGCCCGGAGATAACAGAATTTCAGCCTGGACGGGCACTACGGTTATTGGCAGCCAGGTGTTCTATTATCCTGCAAAATATAAAATCAACACAGGAAGTCCGTTAAATGAGTATCATGTTGTATTTAGATTGGCGGAGCAGCTATTAATAAGGGCCGAGGCCAGAATGCAGCAGGGAAATATTACAGGGGCCATCCGGGATCTGAATGCCATTCGTGCAAGAGCCGGCCTGAACCCATTACTCCTAACTTTGACCCCGGCCCGGACGGCCGATGCCATCCAGCAGGAAAGAAGAATTGAATTATTGGCAGAGTTTGGGCATCGCTGGCTTGATTTGAAACGGACGAACAGAGCTGACCTTGTCATCGGAATGTTAAAACCTTCCACCTGGCGGCCTACCGCTGTTTTGTGGCCTGTTCCACAAGATCAAAGAAGCGCCAATCCATTTCTGACTCAGAATGATGGCTACTGACCGCGCCGGTCAAGCTTTATATTCAGATCATAAATTATTATAGTATTCGTATAGAGGGCTATTAACCTGTCATTAGAAATAACGAATTGGGATAATTTACTTCCCTTATAAGCCGGCAAACTTATACTCCCCAGGTAAGTTCCCTCTTTTAAATCAATGATATCAAGTATGGAGTTGCCGGCAAAGAATTCATCCGATTCGTTATCCGCCTTTAATGCGGACATGTTAAACAAAAGTCCATTTTGCACATAACTGACTTTATTAATAATGTTGGCGGGAGTAATATTCGTATATAGCGTGAGGCCGTCATTTTTGACCAACCCGGTTCTTATTTTAAAGGAATGGGTTGTATCTATCGAGGAAAACCTATTTACAAAATTGAGCGACGTATCAAAGGATAAAAGTTCATTCTTATAATAATAGATATAATATATTCTATTTGTTTCAGCGTCGAAGTGTAACTGACCGTCTGTTATAATTCCCCCATCACCGTATACCGGAGATATCTTATCTTCTTTTTTTAGTAGTCCCGTGCTGAAGTTATAACGAACAAAGAGCTGGTCCATAATTCTTTCTTCAAACTTTCTCAGTATAAAACAGTCAGGGCCGGCCATTACCTCCCTGGAAAATGGTCCGGGGGGCAGCATTCTGATCTCAAACAGCGCCGAGTCGAAGGTAGCTTTAATAATTGCCGGCTTGTTCTCCGCAAAAAGATAAATATAAGGAGAGTCGATTTTAAGGGCCGCACTACTGAGTTTCAGGCTATCATAGAACTTAGCAAAAAAAGGGATCTTAATTCGCCGTGCACTATTTAAGTTTTTACCGATTTCCAGCACTTCTCCTTCTGTAGATAAGGAGATATAGATATTGGATGGGGTCGATCCCACAATCCCGGACAAGGTGTCCTGCAATTTCATTTCATGGATCCCTGACCAGGAATTAAGGAGGTAATTTCTTTTAAATCCATTATTATACCTGTTCTGAATATCGCCAAAATGAAAAACAGCCAGGATAATAAAAAAGGCAGAAAGGAATGCTATCAGCAGGTAGCGATAACTTTTCATGGCATGAAGAAAAGATTAGAAGAGCTGTTTAATTTTCAAAAAACAGAATAACCGGTAGGAGCTGCTCAGCACTTACCAGCTATTCCATATTTACCTGCCGCCATCAGGGCTTTTTGACAATAGTGCTCGTATTGCTGATCAAATAGGCGCATTCGACATTATTCAATCCGGGACAAAGGATCGATTTGACCTGGGTCACCGTTAAATAATAAATACCGGGAGATCCTGATTCGGGATTATTGACGTTCCATGTTTGCGCCTGATATCTGACCGTAAATGCGGACCCTACAGCGAACAAAGCAGCAATCGCTGCTACTGAAATTGATCTTTTCATATTATTGTTTTGCTTTTATCATTCAAAAAGCAAGGAAAAACTTTGATAAAATCATATGCTTACTTTTTTCTTCAGGTGTTCAGCTTCATTCCTGTTGGTTGAATTTATATGTATCATTATTCCCATTAATGACAATCCGGTAAATGCAAGATTAAAGACAAAGTGTAACTTCCATGACATTTGAGACAATATTCCTCCACAGGAACAGGGCAGGTAGGAACTATATTTCAGCATTATAAATATATAACCTGTAAAAAGCAGCATTAAGAAAAGTGATAAATGGAGGCCGGCGATCCTTGTTCGCTTACTGATCAGGGAAATGGAAATCAATATTTCACCCAATGGTATGGCCCAGGCAACCAGCCAGGATATACCGGAGATGAAAGGAGATTGACTTAGCTGGTATTTAAATTTATCAAAATCCAGCAGCTTGCTTACTGCGGCATAGATGAATAAAAATACCAGCAGAGCAGAAATGGCCTCAATAATACTGTTCTTTTTCATGCCGGCATGTTTACTGAAGCTCCTAAATAACTATTCAAAATATTCTCTATTTCGTTGAGGTGAAAGGGCTTGGATATAAAGTCATTCATTCCTGCCTTCCGGCATCGTTCTTTATCCTCTTCCATGGCGTCCGCCGTCAGGGCAATTATTGGAATATCTCGGTATGGGTGAGGTAACAGGCGGATCTTCTCCGTTGCCGTATAACCATCCATTACGGGCATATTGACATCCATAAATAGGAGCACCGGATGCTGCTGCATCAGCAGGGCAACGGCCTCTTCTCCATTAAGGGCCTTGATCACCTCAAGTCCCATATTGCCCAACACTTCGGAAATGAGCAGCATATTCATCGGGTTATCCTCCGCTACCAATACTTTCTTTCTTTGAAACATTTTTCCGGGACGGGATGTATTGCCGGCCGGTTCTTTATCCAAACCGGTTCTTTCAAAATGTAAGGATAAGAGAGTGATCAATTCACTTAGCTTTACGGGTTTGGAAAGAAATTTGCTGATACCGATATTTTCTGCCTGCGGCTGGAATATTGTTCTTTCCAGGGACGAAAGCATGAGAATGAAAGGCTGGGTAGATCCCTTTATCAGCTCGTTGATCTTCCGGACCAATGTAATACCATCCATTTCAGGCATCTGATTGTCGGTGATGATAAGATCAAAGAGCTGATCATCCTCAATAGCCGTCCTGATAATCTGCAAAGCTTCTGCGCCGCTATTACAGATCCTGCAGGGAATATGCAAATGCCTGAAGATGCCCTCCATCAGCTTACAGTTGGTGATATTGTCATCGATCACCAATACGTTGCGCCATGATGCTTTTGAAGGAAATTCATTGCGGGGGTGTTCGTCGGCGATCTCCAGGGTAAGCCGGAGGGTGAATACACTCCCCTTGCCATATTCGCTCTCTGCCCGTAGATTTCCTCCCATTAGTTCCGCCAGGCTCCGGGAAATGGTAAGTCCCAGTCCGGAGCCTCCAAATTTGCGGGTGGTGGAGGAGTCCGCCTGCGTGAAGCTATCAAAAACCGCCTCTATTTTCTCCTTAGGGATGCCTAAGCCGGTATCCCTCACTGAAAGGACGATGTCCATGAATTTCCTGTTGTTTTTCTCATAGAGAGGGCCTTTATCGTCCACCGTAACAACAACTTCTCCTTTAGCGGTGAATTTTATAGCATTACCGATGAGGTTAACGAGAATTTGTCTTATCCGCGCCTGGTCCCCGAAGAATAGCGAAGGTAGTCCGGGATCGATGTTGCAGACCAGCTCCAGATTTTTTTCCTGGGCTCTTAAGGATAAGATATCAATAGTCTCTTCCATTAATTCATCGAGCTTAAAGGAAGTGTTGTCGATAATAAGCTTACCAGCCTCCAGCTTGGAGAAATCGAGTATATCGTTGATGATCGTCAGCAGGTTATAGGCGGATTTATTGACGTTCTGCAGGTATTCTCTTTGTATTTTTTTAAGGTCGGTGGTCAATACGAGCTCTGTAAAGCCGATAATTCCGTTCATGGGAGTGCGTAATTCATGGCTCATATTGGCCATAAATTCGCTTTTGGCAAAACTGGCTGCTTCCGCATTGTCCTTTTGCTGCTCCATTCGTATCCGATCGATCGCCGAGCCCAGTGTGCCGGAAAATGATTCGAGTATCGAAAATTCAGCCGGGGTCCATTCCCGCTCTATTTTACAATCCTGGATGCAAATAAAGCCCCATAAAACATCTGTCGCAAACACCGGGATAATGGTAACCGATCTTACCCGGCGGCCTCCGAGCCATTGTTGTGCGCACTTATCTCTTAAATTTGCTACGGCGCTGTAGAAGACCTTATTGCTGCGAAGCGTTCTTTCGATTTCGCCATTGCAATAGAAAGGGATCTTCTGAAATTCAGCTGCATGATATTCGACTTTGTTGGTAAGACCATCCCAGCAGGCGAGCTGGCTGCTATAGGTGTTCTGTGTCAGCCTATCTGAATAATTACGGTAGGTCACCACTCTATCAACCCCCATTTGCAGGCCCAATAACCGGATGGCGTTGCCGATAGCGGTTTCAAAATCATTGTTGCTGATAAGTTCGTGGGTCGCCGAACCAACCGCCTGCAGAAGCCTGTCTTTTTTATTAAGGGCAGCTGTGATCTGCAACAGCTCCGTTTCGCTGGTCTTCAGATTGTCACGCATGGAAATAAGGGACTTTCCCAATGTATCTTCGTCACTGAGGGGCTGAAAGGGCATATTAAAGTTGCGGATGCCCACTTCGTGTGCAAAAGTTGCCGTTGCCCTCAGCTTTTCAGAAAGATTGTTAACGGAGCGGACCATTTCCCCGATCTCATCCCTGCCGGCTGTATGTTCGATATTCCGGGTGATGCCTTTGCCCAGGTCGTTGACAATAAGTCTTAGTTTATTGATGGGACTGATGATCGCCCTGGCCAGGTACATGGAAAGGAAGAGCCCGATTAAAATGATGCCAATGGCCTTGGCGATGATAATAGTCCTTAACAATCCGGAAGATCTTTCCAGCCTGCTATTCACCTGGCTCCTTATTTCCTGTCCATAGGCATTCATATTACCTAAGGAATTCATTAATGCGGCAGTCCGCGGAAGAACCTCCTCCTCGATTTTCCGTTCTGCTTCCAGTTTGATCACCGGATCGTCGTAATCCTCAAATTCTCTTAAGGATCCCATTATGTTTTTTTCAATAGCCAGCAGCTGGTCAAAACCGGCGTAAATCCTATTTAAGCTGTCAACCCAGCTCCTGTTTGCCCACTGGCCGGCGTAAGTATTCAACCTTGCTTTCAATTTACCGTATTCCGGATCGTGCAATTTTTTCAACAGTTCTTTATCTTCCTGATTGTATCTCAAAAACACCCAATTGGTGGTATACATTTTAGATTCCAGCATCATTCTTTTAAAATCATCCATGGCCTGAAGCGAGGGGTCAATTACTTTGGAAAGCCTGGCAGATGCCTTTTTGTTGTTGTTCAGGGTAATGATAGTGACGCAGCCATTTATTACGAACAAGGATACCAGCAAGGAGAAGCTCCAGTATATTCTCTGCTTAATGGTAACGTTCATTTTCATTATTTAATAAT
>JAATFV010000004.1 GCA_015655015.1 Chitinophagales bacterium | reverse complement strand
CCGGGGGCTTGCGCTTCAGGAATAGGTGATTCGACAGGAGCCACCTATGAGCAAATGCTGCGGGAATCACCTATTCCCGAAGCACCGAAACTATCTTAGTTCACCCGACTTCCTGTCCTAACAATGGGGTACACCATAAAGCTGATCGATTTTAAAGATTTTAAAAGCAACAGTTTTCACGTTACCACCGAACTCACTTGCAAGAATGGAGATGAAGAATTCAGGCCGGATATTACTGTACTGATCAACGGAATGCCTTTGGTTTTTATCGAGGCGATAAAAGGCAGTTGGCAGGATATACAAGATTAAAAAGTGTATATAATCGACTTGGAGTATCGCATGAAAAATTAATCAAGGGGCTGATCATTTATTCTCACCAGGATTGTGCTGCAGAAATAGACAAGGGAACTTTCTTTAGTAGAAATATCGAAGAGTATATTGAATTTTATAAATTGGGCATCAGTTTGCCGCATATTGCTTTGCCCGATCCTTGATTAGCGAAAACACTCATAACGTTTCACAGGTATCATTACCTTAAACCTCCAACGGACCCCATGACTGAATATTTTAAGTCCCTGTTACCTTTGCTGTTCATGTCTAAATTCAGCAGCAAATGGAACAAACAGAGCCTAAATCAATCAAGAGTAAGCGTACCCGCCAGGAAATGGCCCAACTGCTCAGGGAATACGATAAAAGCCAGGGGATATCAGCCAAAGATTTTTGCCGGAAACATCAGATCAGTGAAGGTGCCTTTTACAGCGCCCGTAAGCGCCAGCGTTCCAAAAATGAGGAGCCGCAGAAGTCAGGGTTTATTGCCATGCAGCCGCCGGCTGGCAAAGAGTGGTCCGGTGTGCTACTTGCAGAAGTCAAAGGGATCAGGTTATACCAGGCTGTGCCAGCTGAATACCTTAAAACGCTTACCTCATGAGCGCCATTACATTTCAATTTAATAGAAGATTTAGGCTATTGACTGCATTTTCGCTAATTTTTAATAAAGAACCAATATCTCAGTATATGAACTAATAAGAAATATGCTTATCTAAATAGTTGATTTATTCCCGCATTACACCTTCCTAAAAATTTCCCATCTTCTATTTAACGCGTTAATATCCGGTGTTATATTGTCAACTCTCCCTGCAAGAAGTTTCCCATTAAATTCGCCATATTCGGTTTCTAGCAAAGGCTTCTTTATCGAAATCTTTAAACCATCTGGATTAATCCCAATTAAATTGGCATCAAACAAATCATGAATATCCGATCTTAGCAGAAGCGCATTAGTACTATTGTTATTTCCCGATTCGGCATGAGCAATCAGATGACACGCATGTAAGGTATCCTTAATTTCAACTCCGGATATGCAACATTTCCCTGAATATAATATAAAAAGATTCTCTCTTAGTTTATTCTGACCCCGTCTAACTCTAAGTTGAGCATTAAGCCTCTTTTTTTCCTCATCATTGGAAGCCTCCTTGATTTTCGGCATTGTACGCTGCTGATTTGTTTCGTAGAAAAAATCCCCAACTACCTCAATATGATCAGAATTCTCATCCCAATCCAAACAAGGGATAAGCTCAACGATAGTAGTTTCAATGGCGACCTCACGATGGAGTGATCCCATCACCAGAGTACCGTTAGATCCATTTATTCTTGTAATAGCTGTATTGAATACATACTCAGTTAATGCTGTAATAGCTTTAGATTGGGCGCCTACTCGTTTTATATCAATCTCTTTTTCCCCAACGCGAATAATTTTATACTCATTTTCATTCTTCGGAGAATAATAGCTCGCTCCTGAATCTAACAATGATTTGGCTGACAGACGAGCCCGGGCCCATGCATTTGTAGGATCTATAAAATAGGCGCTTTCCAATGCCCAGGTTATCATTATGGGAGGAGAATCAGTATGATTTTTTGCTTTCCCAATTCCTTTGTAAATAAATGCCTCTCTGTTATCTTCTCTTACAAAAATGTGGACTCGGGTATTAGAATCCAACATTTCTTGAATTAATGGCTGGTGAATTTTTGCCTTATTTTTTGCGTACCAGACTAACTCCGAATTATGCCAATGATTATCATAGTCATGGCCGCTCCTACCGGCAACCCCGATATTGGAAAAGATGTATATAGCATCTTTATATTTTCGATAGCCGGTATCCCAGGCGCCTCTTTGTTCTACTTTAGGAACTTTTAGAATATCGTAGATATCCTTTTTAAAGTAGGGATGATTGGGTTGGAACATAGAACTTTAGGTTTAAAATTGCAAAAGACATTCTGTAAAAAGTAACGTTAAGGCTAATTTAAAGAGAAAAAATCACCAAAGTATCATTCCGCACTTAACCACTTACAAAGCCTGCCCTACATACGAAAAACACCTCGATTTGTCATTTCCCATTTTTTCTCTACCTTTGCATCCGCTAATCCCCGGACTAGCAACTCAAAATGCCCACCATCATCACATATCGTCCATGTACACCGGCAAAATCTGCCATCAGCGCAGTCATTGCCAGTACGCACATCGTCTTTATTAAACACGGGGAGGCAACTCCATTCCCGTCTGCAAGAGGTTAATCTTCTATTTTTCAATAGTATACAGGCCTCTTCACGGAAGGTGCCTTTTTGATTTGTCTCCCCGGATAATAACAATCCATCAATCAAAACAAACATCTCAACATGCCTCGCATTCTCAAAATATGTATCAGTGTCTTCACCCCATAAGGGCAGGTAGATCGGCATGTTGCTGCAACCTCCCCTTATAACCGGGAGGTTTTTTTATTCAATTTTTCACAACAGACAATTTATGAAACGCAGAAATATAGGCATCATGGCGCATGTAGACGCCGGCAAAACAACTGTTACCGAACGAATTCTTTATTATACCGGCCTCACGCATCAATTAGGTAACGTCGATGAAGGCAATACCATGATGGACACTGATCCACAGGAAGAGCAAAGAGGCATCACGATCTCTTCGGCTTCCATCACTACCTATTGGAATTATGCCGATAATCAGTATACGATCACTATCATCGACACGCCCGGGCATGTGGATTTCACAGCGGAGGTAGAACGGTCATTGCGTGTATTGGATGGAGCGATAGCCGTATTCTGTGCGAAATCAGGCGTCCAGTCGCAGTCTGAAACGGTATGGCACCAGGCTGACCGGTATCAGGTGCCCCGGATCATCCTGATCAACAAGATGGATCGGCAAGGCGCTGACTTTGCAAACGTGGTAAAAGAGATCCGGGAAAAACTTCAGGCGAATGCGGTTCCTATTCAGTTACCCATCGGGTCGGAAGATGCCTTTAAAGGTGTCATAGACCTAATCACCAGGCAAGCCCTGTTATGGGATAGGCAGGACGGAAAAACCTATACGGCGACAGTAATTCCGCCAGTTTTGCTCCCGGCCGCTGAAGAGGCACGCCGGCAGTTATTGGAAGAATTAGCCCTGGTAGACGAAACATTTTTTGACCAGTATATCAGGGATCCTTCAGGCATCACCGTCGAAAATATCCTGGACCCGCTTCGGAAGGCAACTATAGCCAGGACACTCATACCGGTAGTATGCGGCGCCGCTTACCGGAATAAAGGATTACAGCCGCTGCTGGATGCCGCTGTATTATACCTGCCGGCCCCGGAGGACATACCATTTGTGACAGGAACAAAACCGGATACAGAACAGGAAGTGGAAATAGCCACCAGGAAGGAAAGCCCTTTCGCAGGGCTCGTGTTCAAGATCCTGACAAACGACTATACCGGTAAACTAAGTCTGACCAGGGTATATGCCGGTACGCTTCGTGCCGGAGATACCTTGTGGAACAGCCGCACCGGTAAGAAAGTACGCATCAACCGTCTGTTGCGGGTCATGTCCGACAAGTATGAGGCCGTGGAGCAATTGGAAGCAGGTGATATCGGCGCGATGCTGGGTGCAAAAGAAATCCGTTCCGGTGATACGTTATCGGCCCCCGACGACCCGGTTGTATTGGAGTGTAGTCGGTAAATAGAAGTGCAGAGTTTTTCGTAATCAGGAGTACAATGGTTTTGGTAACAACCAGTACATAGATTTCGGTAACAAGGAATACAGAGGGAGCAAATTTAAAGGACAGATTCAGAGTGGTCAAAAATTGTTTTCCGATTTTCCAGGCGATAGTTCTTCCCGTTCAGGCTGATCACTTCACATTGGAACAGCAATCGATCCAGCAGGGCTGTTGCCAGGACCTCATCATCAAGCATTTGAGCCCATTCGGCAGGTTTTTTATTTGTGGTGATAATGATTACCGATTACACTTCACTGGTTAGATACGCCAAAAACCTAGCAAATGGCTCAATGTCCTGCCTTACACTAGCCTCCTCCAAAGCTTGCATATACTCATCCCGCCGTTCCACAGGAATAATCGTCCAGGGATATCCACCCGAAGCCAGCATAGCGTTCATCAGGAACCGCCCCATCCGGCCATTGCCATCCATATAAGGATGAATAAATACAAAGACAAAATGCCCCAACACAGCGCGCACAGAAGCCTCCGGCTCCGATTCCAGGAGTTCAAACAGGACGGGCATAACATCTGGCAGGGCATCCACCTTTATGGGAACGTGTTTGGACCCGCCGATATAGACCTGATGTGTTCGATAACCAGCCAGGTCTTCCGGTTTCAGGATACCCGCAATCACACTCGGCTCGAATAGTTGCCGGTACCAACTCCCGTGATCCTCGTCCGCTACCCGTCCCGCACTTTCGCCGGATAATATTTTTTGTATGCTCTCCCTTACCTGTTGAAATGCCTGCCAGTATCCCCTTGCTGCCATGGCATTTCGTTCTCCTTTGTCTTCCTCATATTTATGATGATCCCAATCCCCGCTGCGTACCCGCTCGATCAGTTCTCGGCTTACCCGGTATCGCTCGATGGACAAGGAATGGTAGGCATCATTGACGTACAAATTATCCATCGATTGGAGATACGCTTCTTTATCAGCAGGTAGTCCCGGCGCCGGGGGGAAATGAGGAATAACGACTTCCCTCATTTGATGCCACATCAGGCGGAGACGGTTGACATATGGAGACCGCTCCCGAAGCGGCAAATTGAGATTTAATTTGGTATCAAAAGGATCTTCCTCCCTTACATTGTATCCTGCGGTTGACATGGTATCCATGATCTGCTGGGCGATACGATCCCGCCCAATATTGCGGAATGCGCCGGCCAATCTGCCGGCATAAGTAGTATGCCCCTTGGCTAACAATACATGGAGCACTTCTGAAGCATCCCGAATCATCGCAAGGGCCGTCCGGGCGTCTATGGGATTTTGGGAGAAAGCATTGGGCGAGCAAAAGATGAGCGAACCGGGTAAGGTATAGCACCGTATCCCACGCACAACTTCCACTACCTCTGCCGGCGGAAAGGGTGTTTTCACTACGAACAAGGAAGTATCATGAGGCAACGGCATGTTGTAATTTGACCCCTCCGATGACCGGACCAGCAATTGCTTCGGCACAGTCCAATTACCAGCATGCAATTGCAGCGACTGCTCCGGGGCAACAATCCAATCCTTGCCATACTTTTCGTCAAGGAACCGGCCACAGAATTCCCAATAGGAACTATACCAGGAAGTGCTATCGCCAGGTCGTTCATCCGGCCTGCTTGGAGTGTACCAGCCTTTAGATACTCCTTTTAGATAACCGGTTTTCACCAGCAATTCCCGGTTTACCCGGCTGATTTCAGTTGACTTTATTGCCACCAGATCCTTTTCCTGCAATCCCTGTAATTCCTCTAGTGCGTTAGCCAGCTTTTCACCCGGAGTTGCCATAAACGAGAATTTAGGCCTGCAGGACTGTTTTTAGGATTCTATGCGGGCTATTTTTAGGATTCTGTGCAAAGATACTGAAAATGAGGGATTAATAAGAGAAAATCCTTTCAGCACCAAGCAATTGATTGATAATACGATGGCTATTAATATCGTAACTTATTGTTTTACAATCAATAACACAGTCATCCACCGAGTTTGATCCTACGAAATGGAACTATCATCTGGCTGGAGGGGAATAAGCCAGCCAAGCACGAAAAACCTGCAACAGATAGAGCCTTCACAAAAACAGGGCTTAAAACGGTATTCTATTTGCTCTTGAACAAAGACGCCATCAATCTTACTTACCGCAAATTGGCTGAGGCAACGGATACCGCGCTCGGCAACATAAAGAATATCATCGAGGGACTACGAGAGGCAGGTTTTGTAATTCCCCTGGATGAAAAAATCCTACTTCTTAAAAATAAAAAAGCCTTACTGGAGAGGTGGATCGCAGGTTACCGGGAAACACTCAAACCGGCGCTCCATCTCGGTACTTTCAGGTATCTCCATCCCGAACAAATTGGTAATATGAAAGCCATTGAAGGCCAAAACCAGGAGACAGTATGGGGTGGAGAACCTGCCGCAGAGGAAATGACTAAATATTTACATCCTCAGATTTATACCTTGTACACCACGGTACCCAAAATGGATATAATGATAAAAGCAAAGCTTGCACCCGATGAAAATGGGAACGTGGACATATACCAAAAGTTCTGGAAGGATGAAATAAAGAATAAATATGCCCCCCCGCTCCTGGTATATGCAGATTTGGTTATAACCGATGACCCCAGAAATTTGGAGACGGCAGAATTGATTTATGAAAAGTACCTGAAAAATGAATTTGAATAGCGTTAGGGAGGGAGAACTAAAGGACGTGCTTGATGCACTCGAAGATGCCTTCAGGCAATTAGATATCGACTATTATCTGATTGGCGCGATAGCTCGTGACAGTTTTTAAAAGATCACAAAAACTTCCAGGACACCAAAGGTAATGCCTTTGTAATGTTTAGCCCAACCGGAGTACAGGTCGATATACTACCCTTCGGCGAAATAGAAATTGACGATAGCGTCAGCTTAGCAGGAGCAGGGCTAACCAATATCAAAGAGAATGGATTCATGGAGGTATATAAAGCAGGGACAGAAGAGGTATCCATGCTGACAGGTCATGTTTTCAAGGTAGCGACACTGCCGGCCATAGTGTTGTTAAAGCTAATCGCATTTGATGACAGGCCTGAAAAAAGACTAAAGGATGCAAGGGATATTGCTAACATAATCAATATATACTTTGATCTTCAGGCGGATCTTATTTATACCGAACACAGCGATCTTTTCCTGACTAGCGAGGAAGAACTGAATAAAGTGAGTCTCCAGGAGATAGCAGCAATGGTGATTGGTAGGGAAATAAAGAAGGTCATTAATAAGAATGAACTTTTGCTAGGGAGGATAAAAAGAATTTTAGAAAATCAAATAAGCCAAAGTGAAAAAAGCGCTTTTAATCGAAATATGGTTGAAGAAACTGGAAGTCCATTTGCAACTGTCATTAGCTGGCTAAAATCGATGCTTATTGGGATATCCACCTAGAAAAACCTCGGTCTCAAAACAAAATACATAAAATGAAATTTGGCAAGACAATAAAAATATTTCTCATAGATGGTGATCCAAACGGACGAATGACATGTGAATTGTCAAATTGGAGCTGAAAGGCCTATAAGATCCCGATAATAAAAGTTAATGCTTGTGTCGACCGAGATGATTTACGAAATACTGGATCAGTTTCAATAATCCACCGCTTTCAACGCGAATATGCATAATGACGCAGTTCCTCGAAAGATATTGGCCTACGGTGCTATCGCCATCCTTTGTCTTATGATATCCATTATCTTATCGCCTTCCTCCGGCAGGCCGTTCATTTTTTTTAAGGGTGTCCCCTTATATATTGCGTAGATAGGTCGGCCGTTAGCCACAATCTCGATACGCGTAATACAAAGAATCCTTTCAGGAATGTTACCGCCAGTCCACTGTTCGTCGGGCTGCTGCCGCCACGTTACTTCGTATAGCACGCTGCCTTCGGTATAATGGCTGTCTATATGGCTACCAGCGTAGACGAATGCCGCGTCATTACCATAAAGTGTCGACATTGTACTGTCTTTAGGCCGGATACTGCTGGTTATAGCATGCAGCAATAATGGGTTCTCCGGAAGCTCGTCCGTCACCTGAACGGAGGCATCTTCGTTTAGCCCCAAACTGGGTTTGGAAACACAGCCGACAAAAAAGAGAGAGACCACCGTACAAATACTGATACTGAATATTTTTTTCATCATTATTTATTTTTACCCGGAGAAGCAATAAGGCTTAAAGGTTTGGTGAATACAAGATCGTTGAACTGCATGGGCTTATGACAGGAAATACATTCAGTGGTGAAGAGCGCATTGGCGCCGTAAGGTGTCAGGTTTTCACCACGCCAGCGCGCCCAGCCCCAGCCCCCCGTTTGGCTATATTTTTTTGCGTCTTTTATCATAAATTCGACCTGGTAAAATGCACCCGCGGTTATACTGCCGTCTGCATTTACCTGTTCCTTCCACGCAGCTTTGGCAAAAATGGCGCCATCAGGCCACACATTCGTCCTGCGTTCCTGTATCGCTTTCACCGCGATGTCATTGGCAAAAATGATACGCATTGTACCATTATCAAATCGGTCGGTAGTACCCACCGCTTTCCAGCTTCGGTAGCCAGGAATATAGGCAATACTATTGGGCGCAGCTTTTGCATTCGCAGAAACAGCCGAATTTCCCTTTATTAAATCCGGGTATTGTTTCTCCACCGCGATTAACTGCGCTGAGTCCGTCGGTTTTCGAGGTGTTCGTGAAAGTATATATTTCTTTAATATGTCTATATTTTCTGCACTCAACCCGGCCTGACCATGAACAAATGAATATGAAGGCAACGGCATTTCGTTTTCCAGCACTTTGTTCAGCGCATAATATAAGGTATTATTTTGGGCAGGTGTCGCCATAGAATCCCATTTAGAGAAATTTAGCGCCTTTCGTCCATCCCTGACATGCTCATATACCTGGAAATTAACCGGACTTATCCGGTCGTACCACCGCAGGTTCGTTTGGGAGGAGTGGCAGTCATAACAGGAATTACGGAGAATGTTATTGATCTCTTTAGGCACCCCCGCCAGATCTTTGGCCGGTTGGCTGACTATCTTTTCGGGAGTGCATAATTGCATCAACCCGAATATACCTCCTATAACAAACGTGATAAGGATTCCCTTCTTCATCTTTTATTTAGTTTTTTTGGTCATTGATTGAAACTCAAAATTGCTGGAAATCACATGATTATTAATCAAGGTAATCGCGAAAGGGGTAAATTGGCCAGCGAAGAGGAATACGAGGGGGGCGAAAGGGATAGACAAAAGGATATTAATTTCACTCTCTTATAAAAAAGATGAAAAAAGTCAAGCCATTTATATTATCATTTATCGCCATAAGTATCATTACCCTTGCAGCAGGTATAGGTATCCTTAATTATTGTTACCATACGGCCAGAGAAGCTGTCTGGAATAGTAAAATGGAATCTGGCCGGCGTGAAACCCGGGAGATTGGCCGACTATTGGAAAAACAGCTCCAAAATGGCCTGCCACCTCAAAAAGTCATTGACAACCTCCAGCAGAGTATTGTCAATACCGATGCCCAAAGCGAGTTCGTTTGCATGTACGATACCAGCGGTATTGAGCTTTGCCACCCCGATCCGGCCCTTGTAGGGCAAAAGATCGATGAAGACAATTCTTTGCTGGTCGATAACAGCCGCTGGAAGCCATTCAGCAATATCCTTCATTCAGGCAGGGCCGCTGCCGGAGTACGAAGATTTCCGGAAGCAAAACACCGCAGCTCTGAAATTGTAACCATCTATCCCGTCAAAGGAACCGATTGGATGGTTGCCGCGCACACCAATATAGTGGTTCTGCAATCCCAGCTGGACAACCTTTATCATCAGTTCATGACCGGCATAATAGCAATGGTGATCCTAATCTCAGGATGCTGCTATTTGCTGATATGGCTGATCTACAAAAAATACGAAGAGCAAATGGAAGAGGAAATTCTCCGGCTCAACGAAGAAGTCAACAGCCTTACGACGCTCAACCGCCAACTGGAACTGTCGCAGAAGAAAGAAGAACAAAATAACGCAACATACGCCCTCCCAGGCAATGCGGCCGAAAGCATCCGCAAAAGGTTGATCACATACCAACGGGACGAAATGATATCATTGGACGTTAGAGACATAGCTTTTGTTTTCCTTTCGAATAACAGCATTTTTGTGCAAACTTTTCTAAACCAGCGCCACACCGTGAACACCAGTCTCGATGAATTAATGACACAACTCGACAACGAAATTTTCTACCGAGCCAATCGGCAATTTATCGTCAATGTAAATTCCATTAAAACTATTCTGATATATGGCAAAAACCAGCTACAATTGGTTACTCATCCTTCTGCGCCGGAAGAGGTCGTTATCAGCAAGAATAGGGTAGCCGAATTCAAGAGTTGGCTGGACCGGTAATGAATAAATCCTTTAAAATCGTATGATACAGGCTTGACATCCGAACTTTCCATGCTTATATTCGTTCTTTCAGCGACACGGTGTCGTCCAGAAGATCTCTATTACACGGCTAATATCCTCCACTGCCCGGCCGCCTTCCCAATGAAGATTCCTTTTTTACTATTCTTCACATAGTTAGCATCAGTCTAATTGTTAAAAAACACTTTCAAGTTTTCATCTAATTCTTTGCTGTCTCCGGACGTTTCCCATTCTCCCTGAGAATAATTTGCCTGCAGCCAAACTAAATATAGAAGTCGATAATCTTTGTTCATAAGATCAGTCCGTAAAGGAAGGAGATTGGACAAGCTCCCATCTCCTTCAATCCATTCTCCGTTGCCCTCATCAGAAAAACATATATCCAGGATAACGTGTTTCCGCGTCTCTTTAACGCTTATTACTTCAGGAACAAGGTATTCCCTGATTTCGGCCTTTTCAAATAACTTTTTAGGAAATTTAAAGATCAACCGTTTATCACCCCAATTAGAAGAATAAAATAGGGCATCAAAATATTGATCAACTACACTCATCAAATTCTTCGGGAAAGAGCCATAACTATAAGTAAAAATAGCTCCGGAATCCGTAGGAACTGTTCTGCTCGACCAGCGTCCTATCTCTCTTTTCTCTTTCTCTGTAAGATCCCGATCAATTACCCTGAATTCATAAAACTGATACTCGCTCATATGTGCCATAATGAAATCTTTTCCAGAGATTTTAAGTCGCTTAACTTGATGAAATTTTATAGCGTACAAATATAATATATTCGGGTTTAAATTAATCGCAGAAGACTTTCGGGCCGACCGGATTCGTAGGCTCCCATTTAACCAATATTGATTATCTTGAATTTGAAATGAAAAAATACCCATATCAAAATACTGAACTGCAGAATATAAAAGGAGAACGCTGGAAGGACATTCCAGGTTTACAAATGTATTTTAAGGTTTCGAATTACGGTCGAATCAAAAGGCTGGAATATGAACTTGAATACAGTGATGGCAGGGTGTATATAAAACCCGGGAAAATAATTAAACCCGTGCTGATGAAAATCCCAAACAGTTTTATGAAGGATAATGTCCATTTCCTACGAACAACAATTACTTTAAACAAACAAAAATATAATTTCTCTTTAGCCAGGCTCGTCTATCACTGCTTTAAAAAGCCAATCGAATCAGATGAAGATTTAGTGGTGATACTTGCCAAAGATGGAAATCCCTTAAATATTACTCCTTCGAATTTAATCATGGCTACTATTTCCGAAAAGCAACAACGCATATTTGATTTGAATCGGAAAGAACGGGTCTTTGCGGATGAGGAGACAAGAAAACGGGCTGTCGCAAAATCAAAGCAGGCAAACAACAAACAAGTGACACAGTACTCCATGCAAGGCCAAAAGATTAAAACGTATCCCAGCATTGCTATTGCCACCAAAAAGACAGGGATTAGTAGTAGTCATATCAGCAACCGGGCAAGAGGCACTGAGTACTCTGCCGGTGGCTTTATCTGGAGATTTGGTAGCGCAGCGAAAATTGATATAACGCCTATGCTTGATGCAATTGCGCAACACCGGGAGAAAAATAAAGCAACATTTGGCAAAAAAGTGACTCAATACCAACTAAATGGCCGCCGTATTGCCACTTTTCCTACCATCAATGATGCGGCAAAAACAACAGGGATAAAACATACTGAAATATCCAGGGTGATGCAAAAACAGCGCGCTAGCGCCGGCGGATTTTATTGGCAGGAAGGACAGGGCCCCGCCATGATCGATTTATCCGGTCATGAATATGGAGAAGTCCTTCGCGCCAAAAACAGACAGCGATCTATCCGGCAATATTCAAAAGAAGGAAAACCTCTACAATGTTTTGACAGTATAAAAGAAGCAGCAAAGGCAGTTGGCGTAAACACTTCAACTATAAGTGGCGCTTTAAAGGGCAAACAGGAAACGGCAGGTGGCTACAAGTGGGAATATCTTTGATCTTCAAAAATTTCAAATAGCTGCCAAAAATTGGCATTTTACCCCATTCCGGCCCATATAGGCACTGTTTATTCAAAAAAAACGATCTTTGGCACACTATGAATCATTTTCAGTCCATCAAAGAGCTGATCAATACCTTATCCTGGGCCAAAGACCTGCTGATGGAAATGTTCGAAAAAAGGCGGTCCTTTGCCTACAAATACGAATACGCCCTGGAACAGTTGGAAGAGGCACGCATAGAAACATTATGTCTTAAAGGAATACTTCGCAAAAACGGAATATACCTGGAAATAGACGAACAGTACCAAACCTTCTTTGAACAAATACTGGAAGTAAATGACGAAATAAATACCTCTTACGTCAATGAAAATATTCAGCAGGTAAAACAAACCATTACCTTCTACCTGCAGGAAAATAATGAGCAAAGAAAATACACCTACCTCAAACAGGTAAAGGCTGCATTACGCAAAATAGGCCGCATTACACTCAGGAACATCATTGACCTTAACCGCAACATAGAAAATGCATTTAAGACCGAGCCCAATTATACTATAAAAATTTCCCGCCTGGAGGCTTTCGATGAAAAAAGCAGGGCTATATTGGGGCTAATTGAACAGACAGACCGACTGGTAACGGAAGAAGAAACTACCTTTTTCAATACAGCCCTTGATGAAGAATTAAAGCAGGTAATAACCCTGCTGCGAGGACAGCTGACTGAAAGCCGTCATAACCTTATAGAAACTCAAAAACAAATCATTGAATATTTAAACCAGGTCAAACACCAAAGCCGTATACTGGAAAAAATAAAACAGATCAAATATCTGAAAGATCAGTTTGAACTGAAAGCAAAAACAGACCTTACAACCTTACTGTCACAAACAAATGATGTTATCTTTGAAAACAGACCCGCTTACCCGTTGAAACTATCTTTGGATTACCTGCATACGGATGAAGGCAGGGCAATGCTGGAAAAGATGGCGGATAAAATAAAATATGCTACACGCCCCCTCACGCCCGTGGCGGAAAATATGACAAGTCACGAATTGATACCGGATACGGAAGAAGAAATATTTATCGACCTCGGCGCCATAAAAAATGGATTTTTAGCCTCCGGGAATCATTTACACAATTATATAATGCAATATAAATACAACCGTGAAGTTAGCTATGAGGAAAAGATCACCCTATTCTGCCAGATGGTTTCCTTATTTGAAGAAGAATTTAACATTAAAGAAACTTTTCAACAGGATGACCAGGTAGAATACGCCATGGTATATAATAAATAATTACAACCCATTTTCAAAGCTATTATGCAAGTATCAGACAGGAATGTGACGGAAATATTCGAAATATTGAGCAAAGGTAAATTCATTTGCAGCAACAGTACGGCTGATGCCAACCGTAAGCTGTATAATATAGTGGAAGAAGAATTCGATGAGTTATACACCTGTTTCAAATCGATAGGTTTTATACTCGAAAGGAGTGATGAATACTTTTATTTTTCCCGTAACGAAAGTCGGGCTTCCATAGAGAATAAAATAGAACAGGCTTACCGGTGGATCGACGTTGTCGACTTTTTCATGGCATTCAATAGTGGTTTCGCACCCGGCTTTCGTTTCACCCCATCCGACATCTCGGTACAGGTAAAAATGGATGCGTCTCTGAAAGACAAGCTGGAGATCATGAAAAAGCTCACAGGCGACGGAAACTACCAGGAGCGTATCAATAACCTGATAGAAAAGCAGCTATGCACCCCTGGTTTTGCCGAACTGGAAAACGAAATCACCAATCAGTACAAAGTATTATCATCCTTCAATTATATCAAACGATTAATTGTAAATATTCAAATAGAAGAAGAAGCCGATGAGATTTCTAAATAAGGTCATTTTTATAAATAGCTCGACCATTCGATATGCAGAAATAATGCTGGATGGCAATGTTCATCTGATCGGTACACAAGGCGTAGGAAAAAGCACACTATTGAGGGCCATTTTGTTTTTTTACAATGCCGACACCTTAAAGCTCGGCATACCCAGAGAAAAGAAGACCTTCGCCGAATATTACTTCCCCTACCAGAATTCATTCCTGATCTATGAGGTAATGCGGGAAACGGGACCTTTCTGTATCGCCGCTTTTAAAAGCCAGGGCAAGGTTTGCTTCCGGTTTTTAGACAGTGCGTACGACCGCGAACATTTCGTATCACCCGAAGGACACGCCTTTGAAAAATGGGAAGACAACCGACAGATCCTGGATCTGAAAGGCATCGATTATTCCAGGAAAATAGACCGCTATGAAGAATATCGCGATATCCTGTATGGCAATAATGACACCGGCAAAAAGGAGTTTGCCAAATACGCCCTGCTCCAAAGCAGACAGTACCAGAATATACCACGCACCATACAGAATGTCTTTTTAAACAGTAAGCTGGAAGCGGAATTCATCAAGCAAACGATCATAATGTCTCTGAATGAAGAAGACATCACCATCGACCTGCAAAGTTATACCCACCACCTTAAGAATTTCGAACAACAGCTAAACGACATCAGTCAGTACAAACAGCCGCATGTAGCAAGACAGGCAGAAAATATCGTGAAGAACCATATGGCCATCCGGCACCTGGAAAACGAAAAAAATACCTTTGCCCTGCAACTAGCCTGGACAGTCGCACATATACAGCGTAATATCCCCAACCTTCAGCACAAACTGGAAAAGAGTCACACCGAAAAAGAAGCGCTCATTGAAAAAGCAGCAACAGCAGAACAACGATTTGCCAATAAATCAGATAAAATAAAAGGCGAAATCAGCGTCCTGGATAACGACCTCAAAAAGGCTAAAGAAAAAATAGACCACTATAACCGCATGCAAATAGACCAGATCATAGCGCGTGTGGATAAAAAGAAAGACCACGAAACTGAACAACAAAAATTAAGCAAAGAAAAAGAACTGCTAACGACACGCTTTTCAGAAGTCACCCTGAAATACGACAGCCTGCTGCAGGCGCTGGAACTTTCCAGCCGAAGGTTTGAACAGGATAAAAGAGAAGAACACGCAACAAAACGCGGGCAGGCCGCCCAAGAAAAAGAAGATGCCAGAAACTGGCTGGAAAATGCATATGGGGAAATCCGGCTCCATAGTCAAAAAGATATTCTACAGGCCCGGCACTCGGTGGAGCATCAGCAAAGTATCCTCCAGGAACAACGGATGAAGAAAGCATCCGTCACCCATCAACGCTTTTTTGAAGCAGAGATGGAATCGGCAAAAAATACCACAACCCAATATTGGTTGGCCATACAGCAAACCGGGGTAGACCGTGAACACCTTAAGAACCGGATAGAGACCCTGCAAAAACAATGGGAACTGGATGAGGCGCTGGCCAAACAGAATACCGGAAAACAAGTAGAGCAGCTGCAGGCTAATATTGCCCGCCAACAAATAGAATCAGCCGCCATTACAGGCAAGCTGCAGAAAAACGAAGCAGCTTTCTACGGCTGGCTGAATGAAAATAAACCCGGCTGGGAAAACACCATAGGCAAGATTATCCGTGAAGACATTCTGTTTAATACGGAGCTTTCCCCCGGACTGCACAAAGATGAATCCTCCTTGTTCGGCGTAGAGATCGCCGTTAAAGAGCTGCCCATAACGGTAAAAACACTGTCGCAATATCAAGAGGAATTAAAACACCTGGAGAACAGCATCGGAGAACAGCGACAACAATTACAGGATCTTCAGGCCCAACAGGCGCAGCAACAGGAAAAATTAAAGAAAAAATACCAGCCCCAGATAAAAGAGGCCAAAGATAACTTACTGGAAAAACAATATAAGCAAGAGCAGGATACCCAACAGCACCAGCAGGCGCTGTTATTACAAAAAGACTGGGAAATCAAAGCGAATTCGGCCAGGCAGGAACTCTTGCATGAGCTCGATACTGCAATTGCAGCAGCGGCTGAAGCCGTATTAAAGGCACAGAATACCCTGCAGCACGCCGAAGAGGAAATAAACCGGCTACTAAAAACAAAAGAAAGGGAATACAATAGAAAATTGGCCGCCATTGAGCAAAACCTGGAACAGCAAACATTCCAGCTGAATGAGGCAGTCAAAGCGCAGAAAGAGAAAGGACAGGAAGAACAGCAGCAAATATTAAAAGAACAGCAAAAAGAATTGTCCGGAAAAGGAGCAGACACCAGTCGCCTGGCTACACTGGATGAGAACCTGCAGAAGACAAGGAATGAACTGCAGTTCATTGAAGACAACCGCGACCTGGTGGCAGAATATAACAAAGATAAAAAGGACCTGATAGACAAGGTATTCTCCTTTAAAGAACAGAAAGCCGCCTTAGAAGACCAATATCGCCTGGAAGCGAATAAGTATACATTACAGAAAGAAAAGTTCGCCAATGTTATAAAAGAAACAGAGGAGGGACTGAACCGATGGGAACAAGAGCTCAACCGGCTGGAAAATAACCTAAAGGCTTTTGACGTTTTCCGGCAAACAGAGGTTTATCATAACCTGCCGGCAGCTTACACCGGCGAGAATGAACGGTATAAAAATGACAAAGACGCCCACACGCTTATTCAGGAAATAAACCGCTGTTTTTATACGGCCATTGGAAGGCTGGACGATTTAAAAGAAGCCACCCATAAATTTCTGGGCAATTTTTCCGTGCAAAACATCTTTAATTTCCCGGAAAGCCTGACCGACAAGCTCAGCTACCAGCAATTTGCGGAAGACCTGAATGAATTTATTCAGAATAGCAAAATAGAGGAATATGAAAAACGGGTGAATGAACGATTTGCCAATGTCATTAAGCTGGTTGGCAAAGAAACGGCCGACCTGATGTCCAGGGCAGGCGACATCCAAAAAATAATCGGCAATATCAATAAAGATTTCGACAACAAAAACTTTGTAGGAGCTATTCGCAAAATCGAGCTGCGCATTGATGATAGTTCTAATAAAGTGGTACAGCTGTTATTGCAGGTAAAACAGTTTAATGATGAGTTTAGCTTTGATATTGGCAGTCTGAACCTTTTTTCTTCGGTAGACCAGGCCAGCAAAAATAAAAAAGCCGTTGACCTTTTAAAGCAGTTGAGCAAATCTATCACCGAACATCGTAAAGATTCTATAGCACTTTCGGATTCCTTTGAATTGAAGTTCCGCGTGGAAGAGAACCTGAATGATACCGGCTGGGTAGAAAAACTCTCCAACGTTGGCTCAGAGGGAACAGATGTGCTGGTAAAGGCCATGATTAATATTATGCTGCTGAATGTGTTTAAGGAAGGCGCCAGCAAACGGTTTAAAGATTTCAGGCTGCATTGTATGATGGATGAAATAGGTAAGCTGCACCCTAATAATATCAAGGGAATCCTGCAGTTCGCCAACGATCGTAATATTCTCCTCATTAACGGCTCGCCTACAGAAACCAATGCACTTAATTACCGGCATATTTATAAATTGGAAAAAGATAATAACCGAAATACCAGGATCAAACGCATCATTACCACACTAACACCTGCCTGATGACCTTGCCGCTTCATATCGCTAAAAAGATACAGGAGATGCTTACAATAGAGGCAGGTGTTCCAGCGTCTGCCATGCATCACAGTATTGTTCAAAAAATGCTGGAAGATGGTATTCTGCAAAAAAAGCAACAAGGTAAAACAAAAGCCTTGCTCTTCATCCCTATGAGGGACAACCTTCAAGCCTATCTGCACAATAAGTTTGGCATTAGTGATTTGCAGCAGTACATAGAAAAACAAACAGGGGGCGCCTTAACAAGGGCGGATGCAATTGCCCTGTCAGGAAATTCGAAGCTGCAAAGAATACGCACATTTTATGGTTTCCTGGCAACTTGTTACCACCCGGTACCGGGCACCCTTTACGAAAAGCCTTTTATCGTGGAACCGGCAGAAGGAACGTATACCTTCATTCATGAATGGCAGCATTTTAAGCCGCATCCTTCCATAACCATCGTCGGAATAGAAAACCCTGAAAATTTCCGGTATATTCATCAGCAGGAATACCTGTTCAGCAATATCCAGCCTTTGTTCGTGAGTCGTTACCCTCAAAATAATGACCTGGTGAAATGGCTTCAATTGATCCCTAATCCTTATCTCCATTTTGGCGACCTTGATTTTGAAGGCATCAAAATTTATTTACATGAATACAAGAGGCATCTGGGAGATAAAGCCAACTTTTTTCTTCCCTCCAACACAGAGGCATTATTAGGTAAATACGGAAACAGGACACTTTACGACAAACAATACAAAGGACAAAAATCTGTACTTACTAATACTGAACAATCTATAGAAATACTTACAAGATTGCTCCATCAATATAAAAAAGTACTGGAACAGGAAATCTTCATTACGCGGTCGGAAATCAGCCATTCTGACCCGGAGATAGACACCCTCCCCCTTCCTCCCTTTTCAATTTGATAGCGTCAATAGGATCTAATTCCGGAAAACAATATGTTTATCCTCATAATCTTTTACCAGCACGAGCAATAAATCCAGCTCTCTGTTTTTATTACTTTCTTCTTCGAAAAATCGACAAAAAATCATAAATCATTGATTTTCTGAAAGATATAATCCATCCGCCGACCCCGTCCTACCCGCAAGCCGCCTAAATAGGCGTTTTTTCATTTACCCAAAACTTCCGCCATACCCCCATTATTTGGATATACAGCGGTTAACCGGGAAATCATTTAATTTTTATACTTTTATACATCCAGCGTTAAGGTACCTTTTAGTAGATAATTAATTCAATAATTTATTAGTCGTATTAAAGAATATCTTAATAGATCTCTAAATTCGACATTGTACCCATTAATTTATAAATGCGAACGAAAAACAAATCTGATATACAACCTATCGAAAAAGAATTCTCCTCCGAAGAAGTTGAACCGATCTTAAAATACATCGGCAAGCTCATAAAGGAATCCCGGCGGGAAAGGAGCAGCTTAGAGGCAGACATTCACTTACCAAATCCCAGACTCTACTTTAATGAAGTTAATAAATAATCAGGGAGCTCGTTTAGTTGATGAACTGAAAACCCTGCTGACGGAGGGAGCTGAAGTTTCAATCAGCGCCTCTTACTTTAGTATAAATGCACTATTTGAATTAAGCAGTGAATTAAAGAAAGTCAGCTCTATTAGAATACTGCTTGATAGCAATGCGGAAGAAGATGTTCGCTTAGGCTACGATTCATTGGAATGGCAACAGTACCATGATCTGAAAGGGAAATATAAGGCCGAGACCGCACTTGCAATAATTAAAGCGAAATGCAGCATCCGTCAGGGTAATGTGGGGGGGCAAAAATTTATCCTGGTAAAGAATGGCGATCAAATGCAATGTTTCTCCATAGTGCCGCAGGATTTAAATAGCATCAGCCTGGGGCTCCTGCAATCTGCCAATCCGATTATAATCAGCTCATTTAAAGATGCAGACAATCAATACAGCCACCTCTTTGATCAATTTTGGAATAATAGCAGCAAAGACATTAAAAGCCAGGTTGAGTCAATTATCGAAAAAGCCTGTACGAATAATACTCCTGATGTTATTTATAAATTCAGCTTGTATAATATTTTCCAAAATGCCAACATCAATGAAGTCTCAGAACAACGGCTAAAAAAGATTGGCTTTAAGAATACGCTTATCTGGAATATGTTATACAATTTTCAGCAAGATGCCGTTCTGGGAGCCATTGATAAGATCGAAACCTTCGGCGGTTGCATCATTGCCGATAGTGTGGGGCTGGGAAAAACGTTTGAAGCCCTGGCAGTGATGAAATACTACCAGATGCGCAATGATCGTATCCTTGTATTATGTCCAAAGAAACTCCGTGATAATTGGTTGGTCTATGCACAAAATGATGTCCGCAATATTTTAGCCAAAGACAGGCTGAACTTCGATGTATTAAACCATACAGACCTTTCCCGTACAAACGGTTTGTCGGGCTATATTAACCTGGAAACGATCAATTGGGGAAATTATGACATGGTCGTCATCGATGAATCACACAACTTCCGCAATAACCCGCCAAGAAAAGAAACCATCACCCGCTATCAGCGGCTGATGAATGACATTATAAAATCCGGCGTGAAAACAAAGGTCCTGATGCTGTCGGCAACACCGGTAAACACCAGGATGAACGATATTAAAAACCAGATAGCGTTTATCACGGAACAACAGGATAATGCCTTGGAAGGTTATGGCATTCCCAGCATTGACCAGACTTTACGTAAAGCCCAGCAAAAATTCAATCATTGGTTAAGGGAAAGAGAGGGAGATGACTACAACAGGGATAGCCTGATCGAAAGCCTCGATGGGTCTTACTTCAAAATACTGGACCTGCTCACCATCGCCCGTTCCCGCAAACACATCCAGAAATATTACAACACACAGGAAATCGGCAGTTTTCCCAAACGACAAAAGCCTATTAATAAATACTCTGACTTTGACCGGAATGGGGCCTTTCCTGCAATGGATAAAGTAAATAACGAGCTAAATGCCCTTAATCTAAAATTCTATTCCCCTTTATCGTATGTCCGACCTGATAAAAAGAAGGCCTACGAAGATAAGTATGATATGACGACATCTTCAGGCAGCGTATTCAAACAAATTGAAAGGGAGAACAGCCTGATCCATTTAATGCGGGTAAACCTCCTGAAACGGCTGGAAAGTTCCATCCATTCCTTTCATCTTACCCTTGAATCCCTATTGAGGCAAATAAATAGCTTGCTGGAAAAGGTGGAAAACGCTCAAAGCAATTCCCTCTTTGATAACGAGCTTGATATAAACAACGTCGATTTCGACGATGAAATGATCGAAGACCTGTTGGTTGGCGGAAAAGTAAAAGTATTACTTCAGGATATTGACCTCATCAAATGCAGGGAAGAATTACTGGACGATAAAAAACGAATTGCCAATCTTCTTTCACTTACAAAAGTGATAGACAGGAACAGGGACGCCAAATTGCACGATCTGAAAGAATTGATAACAGCCAAGATAGCGGCCCCATTGAACGGGAATAATAAGAAGATCATCATTTTCTCTGCTTTTGCAGATACGGTTAAATACCTGTATGACGAATTATACAGCTGGCTGAAAAACGATCTGGGAGTATATGCGGCGCAAGTTACCGGCGGCGAAACGAATAAGACCAACCTGGCTGGCTGCAAGGCTGATCTGAGTTCTATCCTTACCAATTTTTCACCAATTTCAAAAAACCGGGAAATTATTTTTCCAAACGCTACCGATGAAATTGACATTCTATTTTGTACGGATTGCATTTCAGAAGGTCAAAACCTCCAGGATGGAGACTATCTGGTAAACTATGATATTCACTGGAATCCCGTTCGCATTATCCAGCGATTTGGACGAATTGACAGGATCGGCTCCAAAAACGAAAAAATTCAATTAGTGAATTTCTTTCCCAACCTTGATCTTGACAATTATATCGACCTGATCGGAAGGGTGCAGGGCCGTATGCAGATATTGGACGTATCCGCTACCGGTGACGATAATATTATTGACGAAACTTCAGGGCAAAAACAGGATTTGGAGTATCGCAAAAGGCAGCTAAAACAATTGCAAAGCAAGGTGCTTGATCTCGAAGATATAGAAGGCGGTATCAGCATTACTGACCTGACCTTCAACGATTATAAGATTGATGCAGACAGGCTTACCGTGGCAGAAAGGGAAACATTTAATTTAATGCCGAAAGGAACATTCTCCGTGACACGATCTAACCTGGAAGATGCGCCCAAAGGAGTTATTTTTTGCCTGAAAGACCTCTCTGCCATTACCGAAAACGCATACAGCAGCAATGCCATTTTTCCGTATAACCTATGTTATATAAACAGCAACGGAGAAATTTTCATTCCGGGAAATAGTCCCAAACGCTGCCTGGATTATTTCAAGAAATTATGCCTGGGCAGACAGGAAGTTTTACCGGATCTGGTTGTCTTATTTGAAAAAGAAACCAAAGGAGGTAAGAATATGGAAGCCTATGCACAATTGCTGCAAACAGCCATTGTACATTTGAAGGGGGTTGATGATGAGCTGGGATTAGATACGCTGGCGATGCCCGGCGGCACAAAGCTGAGCCAAACATCGGTTAGCAATGCTTATGAACTAATTTCGTTCCTGGTAATAAAATAAATGGATCTGCTTAATACCATATTACACATTCCGGATAGAAGCCTGGTGAATAAAAAGATCACCAAGGCATTTTTTAAGCGGAATTTCGACCTCACCAGCAGTGAAAAGGCATTGCTGGACGATTTTAATATCGTAACCTCCATTGACTGGCTGGCAAGCGTCAGCCCCGCCAATTCAAATATCCCCCCTTTTCATGATGAGTTTTATCTTTTTGAAGAGGTCCAGGTAATCAGCATACAAACATCCGACCTTGATTTCGATCGAAATCATCATAGAATTATCGACCTGGTTCAAAAATATATTCCTTATCCTATACTTCTATGCGTATGGCATAAGGATGCCTTTGTATTAAATACCTGTGATAAAAAGGTTAATCAGAAC
This sequence comes from Chitinophagales bacterium, assembly GCA_015655015.1. Lineage (GTDB taxonomy): Bacteria > Bacteroidota > Bacteroidia > Chitinophagales > Chitinophagaceae > Puia. Next base: position 33,753 of record JAATFV010000004.1, on the reverse strand, counting down.
GACAGCACCCGAAGAACAATAGAAAAAAACTATACCACGGAAGTAATCAACAGAATTAAACCAACAGAGCGGCAACAAGCCTTTTTAAATAGCCTGAACTTTGCTGGATTGGATAAGACCAATTTGAAAACCTATTACGATTCCTATACCCAACGGCTGATCTCTCTACAGGCAGCAGGGGTTAGCGGAGTATTTATACCAAGAACACGGGATCGTACGCAAAGCGATATGGAGAAACTGGAAAAAATTGAGACCTTGCAAAAAGAGGTTCAGCTATTGCAAAGCCAGGCTAAAAAAGAAACCCAGCTGAGCCAAAGAATAGCGCTGAATACAGAGATCCATGAAAAACGAAACCAAATTGAACAGCTGAAAGCACTGATAATTGAATAGTATATGGAAAAAGTAACTGCGAAAGATCCCTTAAGCCATAGCGCCGATATAATAAAGCAAAACCTGGATACATTGAAAACCCTCTTCCCTACCATAGTGAAAGAAGGAAAAATCGATGTAGAGGAATTAAAAGCTTTAGCCGGAGAAGAATTAGAAACAAATGAAGAATATTACCGGTTTACATGGGCAGGAAAAAGCATGGCAAGACAGGAAGCCAACAAGCCCAGCACAGGCACTTTAAGGCCTGTAAAAGAAGACAGCAAGGATTGGAACACGACACACAATATATTTATTGAAGGGGACAATCTGGAAGTATTGAAGCTGCTTCAAAAAAGCTATGCGAATAAAATAAAGATCATATACATAGATCCTCCATATAATACCGGAAACGATTTTGTATATAAAGACGATTTCACAGATAATCTGGGAAGTTATCTGGCAATTACCAATCAGGCTGATAAAGACGGCACAAGGTTAAATAGCAATACAGAGAGTGACGGGCGTTACCATAGTAATTGGTTGAACATGATGTATCCAAGGTTGAAGCTGGCAAGAAACCTTTTGAAAGAGGATGGGTTGATCTTTATAAGCATAGATGACAACGAAGTCCAAAATCTTCGAAAGCTTTGTGATGAAATATTTGGAGAGGAAAACCTGCTTCAACAAATTATCTGGAAAAATAAAACCGGGGGTGGCGCAAAAACGAAAGGATGGATTGAGCTTCACGAATATATTTTGTGCTATTCAAAGAATATTTCTAATATAACCGACGTAAATATTCCTTATTCTGAGAAAACTGCGTCGATGTACAATAAAAAAGATGAAAACTATGAGATAAGAGGCCCGTTCGCTACATGGCCATTAGACACAACCAGCATGGGCGATAGACCCAATCTGAAATTTCCAATAATCCATAAAGGAAAAGAAATATGGCCCGAGAAACAATGGCTTTGGTCAAAAGAAAGGGTTTTGGAAGCGCAGGCGGCGAATATGCTATTATTTAACGAACAGAACGATGGCTCTTTTAAAGTACGATTTAAAGGATATCTAAAAGATGAGAACGGAGTAATGCGTCGCGGGAAACCTTTATCGATTTTAGAAGGGCCATATACGCAGGAAGGGTCGAAAGATTTTGAGGAATATTTGCCCAAAACCTATTTCCCTTTCCCTAAGCCTGTTCAGCTGTTGCAGGACTTATTTTCAATAAAGACCGAAGAGAAGAACGCTCAAACGGAAAATCTTGTTTTAGATTTCTTTGCGGGATCAGGCACCGCTGCAGAGGCCATCTGGAAGAATAATATTCAGGAAACGGAAAAATTGAAATTTATTTTAGTTCAGCTGCCTGAAAAAACTGCCGTTGATTCCGATTCATACAAAGCAGGTTATAAAAACATTGCTCAAATCACTAAAGAAAGATTACGCAGGGCCGGAGAGAAAATAAGATCGGAATTCCGGGAAGATCTTTTTTCTACCGGGAAACAGGCCTTCGATATAGGGTTTAAATGTTTCAAATTAGATCGTTCCAATATAAACGCCTGGGATGGTAACGTTCAAAATTTCGACCAGACTTTATTATCTGCTGCTGAAAATATCAAACCAGACCGTACCGAAGAAGATGTGCTGTATGAGATATTGCTAAAATCCGGATTAGACCTCGCACAACCTATTGAAGAAAGAATAATAGCGGGTAAAAAAGTATTCAATATAGGTATAGGCGCATTGTTCATCTGCCTGGCCAACGACTTAAATACCACCGTTGCTGAAGCCATAGGTAAATGGAAAGTGGAGCTCGACCCTGCTACCTGTAGGGTAATATTTAAGGATACAGGGTTTAATGATGTGGAGAAAACCAATTCCATCCAGATACTGAAGCGTTATGGCATTACTGAGGTAAATACTATCTAATCCACTAAAGATCACTGATAATGAAAATAAAATTTGAAAGTGGATTACCTTATCAACAGGAAGCCATCAATGCTATTGTAGATATCTTCCAGGGTCAGGAAGCGTGTACTTCCAATTTCACCGTCTATTCCCCTGAATATCTGGCAACACAAAAGACGCTTGATTTTAACCAGATAGGTTACGCCAATAAACTGCAATTAACAGAAGCGCAAATATTGGAAAATACGCAAAAGATCCAGCTTCGTAACGGACTAAAACCATCTTTACCGGGCGAAGTTGATATTAAACATCTTGATTTTTCCATAGAAATGGAAACCGGCACCGGCAAAACCTATGTGTATCTGCGGACCATTATGGAAATGAACCGTCAATATAATTTTACCAAGTTCATTATTGTCGTCCCCTCCATTCCCATTAAAGAAGGGGTGTATAAAAGTTTACAGATAACCGAAACGCATTTAAAAGAGCATTACAATAATATCCCATACAAATATTTTATTTACGACAGCGCTAATCTTCCTGATGTACGGGATTTTGCGGCGAATGATCAGTTGCAGATAATGGTGATAAATATCGACGCCTTCCGAAAAAGTTTTGAGAATGAGAAGGACGAAACGAAAAGCCAGAACATCATCCACCGGTATAACGATCGGCTCGGATACAAGCCATTGCAGCTGATCCAGGATACCAGGCCCGTGGTAATTATAGATGAGCCGCAAACAACGCTGAGCACCGAACTGGCAAAAAAAAGTGTGAAGAACCTGAATCCATTGGTCATGCTCCGTTATTCCGCCACACACAAAGAGAAATTGAACATGATGTACAAGCTGGATGCCGTGGATGCATATAATCGCCAGCTGGTCAAACAAATAGAGGTAGCATCCGTGAAAGTGGACGGTGCCGCCATTGACGGCGCTTATATGAAATTGATCAGCGTAAAGAACAAGCCAAATATCCGGGCTAAAGTCGACCTTGATATTCTCGAAAATGGAAAAAGAAAACGGAAGCCGAAGGAGCTGAAAAAGAATGACGACCTTTTAGAGATAACGAAGCTTCAGCAATATGAAGGCTTTATAGTAAACGATATTTATACACAGGCGGGGAACGAGTACATAGAATTCATCAATGGCACCATTCTGAAACCGGGAGGATCTATTGGAACGATTGACGACAGTTTGATAAAGCGCATGATGATTCGCAAAACCATTGAAGAGCATCTGAATAAAGAATTGGTGCTAAACCCGAAAGGAATTAAAGTATTAAGCCTGTTTTTCATTGATGCTGTAAAGCATTACCGGATATATGATGAAGACGGCAATATGCAGAACGGTGATTATGCCAATATGTTTGAGGAAGAGTATAAAAATCTCATCAAAAAACCCAGGTACCAAAGCCTGTTCAGTGAAATAAAAGATCTGAATCCGGAAGTGCCTGAATTGCATAACGGTTATTTTTCCATTGATAAGAAAGCGAAAGCGAATAACAAGAAAGAGAAGTTCGAGTATTATAAAGACACTTCAGGAAATGTCGCGGCTGATGAAGACACCTATAATCTCATCATGAAGGACAAGGAAAAGCTGCTCAGCTTTGATTCAAAACTCCGTTTCATCTTCTCTCATTCGGCTTTAAAGGAAGGCTGGGATAATCCGAATGTTTTCCAGATCTGCACGCTGAAAGAAGCAGGAAGTTCAGAAATAAGAAGAAGACAGGAAATAGGCAGAGGATTGCGTTTAGCTGTAAACCAGGATGGGGACCGTATTTATGGATTTGACACCAATACATTGACTGTAATGGCGAGTGAAAGCTATGAAGACTTTGTAGATAATCTGCAGAAGGAAATTGAAAAAGAAACTGGCATCGTCTTTGGAGTTTTGCAGCCACATAGCTTTAACAATATAACGATGGAAATGCATGGCGCTGATCCTGTATTTCTGGGACAAGAACAATCGGAACAAATATATGACTACCTGTTATTAAAGGGATATATCAATACCAAAGGGAAAGTTCAGGAATCCTTGAAAGCCGACCTTCGTTCCGGCAATATTGAGCTTCCTTCCAATCTGGAAGATCACGTAAAAGCGCAAATTATAGCAACGCTGAAACAAACTGCCGGCAAGATCGAAATAAAACGCAATGAAGACAAGGAGGTGATCAAAGTAAACAAGCAGATATTGCTGGGTGCATCATTTAATGAATTGTGGGATAAGATCAAATATAAAACTACATACGAAGTTACCTTTGATTCCATCGAATTGATCAGCGCTTGCCAAAAACACATTAGTGACAGGCTGGTAGTCAGCAGGGGAAAGCTGTTATATGAAAAGGCCAGCTTAAATATTACCAGGGGAGGTGTCTCTATTGAAGGAGATCCTGAAACGGAATATGGAACGATTCATACAGAAATTGAAGTATTACCCGACATAGTAAGTTATTTACAAAATGAAACACAGCTAACACGAAAAAGCATCGTAGCCATTTTACATGGCTGTAGCAATCTCAGATATTTCAAGTTAAATCCCCAGAAATTCATTGAGGGATGCATTGACATTATTAATGAGCAAATGCGATTACATATCGTGGAGGGTATTGTATATACTAAAATAGGGGATCACGAATTCTACAGTGGGGAACTGTTTCAAAATGAACAATTAACCGGCTACCTTAAAAGTAATATGATATCCAGTACCAAGTCCCCTTACGATTATGTTGTATATGAAAGTGGAATTGAATCCGACCTGACAAGGGAGTTTGAGCGAAACACTAATATAAAGGTCTATGCCAAGCTGCCGCGTTGGTTCGAAATTGATACCCCTTTAGGAAAGTATACACCGGATTGGGCAGTACTATTTGATATAAATGGAGGAGAAAATTTATATTTTGTTGTAGAAAGTAAAGGTACAATGGGTTTTGATTTCTTACGTCCGGCGGAACAGGGAAAAATAGAGTGTGGCAAAAAACACTTTAAAGAGCTGGCTGATAAGACCGGAGGGAATCTCAGCCTTGAATATGTAAGTAACATGGAAGAATTTGTAACCAAGGTGATGGCCGTAGTTGAACAGGCGTCGTAAAATTCCTCATTTTCCGCTTTTCCACCCTTTTCTGCATTTTTACATAACTTTACCCGTCCCATTAACCAAAACAAATTATTTGCCGGACCCTCAGACATATAATGAGAAGGAGCTGATTTTCCGTATAGCGGAAGGTGATGAAGATGCCTTCCGGCAGGTGTTCGATCATTACCGGTCTAATATATATACGACCATTCTGCGATTGACAGGGGATGCCTGGCTGGCGGAGGAACTGATGCAGGATACCTTCTTAAAAGCCTGGTTGAAAAGAAGCGAATTGCCGGCGCTGGATAACTTCGGGGGCTGGCTCTATACTATTGGTGAACGATTGACCTTGAATGCACTCCGCAATGCGGAACGTATGGCTAATCAAACGCAGGATTGGGAGTTACAGCTCCGGGAAATATCTGTAACGGAAGGTAGCCGCACGCTGGAAGAAAAAGAATTTGAAGAGTTACTGCATTCGGCCATTACCCGTTTGCCCGAACGTCAGCAGCAAACCTACCGGCTGGTGCGCCAGCTGGGGTTGCGCAGGGAAGAGGCCGCCCGTCAGCTGGGAGTTTCGCCGGAAACAGTCAAGTCCAACCTGGAACAGGCCATGCGCAGCATCCGGGCCTTCTGCCTCGCCAGAATGGACATCACTTCGGGTTTGGTCATCTTCTACCTGATCTGCCGGTCATAATTTTTTTCCTGCTGAATACCCCCATCGTCTCCGGATTGGTGTCTATAGTAAATATGGAGCGACTGACAACATTGTACCGTATTTGCCTGCAAGGCAATGCTACACCGGCCGAAACAGGGGAGCTCCGGCGCCTGCTTACAGATCCGGAAAATGCGGAGCTTGCCGCCGGACTGATGCGCGAGGCGTTTACAACACAAAAAGCCACGCTGGAAGATATTTCTCCGGATGCTGCGGCTGCCGTATTGCAGGCGATCTTTAATGCAGAGAACAGGCCAATCCCCTACTCTCCGCCGGTTGTACACCGGGTCCATTTCCTTAAAACTGCCTGGTTCCGGTATGCAGCGGCAGTCCTTCTGCTGGTAGCAACCGGCGCTTATTTCTGGTCCCGGAATAACCGGGAGCAGTTGATGGTAAGCGCTCACAGGCAAACAGCACCGGATATAGCACCCGGTAAAGCCGGCGCCATACTCACCCTGGCGGACGGCAGGCAGGTGGTTCTGGATAGTCTCGGCAATGGCGCCATAGCCACTCAAAATGGCAGCCGCGTACTGCTGAAAGACGGCCGGCTGGCTTACGATCCGACGGACGACAGGACCGGCGAAACAATGTACAACACCATGACCACCCCCAGGGGAAGACAATACCAGCTGACGCTGCCGGACGGAACGAAGGTCTGGCTCAACGCTGCTTCTTCGATTACTTATCCCACTGCCTTTAACGGCCGGGAGCGGAAAGTATCCGTTACAGGCGAAGCCTATTTCGAGGTCGGGAAGGATAAGACAAGGCCTTTCCGTGTCAGCGTGAACAACCAATCGGAGGTGGAAGTATTGGGAACTCACTTCAATGTAGATGGTTATGAGGATGACGGGAAAATTAAAATAACGCTGCTGGAAGGCAGCGTGAGGGTCGGCGCCCTCACCATCCGGCCCGGCCAGCAGGCCGTTTACTCCCTCGATACCCGGCAGACACAAGCCACCAGCGCCATCGATATCGATCAGATCATGGCCTGGAAAAACGGACTTTTTTACTTCGATAATGCCGATATAAAAACTATACTCAACCAGCTGAGCCGCTGGTATGATGTCGAGCTGGTGTACGAACATGGCCTGCCCGATATAGAATTAGGGGGAGAGATGAAACGGGACCTGACCCTTTCACAGGTGCTGAAAGGGATGGGTGAAGTGGGCGTGAACTTTAAGATCGAAGGAAAAAAGCTGATCGTGACACCCTGACAAAACCACCATTTCCTGCCATTGTAATATAAATTAAGCCTTTCCCCGGAAAAATAGAACCATTTCCCTTCTCTGCCCGTACAACTGATTCGGGACGGAGTGGGATTACTATACCCTTATTCAAACAAAAGCCAGAAGTGCTGAAGACACCCCTGGCCGGCGTTTGGATAATTTTTATCAATAAAACAAGTCTCGTTGACTGCTTATTCACTCACCCAAACACTGCAAATCTATGCAAAAGGCTTTTTGTAACCAGAAGTCGGCAGGAATTTCCGATCCGCTAAAGCCCCGTTCTATGGGGTCTGCCCCGGATGCCGGACTTTTCTTCCGCGAGTTCGTAACCAAAACTCTGAATGTAATGAAGTTAACCACTTTTTTCATCCTCGCTGTCTGCCTGCAGGTCTCCGCCGGGAGCCATGCCCAGACCATCACCTACAGTGGCAATGATATCTCATTGCCCAAGGTGTTTAAGGAAATCAAGCGGCAAACGGGGTATGCCGTCGTCTACAATGCCGGCCGGCTGAAAAAAGCAAAGCCGGTGGACATCCAGGCCACGAACATGCCCCTGGCCGGCTTCCTGCAGACCGTGCTCGACGGCCAACCCTTCGGATTCAACATAGAAAATACCACGATATTCATCTATGAGAAGAGGAGCGCGCCGCCGGCGGCACCTGCCCCAGCCCCACAACAGCCGCTTCCACCTGTCGAGATCAACGGCCACGTCTCCGATAAGAACGGCGATCCCCTTGTTCATGCCTCCATTACGATAAAGGGAAAAGGAGGCACCGTCACCGACGCCAGGGGCAATTTCACCGTAAAAGGATTGAATGCCGACGACGAAATAGTGATCAGCTACCTGGGCTACCAGCCCCAGACCTTTAAAATAGGCCAGCGCACCTACTTCCCGGTGACCTTGCAACAGACCAATGATGAGATCGACCAGGTACAGATTATCGCCTATGGCACCCAAAGCAGAAGATTCGCGGTAGGAAGCGTATCTACCGTTACGGCGGAAGATATTGCGAAACAGCCGGTGTCCAACGTGGCGCTGGCTTTACAGGGGCGCGTCCCGGGATTGCTGGTGACGCCGACGGGCGGAGGTATCCCGGGAGCGACGGTACACCTGCAGGTCCGGGGCCAAAACACGCTGGCCAATTCGGCATCGAGCTCGACGACGACTTCTACCTCCCTGCTCTATAATCAGCCGCTGATCATCGTCGACGGCATTCCCACGTCTTCCCAAAACAACAACCAGGTACAGCTGCTGAATAGCTTTATTGCCGGCAATGGACTTAGCCCGCTGAACTATCTCAATCCGGCGGATATTGAAAGCATCAGCGTACTGAAAGACGCAGACGCTACTTCCATTTACGGCTCCCAGGGCGCCAATGGGGTAATGATCATCACGACAAAAAGAGGCCATTCGGGAAAGACGCAATTCAATGTCAATGTCAATACCGGCCCCAATTCCCCAACGGATAACCTGCAGATGCTGAACACGCAGCAGTACCTTCAATTGAGACACGAGGCGCTGCAGCTCGACGGTATTTCCCTTTCAGACCCCAACGCCGCATCAACCCTCCAGGACCTGCTGAATTACGATACGACCAAATACACCAACTGGGCTAAGAAGTTCTTCAACCAAAACCCGATGAACACAGATGTCCACCTGAGCCTGTCGGGCGGAAAGGCCAGCGACTCGTATATTCTTTCAGCAGGTTATACGCGATCGGCATATAATATCCCCGGGGATTTTTCCGATGACCGGCTTACCTTCCATAGTGGCGCGCATCATTCCTCCGATAACCGCAAATTCACCCTGGATTTTGGCACCGATTTCGGGTATGACAAGAACAATTCTTCCTCCTCCGCCTCTATTGCCCAGGCCATGGCCCTGCCTCCCGACTATCCCGATATGTTCACCCCTTCCGGAGACCTGGTATGGAATTATAATGGCGTTACGCTGAATAATATGTTCGCCTCTACCAGGGCGCCTTACAGCATGACGACTTTCAGCCTGAACAGCAATATCAAAATGGATTATGAAATCATATCCGGCTTGAAACTGGGCGTTCTCGCCGGATATAGCAGGGGGGACAACAAGGAATACGGCGCTACTCCCAAAAACGCCCAGAACCCCTCGATGTCGCCATCCGCCTCGGCCAACTTCTCCCAGGGCGTCAGCCAGACAATCGATATCGAGCCGCAGCTCAATTACAGGAAATATTTCGGGAAAGGCGTTCTCACCGCTCTCATCGGAGGCACCTACAAGAAAACCTTCGGTTACAGCAACCAGCAGAACGGATACAACTACCCGGATGATGCGCTGTTGAATTCCATCCAGGGAGCCCAGACAAAAACCAACCTGGACAATAACAGCATTTACAAATATGTAGGTGGCTTTGCAAGGTTTAATTACATCTATGACAGCAAATACATCGTCAATCTCACCGGCAGAAGGGACGGTTCCAGCAACTTCGGTCCCAACCGTCAATTCGGCAGCTTCGGTTCCGTGGGTTTAGGATGGATCTTCTCCGAAGAATCGGGATTCAAAAAGGCCTTGCCGTTCATCAGCTTCGGCAAGCTGTCCGGAGATTACGGCACCAACGGTACGGATGGAGTCGCGGCGTACATGTACCAGCCGTTTTATAGTATCTATAATTCCAATCCCACACAATTCCAGGGGTCGGTTCCGCTGATCCCCAAGAACCTGTATAATCCCGATTATACCTGGTCGTCCAAACATTCCCTGAATTTGTCCATCGATATCGGCTTGTTCAAGGATCGCATTTTGCTCAATACCACCTGGTACCAGAACCGGACGGGCAACCAGCTGACCAGCTATCCCTTGTCGTATCTGACAGGATTCAGTTCCGTGGTGGAGAACATGAATGCGAAGGTGCAGGACAGGGGACTTGAGATCACCCTGAGCACAAAAAACATACAGCACAAGGACTTTAGCTGGACCAGCACGTTCAATATCTCCTACAACCGGAACAAGCTGCTTTCCTTCCCCGGCCTGGAGAGCTCTCCTTATTCCGGTACCTATCAGATTGGCAAGTCGACCAGTGTGGTATATCGATTCAAATATGCAGGCATCAATGATACCACCGGCCTGTTCCAGTTTTATAAGGGAGACGGCAAGACGATAACGTCCGCCGGCATGAACTATTCACCGGTCATCAAAGGCGGAGACAACGTGCCTGTTGCTTCCGGCGAGCCTGATTTTTATGGCGGGCTGGGTAATACCTTCACTTATAAAGGGCTGTCTCTTTCCCTCTTTTTCGAGTTTAAGAAATCCTATACGCAGAATTATCTCGCGGCCCTCTATAATAGCATCGGCGGACCCGGATACAATTATAATATGCCGACCTTTATTCTCGGCAAGGTCTGGTTGAATCCGGATGATAAAGGAGCCGTGCTTCAAAGGCCGACCTCTGGCGCCTATTCGCCCAGTGCTTCACCGCTGGCTTCCCAGGCCCAGCGCGCGGCATCATACTTTTCCAATTCCTCCGGAGCCTTCAGCAACAATACTTACCTGCGCCTCAAGAACGTATCCGTTTCCTACCAGCTGCAGGCCAAATGGGTAAAGGCAATGCACATGACCAATTTCAACGTATTCCTGAACGCGCAGAATGTGCTGACGTTCACCAACTATAAGTACGGAGATCCGGAATTGCCCGGACAGCTGTATGGGATACCTACGCAAAGGATCCTGTCAGGCGGCCTCAACTTCAGTTTCTAAATCGTAAAAATGAAAAAAAAGATGACAACACGCTATAATCATTCCATGGGTAACCGTTGGGTTATACCTATTCTTCTATTGAGCTTGATTACAGGTTCCTGCAAGAAACTGATCGAGATCCCCCCTAATCCCATCAATCAGATTCCGCAAGCCGCCGTATTCAGCGACAGTTCCGATATCATCAGCGCAATAGCCGGCGTATATTTGAATTTCAAGGTAGCCGGCGGTTCGAATCTTTTCAGCGGTAATATCGCGCAATCCATGGGGCTCGCCGCGGGTGAAATGACCTATGCCTACAGCGGCAATACCTTTCAAACCAACACCTACATAGCAACCGATGGTACGGCCTCCGGGTTCTGGACATCGGGATACACGAATTTATATTATATCAATTCCTGCCTGGAAGGCATCACTTCCACGACCGCGATCAGCGACGCGCTGAAACAGGCCCTCATCGGCGAGCTCAAGATGGTAAGGGCAATGCATTACTTCTACCTCGTCAATTTATACGGCGCCGTACCGATCGTCAATGGGACCGATTATAAAACCAATACGGATCTCGCCCGTTCATCCGTAGATTCCGTTTATGCCTTTATCCTTTCAGATCTTACAGACGCGCGAAAAGTATTGAAAGCGACCTATCCTTCCGCAGGAAGGGCCCGTCCCAACCTGTATACCGCCGATGCCCTGCTGGCCCGCGTTTATCTGTATCTGGGCCAGTACGCCAACGCCGATGTTATGGCAAGCGAAGTCATCAGCTCCGGCAATTACGGCCTGACGGCACTGAGCGGCGTTTTCCTGCAGGGCAGCAATGAAGCCATCTGGCAGCTGCCGGCCGTAGGCACCAGCTTTCAGACGACGGATGGTGAATTTTTTATCCCCTATAGCAATACTTCGGCGCCTACCTACCCGATGACGTCCTTCCTGGTGGACAGCTTCGAAACGGGCGATCAGCGGAAAACAGCCTGGATAGGGACCAGCACGGCCGCAGGAAAGATCTATAATTATCCTTTTAAGTATAAGAACAGGACCTATAGCGCGACACCGGTAGAAAGTTATATGTTCTTCCGCCTGGCGGAACAGTACCTGATCCGGGCAGAGGCCCTGGCCCGGCAGAATAAGGCGGACAGCGCCCTGGCCGATTTGAATAAGATCCGCAGCAGGGCCGGCCTGGGCAACAGCACCGCTTCCACCCCCGATGAAATACTCAGCGCCATTTTGCATGAAAGACAGATAGAGTTGTTCTGCGAGTGGGGACACCGCTGGTTCGACCTCCGGCGGACCGGCCGTATCGACGCCGTGCTGGGAGCTATCAAACCGGGATGGCTGCCTACCGATGCCACTTTGCCCATACCCTCACAGGAAATGCAGAACGATCCTTACCTGACACAAAACCCCGGATATTAAGAAAACACATTTATACCGATAACAATGGACGAACCAATTGTAAAGATCAGTCACTTATCCCACCGGTACAGCGGGACCAACTGGGCAATAAGAGATATTAACATGGAAATTCATAGAACTGGTATAGTAGGTTTGCTCGGCTCCAATGGAGCCGGCAAATCTACCACCATGAATATTCTTTGCGGAGTTATCAATCAAACGAAAGGTACCGTGGAAATCGGCGGCATCGACATGCAGCAGCACCCGGAAGAGGCCAAAAAGCAGATAGGCTTTCTGGCGCAAAATCCCCCGCTCTACAGCGATCTTACCGTAGACGAATACCTTGAGTTCACGGCGCATATGCGTTCCGTTGCTGAAAATGATATCCGGCCCTTTATGGAAGAAGCCAAGCAGCGCTGCGGCATCACCCATTTCAGCAAACGATTGATCAGAAATCTTTCGGGCGGCTACCGCCAGCGCGTAGGCATTGCCCAGGCTATTATTCATAAACCTAAGTTAGTCGTGCTCGACGAGCCGACCAATGGTCTTGACCCCAACCAGATCATCGAAGTAAGGTCGCTTATCAAAGAAATAGCAGAAGAAAGGTCGGTCATCTTCTCCACGCATATTTTATCGGAAGTGCAGGTGCTGTGTAAGGAGATCAAAATGATCGATTCGGGAAAGATCGTCTTTTCCGATACGATGGAGGCATTCAACAATTATGTCACCCCGCATAGCATGCTGCTTGTGCTGGGCAACCCACCTGCCGAAGAGGCCCTCCTCCGGCTGCCTGGCGTAACAAAAGTGGATTTCCTGACGTCCCATCGCCTGCGGGTCTATTTCAACGGCACACAGGAAGTTCCGGAACAGGTTATAGAAACCGCCGTATTGAACAAATGGCAGGTCCGGGAAGCTTATCCCGAAAAGAGCTCTCTGGATGAAGTGTTCGCGGAACTATCCGGGAAAGGCAATGCCAGACAGGCCACCAACCCTTAAAACGATTCTAAGTTATATTTAAAATGAAAAAGACACTCAAAATAGCGAAGCTGGAGCTTAGCAACCTGTTTTATTCCCCTATCGCCTGGTTCCTGCTGATCGTATTTGTTTTTCAGGAAGCCCTGAATTTCTCTCACACCATCGACGGCCTGCTCCAGAACAAGGCCCTTTCTGGAAAAGACAATATTTTCGGTTTCCTGACGAATCAAATTTACAGCGGATGGGATACCAGCATCTTCCCTGCCCTGCTGAAAAGCCTGTACCTGTACCTGCCTTTGCTGACCATGGGCCTGATCAGCCGGGAAATGAGCAGCGGCACGATCAGCCTGCTCTACTCCTCCCCCGTCAAAGTACGGCAGATAGTATTAGGGAAGTTCCTGGCCATGGTGGGCTACAGCCTGGTGCTGATAGCGGTGCTGCTGCTGTTCGGCCTGGCAGGCTTTTGCTTTATCCCCCAGATGGACATCATGCTGTTCTTCTCCGGTCTGCTGGGCATATTCCTGCTGCTGTGCACCTATTCAGCCATAGGCCTCTTTATGTCCTGTCTCACCACCTACCAGGTGGTGGCAGCCCTGAGCACTTTCGTCGTATTTGCAGTACTGAATTATGTAGGCACCCTATGGCAGGGTATCGACCTTGTCCGGGATCTCACCTATTTCCTTTCCATCTCTGGCCGTGCCGGCAAGCTGATCGGCGGACTCCTTACTACGAAAGACATCTTTTACTTTTTGCTCATTACCGGAATGTTCCTCTCCTTTAGCATGATGAAACTGCAGTCCGGAAGAGAGACCAGGCCCTGGTATATAAAATTCGGAAAATACGGGGCGACATTTCTGGTCGTCTTGCTCCTGGGTTATCTTACCTCGAGACCCGGGTATATAGGTTATTGGGACACCACCGCCACGAAGATCAATACGATAACAGAAGGGGCGCAACATCTTATCGGGCAGCTGGACAGTCCCCTGGAAGTGACCTCCTACATTAATTTTCTCGACACACGCCGCTATTACCTGGGAGCTCCCGACAAGCGGAATGCCGACCTGGACAGGTGGGAAAAATATATCCGGTTTAAGAAAGATATCCGGCTGAAATATGTTTATTATTATGATGACGTCCCCGACGACCAATCCCTGCATAAATACAACAACAAGGGGAAAAGCCTCCGGGAAATAACAGAGTTCAAAGCCAAGGCGACAAAGGAAGATCCCGACAGCTTTTTACCCCCTTCCGAAATTCATAAACAGCTGAACCTTTTTCCGGAGAACAACCATTATGTCATGCAATTGAAATATAAAGGAAGAACTACCTTCCTTCGATTGTTCGACGACATGATGGTATGGCCCAGCGAGACCGAAGTCTCCGCCGCGCTAAAACGGCTGATTGCCACGCCCCCTAAAATAGGCTTCCTGGAAGGAGACTTTGAAAGGAACATTGAAAGTCCGGGCGATGATGCCTACAGTGTACTGATCAACCGCAGGCCGTTCCGCTATTCCCTCATCAACCAGGGTTTCGATATGCAGTCCGTATCCGTCGACAGTATCCATGGAGTACCTTCCGATATCTCGGCACTGGTGATCGCAGACCCCCGGAAACCCCTTGGGCAGACTACACTTGCTGCTATTGAAAAATATATTGCCTCCGGAGGCAACCTCCTGATCCTTGGAAAACCTGGCAAACAAAACATGCTGAATCCTTTATTGGCCACCATCGGGGTCCGGCTGATGGACGGAGAGATCATTCAAAAGAGCAGTTTTTATTCACAGGATATCGCGCTCACCTATCTGACAAAAGAGGCGGCAAAATGGTCCCCGACACTGGAGGGATCCTATATGGACAGCACGAAGATAACGATGCCCGGAACCAGCGGTATCCAATACAGTGACAGCGCGGGCTTCAATGTCGTTCCTTTATTGCTCACCGACAGCGCCAACAGCTGGAACAGGGTGGCTAATTTTGTGCTGGATTCAGCGAAACTTTCCTACGACGCTTCGCTGGGAGATAAAAGGGGGGCCTTCCCTACGGTAATTGCGCTCAGCCGGAAGGTCAACGGGAAGTTGCAGCGCATCGTGGTCAGCGGCGACGCGGATATGATGAGCAATGCGGAGCTCGGCCGGAGAAATATGGGCCGGACGGATAATTTCCAGTTCAACACCGAATTGTTCGGCTGGTTTACCTATGGCGAATTCCCTATCGATTCCTACCGCCCGAGATCGAAGGATCGTACTTTCAAGCTCACTGACGCAGGCGGGAAAGTGCTGCAGATCGTATTCATGTGGATGCTTCCCGCTTTCCTGCTGATCGCAGGGACGGTATTGCTGATCAGAAGGAGAAGGAAGTAAGGATCGGTAACGCTGAATTTTACAACGGATAAGCCAGCCTTTGCAGGCAAAATCGTGGTTGGTTAAATGAACAAAACCTCCTTGTATAAGGAGGTTTTGTTATTAAGTTCTAGTTCCGCTCTTATCCCCTGGTTGGCATTTATTTATTCACGAAGCTTTTTCCATTGTACCTAAAATCTCTTTTAACTTTTCAGTGAGATCATCCTTTTGACCGGCGCCTAATGCAGTCCCGGTATAACGTCCGATAATTTTACCATCCGGACCGAGCAGTATCTTGGTCGGGAAAGCGTTGACATTGAACATCTCCCGCACATCCGCTTTTTCCACGTCTTCGTTGTTCAGCACCTGTATCCAGGGAAGCCCGTCTTCCTTTACCGCCTTTTTCCACGAAGCCTTACTTTCTGCCAGGGTGGAACCATTCTCATTGGCAATGCCGATAATCTCCAGACCTTTGCCTTTATATTTGGCATACAGTTCCTTCAGGTGCGGATTGCCGGCACGGCAGGGACCACACCAGGAACCCCAGAAATCCAACAATACGTACTTGCCTTTATAGGCGGCAAGATTTACATCCTTGCCGGCCATATCTTTCTTGACAAAAGTGGCAGCAATGGCTCCTTCGCCGAACTTTTTATTATCCTCCAACTTCTTTTGCAACATCCTGCCATACTGGCCCTGCTTTACCCCGGGAGTGAAACCGGCATAGATCTCCGCGGCTTCCTGTGGAGCCGTGTTCAGCTCAATTGCGAGCAGCATGGCCGATACCATATAACCGGGGTGTTGTTTGGCAAAAGCAAGTTCCTTCTCATTCAGGACGTTGGCCATACTTTGCAGCTGCTCTCTCCCCTGTGTGGGATCCTGGCTCAGCCGCAATTCCTGCATACTATGAATCATGGCTGTTCTGTCATCTTTGATCAGCGCCTTAAATTCATTGAACTGGTCGTTGTAGACGTTGCCCTTTACATCCGCGAATTCGAAATTATCACAAGACCCCGTAACAGTGATGGCATCGCCGTTTTTTACAAACATACGCAATGGGGGCGCCTGCACTGCGGCTCCCTGCTGAAACCTGTTGAACACCAGCAATACCGGCTCATTGTCCGGGATCACTGCATTATAGGTAAATGAACCATCCCGGTAATCCGTACTGTCTCTGACGATCTGGTCATTGGTCCTGGGATCCCGGTACATGATCATCATCTTACCATCGCCGCAATCGGCCAGCCGTCCTTTTACCGTAAACCCATTGCCCTGTGCGAACCCGGTAACGGATGCCAGCGTCGTTACCATGGCCATTAATATAATTTTCATGAGATGTAATTGACTTTTAGCTTTTGAAAATTTCACGCAATTTTGTATCCAGCCGTGAAGCAGGCGCCTTACTGCCTTCATCATTGGATGAAGAGGACGCAGACGATGTGGCAGACGATCCGGCAGCATCATGAGCAACGGTCCCTCCGGTCTCAGTAGCGCCTTCCACGCGAACGATGATTTTTCCATCCGGGCCGATGAGTATCTTGGTAGGGAATCCCTTTATTCCATAGAGTTGTACCACATCCGACTGTTTTTTTCCTTCTTCATTCATGATCTGTGTCCAGGGAAGTCCATCCTCCTTGATCGCCTTCAGCCAGGCAGTTTTATTTTCGGTCCGTTCTTCAGCGATCCCGATAACGACCAGGCCCCTGGGACCATATTTCCCGTTAATCTCTTTCAGGTGCGGATGGCTGGCCCGGCAGGGACCACACCACGAACCCCAGAAATCCAGCAGCACATATTTTCCCTTGTAGTCGGATAACCTGACAGGATGCCCGTCCATGTCATTCTTTACAAAATCTGCTGCTGCTTTACCTGCTTCCGCATTTTCTTCGGCCCTGCCCAGACCAATACCGTCTGCAACATTGTCGCCGCTGGGAGTAGCCTTTACATTCGCTGACAAAGAAGCATATAATTTCTCCATTTCACCAAGGGGAATCTTTCCAAAGAGCTGCGACAACGCCATGCCGCTGGCCAGATAGTCCGGATGACGAGCAACAAAATCCCTTTTGACGTCCGCAATTTGCTTTTCATAAGGATCGGTCGAATTGCTCAATTCCTCGATCTTCGTATTATTGGCCGGATCTCTCTGCTTCCTGAGCGCGAGCACCTGGTCCCAGATCGCTTTTTCCCTGATCGCCGGCTCCTTTATCGCATTCTTTAATTCCATCAGCTGGTCATTATAAACATTACCGCTTACATCGGCCAGATCGAATGTTTTTTGATCGCTGCTGATCTTGATATGATCTCCGTTTTGGGCAAAAAATGTCATTAGGATCCCCATGCCGGCCCCCCCCTTAAAAAGAGTGATTCCCGATGGATCCATGAGGCTGAATTCGCCGGGGGAGGATTTAGTTACGGTATCTTTACATTCAAAATGTCCATTCGCATCGACAGGGATCTCCCTGGGCCGTCCGTCCCGCTCCTGGGCATTGGTCAGATAAAGGCTGCCGCCGGACATGCCTTTGATTTGCCCCGTTACGGTAAATCCGGAGTGCTGATCTTCTTTCATAGAGGCTGTAGTCGGAGAGGCAGTAGCCGGAGAGGCTGGCTGTGAACCGGCGGAACAACCTATCAGAACTGCAAGTGCGCTCAACGTGAATATTCTTTTCATGGTGTATCTTTTTATACTGTTTTAAAATATTTATTTAATTAAAGATCAGGGGTTGTCGGGCATACCGGGATTATAACCGATAATCAGCGGTGGTACTTTCAGCACCAGCCTGTCTTCCGTAAGTGTATACGTCCCGCCGTTATCGGTGTGTGTATACGTCTTTCCATGGAACAACGGATCGTTCCACAGCCTTCTCACATCGAACCAGTTTTTTCCGGTCAACGCATACTCCCGGTATCGTTCCTTTACAATGAAACGGATCAGCGAATCCCGGTCATTGATCGCAACATCGGCTACCGCAGCGGGCATGCGATGTTCTCTCAGTGTCGTTACGTCTGCATTTCCTCCCGTTATATCGCCCTGCCTGGCCTTACATTCGGCAAGCATTAGGTACAGGCCCGGTAGTGAAGGACCTATGTTCACCTCGTAAGGCCCCGACCGGGACCAGGCCGGATAGGCGGTAGATCCCGAGAAATCGGTCCTGGAAAAGAAATACAGCCGCAAATCGGCAGCGTCGTACAAATCGTAACCAGGATTCAGGAATGCCGAACCCCTGAAGTTACCAACGGCAACCTGACGCTGACAAATGGCTTCCGTATAATTGGGAGGAGTAGGCACCGTTGGCGGATAATTGGGAAATGGCGGCAGCCACTGCGGCATAACTACATTGTAATCATACAATTGCATGGATGCGGCACTGGAAGACAACAAGTCCTGGCAAGCCTTCAGTTCGATGAGCGCACTATCGTATTTACCCATCAGGAAATACGTCTCGCCCAACATATACTCCGCGGCGGGTTTATACAGGCGCAGCCGATTGACGGTATTTTCCGGAAGATCAGGAATTGCAGCGCTGAGCTCACTGGTCACAAAATCGTACACCTGCTGTACTGTTGCCCGCGGTCCCGAAGGCGCTGATGCCGCCGCCACCGTAATGATGGGCACACCCGGGTCGGAAGAAGCAGTAGTTGCAGCATAAGGTTTGCCAAAGTAGTTCACCAACATCAAATGCAGGTACGCCCGGTTGGCCCTCGCTTCGGCCAATAATTGCTTTTTCTGAAGATCGGTCCCGTCAGTGGCGCTCATCACATTATCCGCAATCACGTTATAAGTATAGTTCTCTTCATAAAAGGCCGACCATTCGGCAGCATTCTGATTGGGCAGGTATACATCAGGCGCCCACTGGTATCCATGCTGGTAGCTGGAAGCGAGAAAACTGTTATAAGGCGCAGTGGTATAGGTTTCATCGGATAAAAAAATACTCAGGTTAGCTGCATCGCCAGGACTGATCCCTCCCTGCCCGATCTGGTAATTTCCAAAACCAATCAATGAAGTATTGTTGAACAACCCATTGAACTGATCGATGGTGGTTGGAGTATCGATCCCTTTTGGTTTGACGTCGAGATACTTCCTGCAGCCTGCCATAACGGTCAGCAGCAGTACGATCGCAATAGTCTCTTTTATAGAGTGTTTCATGAATTTTCCTTTTAGAATTATTTAAAGCTCACGTTCAGGCCGAAGGTCAGAAAGGGTTTCATCTTATTGGGCAGCGCATTTTGCAGAGAACCCAGGATCTGCCCGAACGAACTGCCTGCACCGCTGCCGCCGCCGGCGCCATTCTGGAGATTGTTATACTCCGGGTCGATGCCCTGTTTATTGGCTCTCCATAACAGCACATTGTTTACCTGGGCATATATCCTCAATAGGCTCATCGATAACTTATCCGTCCAGGTCCGTGGTAGATTGTACGAAAGGGTGAGGTCACGCATCTTAGCATAGGAAGCGCTCTCCACGTTGATGTCGGCCATATCATAAAACTCTATCGATCGGGTTTGCACATCTGTCGCTGCGCTGGAGATATATCGGGGAACATTGGTTTTATTTTCATCGCCGGGATGCTGCCAGCGATCGTTGAAATATTTGTTGATATCGGTGATAAGACGTCCGGAAAAGAAATTATCCGTATACGATCGCATCTTATAGCCTAAGTTATACACGATAAAAAAGGAAAGCTGCCAGCTTTTATACCGGAAAGTATTCGTTAAGCCGCCATAATAAGAAGGTTGCGTAGTACCGGCATAGTTCACATCATCTAATGTTAGATCGGAAGACATTTTGATCTTATCTCCCTTGCGGGTATAAATTTGAGGGTCGCCCTGGTTATCGAGTCCGGCATATTTCACCGCGAACATGCTGTAGGCGGAATAGCCTTCTACAAAACCAAGACTGTTGAGTTTACCCTCAGCCGTCAAAGGCACCGTTTGCCCTAACTTGACCACCTTATTCTTGTTATAACCGAAATTCAACACCGTAGTCCAGGAAAAATCTTTGCCGGCGACATTCAACGAACGCACCGCAGCTTCAATACCTTTATTGTCGATATTGCCCAGATTGGTATAACCGCTCGGCCATCCGTTGGTGGGATCGAATGGGGAATACCCCAGCAGGTTGCTCGTTTGCTTGTGATAAACATCCAGACTAAAAGTTACCCTGCTTTCCAGGATGCCAATGTCTGCACCGGCATTCAGCGTTGCGGTCCTTTCCCATGTCAATTTTTTGTTGGATGGCAGCAGGATGGAGTACCCCTGACCCACATTGGAATAAAAGGTAGAGGGCCACGGCTGAATGATCTCATAAGGACCGCCGGATCCCGGGTTCGGCGAGTTACCGCCAATACCATAGGTGACCCGCAGTTTCAGATTGTTCATCCATGAACTATGGTAGAAGGCTTCCCTGTCGATCTGCCAGCTGCCCCCCACCGACCAGATGGGTTTATACTGCTGGCTGATGTCAGCGCCAAAAAGATTCGACTGGTCGGTACGGATGCTGGCATTAAGGTTATACTTCTTTTTGAAAGCATACGCCAGGTTGCCATACAACGAGAAAAAACGAACTTCGGACTCCTGTTGCGTGTAGGTTGGGTCGGAAAGATAGCTGCTGACATATTGGTTCGGTATTATCGGATCTGCAACACCATTGGTCCTCAGGCTGTTTTCGTCATAAGGCGTATAGGTCATGGTTTGAAAATCATAACCCCGCAAAAGATTGGTCGACGATCTGGATAACTTATCACTTATCTCCGTTCCTGCCAGTACGGTGAGATCGTGTACATCCCAGGAATTGTTGTAAGTGAATTGGTTACGTACATCCCAGCTCGTGGCGGTCCCGCTTCCGGTGAAGTAATCACCGCCTTGTGAAGGAAGGTGATACACGGGCCCGGGCTCCGTAAAATTCACCAGTTCCCGGCGGGTATAGTAAGAGTCCTGGTCGTAATAAAGATAGTTGCTATTATTGCCGGACTCGTATTGATAGCGGCCCTCGAACGTAAACTTCTTTAAAAAATTAACGGTGAGGCCTGCATTTACCCTTGCTGTCAGCGTTTTATTGCTGTTGTTGCGGGTATGGCTGGCTTCATCCAGCGGAACATAATCCAGGCTGATGCCGCTGAGATCTTCGGCATTCTTCTGATAGGCGCTGTACAGCCGCATATAACTTTGCGAAAGGGCGTTGCCATTGCCGTCTTTGAACATCGCATAAGGCAGGTAAGTATTTAAAACAGACAGATAAGGGATTACAAACTGTTTGCTTACCTGTTGCGACACGTTCGTGATGAGATCCAGTTTTATACTTTTGGTGAATGCAAAGCTCTGTCTTAAGTTGAGCATATAGTTATCCTGGTTCGAACGGTCCGTGTTCTTCTGCGACGTATAGTTAAACGAACCATAAAAACTGTAAAAAGGGTTCCCGCCCGACAGAGAGAGGCTGTGATTAGTGAGCAGCGCCGGCTGTAGCAAATTCTTTTCGATCTGGCTGCGATTGTTCAGCGCTGCCAGCGAATCCATCCGCTGGTCGGCGACAGCCGGTGAGATCACCCCCCGGCTCAGGTCGTATTGGATCTGCTCATGAGGAAATACCACGGGTATCTGGTAATCCTGGTTCAAGGTGGTGACATAATCCCAGGGATAGGTGGCAGGGTCGAACACCTGCTTCGCAGCCTGGATAAATTGCGAAGAATTCATCATTTTTTGATAGCTGTAATCCGGCAGGCCCTTGAATGAAACATAACCATCATACTGCACTTTGACATGTCCCTGCAATTTTCCTTTCTTGGTGGTGATCACGACCACGCCATTGGCGGCCTGCGCACCCCAGATGGACGCTGCCGTGGCATCGCGCAACACCTGTATGTTATCTACATCATTGGGATTGATCAGTCGCGAAACATCGTCGTAAGAGATCGGTATGCCATCCAGCACATACAAAGGAGAACGATTGGCGTTTACAGAATTTACGCCGCGGATCAGGAATTTGTCACTGCCCTCGCCATAATTTACCGCCAGCCCCTGCACCTGTCCCTCCAGGAGGTCGATCACGTTCGTACTGACCGACTTATCCCGTATATCCTCGCCCTCCACACGTGAAATGGCGCCCGTACTTCTTGTGCGGGAAAGAGTCTGATATCCCGTGCTTACCGTTACTTCGTTCATTACAGCTGCATATTCCGACAAGACTATATTTACTTCCCGCGTTTGCCGGGTGATCGTGAACCGGAATGATTTATAGCCTACATAAGATACTTCCACCGTCTGGCCCACCGGACCCAAAAAACTGAATTTCCCGCCGGCGTCTGTAACGATAGATACAATGCCATTTTCCCATTTCATCGCCAGGGTAGCGCCAGTCAGCGGATTGCCGTTCTGATCGGTTACCCGGCCGGTCACGGGGACACGCTCTGCTGCCGGCGGATTGGGTACAGCCGGCCCGCCTTCCGCAACAGTCACCACGATGGCGCTTCCCTGTATCGTATATTTAAATCGCCCGTCTTTAAACACCAGCTGCAAAAAGCTTTCAAGCGGAAGGTTTTTTGCGTCCACCGTTACCGGCGCCGCATTTTGCACCACGCTCAGATCATAAAAAAATACATAGCCGGTTTGTTTTTTCACTGCTGCAAAAATTTTTTCCAACGGGACATCTCTTCCCGAAAAACTGATGCTCTGTGACAGGCCCGAAGCGCCTACATGCAGCATCGCAATGGTCAATAAAAGGAATGTCAGTTTCAGAACTAAAAAGGGTTTTGGTATGTTGCAGCGCATAAAAATCCGGCTGCAACAGTTAGCAGTTTTTTGCATAACTTCGTTACGTTTTGGGTTGATGAACAAAAGCAGTCTTAGCGGACCTATTTTAGTTGGGTCGGCCCGAAACACTCCACCGCTATGGGACCTAATCCATGGCGGTTTTGGTTTGGACCGGCCGGCACTAACTTTCTATAATAAGCAGTTTTCCTTTCATTTCATATTTGATATTTACACCTCTCAATACATTTAGTATTTCACCCAGCCTTAAATTCCGGGGTAATTCACCCTGGAAGCGACGCTGCGGAACAGGTCCTTCAAAACGCACCTCGATGTCATACCATCTCTCCAGCTGCCGCATGATCGCCGGAAGATCAGCATTGGTGAAATTGAAAAACCCGTTTTTCCATGCAATTGTTTGCAGCATATCCTCCGGCTGCAGCACAGTGATCTTGTCGTTCTTTCCTGATTGCGCCTGTTGACCCGGCTTTAATAAGGAATGATAGGGACCGTTGATGAGCTCAATGCTCCCTTCCAGCAAGGTGGTCTTCATGTTGTCTTCATTATCGTAGGCATTCACATTAAAATGAGTCCCCAGCACTTCAATGCGCATATGGTTCACACTTACTTCAAAGGGTTTTGTTTTGTCTTTAGCCACTTCAAAATAAGCCTCTCCGGTAACGCTTACCTGCCGTTGTTTACCGGCAAACGCCGTTGGATAGCTGATGGACGAGCCCGCATTCAGCCACACCTGCGTACCATCCGGCAATCCTACCTGGAAGATGCCGCCCCGGGGCGTCGTCAGGGTATTCATAGCTACCTCCTGGCCGGCAATATCCCCAGCTGTGTATAACAACCGGCCATTATCAGACTTCATGATCTTTGTTTTACCCTGCACAGCCAATTCACCGTTTGATGCATCCCCCACATCGATCCGCTTGCCATCACCCAGTGTGAGGATGGCTTTATTGCCGCCTGGCTCCATTCGTTCGGCGCTTGCTGCAATTTCAGGCGTAAGCTTGTTATGCGGCCTTTTGGTGGCCAGGAAATATCCCGCACCCGCCAGCAACACGAGAGCTGCAGCAACGGCCCATCGTTTTAAATATACCATTTTCGCTGTAGGCGCCGTCGCGATGCGGGTGCGCACATGAGCTTCTATCCTGCTGATGAGGACTTCATGGCCGCCTTCATCAAACCGGTGTTCCCTGAATTCACGGGTAAGGATCTCCTCCAGCAAGGCATGGTGTCCTGGCTGTTCCAGCAATCGCAATAGTCCGGTCCTGTCCTGCTCGGAGAGCTCACCGGTAAGATATTTGTCAAGCAAATTTCTGAGAAGCACCTCATCCATAACAAATGGTTTAGACCTGTCCTTTGATTAAAGACGCATCAGCAGGTCTTTCGGGCTGGTCGTGTTACAAAAAAAGGTAGATTTTTTCGGGAATCAGCGCTGGTGTATGACAGGAATCAGCGCTGGTGTATAAAATGAAGCAGCAAAATGAGCCCGGCGGGCAGCTCGCCATGGTTACGAAAATGGTCGCGCAGGAAATTGAGAGCCTGTATAATATGGCCTTTTACGGTCGATGGGGAGATGCCCAGGCGCTCGCCGATCTCCGCATAGCTAAGTCCTTCCCGACGGCTCATCTTAAATATCAGCTGACGCTGGGGCGGCATTAATGTTATGCCCTTTTCAAGGATCATCTCCGCCTGCTTTAACGACAGCTGTTGTTCGGCCGAAGGACTATTCTCCGAAATCAGCTCCTCCATGCCGTCGGTAACCGGCAGCGTAAGCCTTTTGCGCATCACCGAAATGATACGGTTGCGCGCCGTGATAAAAAGATAATCCTCAAAGCTGGTAATCTTTCCCAACCCGGCACGCCCGGCCCATACCTTTAAAAAAACATCCTGCACAATGTCCTGGGCCACTTCCGACGACTTGGTATAGGCAAGTGCCTGGGCATAGAGATTGCCCGCATGCCTCTTCAAAAGCCAGGCGAATGCTTCCTCGTCGCCCTGCTGCACACGCGACAGGATCAGGGCTTCATTATATATTACATCAGGAGTAAGCAGGGAAATGGTTTTGAGCTAAAGTAAGAAAAAAGCCTCTTATCGCTAACTTTTCTGCCAGACCTGTCTGTCTCTTGCCATTTCGGCGCTGTCCCTGCAGCCATCACCAATATTCCATTTCTGTCAATATACCCCGTGACAGGCTTCTTGTCTTCAGGCATGGAAATGTGTCAATGATTCCGTGTTTTGTACTAACCCGCTTCGTCCCGCCCAAATACCTTTGTATCCTATTAATAACAATTAACAACTTAATCATGTCGAAAATTATTTTAATCACGGGTGCATCAAAGGGTTTTGGTAAAATATGGGCAAAAGCATTATTAGAACGTGGCGATAAAGTTGCCGCAACTGCCAGGAATCCCGATCACCTTAAGGACCTGGTGCAGCAATATGGCGATGCCGTATTTCCCATACAACTGGATGTCAACGACCGCGCCGCATGTTTTGCAGCAGTGCAAAAAGCAAAGGAACATTTTGGAAAGATCGATGTACTTATTAATAACGCTGGTTTTGGTTTGTTTGGCGCTATTGAAGAAACCACAGAGCAACAGGCGCGCGCCCAGATGGAAACCAACTTTTTTGGTGTACTCTGGGTAACACAGGCAATTTTGCCGGTTATGAGGGAACAGCGAAGCGGTCATATCATCCAGGTCTCAAGTTTCCTGGGACTGATAAGCCTGCCGGTTTTAGGTTTGTATAACGCCTCGAAATATGCGGTAAATGGCTTAAGCGAAACACTGGCTACCGAAGTTAGCAGCTTTGGAATAAAAGTGAGCTTAATCGAACCAAATGGCTTCTCAACGGACTGGTCAGGCGCATCGGCTTTTCAAACAGAGGCCAACGAAGCTTACGCACCGGTTAAGAAGGCATTTTTCGAAGCAGCAACACCCGATAGCTGGGGCAAACCCGAAGCAACTGCTGCCGCCGTATTATCCTTAATAGACAGCCCAACACCGCCTTTGCATTTTCTTTTAGGCAAAGTTGCTTATCCCGCAGTTAAACAGGTTTACCAGGACCGCCTTGCTGAATTTGAGACATGGAAAAAGGTTTCCGCAGAAGCTCACGGACATTGATTATTGATAACTTCTTTTAAAAATCACAATCTGCCCGGGTAAATTGGGTAGATTGTGTTTATTTTTTAGCCATGAAACATTATAAAAGTCTCAGCGAGCTGCATCGTGACAATGGGTTTCCCCCGCCGGAAAGCCCCCTTTTCAGTATTTATCAATGTAACAAGACCTGCAGTATCGGTGACCGTGAATTTACAAGTGATTTTTATATGATCGGCTTTAAAAAATTAATAGCCGGCGTTATTTTATACGGTCGTACAAAATACGATCATGAATGCGGATCGATGTTGTTTTTTAAACCAGGGCAGATAATCGCCATGAAAAATCTGGAATTCGATGAAGACGGTTTTTTACTTTTTATACACGAAGATTTTTTAAACGGGCACCCGTTGCGCAACGATATCAGGAAGTATCATTTTTTTGACTATGAGATCAACGAAGCGCTGCATCTTTCGCCGAAAGAGGAAAAAGTTATCTGGGAATTTTACCATAAAATAGAAAGTGAATATAACAACAACCAGGATGAATACAGCCGGGAAATCATTTTAGCGAATATTGATACGATCCTTAAATATTCGCAGCGTTTTTATAAACGGCAGTTCCTTAACCGGGCAGAAATTTCGGGTAAGATCGTCACCAGGTTCAGCAACGCCATTGAAACATATGTATCAGGTGGATTACTGGAACAGCAAGGACTCCCTTCCGTCAGCTACATCGCCGCACAGCTTAATATTTCACCGGGTTATCTGAGCGACGTGCTGAAGCAGGAGAGCGGCAAGACGGCAATGGACCATATCCACCATTATTTAATAACGGAGGCAAAGAACCGGCTTGCCAATAAGGAACAGTCCGTATCTGAAATTGCGTATGCTTTAGGGTTTGAAAATTTATCTTATTTCTCCAGGCTGTTCAAAAAAGAAGTAGGTGTCAGCCCCGTTAGTTTTAAAAGGCAATCGTTCAATTAAGCCCAAAAGGACCCGGAGCTTACACAATTACCTCCTGAAGTCTCAAAAAGAGCAGATCCCTATAAAGATCATGCTCATCCTCAAAAGATTATATTACATTTATCGGAAGCTTCCGGTTTCACCTTTAAATGATAATATATGAAAAGGATCCTTTCCTTTCCTGCCTGGACCATCGGGGCGCCCGTCCTCGCCTGGTTATTATTCGCCGGCAAATCAATAGGCGCAGGCGGATATTACAGCATCTTGCTCGGTCTCGGCCTGGTCGGCGCGATCCTGGCGGCGGTATATCATGCGGAAGTGGTAGCGCATAAGGTGGGCGAACCATTTGGGACCCTTGTCCTGGCCATCGCCGTCACCGTGATCGAAACCTCGCTCATCATCTCCCTGATGCTCTCCGGCGGACACGATGTGGCATCGCTTGCCAGGGACACAGTGCTGGCGGCAATCATGATCATTTTAACCGGGATCATAGGTATTTGCCTCCTCGTAGGATCTGTCCGTTATAAAGAGCAAACCTTTGAATTACAGGGAGTAAATGCCGGACTGGCGGCCATCATTGCCATTGCGGGAATAACGATGATCCTGCCCAATTACACAACGAGCATTGCAGGTCCTCAGTACACGACCCGGCAACTTGGTTTTGTAGCCATCACTACCCTCATTATTTACGGCGCATTTGTATTCGTACAAACGGTACAGCACCGGGATTATTTCCTGCCTCCTGTTCCAAAAGCCCCTTCCGCGGAACCGATAGACCATTCCGACGAGCATGCGGCCCCTCCATCCGGCAAGACAGCCCTGGCTAGTCTGCTCCTGCTGCTGGTTTCACTGGTGATCGTTGTTTTACTGGCTGAATCCCTGGCGCCGGGCATAGAACACTGGATAGAAGAAAAAGGGGCCCCTAAATCCCTGGTGGGGATCATGATCTCCGCCGTGGTATTAATGCCGGAAGGTATTTCAGCGGTAAAGGCCGCGCGGAAAAACCGCCTGCAGACCAGCCTGAACCTCGCGTTGGGCTCGGCCCTGGCCAGCATGGGACTAACCATTCCCGTTGTGGCATTGATAGCCCTGGTCAAGGGATGGAAGCTTACCCTGGGAATGGATGGCAAAACGATGGTGTTATTGCTCCTATCCTATTTTATCGTGTCCCTGTCCCTGCGTACAGGACGAACCAATATCCTGCAGGGCATTATTCTCCTCCTCTTATTTGGCATATATTTATTCACGACGCTTTTTCCGTAACGGAAAGATTCCCTTTAGCCTTACCGAACCCCCTTTTTCCCGTCGCCATTGAACCACATTTGGGGCATATGCCATTTTTATCCGGCGCCACGATCCTGACCACAATCACAGCTTCCATTGAGGATGCTCATAACTGGCTGACAAGGGGACAGTTATTTTTGAGGAGGTATTCTATGGATCATTCGGAATAGGATCGTCCAAAACATGATCGTCCGAAACAGGATCATTCGGAATAGCATCATCCCGAACAGGAAATTCCAGAAAACAACAATCTTAAATATCTCACCATGAAAACACTGATAGCCTATTATTCTTTTACGGGAAATAA
Organism: Chitinophagales bacterium; assembly: GCA_015655015.1. GTDB lineage: Bacteria > Bacteroidota > Bacteroidia > Chitinophagales > Chitinophagaceae > Puia. The sequence goes on along the minus strand of JAATFV010000004.1, from coordinate 4,622 downwards.
TGCCCTGCTGGCCGGGGAATTAAGCAGCCGGCTGGATGCAGATATCTATGCAATAAAGGAAAAAAAGCTAAGATCGGGGCTCACCATCCTGCTCGACCTTCTGCTGGACAGAAAGCCCAGGATTGATCCTCCTCTCCTGTCATTAGAACAATATGACCTGGTGATCCTGTCGGCTCCTATATGGGATGCCGGCATCGCCAGTCCGTTAAAGTCCTTTATCGGACTGGTTAAACCGCATCTTGGCCAATTTGCATTTGTCACCCTGTGCGGCGGAAGATCCGGACAGCAGGAAAAAATTGAAGATCAGCTGACGCTGCTGGCAGGCAAGGCGCCGTTATCCGTCACCCAGCTTCCCTTAAGTGATCTGCCGCCCGAAAGAATGAAATTGATTAAGGACGGCACCTCTTTCAGGATGGAAAAGAGCGACATGGATACCTTCAGGCCGGCCCTCGATGAGCTCATGAAGAATCTATCCCAACCTCAGGTTTTAAGCTGATGCAAGTCATTTTACCGGGATCGGGGACTTGCTAGCTTTGGTATGAAGTAAATCTTATTACCATGGAAGCAAGCAAAATAATGGATTCCAGTTTCCTGGATATTGTTTTCGAAGGCAGGAATAAGGAATACGGCGCTTATGCGCTACGAAAAGGTTACAATAATCGTATGATCGTATCGCTTGCCGGAATGGCGCTCGTCACGGGGATGATGTTCGGCGCCAATTACCTCGTCAACAGAGGCGGGGGAGAGAAAAAACAAGCGGTTACGGTGCTGGACGTGCAGCTGGAAGATATAAAAGAGGAAAAGAAAAATGAAGCGCCTCCCCCGCCGCCGCCGCCTAAGGCAGTAGTGCAAAAGGTAGAAGTGACAAAATTCACGCCGCCGCGAATCGTAAAAGACATTGAGGTGAAGGAAGAAGAAAAGCCGCCGGAACAGGAAAAGCTGGAAGATACCAGGATCGGTACGATCAACCAGGAAGGCGTTAAGGATGAAGGGATCGTTGCGCCTCCGGTATCGGATGGAGGAAAAGGGGTGGTAGAAGTGCCAAAGGCGGGAGTTACGGAGGATTATGACAAGACTTTTACGAAAGTGGAGATCGAATCGGAGTATCCCGGAGGCATTCCGGCCTGGCAACGGTATCTGAATAAAAACTTTCGTTATCCCGATGAAGCTATCAACAATGAGATCCAGGGTGTCGTTACGGTACAATTCATCGTAGATAAGGACGGAAATGTGAGTGAAGTCACGGCCATCAGCGGTCCCGATCAGGGAGGACTGCGGGAAGAAGCTGTCCGGGTAATCCGGCAAAGCGGCAAATGGACCCCGGCAATTCAGAATGGGCGTAAGGTGAAGTCTTATAAGAAACAACCTGTTGTATTCAAGCTGATGCAGCAGTAAAGGGCCATCACTCGGCCAACCACATCTTTCCAGCCTGAAAATATAATATTTTTAGGCTTTTTCTTTATACCGATTTAAACCCTATGGCATTAGGACTTGCCAAATTCGCCACCAAAAAACGCACACACATCATCCCGTAGATGACGCAAAAGGGAATGGGGAAGCGCTTCTGACATTAAAAACCGAATACGCCCTGAAAATAAAGCTATAAAACATCTAAATTCGTTTATGCGCTCCCCAAAAAAGGACTATCCCTATCAAAATCGGTCACTACCCGATCTCCCCGGCGAACGCTGGCTGGATATTCCCGGCTTCGACGGCATCTATGAAATATCCAGCCTGGGCAGAACTAAATCCCTGCGCCGCTGGCGGGCCACCGGTGCAGACAAAGGTTATTATACCAGGGAAATGATCATGTCCCAGCATGTCCGGGTGAAAAAGAATCACCTGATGAATGAGTTGACCTACACAGTCGGCAATACGCTTAAACACCTTCAGAAATCTATCAGCCGGAGCACCGCCCGTTATGTGTACCATGCTTTCGTCGCCCCTTTTGACCTCGACGACAAGACCATCATGATCTCCTATAAAGATGGCGACGGCCGCAATCTTGACTTCCGCAACCTCGTCCTCACCGATCGCAGTGAACTGGCGAACAAAAGCATCCGGCTGAAACGCACCCGGTCCAAATTTCAGGAACTGTCTATTCCCATCCGGCAAATGACCATGACCGGCAAGGTGGTCGCCACCTATCCCAGCCTCACCGCCGCTTCCCAAAAAACAGGGATTCACCTGAGCGGCCTTTCCGCCTGCGTGGTCGGCCGTATCTATCAATACCATGGCTTCCGGTGGGAACCAGTCGAAAAAAAAGAACCGGTCCCGGTACCCGATAAAATCCCGTCAGACTTTTTCAATGCCTATCTCTGGGAAAAGCTCGGAAAACCAAAAACCTCCCGCAAACAGCCGATCGCGGCACTCAACCTTCACCCCGACAGCATGCCCGGAGAAGAGTGGAAACCCATTACAGGAACCAACAGCGCGTACTTCATATCCAATTTCGGCCGGGTGAAAGGAGCAGCCCGTTTTAAATCGGGACGATTACAGGTCTGGACAAAAGAAAAAATCAAACGGCTCATCCCCGATGGCAATGCCCGCCGGGCTACTTCCTGTTTAACGGTACATCTGTCGGAAAATGGTAGAAAATTCCAGCAATCCGTAGCACGACTGGTCTACCACCACTTCGTGGAAAAAATCGACTTTAACAACAAGCTGCACTATATCCGCTACAAAAATGGCAAATGTTATGATCTGCACCCGCAGAATTTGTTGGTTGGCAAAGAATAATGATGCAAAATTATAAAACTATCGGCCCGCCTTCAGGCCTTTAGTTCCCGGTTGATCATGTCCTTTCCTGTCATCGTCTTGCCCCCCGCACAGCTCGGGCCACATCGCATTGATCCAGATGGCGAACCCCTTCTGTTTACAGCCGGCTATCAGGCCGGCAACGGTATCCTTGTTGATGGAAATGTGTGAAGACAAAGAAGACCGAATGAAGAATGTCAGGCAAAGAAAGCCGGACGAAGAAGACCGGACACAAAAAAGCCCCTGTAGACACAGGGGCCGTTAACCAAAACTAACTGCTTATGAGAAAATCTTAAAAAATATTATTAATCTGTATTCTTATTTCGTTTGACAACTCAAAGATACGCCGTCTCCTGTTAAGCGTAATGTTAAGACTTTGCTTCTAACGTTAAAATTTCGCTAACGAAATGATAACCGCTCGAAAAGCCCCTCTATTTCCGCTTCCTCCGGATCAGCAAGACCGCTCCTCCGATCAGCAACAGCCCCGGCAGGATCCCCATCAGCAGGATCTTCAGAAACCCCAGCCCCGCACTGGTCAGTTCCAGGCTGTTATCCTTCGACTTAGGTCTCGAACTGTCAATGGGAAACTCCCCATAGCTGAACCAGCTGAAGAGCGCCGTGCTGAAGTCAAAATTGCTGGTCCTCGGATTGTAACGGCCCAGTTCCGAGTTGCTGAGAAAATCCGCATCCCCGGCCACGACAATCCGCTGCTGTTTCCCGTTGATCGTACGGGTAAGCCCCATCACAGCCGGTAAAGGACCGTTCTGATCCCCGTCAGCAGGAGAATAGACGATCTCCGGAATGGCCGTTTTCTTCTTGCCCGATAAGCCGGATACACTGGCCACCATCATGCCGCCCCCCATGACGGTGACTTCACCGTCCGTATTTTCCGCAGCCTCGATCTCATCGGCATTCGGTTTCACCTTCTTATTCCAGCTGGATTTTCCATTGGTCATCAACAGCGGGGTGACCGTAAAAGGACCGCTGCTGTCATAAGCCAGCGCCGCCGCTCCGCGCACGGATACCGGCAGGCTGTCTTCCGCATCCCGCTGTAATTTTTTGGTCAGGCCGGCTCCGGAAGCCGTCAGGTACGGCAACACCAGCTCCGGCGAAAAGTCCTTGCTTTTCTGCATCAGCATTCCATCCATCAGGTGGACGCCCAGCGGCTGCAGGAGCGGATTCAGGATGGCCTGCTTGCCCGGCTCCCCGGCGATCAGCAGGTTGCCGCCGGCAGCAATGTAAGCTTGAATTTTCAAAAGAACGGCTGTATCAAAAGCGACTTTGGGGTCCGCGATGACAAGGCCGGCAATATCCGCAGGGATCTCCTGCTCTTTGAGAGAGACCGTCTCCACATCAAATCCCTGGTTGACGAGCGAATTCCGGAAAGTGATGCTGTTCGTGAGCATCTTGTAATGCCGGTCGCCCATCTTGTCGATACTGCGTTCCAGCTCTCCCTGCACAAACGCGATCTTCGGCATTTTAGCCTGCATCAGCCTTTTCAGCGCAGCAGCCGTCTCCGTCTCCGTCGGGAACACCATCTGATCATCAAAAAGCCGCAGGAAGGTTGTCCGCCCCTTGTACTTCAGCTGCATGACATACCGGTTTTCCTCCGGCCGCAGATCGATCAGCGCATGCATCTGGGCCGGCGTCTTAAACTTTTCCAGGCTGATCTTCATCGACTTGGCATATTTCTCCGCCAGCGATTGCACCGTCATCCCGGGATTGTATTTAAATAAATTCTTATCCCCGGTGCTGTCATAAAAATAGACATAGTTGAACTTTATATTCGGCTTGAACCGGAGATAAGGCTCCCAGCGCTCCATATCCTGGTTCCGCTGGTCCGGTCTCCCATACCAGAAACGGTT
>JAATFV010000138.1 GCA_015655015.1 Chitinophagales bacterium | reverse complement strand
TTCATTTGAAAGAAAAAATCGGTTATCTTGGGGAGGTATACAAGCTCTTTGAACGGTTAGGTAAAACCGCTGTCAGCAGTTCCAAAATAATAGCAAAAATCGGGTGCGGGGTCATATCGGTATGGGTTTAATGGAAAGGAGAATGATAATGAGGTCAAGGGTGTGGGTGATCAGCAGGACTATGGAATGAGGGTGTATGATCCCAGGGTGGGTAGGTTTTTGAGTTTTGACCCATTAAGCAAAGAATATACTGAATTCTCTCCTTTTCATTTTGCAGGAAATAATCCTATAAGAAATCTTGACAGAGATGGAGGAGAGCCTTTGGATTATTCTTGGAAATGGCAATACAAGAGATTTAGTGTTGATGGAGGAAATATGATTTACAGTAGAAACGTAATGGACAGAAAATTAGGTGTCATTGATGTGGAGGCTGTATATGATAAAGTAACCAGCAAAACATGGTTTATACATCAAGATGATAATGGTAGAAATTATTATTGGAAACACAACCCTGGTGCTGACCAAACTGTAAGAAGAGTAGACAATGGTAGATGGGTAAGTTTTGAGACGCAAGAAGCTATTCAGTCTAGACTGGGAGCTGAATCGGGAGAACAATTGCAGATGGCAGTTTTCTTAATAACAACACAAATAGTAAGTTCTTTTACAGGTTTAAATCCATTATATGTAATTGACCCCTTAACTCCTAGGCATGATGCTTTATCAAATAGAACAACTTTAGGAGAGACTAGTGAGCAACATGATCTTGTGGAAAAATCAATAGTTAAAGATGGGCATTTACCTGGGTCAAGTGGAGCTTTTCTAGGAGAAAAGCGTCTGCCGGAAGAAGTCATGAGGCAAATGTCAAATCAATATAATGTAGAATTTGCCCAAGTATATTTTGAAGGAACTGGAGAAAATGGAGGGGGAGGCTATTATATGTTATATTCAGGTACCTTAAATACGGTCAATATTCCTTCAGGGAAAGACTCATATCTAATAAATCACACTCATCCAGGAGGTAATACACAACCAAGTGTGTACGATGTGGATTATTTAAAAAAGCAGCAAGAAACTGGATCGAAACAGAAGTCTTCTGTAATTTTGCCCAAGGATAAACCTGCAGAAAGATTTAATACAACTACAGAAACAATAAAAAAAGAATAACCCAATATGCCAAATCATAAAATTTTAGAAGAATTAAACCAATGTTTAACAGAAAATGATAATGGTAATGATTTGGTATTAATTCGAAATAATCAAAATGATGCTATTGAATATTCAATAGTAAATAAGAGGAGATTGTCAATACTACTTATTGATAATGTTGAGCTTGGAAAAGAATTGACTGAAGTTTTGCTAAAAAGAGATGTTAAAATATTTGCTAGTTTAAGAGAAATTCAAGAAACATTTCAGATTAAAAGAGAAAAACCTCTATTCTGGCCAGACGACAAACCCTGGCCTCCAGAGGAATTTGGGTAGCGTATCAAACTAGCGTTTCTAAAAAACATAGGATTTACAGACATAGCGCCAAGATCATAAGCCTAAAATTGCTTGGCACTGCCCGTCTTTTATCTGCTGGGTAATACTCCTATAAAACCGATTAGCAGGATATTTATTGTATAATGCAGCTGTCGGCCCGACACAGGCAATTGAGCGAGACGATTAATCTCGTGTATGATATTATTTTTGTTCGGAAAATTAGAAGCGGAGCGATAAGCCTGCTGACTGTACAAATATATCAGCACGGAGACATATGCTGCCCAGGAGATGGGGAATCTGACGGATCAACTGCCTAAACATCACCCTCTTGGATGATTTCCATATAAGGAATTAAACTATTAAATTTGTATCAAATGGAAACTATTATGGAACAAGCAAACATGCGTCAAAAATTACACCAATATATAGATAAAGGGGATGATAAGTTACTGAAGCTTATGTATGCCGTGGCCAAAGAATATAATGAAGATGATGACTTTGAGTATGAATTCAGTGACGAAGAGATTAAACTCTTTGAAGAACGCAGTGCTAAACGCCTCAGTGGTGAAAGCAAAACCTACAATTGGCAGGAAGCCAAAGACATTATAACCGGCAAAAAGAAGATGGGATGAATTACGGGCTTGTAGTCCAGTCAGAAGCAGTTATTGATATACAAAAAGCTTTTGAATGGTATGAAACCCAAAGAGCCGGATTAGGGTATGAGTTTATAGAAGAGATAGAAGGTGGGTTTGAAAGACTCAGCAAAAACCCTCAACATTATGCGGCAATTAATCAGAAATATAGGAGGCTCAGGATAAAACGCTTTCCTTACATGATTATTTATGAAATAGAAACTGAACAGGTTGTTATCAACTCATTACGAGGGACTCGTCAGAAACCTAAGTTTTAAAATTATAACCAGCTTTATAACTAAATTTGTTTGATACTTATAGAGGGCCTAAAAAACCCTCTATATTTTTGTTCTCCGGGATGATCATGAAAAATAATTTCATAAAAAAACTCATGAGCTAGGAAACCATCTGGGAATGTGCTGGCTACCATTATCCGAAAGATAGTTCCTCTCAACTTCTTTCCTTACCGGTTATTCATACCGTTGATAACGACACCATTCTACAGAATTTTCAAAAGGTGCAACAGGCGATTGCCGATTTAGTGACTGCGGAAATGGCGCGGATTCAGGCAGATCCGGATTTGACAGGGATTTTGGTGGTAAAGAGGGGAAACTAGATAAATAAACAGCTTGACTCCTTTGAACATATATATTTTTTTTAAGGGCAGGATGCTTCGGAAAACCACATAAATGCAGCGTATAATCCCTCTGTTTTAAAAGTGATATTCCCGTAAAAAGGATCGTAAGACTGCTCAAAATGATTGAAAACCTTTCGTTGAAAATGCCTGTCTGTCAGCTAAGACAGCATGTTAATAAGGGTATACATTTAATAAAAATTCCTGCTTTTTTAGCTACGCTTAATAATGCTATTACCACTTTGTGCTATATGCGCAATTGATTTATTTCCCTAGTTTGGCTGTACGAATTTTAATTCTGCCCTGATCTCAGTGTTACTACTAACCGGCAAGGCTGCTGTAGCAACTTGCGCACCCGTTAACCTGACAGTATTCATTATTAAGATTTATAATACCTTATCCCATGTTCAGAAATACGCGCTTCGCATTTTTATTCCTCCTGTTCCAGTTAGCGGTTCTGTCGCAATACGCCCAAACCGCCAATACAGGCAAAGACACAACAAGTACAATAAAAACAGCAGTGATCCCATTTTCGCCGAATAGCGCACCCCCCGGCGGGGGCGGCAACCAGGTTGTCTGTACGGTCCGGGGCGCCACTACTGTGGCAGGCGGCAGCACTCAAAGTTATTCTTTGAACTGTTCTGCAGGTATTTCTGATATAGTGTGGGGCGTTAGCGGAGGAACGATCATAGGTTCAGCGACAGGACCGGGTATTATTGTGCAATGGAAAAATGATGGAACGACGTCGGGAAATGTTACAGGAGGACAGGCTTCGGGTATCGGGTCGGGAGCAATCAATGTGACGATCACCTATCCGCAACTGGTGGCAGGCAGCATCAGCCCTTCCAGTCAAACAGTCAATTATAACACTGTTCCCGGCATACTATCTATCTCTGGTATGGGAGGGGGGAACAACAGCTATACTTACCAATGGCAGAGCTCTCCCGATCCTTCCTTCAGCAGTGTAACGAATATAGGCGGCGGAGGTACGACCTTCAGTCCCGGCAATGTGGTTTCGACACTGTATTACCGGGTGGCAGTAAAGAGCATCGGGATCACAGCCTATAGCCCGACGGCGGTGGTCAACGTCTACCCGCAGATACAGCCAGGCAGCGTCAGTCCGGATAATCAATCGATCAATTACAATACCAACCCGGGGACATTAACCCTTTCCGGCGTAACGGGCGGTAATGGCAGTTACACCTATCAATGGTATAGTATACCTCCCGGCGGAACCAACTGGAATCTTATTCCCGGAGCTGTTACTACAATCTATTCTCCCGGGAATGTAACGAGCACTACTTACTACATGGTGGTGGTCAGCAGCAATGGAGTGACCGGCGAAAGCGGACATGCGTTGGTCACAGTGTATCCGCCATTGCAGCCAGGCAGCATCAGCCCGGTTAGTCCGACGATCAATTACAATACGGACCCGGGGGCATTGACCCTTTCCGGCGTATCGGGTGGCAATGGCAGCTACACTTATCAATGGTACAGCGCACCTTTCGGGACAACCAGCTGGAATCTTATTCCGGGTGCTGTTGCCTCTACCTATTCCCCGGGGAATATGACTGTTTCTACTTATTACATGGCAATAGTCAGCAGTAATGGGGCGACCGGCGAAAGCGGGCATGCGCAAATAACGGTATATCCGCAACTACAGCCTGGCAGTATAAGTTCGTCATCACAATCGATCAATTATAACACCACTCCCGCTGCTCTTTCTCTCTCTGGTGTATCAGGGGGCAGCGGCAGCTATACCTATCAATGGCAAAGTTCGCCGGATATATCCTTCAGCAGTCCGACGAATATCGGTTCCGGAGGGACCTCCTTTGCCCCGGGCAATGCGACTTCGACACTTTATTACCGGGTGGCGGTGACGAGTAATGGCGTCACGTCCTATAGCGCCACAGGGCTGGTCACAGTCTATGGACAATTGGCGGCAGGCGCTATCAGCCCCGCCAACCAATCAATTGCTTATAATACGGCCCCAGCCACACTAATCCTTTCGGGTGTTTCGGGAGGCAATGGCAGCTATATTTATCAATGGCAGAGCTCGCCCGATCCTTCTTTTAGCACCCTAACGAATGTCGGTTCCGGAGGGACCACCTTTGACCCTGGCAACGAGACTTCGACGCTTTATTACCGGGTAATGGTGACGAGCAATGAGGTTATAGCCTATAGCAGCCCGGAAATTATCAATGTAGCTCCACCACTATTGACAGGCGGAACGATCACCGGCAATACAGGTCCCATCAGTTTCAATAAATCTCCCGGCCTGTTCGGCAGCAGCCAGGACGCAACGGGGGGCTCCTGTAGCGGTAATTATAGCTATCAATGGCAATACAGCGTTGACGGGACTAATTATCGCAATATTGTACAGGCGGTAGCCACAACATATACGCCGGCTAATTTAGCGGTATCCACCTATTTCAGGAGGCAGGTAAGCTGTGGAAGTGCGTCCGCCTATTCCAATGTGAACTATGTACAGGTTACTGCCCAACGGGCGGCAAACTGTACGCCTTAATGAAAGCGAGATCCGGGAATTGTGGAACAATTTCTCAGACGCAGGCGAGCGAAGTTTGTCCGCTGGCGAGGTTGCCTTGCAGGGACATTAAAGTTCTGTGAGCGTAAAAGTATCTTTATGGCGGATTCCTTTTTCCGTTACCTGCAGCACGCAGCATTCATTCACCGGATCATGCTCTAAGTACAGCACATAATTTCCAGCGGCAGCCTCCGACCAGAAGGATTGTTTCTCCTGTAATGTCGTCAGGGGGAACATATCATACGCCATAACATAAGGCAATGGAATATGGCCGACGGAAGGCAACAAATCCGCCATGAATACGATCGTCCTGCCTTTATAAACAATCTGCGGCAGCATCATCGCATCCGTATGCCCGTTCGCCAGACGTATGGACAATTCCGGAATGATCCCGGACGAAACCAACCCGAGCCGGCTGATGGAATTTCCGGGGTTTGCATCTCCTTTGGTCGCAGGGTCTGCGCCTCCGGCCGCGAGGCCATCCGCCCCGCCCACATCAATAAATCTCAATTGCCCGCTCTCCCAGATCGGCAGAATATTCTCCTTCAGAAAAGAAGCCTTCTCCCGGGCATTCGGCTCGGTAGCCCATTTCCAATGCCGCTCATTGCTCCAGTAAGTAGCATTCTTGAAAGCGGGCGCCAGCCGGTCACCTTCCCGGACAATGCTGCCCCCGCAATGATCGAAGTGCAGGTGCGTTAGAAAGACATCCGTAATATCATCCCGGTGAAACCCATGTCGGGCCAGGGACTTGTCCAGCGTATCCTCTCCATGCAGGTAATAATGGCCGAGGAATTTAGCATCCTGCTTGTCTCCGATCCCATTGTCAACCAGGATAAGGCGATTGCCTTCCTCTATCAGCAGACACCGCATTGCCCAGGAACAGAGATTGTTTTCGTCGGCAGGATGGAACTTGCTCCACATCGTCTTGGGAACAACACCGAACATAGCTCCTCCATCGAGTTTGAAAAAGCCGGTTTCAATCGTATATAATTGCATGGCCGTAAAATTAAGGAATTCTTGCAGACAGATCAGGAGGATGACAAAGTCTTTGCGCGCAAGATCGGTACTTGGAAGCGCTGACTATTATGCCGTGCGCGCTTATGCCATGCCTATTTATGCCGCGACCGTTTATGCCGCGACCGCCTCCCGCTGTTTTAACAGCGCCGAATACAGCCATACGAGCCCGATGGCGAAAAAGAGGATCAGGAAGACCACGGAATTTTTCATGCTGCCCGTCAGCTCCTCGATAAAGCCAAAGCTGAACATACCGATCACGATAGCGATCTTCTCCGTAAAGTCATAATAGCTGAAATAAGAAGCCGTGTCCTTCGTCTCCGGCATTAGCTTGGAATAGGTGGACCGGCTGAGGGATTGTATCCCACCCATCACCAGCCCTACCGCCAGCGCCAGCAGATAAAAAGAATATTCTATAGGGCCCTGCCTGGGAGCAAGATCTGCTTTCCATTTGGACAGCTCACCTTCCAGCCTGCCTTCTTCCACATCGTAATTATTGGCAATGCCGTCGTGTGCCGCCTTTGCCTCTTTGATCTTCAGCTCCTGTTTCTGCTTCTCCAGATCGGCGATCTTCACATGAAAGGACTTCAGCGGCTCGGCAAATCCGGCTGTAATATAAGCGGAGATACACACTACGATCCAGAACATCACCACGCCCATCAATACTTTTATATTCCCGAAGCGGGCGGAGAGCTGGCTCATCCAGGTAGCGCCTACGATGGCGATCAATTGGATCAGGACGATGGTAACGATCAGCTTGGTATCTTCCAGTCCCAATAATTTACTGCCGAAGAGTGTGGCGGCCAGCATCACCGTCTGTACCCCCATACTATAGAAAAAGAAGCCCCGCAGGAATCTTTTCAGGACGGCCATTTTCTTCACCTCTCCGTATACTTTCCGGATCTCTGCAAACCCATCCGTGAATACATTGCCTTTTTTGAACAGCACCCGGTTGATCTTCGGCAGGGCGGCAAACGTGATCTGCGCAAAACCGGCCCACCAGATCCCTACCAGTAAAAAATTCAGGCGCAGGCTGAGGAATTGATTGTGCGGCAGCGCCAGCACCAGCACAAAACCGATGATCTGCAATAACACGCTGCCGACATACCCGTAGGCATATCCCCTGGCGCTGACCCGGTCCCGGTCCTGTGGCGCCGCTATTTCCGGTAAATAAGCGTTATAGAAGACCAGGCTGCCATTATATCCCATAGAGGCAAACATGAAAAAAAGAATGCCCCAGCCGAGATTGCCCCCGTCAAAAAGAAAAAGGAGACTACAGCCCGCGGCGCCCATGTAACAGAAAAAACGCATGAAATTCTTCTTATTTCCCCTGGTATCGGCGATAGAGGTAAGAATGGGATAGGACAGCGCGATCAGCAGATAAGCGGTGGCCAGCGTGTAATCATACAGGGAAGAATTAACGAACGTTCGTCCCAGGAAAGGGATCTTCTCGCTCCCGAAATGTTCGCGTGTGACAGCCAGGAAATAGATAGGGAAGAAGGTGGTGGTGATGACGAGATTATAGACCGAATTGGCCCAGTCATACATGGCCCATCCGTTGATCACCTTTTTAGGCGCCGTTACCATCAGACAATCCCCCTCCACAATAAAAGCAGCATGGTCAGGCCTACGATGATCCGGTAATAACCCCAGACTTTAAATCCATGCCGCTTAAGGAAACTTATAAAATAACGGATGACGATGATCGCAACGAGGAAGGTAACTACGCTGCTGATGCCCAGCAGGGAAAAATTCTCCTTCGAAAGGACTTCGTGATGATCTTTATACACATCCCAGAAACTCTTCGCGGAAGCTGCTATCATGGTAGGGACGGCCAGGAAGAAGGAGAATTCAGCGGCGGCCTTCCGGCTCAGCGACTGGCTCATCCCGCCGATGATCGTAGCGGCGCTGCGGCTCAGGCCGGGGAAAAGGATCGACAATACCTGGTAGCAGCCGATGCGGAAAGCAACTCCATTGGATACCTGTCCCTCATTGTCGATCGTCGGCTTAAGGAACCATCGGTCCACGAAGAGAAAGAGGATGCCGCCGGCGATCATTACCCCGGCAATGAAATACAGGTTGCCCAGCGCATTGTCAATATGTTTCTTTAACAGGAAGCCGAAGACAAGGGCCGGTATCACCGCAATGATCAGCTTGACGTAAAAGGCAAGCCGGGAGAAATCAAAGAATTTCTTGTAATAGACCACTACTACGGCCAGTATGGCCGCCAGCTGGATAACGATCTCGAACATATCCGAGAAAGGAGTGGAAGCCACACCGATGATCGGATTCGTGAACTTCATATGGGCGGTGGATGAAATGGGAAGGAACTCGGTCAATCCTTCCACGATCGCGAGGATGATAGCCTGGACTATAGTCATGTCGGGTTAAAATTTAAGAGATTTGCCAGACCCGCTGCAGCTGTTTAAAGGCTGTGCCGCCGGATTCGCCGGATCAGGATCATTGCTCAGCTTTCTTGTCCTTGCGGAAAATAGCGAAGATCTCCAGCGCCAGCCCCCCTAAGATGAGGATCGGTGCAATGGTGACCCGGGTAAAACTATATACTTCTTTCGGATCGAAGACATTCGGATCTTTACTCTTACCCCCGGCCATCAGGAAGAGGCCCAGGGCCATGACGATGATACCGATCAGCATCCAACGGTAGTTCTCCTTACCGAATAAAGGGACATTTTGCCTGGTCGCGGTAGAAGCTGGTTTTTTGGTCGTTGCCATGAATGAAATTGATTGATTATTGGGCCTGCAATATACGTCAATCCGGGTATACGCCAAATATCCCTTGTTACTTACTCCCCCTTTAGGGGGCGGGGGGCAAAGCTGAGCACAGCTCAGCTGGCCGAAGGCCCCGACATTAGACATTGAGCGCGACAGGGGCTACTTTTAATAAAGCCCCAAGCGCTCATAAAGCCCCAAGCGCTCAATACAGGTCGTCCAGCTTCATTTTCAGGTATTTCAGCACGCTGCGGTGTGTGCTGATAAAAGATATGCAAATTCCGAGTAATACGATCACCACACACATGGCGGACAGGAGGGTATAATCCCGGAGCGCCCTTATTTCAGGCAGCCATTTTTCCGTGAAGAATATGACCCCTATAATGCCCCCTATGGCGATCAACCCGCTGACGGCCCCATTGATGAGGGCCCTTACGTCCATAGGTTTGGCGATAAACCACCGGGTAGCTCCCACCATTTGCATGGTCTTGATGAGGAACCGGTTGCTGAACATGGCCAGGCGGATCGTATTGTCGATCAGGATGATCACCAGCACAGAGATGACAATGGCCACGGCGAGCAGGATAAAGCTGATCTTACGGATCATATTATTCAGATTGGACACCAGCACCTGGTTATACTGCACCTCGCTGACGGCAATATTCTGGATCAGGTCCGCCTTGATCTTAGTCAGGGAGTCCGGGTTGGCATATTCGCTCCGGATCTTAAAATCCACACTGGCAGGCAGGGGATTTTTGTCCAGGACCGTCCCCCAGTCATTGTTGCCATCCGAGATGAAACGCTGCCTGGCCAGCTCTTTGGTCAGATATTCATATGATTTTGTATAAGGCTGTCCGGCAATATACTGCACCAGGGCGGCGCTGTCCTTCGCGGACACATTCTCCCTGACATATACCTGCACTTCTACATTTTCTTTGAAATTCTGGCCCAGCTTGTTGGCATTGATCACGATCCATCCCAGCAGGCCCAGCAGGAACAATACGATCGAAACGCCTACAATGGCCATAAAATAGGAAGGAGTAGAACGTTTAGCATATCCTTTTCCGAATTGTGCCATGATTTAATAGTAATTTTTGGGTTAGAACAGTCCGCGCTAATGGCAAAAATAACGGATTTGCAGGCATTTCCGATACCTTTTACAAGTGGATTACCGGGCGTTTTCGTACTTTTGTCACCCCTTAAACGTTACTCTTGTCTCATTATTTCGGAAGGAAGGAAGCTTTTAACTTTTTTCCAACACCCGCATAAGTATTTTATGGAATATAACTTCAGCGATATTGAAAAGAAATGGCAGCAGTCATGGGCGAAGAACGGCAGCTATAAAGTGAGCAATAATACTGACAAGCCTAAATTCTATGTACTGGATATGTTCCCTTATCCCAGCGGGGCGGGCCTGCATGTAGGCCATCCCCTGGGTTATATAGCCAGCGACATCTATGCCCGTTATAAGAGGCTGAAAGGCTTCAATGTATTACATCCTATGGGTTACGATGCATTCGGCCTGCCGGCTGAACAATATGCCATCGATCACGGTATCCATCCCGCCGTGTCGACGGAGGACAATATCAAAAATTTCCGCCAGCAGCTGGACAATATCGGCTTCTGCTACGACTGGGACCGGCAGGTGCTCACCAGCGAGCCTTCTTATTACAAATGGACGCAATGGATCTTCCTGCAATTATTCAAAAGCTGGTATGACCGTAAGCAGGGGAAGGCCATGCCCATCGACGGACTGGTGCAGCTATTCGATACGGAAGGGAATAAGTCCCATCCCTGCCCGGGTGATTCCAGGCTCCGTTTCACCGCAGCGGAATGGAAGAGATTTGACCATCGCCGCCGGGAAGAGATCCTGATGAACTACCGCCTGTCTTATTGCGGATACGGGGAAGTCAATTGGTGCGAGGCGCTGGGAACGGTCCTGGCTAATGATGAGGTCATTAATGGCGTCAGTGAACGCGGAGGCCACCCCGTCGTAAAGAAAAAATTACGTCAATGGTACCTGCGGATCACCGACTATGCAGACAGGCTGCTGGAAGGTCTCGAAAGGGTGGATTTCAGCGACGCCATGAAAGAGATGCAGACCAACTGGATCGGGAAAAGCTTTGGCGCGGAGATCACTTTTGAGGTCCATACTCCCGGTAACCCGGCAGCAGCTTCCGGGACGGCTATACACACCCCAGCCCCCGGCATGGCTGCCAATACCCCGGACGGATCGGGAGCACACCGACTTACCGTTTACACTACCCGCCCCGATACCATTTTCGGCGTCGACTTCATGGTTGTTGCGCCGGAACATGAGCTGATCGGAAAGATCGTATCCTCCGGACAGCAGGAGGCTGTGGAAGAATATATCACCTATGTAAAGAGCCGCAGCGAAAGGGAACGGATGGCGGAGAAGAAGATCACCGGGTGCTTCACCGGCGCGTATGCCATCAACCCCTTCAACGGGCTGCAGATCCCCATCTGGATATCCGAGTACGTATTGGCCGGTTATGGCACCGGCGCGATCATGGCCGTACCCTGCGGAGACGAGCGGGATTTTAAGTTTGCACAGCATTTCAACATCCCCGTTACCAATATCATTGGAGATTACTTCAATGGCGAGGAAGCTAACCCGACCAAGGAGGCTATCCTGCAGAACAGTGACTTCCTGGACGGCATCGTCATGAAGGACGCCATCGTGATAGTGATCAATAAGCTGGAAGAAAAGGGCATCGGAACCCGTAAGATCAACTACAGGATGCGGGATGCTGCCTTCAGCCGCCAGCGTTACTGGGGCGAGCCCTTCCCCATTACCTGGGAAGATGGTATCGCCACCCCCCTGGATGAAAAAGATCTCCCGCTGGAATTGCCCCATGTGGAAAAATACGGCCCCGGTCCGGAAGGCGAAGGCCCCCTGGCCAATGTAGCAAGCTGGACGGCCCGTCACCTGGAAACCAATACTATGCCCGGTTATGCCGGCAGCAGCTGGTATTTCCTTCGTTATATGGATCCCCATAATGAAGAAGTGTTCTGCAGCCGGCAGGCATCCGACTACTGGGGACAGGTAGACCTGTATATCGGCGGTACCGAACATGCCGTCGGCCACCTGCTGTATAGCCGGATGTGGACCAAGGCCCTTTATGATCTGGGCCTTATCGGTCATGACGAACCCTATAAAAGACTGGTCAACCAGGGCATGATACAAGGCAGCAGCCGATTTGTATACCGTCTTGAATTAAAAGGGACCAACCATATCGAAGAGCTTTCAAAAAAGACCCCGGTTTTCATTTCTTATGGGATCAGGTCCATCGAAGGCAGCCCGGAATTTCATGAATTGGTGTCCCTGGCTGTAAAAAATATTTTCAATGATCCCGGCATCGAATTGAGCGCTATTGCCTTATCGCAGCTGCATATCGACGTCAACATCGTCGACGGGCTGGAGCTGGATATAGAACGCTTTAAAAAATGGCGGACTGAATATGCCGACGCCGAATTTATCCTGGAGGAAGGCAAATACATCTGCGGCGCCGAGGTAGAAAAAATGAGCAAGCGCCTTTACAACACCGTCAATCCCGATGACCTGGTGCACCGATATGGCGCGGACACCTTCCGCATGTACGAAATGTTCCTGGGGCCCGTCGAGCAAAGCAAGCCCTGGGACACCAAAGGCATCGAAGGCGTCCACCGCTTCCTTCGCAAGCTCTGGCGTTTGTTCTTCGATGAGACAAAAGGGAAAATATGGACGACGGAAAAGGCTGCGGATGCCGAATTAAAGACAGTCTACAAGACGATAAAGAAGGCCGAAGAAGATACGGAACGGTTTTCCTTCAATACCGGCGTCAGCGCGCTGATGATCGGTGTCAATGAGCTGACTGATCTGAAATGCCATAAAAAAGAAGTGCTGGAGAAGCTGATCGTTGTCCTTACGCCCTATGCTCCCCATGTCTGTGAAGAGCTCTGGCAGCTGATCGGCAATGAAGGCTCCGTTCTGGACGCTCCCTATCCAAAAGTCGAGGAGAAATACCTGGTGGAATCAGCCAAGAACTATCCCATTGCCATTAATGGCAGGACCCGGACGGAAATGAACATTGCCCTGGACGCCACCCAGCAGCAGGTGGAAGAATTGGTGCTGGCGGATGATGTGGTAAAGAAGTGGCTGGATGGTAATCCTCCTAAAAAGATCATTTATGTGAAGAATAAAATGATCAATGTGGTCATTTGATCACGATCTGGCAAATTTTAAAAGAGGGGCATAATCTCCATTATCCGCTTTCCGTAAAGCTGCCAGATAGGTTGATCGAAATCTGGCATGATGGATCAATGTTTGCCCGCCCCATGTAAAAACTTCCAGCCCGAATATCTTTTCGGCGATCATATCGGCCATGAGACGGGAGTGCCGTCCGTTACCATTGGCAAAGCAATGGATTGATACGATGCGATGTTTAAAACGTATTGCAATTTCGTCATCGCTGAAAGTTTTGTTTTCAATCCAAAATTTGGAGTCATCCAATAGCGTTCGTAGTTCTATGCCGATGAGATATTTATCAACTCCAATATTTTTATTGGATTGCCTTAAAGAGCCTGCCCACTTCCAAACGCTGCCGAACATTCTTCGATGAAGATCCTGCACAAATAATTCTGTTAGAATTTCTGCACCGGTGAATCTTTTTCTTCGCTCGATGGTCCAACGGATAGCTTGTTCAATATTTTGCTCTTCTACTTCATCAAGTTCTTGCCTGGTGGTCACGGATGGAATCAACAGCCCTTCTTTTTCATCTTCCTCCAGCGGTGTTTGCCCTTCCTCATAATGTATATTTATTAGTCCCATAGACTTTTCGGTATTTCTTTTTTGAGGTCTTCGGTCATTTCGATAATGGCCAGTTTTATTCTTTCCTCAGCGTTCTCCTGGTCTTCTAATTTCATGGTAGTGGATGTGCGTTTGACAATTTTGTTTGCCATATCGGAGGCCTTGCGCTCAATCATTTTTTCAAGAGAATCGCTCTTTGGAATGAACCCATACACCAGTTGCATATCCAGGGCATTTCCGACCTCTTTTAATGCTTTTAGAGTAATAGTGCCTTCCATTTCACGCCTTTCTATGTCTTTCATGCCCTGGGGTGTTATTTGAAGACGGGCGCCCAATTGACGAAGGGACATATTCAGGGTCTTTCGAATGAGGTGTACCCATCCTTTTGGAGGTACGGATGTCTTTTGGAAAGAGCTTAATAGGTGTAATTTTTTATCCAATTGATTTATAATCAATATTTTACTTTTTATTTTCATGAGTTTAACTTTAAATCGTATTTACAAAATTAAAGATAATTCTTTAATTTTTTTATTTATTTTAATGGTATATCATTAATAAATGATTATTAAAGTAAAGCTATAGCTTTAATTATTTGAATTGAAGCTTTCTTTATCTCCCATGCCTTTTTCAATATTATACGTGGAAGAAGCGTGTTGCACGGTCCTGTTTTATGATCATTTAATCGTAACTTACCAAGACCAATGGGACCTGCCTCCTTCATATCGATCCTGCAAAAGCACCAACAGGCTTTTCACGCTGTGGTCCCTTTCGACCCCGCCCGGGATAAGTTATATTCCTTTGATTTTACGGATAACAATACGGAACTAAGCCCGGAACAGATCGCCGACACGGAGAGCTTTGCCCTTTATCTTAATAAGGTACTGAAGGAGCACCATTGTAAATATGGCATCGGAGGTTACAACGAACATCGCACCCTTTATGCCCGCAGCAACCACTTTGACCATTCTTCCGTATCGGGCAGCGAGGCAGCCAGGATCATAGAACCGCAGGAACCTGGCGAAGAGACCGAACCCCGGCGTCTTCACCTGGGCATCGATATCTGGGGGGCTGCGGGAACAAAGGTGATGGCGCCCCTGGACGCTATCATACATAGCTTCGCCTTTAATAACAATGACAGCGACTACGGGGCCACCCTGATATTGACCCACAATCTCGAAGGGATTGGCTTCCATACTTTATACGGGCACCTCAGCCTCAATTCCCTCAAGAACCTGCAGGAAGGCAATCATATCCGCAAAGGGGATGTGATAGGAGAATTCGGAATGCGCTTTGAGAATGGCAACTGGCCACCGCATCTGCATTTTCAGATCATCCGTAATATGCAGGGCTGGAAAGGGGATTACCCCGGCGTTTGTAAATATTCGGAAAGACAGCAATGGCTGGACAACTGCCCTGATCCGGATCTGATCCTGCAGATGAGCTCCTATATCGGAGAATGATAATAATGCGAAAAATTGCTCCTGTGGGTTATCTGACCAGTAGGACCGTCCCTTTAATTACCTGTGATTTACCGTCACCGAATACCATCCCGATAATGTATACATACGTATCGGGGGGACAGAGTGTTCCCCGGTAATCACCTTTCCAGCCATAATTCGGATCGCCGGGTGTCACATCGTGAACCTGGAAGATCTTTTGCCCCCACCGGTTGAAAATGGCGAAATCCCTGATAACACTGCCGGCCGGTCCTCCCATGATATAAAAAACATCGTTTTTCCCATCTTCATTGGGAGTGAATGCATTCGGGATCCTCAGCTGCGTAACTATTTTTACCGTTATCAAACCACTGGCTATACAGCCATCCGGTGCGGTTACCTGTAAAGTATATTGGGTAGTGGCGGAAGGATCGGCTACCGGATCCCGGATCGTCGTATCGGTTAACCCGGTGGCGGGACTCCAGGAATAGCTGCTGATATCTCCCGTAACGGCAGGCTCCAGCGTAATGGATTGACCCCATGCGAGGGGAAAGACCTGTTCCGGCGCCACCTCAGGCGATGGATTGACAATTGGTATAATACTGTTGGAGGTCGCGAAGGCGCAGGCAGACGTATCGCGTACTGAGCAGGTGACTGTTTCTCCGTTCGATGGAAGATCATTGTACACAGGACTGTTTTCGCCGTCCTGTTGGCCGCTGACCTGCCACTGATAGGAGGGGGTGAAGCCTGTATTGTCGGAATGAGCGGTAAAAAGAATGGAATCTCCCGCACATACCGGGTTGGCAGAAGCGGTAATGGTCAGATCGGGATGAAGAACGGGGCGGACGACCAGGGCATTGGTTGTCAGCGTACAACCTCCCTCACTGGTGACCACAGCGGTATAAGTACCGGCCACATTGGTGATAAGGGTAGTGTCGATCGCATAAGTGGACGTTGGCTGGCATTTCAGGACCCGTTCATTGTAATAATCAGTGATATACAGAAATCCTTTGCTGTCCAGGAATACATCCGCGGGAACACTCAGCTGATCAAGTGCGCTGCCGGGACCATTTCCCCCGGCCACGGTGGTGCCCTCCGTTGCGCCGGGAGCCCATTTCTGGACCCGGTAATTATTGGCATCAGCGATGTACATATTCCCGGCGGCATCCAGGCAAAGGTTCAAAGGATCGTCTAATTGATTGGATGCGCTGCCTGCTCCATTCCCTCCCGCCACCGTTGTGCCAGCCGTCGCGCCGGGCGCCCATTTTTGAATCCGGTTATTCTTGCTGTCAGCGATATACATGTTCCCTGCATTGTCTACATAAACGCCGGTCGGATAATTCAATTGGCTGGACGCAGTACCGGGGATGGGACCTCCTGCTATGATCACTGCGTTCGTTGCGCCAGGCGCCACTTTCAGCACCCGGTTATTTTCCGGCACATAAATATTTCCGGCAGCGTCTACAAAAATTTGATCTACATTATTCGTTCCGGCACCTGATTCAAGGATACTGGCTAAGTTCACGCCACTGGCTGCGCCAGGCGCCCATTTCTGCAGGATCACTCCATGCATCACGTAGATGTTTCCGCTTTTATCCAGGTAGACCCCCGACATGAAGGGAACGGCAGGTCCGCCGGGTTGGACGACTGTGGTACCATTGGTAGCGCCGGTAGAGCCGGGTGGAAATTTTTGTATCCGCCCATTGCCCTCATCCGCCACATACAGGTTGTCATTGCCGTCCAAATAGATCTGGGAGGGTAAATAAAGCTGATTGGCCGCATTCCCCAGGCCATTCCCACCCGCAACAACAGTAACAGGAGAAGTCGTGGTCGTGGATGTGACCGTTTTCACAACCTGGCTGCCATTGTACCACACGATCTGGCTGACACGCCCGGAAGCATGTACCGTCAATGTATCTCCGGCACAATGATTGCCCTCCAGGACAACAGTACCATCCGGGCACTGCGCCAGGCTCCTGATTCCTGCCAACAGCAGAAACAGGCATGATGCTATTTTCATGTATTAAGGATTCATCGGAAACAGGTATGTATGACCGCTAACTACAGCCGACGAAGGATAAGATATATTCCAGCGGGAATAAGTTGCCTGGCATTCGTTTAAAAAATGTTAAAGAGCGCCTTTACCATCTCTTCCCATTCTTTTTCCAGGGAATAATCCGGCATTGTCCGACCGGCGCGTTGGTACCAATAATTGGCATTCCAGGCATCTCCTTCCTTGCGATGCAGATAGGCATGCACCCAGGCCCCTTCTTTCGTTGGAAGGTCCTGTGCGATCGTATGGGCCTGTTCCCAATCATTCTTTCCCTCATACCACATCGCTGCCAGGCTGGCGGGAATACCCGCCGGAGGCATCTCATTTGTCAGCGTCGCTTTGAATTCCTCCGGGCTCATGGACTTCCCCATTTAATTAGTAGATAAAAAAATAATATGTCTGCAAATGGCTATGTCTGGAAATTTATTTCTTTTTTCCTTTTGCGTAAATGAAATGCAATTTTCGGACCTTTCCTGGATCCGGCAATAGCCGGCAACTCCCTAATATCCTTATTTTTGCCGGATAATCATACATATGTACAAAACTTCATTGAGTGTCATTGGTTTAGTTATTGTGATCTTTATTGTTGCAACGAGTTGTGGAAAAGCTTCCAATTCAGGCACTGCTCCCTGTACCGATGTCGCTCCTGCGGCTGATTCTTCCGCCCTGCTGAACTTTGCAAGGACAAATGGGATCACACCGGTAAAAGATACCACCGGCCTTTATTACCAGATCATTACCCAGGGCAGCGGAGCGACTCCCGGCGACAACTCTGTGATATCCGTTACTTATAAGGGTAAACGTATGGATGGTACTGTCTTTGACTCAACCGCCAATACTGCTGTAAGCTTTCAGCTGGGTACCCTGATCACGGGATGGCGGATCGGCCTTCCCAGGATCCAGGCGGGAGGTCATATCAAATTACTGATCCCATCCGCCTATGGGTATGGCTGTCAGGGTGCGAGCACACCCACCGCCACGATCGTCGCTCCCAATAGTCCCATCTATTTCGATCTGACACTGGTAAGCGTCCAGTAAAAAGGTTCCGGAACGTTCGGTAAAAAGGTGATAAATAGCGCGCAGGATGGTATAGTAATTGCGTAACTTTCGCTTAAATAAATCCTGGAAATGAAAGCGATCTGGAACAATACTATCATTGCGGAAAGTAAGGATACAGTGATCGTAGAGAACAATCACTACTTCCCTCCCGCCTCCGTTAAAGAGGAATTCCTTCGAACATCTGATAAACATACCACGTGTCCCTGGAAAGGGCAGGCGGCTTATTATGACCTGGAAGTCGACGGCAGGATCAATAAGGATGCAGCGTGGTATTATCCGGCGCCGAAAGAGGCCGCCGCCAATATCAAAGATCATATCGCTTTCTGGAAAGGAGTGACGATCACATTATGATTAAATACGATGCTATCATTATCGGCTCCGGCCAGGCGGGCGTCCCGCTGGCTAAAAAGCTGGCGAAGGCCAACTGGAAAGTTGCTCTTATAGAAAGAAAATGGGTTGGCGGTACCTGCATAAATGTGGGGTGCACTCCCACCAAGACGATGATCTCTTCCGGACATATGGCGCACCTGGTACAGAGCAGCGCGGATTTCGGGATCCATACGAACGGCTTTTCCGTAAATATGGAAGAGGTGGTCAAACGCAAAAATGGGGTGGTCCTGTCTTTTCGGGAAGGCAGCACGAAAGGGTTGCTACAGACCGATAACCTGGACCTGCTATTGGGAAATGCGGCTTTTTCCGGACCCAAGGAAATTACGGTGGTGAAAGAGGATGGCTCCCGGGAAAAAATCACCGCTGAAAAAATATTCATCAATACCGGGCTCCGGCCTTTATTGCCGCCTGTTCAGGGTCTTGATGAAATTAATTATCTTACTTCCACGTCCATCATGGACCTGGTGGAAGTTCCCCCGCACCTGGTCATTATCGGCGGAAGTTATATTGCACTGGAATTCGGCCAGCTATATAGAAGGCTCGGCAGCGAAGTGACCATCATCGAAAGGGGAGCGCAATTCCTTTCGGGAGAAGACGCGGACATTGCCGCCGAATTAAAGAAGATCCTGGAAGAAGATGGGATCAATATGCTGGTGAATACCAAAGTCATGGAAGCTGCCCGCACGGAGAAAGGCGCCGGGAAAGAGGTTGTCCGGCTGAAAATCGACTCCGGAGAAGGGCCTCTCTTCATCACCGGCTCACATGTCCTTGTTGCTGCCGGGAGAGAGCCTGATACGACCGGACTTAATACTGCCGTTGCCGGCATCGGTCTGGATAAGAAAGGGTACATACAGGTGAATGACAAGCTGGAGACAACCGTACCGGGGATTTATGCACTTGGTGACATAAAAGGCGGCCCGGCATTTACCCATATTTCTTATAACGATCACCTGATCGTATATAAGAACCTGGTAGAAAATGGCAACGAGAGCATCACTAACAGGCTGCTGATCTATTGCCTGTTCACCGACCCGGAACTGGGAAGGGTAGGATTGTCCGAAAAACAGGCCCGTGAGAAAGGGTTGAACATAAAAGTGGCAAAGCTGCCTATGTCCAGCGTAGCCAGGGGAATAGAGACAGGTCAGACCCGCGGGCTTTTAAAAGCCGTCGTTGACGCCGATACCAGGAAAATAATCGGCGCCTCGATCCTGGCGCCGGAAGGGGGTGAATTGATGAGCATATTGCAAATGGCTATGCTGGGAGGGATCACCTATGATGTGATAAGGGATACGGTCTTTGCACATCCTACTTTTGCGGAATCCCTGAACAACCTTTTTATGAAGCTGGATAATGAATAGGATCATCGAGGTAAAAAATATTACTAAATCCTACGGCGCCTTTAAAGCCGTCGATGATATCTCCTTTACCATAGAAGAAGGAGAGACGGTGGTATTCCTGGGAATGAGCGGCTGCGGTAAGACCACTCTTCTTAAAATGATCAACCGGCTCATTGAGCCCAGCTCCGGTGAAATATATATCAGGGACAGAAAGATCGGTGAACAGCCTCCTGAAATTTTGCGGAGGAATATCGGGTATGTATTTCAGAACAACGGACTGTTCCCCCATTACACGGTTGCCGGTAATATCGGCATTGTTCCCGGCCTGCTGGGATGGGATAAAAAAAAGACCCTGGAACGTACCATTGCCCTGATGGAAAAATTGCACCTGCCTCCCGATAAATATTTGTCCTCCTATCCCCATCAATTAAGTGGCGGCCAGCAACAGCGGATAGGACTGGCAAGGGCCCTGGCGGCCTTTCCGCCTGTACTGCTGATGGACGAGCCTTTCGGGGCCCTCGACCCGATCACCCGGGCCAGCGTGAAAAAAGATTTCCGGCAGCTGGATGAGCTTCAGCGTAAAACGATCATTCTTGTCACACACGATGTCCAGGAGGCGTTCGAGCTGGCCGACAGGATATTCCTGCTGGATAAAGGGAGAATCGTACAGGCGGGAACACCGGGGGAATTATTATTTCAGCCGGCCAGCGACTTTGTAACCACCTTTTTTGAAGACCAGCGTTTCCAGCTGGAAGCGAAACTGATAGCGCCCACGGATTACACCTCCCTGATCAGGGCATTTACTCATTTTAAGAACAGATCAAGCTGATGGATCAACAGCAGAGCCTTTGGCAATTTATGCACCAGGAGTCAGCCAAGCTGCTGCAGCAGACCCTGGAACATATCGGCCTGACCTTTATTTCCCTGTTGATTGCCGTCCTCATCGGCCTGCCCCTGGGGATCTACATAACAAGGAATAAAAAGGCTGCCGGACTAATACTAGGCGCCGCAGGCATATTGCAGACGATTCCCAGCATCGCCTTACTTGGGTTCATGATCCCCCTCCTGGGTATCGGCCCGATACCGGCCATCACCGCCCTGTTCCTCTATGCGCTCCTTCCTATCATCCGCAACACCTTTACGGGCATCCGCAACGTTGACCCTGTAGTAAAAGAGGCGGCCGTGGCGATGGGGATGACCAAAACCCAGGTATTGTTTAAAGTGGAGCTGATACTGGCATTCCCGGTGATCATGGCGGGTATTCGAACGGCCACTGTCATCAATGTGGGGGTGGGCACCCTGGCTGCTTATATCGCCGCAGGCGGATTAGGGGAATTTATATTCGGCGGCATCGCCCTGAACAATACCAACATGATCCTGGCGGGCGCCATACCTGCTGCCCTGCTGGCCATTATACTGGATTTTCTTCTTTCGCTCATCCAGAAAATGAGCAGCAAAAAAAGAAGAGCGGCCTTATGGTCGATGCCTGTGCTTCTGCTGCTGTTCTCTTCATTCTACGTGCTGCCGCTGGGATTCGACTCAAAGCTGCTGGCAGGCTTTACGCCTGAATTCATGGGCAGGATCGATGGTGATCTCGGGCTCCGGTCCATCTATGGCCTGAAGATCCGGACCGTCGTCATCAGCGATGCCGTCATGTACAAGGCTGCCTATAACCACAAGCTGGATGTCATCAGCGGCTACAGCACTGACGGAAGATTAAAAGCGTATGACCTGGCTGTGCTGGAGGACGATAAAAAGATATTCCCGCCTTATTATGCCGCTCCGGTGGTGAGAACGGAGGTGCTGCAGAAGTATAAGGAGCTGGCTCCCGTGCTCAACCTGCTGGCGGGAAAGATCAATGATTCCATCATGACGGAATTGAATTACAGGGTGGAATACTTAAATCAATCCCCGGAAAAATGCGCCCGGGATTTCCTGGTGGCCCTGGGGCTGTACAAAGACCCCGGAAAAGAAGCTGCCGGGGACAATGGTCCCCCGGAGGGCGCACGCCGCAAAGAAACCGGCAGCCATGGAACGATCCGGCTGGGCTCAAAGATCTTTCCTGAACAATATATCCTGATAAATATGTATGCTATGCTGATAAGGGGATACACTGATCTGCAGGTGGAGACAAAGACGGGCCTGGGAGGCACCAAGATCTGCTTTGATGCCCTGACGAACAATAAGATAGATATGTATCCTGAATATACCGGCACTGCGCTGCTGGCGATCCTTCATCCGGCTCAGGAGGATATCAGGAGACTGGCCGGCAACAGGGATAGTGTCTATGACTATGTCCGGCAACAGTTTACGGAGAAATACCAGCTTTCGTGGCTGGAGCCCATCGGGTTCAATAATGCCTATGCCCTGATGATGCGCAGAAATCAGGCGCAACAATTGCATATTCAAACTATTTCCGAACTTACTGGTTATCTCAAAAAATGAATGATGAGCTTACTGGAACAATATCGGTCCATAAGAAAGGCCAGTGAGGATATCTGCCGGCCCCTTCAGAAGGAGGATTATGTCGTGCAGCCTGTGGTGGATGTGAGCCCGCCTAAATGGCACCTGGGACATACCACCTGGTTCTGGGAAACCTTTCTGCTGGAAAAACACTTACCTGGTTATACCGTTTTCAACCCGGAGTATAATTTCGTTTTCAATAGCTATTATGAGACGATCGGCGCCAGGGTGATACGTACGGACCGGGGCAATCTCAGCAGGCCTTCTGTGGATGATGTCTATCAATACCGGAAATACGTGGACAATGCGGTGACGGAGCTGCTTTCAAAGAAGGCCTCCGGAAGTCAGAGCGCATCCGGCAGCGCTCAAGGCGCTGCCGGTCCGCGGGACACCATCACCGATATTATCCTTCTCGGCCTCAATCATGAACAGCAGCACCAGGAATTGCTCTGGTCGGATATAAAATATATACTGGGTCATAATCCGCTCTTCCCTGCCTGGTCGGACCATGATATTAACGACCTGGCGACACCCGCCGCCGGAAAAGGGAAAGTAACGGAGACCCCTATTCGAATGACTGCGGGTATCTATGAAATAGGATACGAGGGAGATGGGTTTTGCTTTGATAATGAGCTGGCGCGTCATAAAGTCTGGCTGACCGATTTTGCCATTTCTCCCAACCTGGTAACGAATGAAGAATATCTTGCCTTTATGCAGGCCGGGGGGTATGAAAATTTTATATACTGGCATGCGGAAGGCTGGGACTGGGTGAAGCAGCATCGTATCAAAAGTCCTTTATACTGGCATTTCATAGAAGGTAAATGGTATCATTATACGCTCGCCGGTCTGCGGCCCGTAGCGATGGACGAGCCTGTTTGTCATGTCAGCTATTTTGAGGCGGTTGCCTATGCGGCCTGGAAGGGGCAACGTCTGCCTACCGAAGGGGAATGGGAAGCCGCCTCCGGGGAATTCAGCTGGGGAAAAAGATGGGAATGGACCGAGAGCGCCTATTTGCCTTACCCGGGTTTTACAAAGGCGGAAGGGGCGATCGGGGAATATAACGGTAAGTTCATGGTAAGCCAGATGGTGCTGAGAGGCGCTTCTGTAGCGACTCCGGCGGATCACAGCCGGAAGACCTATCGTAATTTTTTCCACCCGCATCTCAGATGGCAGTTTACCGGCATACGACTTATTCGGCCAAATTAGGCCACGGGCCTAATGCCCTAAGGGCCATCATTAGACCCGGGCATTTTCGCGACCCGTCGCGGAAAGCCCGCTCCCTAAAGCCGGCGCAAAAATTGCATATAAGCTGAAGCTATAATAACTATAATAAAGGTCTAAACAATTAAACGGTCTACCATGTTGTCTGCTATAACTACCGGAAAGCCCGCAGGGCGCCGTTCATCAGTTTTCTATAACGACGTGATCAATGGCTTACGGGCGGCGAATAAATACCTTCAGTCCAAATATTTTTATGACGGGACAGGCGACCGGCTTTTTCAGCAGATCATGGCCTGCCCTGAATATTACCCCACCCGTTGCGAGATGGAGATCCTTCAGCATCAATCCGATAGGATAGCACAGCTGTTTGTTGAAGGGAATACCCCTTTCGACCTGGTCGAGTTGGGGCCGGGCGATGCCACCAAATCTTATTATCTGTTGCGGGAGCTCCTGAAAATAAAGGCTCCTTTCACCTATTATCCCATTGACATTTCCTCCAATGTGATCAGCTCGCTGGAGAACAAGCTTCCGCTAAGTCTGCCGGGCCTTCAGTTCCATGGCCTCAACGGCGAATACATGGAAAAGATGGAACGGGTGAGCAATATTTCGGCTCAGCGGAAGATCGTATTGTTCATGGGCGCGAATATTGGGAATATGACCATGCAGCAGGCGATTATTTTTTGCAGGCAATTGCATGGCCGGATGCGGCCCGGCGACTTGCTGCTGATCGGCTTCGATCTGAAAAAACATCCGAAAACCATCCTCGATGCCTATAATGACGGGCAGGGTATCACGGCTGCATTCAACCTGAACCTGTTAAAGCGGATCAACCGGGAGCTCGACGCCGATTTCAACCCGGAGTTATTCGAACATTACCCGGTATACGATCCCGGTACCGGAGCCTGTAAAAGCTATCTTGTCAGTCGTATAAGCCAGCAGGTCCATATAGGGAATGAAACGACTATCGACTTTATGGAGAATGAGCCGATATTCATGGAGATCTCTCAGAAATATTCGCTGCCGGAAACGGATTATATAGCGAGGCAGTCGGGTTTCCATGCGGTGCATACCTTCTACGATGCTAAAAAATGGTTTGCGGATATTTTATGGGAACGCCTGGCCTGATGCGGGTCATCTGCTGGCCTGATTGATGCGGGATCACCGCTGGCTTTCTGCCAGGTCGTCACGCGCTGGCTGGCTTTGGCGCCGGAGTGTGCCCTTCCCCGGGCGCCAGGTGCGCCTCTTCCCTACAGTGCGCGGTTCCCGCTTGCCAGGCCGGCAAGCTCTTTTTGGATGGAAGCGGTCTTGTCCGTATTATACCAGCGTTGTAATTCTTCTTTGATAAGATCATAGGCCGTATCTGCTGCTTTCAGCCGGTAGAACAATTCCTGTAAAGGAGCAGGCCGGGGCCCCCAGATGAACAGCTCCACCAGGGAGTCGGTGTCCAGGGCGATCAGCTTGGGAATGCTCCTGCTGGCGCCGTTCGTCAGGTACTGATCCATCAGTTCCAGGTTCTCATCCCTTAAGAGGAGCCGTAGCCGGATCAAAGGATTTAATTGCGACAGCGCCTGCATCACGGGAAGGCTCTGCGCAGCATCCCCGCACCAGCCTTCTGTCAATACCAGCCAGGTTTGAGGACTGTCGATGGACAGGATCTGTTCTTTTACTTCAGGCAGGATCACAATCGTCTTTTCCAGCCGGTGCATCCTTTGCTGATTGAGGTGAGAATAGTGGAGGAAAGCTTCGGAATGATTGGTTCCGGTCGTCTTGCCGGCTTCCAGCAGATCACCTACCAGCTTTTTATAGGCTTCATAGCTCAACGCTGATTCCAGGTACACCGGGCTGATCGACTTTTCAGGCAGGGGAACTTCCATAGTTTTCTGTTTTGAGAAGTAAATTTACGCATCTGCGGCTCAATATCCCGTCTTGTCCCGGACATTTACAGGTAGCCTCACTTTTTGGTATATTTGCCCATGCCCAATCTCAATTTAAACAATGAAAAAGACGCTTTAAGTCCTGCGGATAAGGAGTTCGAGAATAATATCCGGCCGGCCATCATTGAAGATTTTTCCGGGCAGCCTCAATTGGTAGAAAACCTGAAAGTCTTTATTAAAGCTGCTAAAATGCGGGGGGAAGCATTGGATCATATCCTCTTCCACGGCCCTCCGGGATTGGGTAAAACGACTTTGTCCAGGATCGTAGCGAATGAGCTGGGCGTAAATATCAAAGAGACATCAGGGCCTGTTATTGAAAAACCGGGCGACCTGGCAGGTCTGTTGACCAACCTGGAACCTCATGATGTGCTGTTCATCGATGAGATCCATCGTCTCAGCACTGTTGTAGAAGAATACCTGTATGCCGCTATGGAAGATTACCGGATCGATATTATGATCGATAGCGGCCCCAGCGCAAGGAGCATTCAGCTCAATATCAATCCTTTTACCCTTGTGGGCGCCACCACCCGCAGCGGTTTGCTGACGGCGCCTCTTTTATCCCGCTTTGGCATCAAGTCAAGGCTGGAATACTACAATGCGGAGACGCTAAGGCTGATTATTCTCCGCTCCGCCGGAATTCTCCATACAAAGATCACTACGGATGCTTCCGGAGAGATCTCCCGCCGCAGCCGGGGCACTCCCCGTATCGCCAATGGCCTGCTGAGAAGGGTCCGCGACTTTGCCCAGGTATTGAGCAATGGTGTGATCGATCTCGCTATTACCCAGCATGCATTGCGGGCTCTGAATGTGGATGAGCATGGCCTGGATGAAATGGACAACCGCATTCTGTCCACCATTATCGAAAAATTTAAAGGAGGCCCGGTGGGGATCACTACGATCGCTACTGCCGTAGGAGAGGAGACCGGCACGCTGGAAGAGGTCTATGAACCCTTTCTTATACAGGAAGGCTTTCTCATGCGCACCCCCCGGGGACGGGAAGCAACGGCAAAAGCTTATGAGCACCTGGGGAAAAAAGGTCCGGGAAGGGAGGGCGAGCTTCCACTCTTCTAACTAACTGTTGAAAGACCGCAGGTCTTTCAACAGTTAAAATAATTTACTTCGCAGCCTCCACCGGAGCTACCAGCCTGAACCCATTGCCGTGAATATTGACGATCTCGATATTCGTATCATCTTTGAGATATTTACGAAGCTTCGCAATGTATACATCCATGCTGCGTCCGTTGAAATAGGTGTCGCTGCCCCAGATCTTCTTCAAAGCCTGCTCACGGGGTAACAGGTCATTCATATGCTCAGACAGCATCTTCAACAGTTCATTCTCTTTCGGGGATAGGGTCTGTGTCTGACCCTTATGCGAGAGTTCTCTCAGCTTGGGATTGAAGTGGTAGGAGCCGAGGTCGAATTCTTTATTATCGGATTCCTTATTCAGGTCATCATTGCGTTTCAGGATAGCCTTGATCTTCAGTAACAGCACCTCGCTGTCAAATGGCTTGGTGATATAATCGTCCGCTCCAAGCTTATATCCCTGAATAATATCTTCTTTCATTGTTTTAGCGCTGAGGAAGAATAAAGGAATATCCGCATCTACATCCCGTATTTCTTCCGCCAGGGTGAAGCCATCCATATGGGGCATCATGATATCCAGCAGGCACAGATCAAATTTTTCCCGTTGAAAAGCTGCCAGCCCAAGCCGTCCATCCCTTTCCAGGGTCACATCAAAATCGCTCAGCTCGAGGTAATTCTTCAGCACCATTCCAAGGTTCTGATCGTCCTCGCATAATAATATTTTGGGTTTCTTTCCTTCCATGTTAATCAATTTAGCTACAAATAAAGATAATTCATTTGCGGGAACCGGGTTTGCCCGTCTAATTTTTTGTTAATACCCTCCCGGGATTTTTTACGGATACCCCGGACGGAGTACGTAAATTTGCCCCATGCACCTTACTTCAGACAATAAATTCAAGAAATTGGTGGTAATCGGCGATCGGGTATTGATCCGCCCCTCCAAGCCCAACGAAAGGACCGAATCCGGCCTCTACCTGCCCCCCGGCGTCGGAGAAAGAGAAAAGGTACAGCAGGGATATGTTATGAAGACAGGGCCGGGTTATGCCATTCCCATGCCGGTAGACGACGAGCCCTGGAAGCACCAGGATGAGCAGGTGAAATATATACCCCTGCAGGCCAGGGAGGGAGATATCGCCGTATTCCTGGTGAGCGGCGCTACGGAAGTGCTGTATGAAGGAGATAAATATTTCATCGTCCCGCAGAGCGCAATTCTTATGCTGGAGAGAGAGGAAGATATATAATGGTTAATCCCCTTATCTTTGTCGGCTTAAGAAAAAGAAAGAATTACAATTAACGCATGGACGCAAACTTCAATCCAGACAAACAGCACACATTAGCCTCGGTCGTGAGCATATCGGGAACAGGGTTACATACCGGTATTAACGTAGATATAACCTTAAAACCCGCCAATCCCGGTTTTGGCTACCAGTTCCAACGGGTCGATCTGCCAGGCCAGCCCATCATTAAGGCTGATTGCGACCTGGTTACCGATACTTCCCGCGGGACTACCCTGGAAGACAACGGGGCCAGGGTCAGCACGGTAGAACATGTGCTGGCTGCCCTGGTAGGGATGGGGGTAGATAACTGCCTGCTGGAGGTCAATGGGCCTGAAATACCCATCATTGACGGAAGCTCCCAGCCTTTCGTGGAGATTATCGAAGCGGCAGGCGTCCTGGAGCAGGAAGCTGCCAAAGCATGGTATAGCATCGATACGAACATTACCCATTACGACGAGAAGAAAAGGGTGGAAATGGTGGTAATGCCCTCCATGGAATATAAAGTCACTACCCTTATCGACTTCAATAGCCCTGTCCTGGGGACACAGCATGCAGGTTTGAAGACCATGCGCGATTTCAAGGTGGAAATATCTCCCTGCCGTACGTTCTGCTTCCTCCATGAGCTGGAAATGCTGCTGGAGCACAACCTGGTCAAGGGAGGCGACATCAATAACGCTATCGTTATAGTGGACAAGCCCGTTACGGCGGAGGAAATGGACCGCCTGGCCAAGGCCTTCAAAAGGGATAAGATCGAGGTCAAGAGCGGCGGCTACCTGAATAACCTGGAATTACGCTTCCCCAATGAACCTGCCCGGCATAAGCTGCTCGATGTGGTAGGTGATCTGGCCCTGATCGGCTATCCCATTAAAGGGCATATTATCGCCAATCGTCCGGGTCATTCCACCAATGTGGATTTTGCGAAAAAGATCAAGCAATATATTAAGAAAAACAAGCATTTAAAGAATATTCCAGTCTACGACCCTAGTCAGCCCCCGATTTACAATACACAGCAGGTAGAAAAAACGTTGCCCCATCGTTATCCCTTTTTGCTGGTGGACAAGATCATAGAGCTTACCGACAAGCATATCGTGGGCGTCAAGAACGTCACTTTCAACGAACCTTTTTTCGTGGGGCATTTCCCGGGGAATCCCGTCATGCCGGGAGTGCTGCAGATAGAAGCCCTGGCGCAGACCGGCGGCATCCTCTGTATCAATGCCATGCCTGCCGGTGATTATGACACCCTCTTCCTGAAGATCGATAACTGCAAATTCAAGAGCAAAGTGGTTCCCGGAGATACGATGCTCCTAAAAATGGAGCTGCTTAGCCCGATCCGCCGGGGTATCTGTGAAATGAGAGGAACCGTGTATGTAGGCAATAAAGTGGCTACCGAGGCCGACCTTATGGCTCAACTGGTAAAGAGAAGTTAAGAGGCTGCGAAAGAAGTTTTATTTAGGTTAATTGTAGCAAATAAGTTTATTTTTGTGCGGGTGCTGGGGCTTGCTCAGCATTTTTTATGATCAGGACCGCAACCCATAAGGAAGATTCAATAACAATGGAAAAAACTGGAAATCAATCAATTGATAGTCGAATGATCCATTCTCTCACCTCGATTCATCCGGATGCCCGATTGGGCGCCCGTGTAAAAGTGGATCCATTCACGATGATTCATCAGAATGTGGAGATAGGGGAAGGGACCTGGATAGGAAGTAACGTAACGATCATGGAAGGGGCCCGCATCGGCAAAAATTGCAGGATCTATCCCGGAGCGGTCGTATCTGCTGATCCTCAGGATCTTAAGTTTGACGGAGAAGAGACTACTGTAGAAATAGGCGACAATACTACCATCCGCGAATTTGTAACGATCCACCGGGGGACCCGGGATCGCTGGACGACAAAAGTGGGTAAGAACTGCATGATCCTTGCTTATAGCCATATTGCGCATGATTGTATCATCGGGGATAACTGCATACTCAGCAATAATTCCCAGGTGGCAGGACATGTCGTCATGGGCGATTGGGTGATCCTTGGGGGTATGTGCGCTATCCACCAGTTTGTTCATGTAGGCTCCCACGTCTTTATCGGGGGAGGCTCCCTGGTAGGAAAGGATATCCCGCCGTATATCAAGGCCGCCCGCCTGCCCTTGAGCTATTCCGGGGTCAATTCCGTGGGGCTCAAACGCAGAGGTTTTACCATCGATAAGATCAATCATATCCTGGACATCTACCGGGTCATTTATAATAAAGGAATGAATACCAGCCAGGCGCTCGAATTCCTGGAAGAGGAGTTCCCGGCCAGCGATGAGCGCGACGAGATCGTGACCTTTATCCGGGAGAGCGGCCGGGGTATTATTAAACGCTACAGCAAAAGCAGCTTTGATGAGGATTACGCTGATTGATGCAGGCAAACGTTTCAACCGCGACTGGATCTTTCGTCATCTCCATTACGAATTCATACAAGGACATACTTATGCGATCACGGGTCCTAACGGGTCCGGAAAATCTACTTTATTACAAGTTATCGGAGGGGCTATCGGCATCAGTGAAGGAAAGACCTTGTACCAGGAGCCGGTAACAGCTGTCGAACAAGTGTTCAGACATATTTCTATTGCCGCTCCCTACCTTGAGCTGATCGAAGAAATGACTGTTACGGAATTCCTGCAGTTCCACCAGTCTTTCAAGCCGCTGCTGCCTTCCTGCACGATAAAGGATATCCTTTCCCGGGTTGGGCTGGAGAGCGCCGCTCATAAACAGATACGCTATTATTCATCCGGCATGCGGCAACGGGCCCGGCTGGCTCAGGCAATTTTCTCCGATACGCCTGTTATCCTGCTTGATGAGCCCTGCACCAACCTGGATTCCGAAGGGATCGCTCTCTACCGGCAGCTTATTAAAGATTATTGTACGGGCCGTATGGTGATCGTCAGCTCCAATGATACCCAGGAGTATGATTTTTGTGAGAACGTCCTTTCGATCGGAGATTATAAATAAAGACGCGGATTCTCACCGCTGACTGGCGATCAGCAGATTCAAATCCGTATACTTCAGGTCAAATCGCTGACTGAGATGGAAATTGGTCAGGGCCCCCTTGAACAGGTAAATACCGCTGCGCAGGTGTATTTTATGCCATACCAGGTTCTCAAATCCGCCTTCTTCTCCTGCTTCCAGCAGCAGCGGCATCAATACATTGCTGATGGCATGGGAAGCCGTACGGGCAAAACCTGAAGGGATATTCGGTACGCAGTAATGGATCACGCCATATTTCATGAAGATGGGATGCTCATGGGTAGTGATCTCAGAAGTTTCGAAGCAACCTCCCCGGTCGATGCTGACATCGATGATCACACTGCCCGGCCGCATGTTGCTCACCATTTCGTCCGAGACCACGACAGGAGTGCGGCCGGTCTGGGAAGAGAGAGCCCCAACGGCAATTTCACAGGTTTTCAGCTGTTTGGCCAGGATCCGCGGCTCGATCACGGAGGTCCACATACGCTGCCCGATATTCACCTGCAGCCGTTTCAGCCGGTATACGCTGTTGTCGAACACCTTCACCGAAGCGCCCAGGGCCAGGGCAGCCCTTGCCGCAAATTCACCCACGATACCGGCGCCCAGGATGATCACCTTGGTAGGAGGAATGCCGGAAATGCCTCCCAGCAACACTCCTTTTCCATGATTGGCCGAACTGAGGTACTGCCCGGCGACCAGCATGACGGCGCTGCCTGCGATCTCACTCATGCTGCGCACGATGGGATAAGTGCCGCTATCGTCTTTCAGGTTCTCGAAAGAGATGCCTGTTATGCGTTTATCCATCATTTTTTGCAACAGCTCCGCCTTCATGGCGGAAAGATGGATAGGAGATATAATGATCTGGTTCAGCTGCAGCAGCGGCAGGTCCTCTTCTATCACCGGAGCGCTCTTCACGAGTATGGGGGCTTTTAACACCTCCGCTTTGTCATAAACGATCCGGGCTCCTGCCTCACTATAATCCTTATCCCGGTAATGGGATGCCTCTCCCGCATTATGCTCGATGATCACCTCATGGCCATTGCTGACCAATACACCCACCGCATCGGGTGTCAGGGCAATCCGGTTTTCCTGGAAAGCTGTTTCCTTGGGGATCCCAATATGCAGGGGCACTCCCTTGGGCTTTACGTCCAGGGTCTCTTCTAATGTTTCGTAGCTGAAAGAGGTACTGATGATCGGTTTTTGCTGCGACATGTGTCTGTCAAATTACAATTTAAAATTGGATTTAGCTGCTCAAGTTTCATAGCTATACGGTGAACGATCTCATTGCCATTCGGCTTCGCTGCCATTCAGCCTCGCTGCCATTCCGCATTCTCTGTCAGCTTGCGGGTCTCCTGATCCGGCGCCTCTATCTTCAGCGCTACTGTTCCCGGCGGAAAAATGCCGGGAGCTCTGTCCGGCCATTCCACGAGGCAGAGGTCCCCGCTGTAAAGAACATCTTCTACCCCTGCCCGGAGAGCCTCTTCTTCATCCTTTAACCGGTAGAGATCTATATGAAAAATTTTGCCTCCCGGATACCTGTATTCATTAATAATGGAAAAAGTAGGGCTTCCTACCGTGTCAGTCACTCCCCTGACCGTACACAAGGCATGAATAAATGTGGTTTTCCCGGCCCCCATGCCCCCTTGAAAGGCAAAGACCTTTTGCAGAGGATATTGCTGCCAGAACTTTTCAGCGGCGGGCAGGATCTCCTGCAAATGAAAACAGACTTCCATGCCGCAAAGATATTATTTTTGCATATAGTATATTATGGAAACAATCAACTGGAAAATAGACGGAATGAGCTGCTCGACCTGTGCGCTTACCATCAGCAAATACCTGGAGAAGAAGGGATTGCAGAATATAAAAGTGAGCCTGGCCAGCGGGGATGTCAGCTTTGACACCCCCGGACAGCTCGACAGGGTACAAATACAAAAAGGAATACAGGATCTGGGTTATACCGTTGCAAAGGAAGACATCCCGGGGGCGCCGGTTAAAAGACCCATGAACAAGCATCTTCGTTATTTATTTTTTTGCCTGCCTTTTACCGGGGTGCTCCTTTTGCCAATGCCTTTAAGCTATCTGGCCGGCGGGCTTCATGGATCCGGCAGCCGGCTGATGGAGATCGCTCATGGATTGATGAATCCCTGGGTACAGCTGTTGCTCTGCCTGCCCGTCTATATCGCCGGGATGAATTTTTACGGCCGCAGCGCGATAAAAAGCATTCTCAACGGCCTGCCTAATATGAACGTACTCATTGCGGCAGGCGCAACTGCTGCTTTTTTATACAGTCTTACAGGTACTATCTTTCACCTGGGACCCGCCTACCTGTTCTATGAAACGGCCGCGACGATCATCACCATCGTATTTCTGGGGTATTATATCGAGGACGCCTCTGTCCGGACCACACAACGGGCATTGAACGGCCTGGCCCGATCCCAAAAGACGATGGCGAATATGATCGCTTTCGACGATCAGCACCAGGAACAGATCTTTCCCCTGGAAAATACGCAATTGCGGAGCGGTGACCTGGTCCTCATCCGGTCCGGCGAACAAGTCCCGGCCGATGGAAAAATTCTCTGGGGCGAGGCTACGGTGAATGAAGCCCTCCTTACCGGTGAAAGCCTGCCGGTGGAAAAAAAGGCTAAAGATACCCTGGTGGGCGGCAGCATCCTGGTGTCCGGCACGGTAAAAGTACAGGTGACGGCGGCGGCGGGAGATTCCGTCCTGGCCGGCATCGTCCAGCTGGTAAAGCAGGCCCAGGGAGAGAAGCCTCCTATCCAGCAGCTGGCAGACAAGATCAGCGCTGTCTTTGTACCGGTCGTGCTGGGCTTGGCTATCCTTACCTTTATCACTAATTATATCTATTGGCAGGAGCTCACCCCTTCCCTGATGCGGGCTATTGCCGTACTGGTGATCGCCTGCCCCTGTGCGATGGGCCTGGCTACCCCCGCTGCCATCGCCGTAGGGTTGGGCCGGGCGGCCAGGCAGGGCATCCTCTTCCGGAATGCCAGGAGCCTGGAATCCTTTAAAAATATCCGGCAGGTGGTGTTTGATAAAACGGGGACCCTTACAACGGGGGACTTTTCTATCAGTGACTGGCGCCTGACAGACGACAGCATCACCGAAGCCGAATTCAGGGAGATAACGTTCTCCCTGGAAAAATACTCCACTCACCCCATCGCCCGGTCCATTGCCGGAAAATGGCGGCAGAAGAATGCCCTGCCCTGGACAAAAGTGGAGGAGCTGAAAGGATTGGGGATGCGCGCGCAGACAAAAACAGGAGATATTTACCAGGCAGGCTCTCATAAAATAGCTGCAACGCTCACCTCCGACGACAGCCACAATGTATACATCGTCCGCAATGACCGGCTGCTGGGCTGGATAGATGTAAAAGACACCATCCGCCCGGAATCGGCCTCCGTCATTCAGGGACTTCATAAAAAGGGGATTCACACTATTCTGCTCAGCGGGGACCGGCGGACTGCCTGCCTGCAGGTAGCGGAAGAAACAGGGATACAGCAGGTAATAGCCGAACAGACACCCGCTCAGAAGCTGGAGCAGATCACGCTGTTGACTGCGCAGGCTCCCACCGCTATGATCGGGGATGGGATCAATGACGCTCCTGCCCTGGCCAGGGCCACTATCGGAATATCCATGAGCGAGGCGTCACAGCTGGCTATGCAGACGGCAGATGTGGTGCTGATCGGCCATGGACTGCAGCAGCTTCCCCTAGCCCTGGGGTTGGGCAAACATACTTTTGGCACCATCCGGCAAAATCTGTTCTGGGCCTTTTTCTACAATATAATTGCTATCCCCGTTGCCGCTTTAGGTTTGCTGACCCCGGCGCTGGCCGCATTGGTGATGGGGTTGAGCGATGTGGTGCTGGTTGTCAATTCCATACGGCTGTATGTGAAAAAAGTGATTTAGTTTCGGCCCGGCAACGCATGGATCGGCAACCACTCGACATATTAAAGCAATACTGGCATTATAAGGCCTTCCGGCCCCTGCAGGAGGAGATCATCCGGTCGGTATTGGAAGGGAAAGACACCCTGGCGCTCCTCCCCACAGGAGGGGGGAAGTCTCTCTGCTTCCAGGTACCTGCCATGGTGCTGCCCGGATTATGCCTGGTGATCAGCCCCCTGATCGCCCTGATGAAAGACCAGATCGACCACCTGCGCCGCAGAGGCATCACCGCTTTTTCTCTTAACTCGGGCATGAGCCGCAAGGAAGTGATCAATACCCTGCAGCTGGCGGCAGGCAGTAATTGTAAGTTTTTGTATGTATCTCCCGAAAGGCTGGAAACGGATCTTTTTCTGGAATACCTTCCCTCCCTGTCTGTCAGCCTGGTTGCAGTGGATGAAGCGCATTGTGTATCGCAGTGGGGATATGATTTCCGTCCGCCTTATCTCCGCGTTGCCGCCCTGAGGGAGCTGTTACCAGAGATCCCCTTACTGGCCCTTACGGCTTCCGCCACTCCGGAAGTGCTGGATGATATCACCGACAAGCTGCAGCTTCGGAAGCCAGCCTTGTTCCGGGCCCCTTTCACCCGGGCCAACCTCTCTTACAGCTTTTTTAAAGTGGATTCAAAGATCCATAAGATCGCGGAGATCCTTCAGAAAGTTCCCGGGAGCAGCATTGTCTATTGCAAGACCCGCAAGGCGACAAAGGAGATCAGCGAACAGCTGAACAGGATGGGCATTCCTGCCGGCGCCTATCATGCCGGCCTCCTTCCCGCAGAAAGATCGCAAAGACAGGAAGACTGGATAAAAGACAGGATACAGGTGGTCGTTAGTACGAATGCCTTTGGCATGGGTATCGATAAGTCCGCTGTACGCACCGTCATCCATGCTGACCCGCCTGAGTCCGTGGAGAGCTATTACCAGGAAGCAGGCCGTGCCGGCAGGGATGGCGACAAAGCGTATGCCATTTTGCTGGGCCAGGGGCAGGATACCGCTCAGCTGGAAGATATGCCGGACATACGGTTCCCTTCCCTGGACAAGATCCGGCCTGTATACCAGGACCTGATGAACTACCTGCAGCTTCCAGCCGGCAGCGGGCAAGGGAACTATTATGATTTTGATCTCACCGCCTTTGTGCGCCAATTCAAGGTAGATCCTCAGACGGTGTTGAATACGATCAATACGCTGGCCCAGGAAGGGCTGGTGAGCTTTCAGCAGCAGGTTTTTCTGCCGGCAAAGATCCGGTTCCTCACCGGCAAACAGGCCTTGTATGAATTTGAAAAAGACCATCCTGCCCTGGAGCCGCTGATCCATGCCTTGCTCCGCACCTACGAAGGTATTTTTGACCAGGCCGTACCTGTCCGGGAGAAACAGCTGGCTTTTCTGACAAGAAAGGACCTCGGGCAGATCATGGAAGAATTGAACCGGTTGCAGGCTTTTCATATCATTGACTATTCGCCGCAATTAACCACTCCGCAGCTGTATTTCTTCCGGAACCGGGTAATGGCGGAAGAGCTGTATATAGATCCCGTTGGCTATCGTCTGCGAAAGGAACGGTATGCGACCCGCATCCGGACGATGATCCATTATCTGCAGCTTAAGGAGGAATGCAGGAGCCGTTTTCTGGCGAATTATTTCGGGGATAAGAATGCTCCCGATTGCGGGATCTGCGATAATTGCCGGGCACGGCGTTCATGATGGACTGTTGATGATATATTCCGACACTACGATGGGCCTTGAAGAGTCATTTAATGAGCAGGATACCAGGTCATCGTTCTTAGCGGCGACCAATATGAGACCAATGCTTTTTTTGTCCCCCGGTTTTTTCAGCTGTTCGTCGACCAGGGTAAGGTAAATATTCATTTTGCTCACATGGTCCGGCTTGAATATGCCGTTCTTGATCTCAATGGCAATGTATCTTTTCAATAGGGTGTGATAGAACAGCAGATCGATGAAAAATACGGTATCTCCCAACTGTATTTTGTACTGCCTTCCCACAAAAGCATAACCTGGCCCCAGCTCCTTCTGGAGTTTTTCGATGTCATAGGTAAGCGCAAGTTCGATGGCCCTTTCTTTAACAGGATGTTTCAGGCTGATAAAGCTGAATTTATATAGGTTCTTAAAAATCCTCTGTACAGCCTCATAATCCTGAAAGGGCAGTACCTTCTTAAAATTGGCGGACACCGAATCTGCTCCGAAGATGGGGCGCCTGCCTGCTTTCTGCTGTGAATACAGCGACGCTTCCGTGATCTTATCGACAAGATCGAAGACCCTGTCTCGGTACAACTTTTTAAGTTCGCGTTTCATATCTCCCGGAAAATGGGCAAAACAGGTACTGCCCTTTAATAAGTAATTAAAGTATCACATGCGTATGCAATAACCAGTAAAAAAGACTTGGGGGAAACGTAGAAAGAGGGCAGGCAGCAAAAATTATCGCGATACGTAAAACACCGATAGGGCCAGAACTCACCTGCCCTTCGCTGAGAGGCTCTGACAAAGCCCACCATCTTACGATGGCCCAGATGTAAGAGTAGTAAATGAGACCAACCCTACCAGTAAGGTTATCATGGTGTCTATTACTATATTACATCTGGGCATAAACGAAATTTGTCAGATTTCTCAGCGAAATAAGTATACGAATCCTTGATTTTTATTATGAGGTATCGTGCATGATATGATCGGATGTTTAAAATTTACCCATAGACAAATTTATGGAAAAAAATAATGTGGACTAATTAGTCCACATTATTTTTTTCCATAATTATTTTTTATCCGGTATCTATACTTTCTCCGTCAGTAATTGTTTCACCAGATCTTCCAGTTCTTTCAGCCTTTTTTCCAGCTCGGGCAGGTTACGGCTCAGCGCCTGGCTGCGAAGAGCGCTGGTATAATCGAAGGCCGGAGTGCCGGTCACCGCGCCGCCCGGGGTCTTGATGGATTTGCTAACGCCGCTCTGGGCGTTGATCCTGGATCCGTCGGCGATCTGTATGTGTCCTACGATCCCTGCCTGGCCTCCGATCATCACATGGCTGCCTATCTTGGTGCTGCCGCTTACCCCCGCCTGTGCGGCGATCACGGTATGATGACCTACTTCCACATTGTGGGCGATCTGTATAAGATTATCGAGCTTGGCCCCTGTCCGGATAATGGTCGATCCGATCGTGGCCCGGTCGATCGTGGCATTCGATCCGATCTCCACATAATTTTCTACCACTACGTTCCCGATCTGCGGTACTTTTTTAAAACTGCCATCGGCCTGCGGCGCAAAGCCAAAGCCATCACTTCCGATCACAGAGCCGCCGTGGATCGTAACGAACGATCCGATCACACAATCGTGATATATTTTTACACCCGGATGGAGAACGGAGTGGTCGCCGATCTTTACGTTATCGCCCAGATAGACATGGGGATGGATCTTTACATTATTTCCGATCACGACACCTTCTCCCAGGTATGCAAACGCGCCGACGAATATATTTTGCCCCAAGACGGCAGTCTTTGCAATATAGGAAGGCTCCTGGATGCCGGTCAGCTGCTGTGACGCGATCTCCTGGTATTTGGTCAGCAGGCTGGCAAAAGCTGTATAGGCATCCGGGACGCGGATCAGCGTGGCGTTAATGGCCTGTTTGAGCTCAAGGGTCTCGTTGACAATAATGACGGATGCGGCTGTCGTATACAAAAACTCCTCGTATTTGGGATTAGCTAAAAAAGCCAGCTGGCCTTTGACCGCTTCTTCGATCTTTCCAAATGAACCTACGGAGGCGTCCGGATCTCCCTCTATCTTGCCTTGTATGAGTAATGCTATTTGCGCAGCGGAAAAAGTCATAATTTATTGTTTGGGTTCCTGATCTCAGTCTGTTGGCTGGCTTAGCCAGGTGTCTAGGTATTTACACTTATGTAAAGGAGGACCAGCAACCGTCAACCAGGAACAGGGACTGTATTCAGGAAGCAAATATAAAATTTTTTTACGGCGCTTGCCAATGTTTGCTGGATCAAGGCATTATCTACCTTGGAAATATCCTTGACCGTTCCGTCCCTGAAGAGGATATTGATCTCCTCGTCCGACGGGTCATAGGTAGTATTGGTCGTCTGTCCGGTGAATACAAAATAAGCCGCCTCTTCCATGGTAATGGACAATTGTCTGCAGACCCGCTCCTTATGTTCCTGTACGATATTCTCGTCAAAAGGAGTTGCCTGCATCCGGACTTTTAACAGAAACCGGTCGATCAGGCACCGGGAGAGCGTAGCGAGTATCTTATCGGGGTGAAAGACCCAGTTCTTAATGGTGCCCATTACATCATAATCATCCAGGTGGCAGAACTTGTCCAGATGTTGCTCAATAGGAATAGGACCGGCTTCTTCCTTTAAAAAGAAGTCCAGTATCGGAGAGGAGGTGGGAACAAACACTTTTTTTGAAATGAGCTCTTTGGCCCTTTCCAGTATTTTCACCAGCATCTTCTCGGCGCTCAATACTGTTTTATGCAGGTATACCTGCCAGTACATCAGCCGTCTTGAGACGAGAAATTTCTCTATGGAATAGATGGCTTTTTCTTCCACCATCAATTC
This sequence comes from Chitinophagales bacterium, assembly GCA_015655015.1. Classification (GTDB taxonomy): domain Bacteria; phylum Bacteroidota; class Bacteroidia; order Chitinophagales; family Chitinophagaceae; genus Puia. Next base: position 8,090 of record JAATFV010000138.1, on the reverse strand, counting down.
TCCTTCATGTACCGTGAGCATTTTCAGGATCCGGTCATAACCGATCACTCCTTCTGAGACGCCGGTAAAGAAACTGTCCCGGGTCAGGTAATCCATCCGGTCTGTATCCAGCTGTCCCGATACCAGCTGATGAAGATATCGTTTGGGATGCTCATTCCGGAAGATACGGATAGCCGTCTCCAGCTGTCCGGAAAAGCAGGTATTCAATGCCTCCATGATCAAAATGGAAATATCCTCATGGCGGACATCCCGGATCAGTACATTTTCCAGGGCATGAGAGAAAGGCCCGTGACCCATATCATGCAGCAGGATAGCGATCTTTGCTCCCAGCTCCTCTTCCGCGCTGATCGGAACACCCTTTCGCTGCAGCTCGGCAAGGGCATTACACATCAGGTGATAGGCTCCCAGCGAATGGTGCAGGCGGGTATGCACGGCTCCGGGATAGACAAGATGGGCGAAGGCCATCTGGTGGATGCGACGGAGCCGCTGGTAATAGGGATGAGCAATGATATCCAGTAAAAGAGGATGATCCAGGGTGATAAAACCGTATACAGGGTCATTGATGATCTTACGCGGTGATGGGGGCATTCCTGTTTGGATTTTGTTAAAACGACCTAAAACAACCTCCAAATCTACAAATGCAGGTCGGATAATTTACATTTGACGCCGGGATTTGTTAATTTACCCCTATTCTCCGAATCTTTGAATCCTCACCCTCTAAATAAAATTTATTATGGCTTTAGGCAAAATACTCTGGGTCGACGACGAAATAGAAAGCTTGCACTCACAGATCCTGTTCCTGGAGAATAAAGGATATGAGGTGACGGCCATGACAAATGGCTTTGACGCGATAGATTATGTAAAGGAGCATCCCATCGATGTAGTGTTGATGGATGAGACCATGCCGGGGATCACCGGGCTGGAGACCCTGGCCAGGATCAAAGAGGCCAACCAGCAGATACCGGTGGTATTGATCACTAAGAATGAGACGGAAAACCTCATGGACGAGGCCATCGGCAGCCAGATCACGGATTATCTCATCAAGCCGGTCAACCCCAACCAGGTCCTGCTCAGCCTGAAAAAGATCATCGACAATAAAAGGCTGGTGTCGGAAAAGACCACTACCGCCTATCAGCAACAGTTCCGCAACCTGTTCATGGCATTGAACAGCAATCCTGATTACAATGAATGGATGGATATCTATAAAAAACTAGTCTACTGGGAGCTGGAGATGGAGAAGAGCGACAGCCCGGAAATGATCAAGATCTTACAATCGCAGAAACAGGAGGCTAATACGGAGTTTTTCAAGTTCGTATCGAAAAATTATGCCCGCTGGGTGAATCCAAAGTCTGACGAGTCCCCGATCATGTCCCATACCCTGTTCCAGTTCAAAGTGCTGCCCCATGTGGAGAAAGGGATACCTACTTTTTTTATTCTGCTGGACAACCTGCGTATCGACCAGTGGAAGGCCATTCAACCCATCTTCGCGGAGAGCTTTCGCATACTGGAAGAAGATAGTTTTTACAGCATCCTGCCTACGGCTACCCAGTATAGCCGCAATGCCGTTTTCTCCGGGCTGATGCCCATCGACATTGAGAAGTTATTTCCTTCCCAATGGAAGAATGATGACGAAGAAGGCGGGAAGAACCTCTTTGAAGAAGAATTCTTCCGTGCGCAGCTCAAGCGTCTCAAAAAAGATAATCTTAAGTCTTCCTATACAAAAGTGGTGAACTTCCAGGCCGGCCAGGACCTGGTAAATAATATCCACAATCTCCTGAACAATGACATCAATGTCATCGTATACAATTTTGTAGATATGCTCAGCCACGCCCGGACGGAAATGGAAGTGCTGAAAGAGCTTGCCAGTGACGAGATCAGCTATCGCAGCATTACTACCAGCTGGTTTGAGCATTCCCCCCTTCATCAGGCCCTCAAGAAGATCGCCGACAAGAAGATAAATATCATTCTCGCCACGGATCATGGCAGCGTGCGGGTGAAAACCCCCTATAAGGTCATTGGAGACAAGCAGACCACCACCAATCTGCGTTACAAACATGGCCGCAACCTCAACTACGAGCCGAAAGAGGTGCTGGCCTTCCGGGATCCGAAAGAAGCAGGATTGCCGGTGCCTACCGTGAACTCTTCCTTTATTTTTGCCAGGGGGGACGGTTTTCTCTGTTATCCCAATAATTATAATTATTACGTGAATTATTATAAGAATACGTTCCAGCATGGCGGGGTGAGCCTGGAAGAAATGATCATCCCGGTGATCCGTATGACCAGCAAGGCCTGACCCATCCCCTAGCCCCCTGAAGGGGGAATTCTTTAGGAACTCCTATAAGGTAAAAAGGATATTATACACAATCCCCTGATCGTTCGTGGATAAGTTTGAAACAGCTAATGCCCTAACACCGTGCTAAATATGTAACTTTGAGGCTTACCAAATCCCCCCTTTAGGGGGCTAGGGGGTATGAAAATTACACAAACGACGCTCGACAAGATCGAAAGGGTACTGGATGAAGCTGAATACATCATCCGCTATGAAAGAGGTAACTTCCAGAGCGGCTATTGTATACTGGAACAAAGAAAGGTCATCGTCCTGAATAAGTTCCTTCAGCTCGAAGGCCGTATCAACACCCTTATCGATATTATCCCGCAGCTGAAGATCTCACCGGAAGCGCTAAGCCCGGAAGTTCGCAGGATTTACGATGATGTCATAGCTACTCATCAGCTAAATGGCGAATAAATGAATCCCCCGTTAAAGATCACCTTTCTTGGTACAGGCACCAGCACCGGCGTTCCTATGATCGCCTGCCCCTGTGAGGTCTGTGCCTCTCCTGACAAAAGGGATAAGCGGCTCCGTTCAAGCATTCTCGTTCAATCGGCTACCACCCGTATCGTCGTCGACACAACGCCCGACTTCCGCTACCAGATGCTCCGGGCGGATATAAAGGAGCTGGATGCCGTCCTCTTTACCCATCCTCATAAAGATCACTTGGCCGGACTGGACGACGTAAGGGCCTACAATTTCTTTCAGCGCAGGCCCATGGATCTCTATGCGAATGAAATGACCCAGGAGTCCATTGTGCGGGAGTTCCCCTATGCTTTTGCCGATGTGAAATATCCCGGTATCCCGGATCTGCGCCTGAACAGGATCGATAAAGACCCCTTTGTCGTCGGGGATATTCATATTCAGCCTATCCAGGTATGGCATCTCAAAATGCCCGTACTGGGTTTCCGCTTTGGGAAATTTACCTATATCACCGATGCCAATCGTATCGAAGAAGAAGAGAAGGAAAAGATCAGGGGCAGCGAACTGATCGTATTGAATGCCCTTCGGCATGAGAAACATGTCTCTCACTACACCTTGCAGGAAGCTATCGCCGAAGTAAAGGACCTGGGAATACCCCGGGCTTATTTTACCCATATCAGCCATCAGCTGGGGCGATATGCCGATACGAACCCCACCCTTCCCCCGGGTATGGAACTGGCCTATGACGGCCTGGTGCTGAATAGCTAGTGTGGTGATTTCATAATTAGTATACTATTTGTCATTTTTACGCCCATTATAGGTCCATTGGAAGGGTTTTGCCCGAGTTTGATTATAAGTATTGATATATTCCATGATCTGGTCGGCCATTTGTTTGGTAGACTTCCATATTCCACCTTTAAGGACATCCTTTGATAACATGTTAAACCATATCTCAACCTGATTAAGCCACGATGAATAGGTCGGCGTGTAATGCAATTTGATCTTCCTTTTGTGGCTGAGCCATTCTTTTACATCTTTATGCTTGTGGGAAGAGAAATTGTCCACAATGATATGAAGTGTGGCATTGCGATACGTCCTATCCAGTCTTTTCAAAAAGCTTAAGAAATTATCTTTGTTATTGCTATCAATGGACTTTCCAATGATCTCTCCGCTGTGCACCGCCAAAGAGGCAATCAGTGACAGGGTACCATTACGCTTGTATGTAGCTGTCTGTCTCCTGGGTGCCCCACTTCGTAATGGTAATTCTGGCTGACTCCTGTCCAATGCCTGCATCTGGCTTTTTTCATCTACACTTAGTACAATCGCATTTTCTGGGGGATTCATATATAGCCCCACGATCGTCATCATTTTGGAATCAAACTCTGGGTCAGGACTTTTACCACACCAATATTCTACCTTATGAGGTTTTAAGATTGCTTTTTTAAGTATCTGGTTTACTTTGGATTGGCTCATCCCCACCTCTTCTGCAATGCGACGCTGGGACCAATTGGTATATCCTTGTCCCGGTTTTTCACAAGCCTTCTGAATAACCTTCGCTTCATCCGTTGCGTCAAATGTCGCCGGCTTCCCGCTCCGGGCTGCATCTTTTAAACCCTCTATACCAGCTGCTCTAAACCGGTTCCGCCATTTATTCACCACCATCCGTGTACAACCTACCAGTTCCATAATTTCATCAAGCCGCCGGCCTTCCAGGGAATATAATATTATTCGGGACCTAAGTACATACCGACTGTCCAGCTTATGCGACCGGCTCATTGACAATAACTCTGACCGCTCCGATTCCGTCGCCTTTATTGGTTGGGATATTCTTGCCATATCCCAAAGATAAGCATTAATTAGTATATTAATTATACAATCATAACACTAGCTCAAATCCGGGTAACAGTTTACCGCTATAAGTAAAAAAAAGAGGCCGTATAGAAATACAGCCTCGTCTAACGATTGCTTGCCATATGAAAAAAGTTCGGAGAGGTCGTGGGCGGAGTCGAACCGCCGTGAAAGGTTTTGCAGACCCGTACCTGACCACTCGGCCACGCGACCTTTTGTCCGCACAATATTACAGTATATCTATTAGTCTACAAAATTAGTAGACAATTATTTTTTCTTCCCGGTTTGAACCGCCATTCCCTTATCCGGTAAAAACAGACAATTTGCAATTCTTTAACAATCAATAAGTTTTAACAATTCAGGCTCGTCTGTTAAACCTTCTGGTAATTCCCATGTCTATAAATTGATATAAACTTTTATATATGAGGAAAATTGCAATTATTCTGCCATTGGCCATTTTGGCTGCCCTGCATTCCTTTGCGCAGACTTCTGTGGAATTGATACCGACTGCCGGGTACACTTTTGCCAGCCGTACCAATTTTTATGATAGTTATGGCCGTATCAGCGATGGGCTCAACCTGGGCGGCTCCATTAAGTTCAATCTGAATCGCAGTTTTGGCATCGAGCTTCTTTATAGCCATATGGGCACTCAGTCAGGCTTGTATGAATATGGCTATCCCCGGACCAAGATCGTCGGCGGCGACCTCTCCCTGGACTATATTATGGCTGGCGCCGTGCAGTCTTTTACTATCCCGAACTCTACCGTCCGGCCTTTTATCGGCGCCTTCCTGGGAGCTGCCGTACTGACCCCGGGAGTGACGACGACCGACCAGACCAGCGACACCCGGTTCGCCATGGGAGTACAGCTGGGAACGAATATTTATGTGTCACCCCGCCTGGGCCTGCAGTTAAAAGCTCAGCTATTATCTCCCGTAGACGCTACCGGTGGAAGTTATTACTACAACGGCTACAACTCGGGGGGCGATATATCCACCTATTCGGATATCTACCAGTTCAGCCTGAGTGCCGGATTGATCATCGGCCTGGGAAGGGTGCTCCCTTCACAGACCTATCACCGGACCCGGTCCTACAGACCCCGTCCCCGCCCATACCGGTATTATTATTGATTAATCTTTTATAAAAGAAAAATCCCGGCTAAAACCGGGATTTTTTAGCAATTTAAAACTAACAATCGTTAGTTTTTTAAAAAAATATACTAACTTTACAATATATTACGGCGAAAGCCGATTAATATATTGCCAATAACGATTGTTTGCTAGTGTTACCAGGCAATAACCTAAGGTTGTTGCCTGGTTTTTTTAAAAGGTATTTTACATGGATTTCTCAACAGATGAACTTACACAGCAGGTAGCCCGGACAGCCCGGGATTTTGCCAACCAGCATATCAAGCCGCATGTAATGGAATGGGATGAGAGCCAGGAATTTCCCCTCCAGGTATTTAAAGAGCTGGGCAAGCTGGGAATGATGGGCGTGGTGGTCCCGGAAGAATATGGAGGATCCGGTCTTTCCTATATTGAATATGTTACGATCATACAGGAGATTTCCAGGGTGTGCGGCTCTATCGGCCTGAGCCTGGCTGCTCATAACTCCCTCTGCACCGGGCATATTCTCGCCTTCGGCAATGAAGAACAAAAAAGAAAATACCTGCCGGGGCTTGCCAGTGCACAGTGGCTGGGGGCCTGGGGGCTGACAGAAGCAAATACAGGCAGCGATGCCGCTAATATGCGCTGCACAGCCGTTCAGGAAGGAAATGAATGGGTGCTCAACGGTACGAAGAACTGGATCACACATGGCCGCAGCGGAGATATCGCTGTCGTAGTGGCCAGGACGGGAGAGCCCCGGACTAAAGACAACGCCACCGCCTTCATCGTGGAAAGAGGGACAAAAGGGTTCAGCGGCGGGAAAAAAGAGAACAAATTAGGCATGCGCGCCAGCGAAACGGCAGAAATGGTCTTCGACAATTGCCGGATCCCGGGTGCCAATAAGCTGGGTAAGACGGGCGAGGGGTTCAAGCAGGCGTTAAAAGTGCTGGATGGGGGCCGTATCTCCATTGCAGCCCTTTCCCTGGGTATCGCCAGGGGCGCCCTGGAGGCTGCTCTTCAATATTCTAAGGAAAGGCGCCAGTTCGACCAGCCTATCTCGAACTTTCAGGGCATTTCCTTTAAGCTGGCCGATATGGCCACGGAAATTGCTGCCGCGGAATTACTGACAATGCAGGCTGCGGACCTGAAAAATAAAAAGCTCCCCATGACCAAAGAGGCTGCGATGGCTAAATATTATGCCAGCGAGGTCGCCGTCCGGACAGCTACCGAGGCCGTTCAGATCTTTGGCGGTTATGGATATACAAAGGATTTTCCGGTGGAGAAGTTTTACCGGGATAGCAAGCTCTGCACCATCGGCGAAGGCACTTCCGAAATTCAGAAGCTGGTCATCGCCCGGGAAGTATTGAAAAGCTAGAGAAGTTTTTCGCTGATGCAATACTTGATTTGAAAAAGAATGGGATGGTACTATTAAGGCATGAAATCGTCCTCGGGTTTCGTACCGTACTTGTCGAAGAGCTTGTCGATGGCGCCTGAAAAAAGAGGGAATTTTTCTTTCGTGAAAACTTTTATTACTTCGATGGCTTTGTAAGCCTGTTCTTCCGTAAGCCCTTCTGCCTTCATACGATTGATCAATTCCTCCATATAGTGTATTTAAAGCTGACGACCTGTCCTTACGGCAGGTCGTCAGTATTTTAAGTATATTATGCTACTTTGAGCAGGTTCATCTTGCTCTTGTCGAATTTCTTGCGGGCATATTCCAGGTCGAGATGGAACTTGGTTTCCTTGGCGGAGGGAAGCTCGAACATAGCATCGGTAAGGATACTCTCGCAGATGCTGCGCAGTCCCCTGGCTCCCAGCTTGAACTCAACAGCTTTGTCTACCATAAAGTCAAGTACGTCCAGGTCAAAGCTTAGCTGGATGCCTTCCAGCTCGAATAATTTCTTATACTGACGGATAAGAGAGTTCTTAGGCTCGGTGAGGATGGAACGAAGCGTCGTCTTATCCAGGGGCTCCAGATGGGTAACTACCGGCAGACGGCCCAGCAATTCCGGTATCAGACCGAATGACTTCAGATCCGGCGCATTGACATAGGCCAGCAGGTTCTTCTTGGCCTGTTCCTGTTGTTCCTTATTGACATTAAAGCCAATGGCATTGGTGTTGATCCTGCGGGCAATGATCTTATCCACTCCATCAAAGGCCCCGCCGCAGATGAAGAGAATATTCTGTGTGTTGATCTTGATCAGCTTTTGCTCGGGATGTTTCCTGCCACCCTGCGGAGGCACCAATACATCCGTTCCTTCCAGCAGTTTCAGGAGTCCCTGCTGTACGCCTTCCCCGCTTACATCCCGGGTAATGGAAGGATTGTCACCTTTGCGCGCGATCTTGTCGAGCTCATCGATATAGACAATTCCTCTTTCCGCCGCCGT
>JAATFV010000231.1 GCA_015655015.1 Chitinophagales bacterium | reverse complement strand
CTTGCAGCTTTGTCTTCCCTGGTAGCCATTTGAAATAATCAATGATTTTTTGGAGACAGGATATTTGTAGCTTAGTCGCTCTCGTCATACATTCCCATCGTCCCCATCCTCGTACCACTATGTTTACGCACTTCTTATCCTGTGCTTCGTACCCACCGGCTTTTAACATTATATATTTTGCACATCAAAATTTCATCATGGCGTTTTCTATTATCAAACCCGGATTGTTGGATACTATACAGGACCTGGGAAGAAATGGATATGGCAGCTGGGGCATCAATCCCGGCGGGGCTATGGACCGGTATGCGGCACAGGTAGCCAACCTGCTGGTGGGTAATTGTGAAGAGGAGGCGGTCCTGGAAGTTCATTTTCCGGGTCCCCAGATCCTGTTCGAACAAAATACCCTGATTGCGATCACCGGTGCAGATTTTTCTCCTACGGTGAATGACGAATGTATTCCCCGCTGGCAGCCGGTAGTGGTTCGAAAGAACACTGTGCTCCATTTCCCTTCCCTGGTACAGGGAGGAAGATGTTATATTGGCGTACACGGAGGTTATTGCATGGAAAAGTGGCTGAATAGCTATAGTACGAACCTGAAAGCGGGGGTAGGAGGATGGCAGGGACAGCCGCTCAAGAAAGGGGACGAGCTGCCTTTTAAGGAAAACACCATTTATTTTGCGGGCCTGCTGAAGGAAGAAAGCAATTTTGAAATATTACCCTGGAGAGTCAATACAGAGCAAACATACCGGTTCCCCCATGAGATCGGATTTATACCAGGTAATGAATGGGACAAGCTTACCGGGCTCTCTCAACGTAATTTTATGGAGGAAAATTTTCTCATCCATCCTTCCTCCGACCGGATGGGCTACCAACTGACCGGGAGCCCGATTTCCCTGGAACAACCTGTCGGGATGGTCTCTTCGGCAGTAAGTTTTGGAACGGTGCAATTATTGCCCACTGGCCAGCTGATCGTGCTGATGGCCGATCACCAGACTACCGGAGGCTATCCCCGTGTTGCGCATGTTGTCTCGGCGCATTTGCCTAAGCTGGCGCAGTTACGCCCCTGTGATACGGTTCAGTTCAAGCGGATGGACCTCAGCGCTGCGGAGGAATTATTGATAGCAAGACAAAAAGAGCTGCATATTCTGCAGCGGGCCTGCATGGATCATTTAAATGAGCTGGTATGCTGAGTGGTAGTGATCTACGACCCGATGGCCATGAATCTTCCAACGGGAACAGGCAGGCTCTATCCAGGGGGAACGGGCCAGCGCTATCCAATGGTAACATTCCGGCGCTATCGATTGATCTCAACTGCGACATGGGGGAGGGCATGGATACGGATACGGCGATCTTTCCTTATATCAGCTCGGCTAATATTGCCTGCGGATATCATGCAGGAGATATGGATACCATGCGCAGGACCGTAGAGCTGGCTTTAAAACATAAGGTGGCTATCGGCGCCCATCCTTCCTATCCGGACCGGGATCATTTTGGACGGATAGATATGCTGGACAGAACGCTCACATTGGAGGAACTGCCCGGTATTATCGTGGATCAGCTGATCCTTTTACAGGCTATATGCGATGAGTTCGGCACAAGGCTGCATCATGTCAAGCCGCACGGCGCCTTATACAACCGGGCGGCCAAAGATGCGGTAGTCAGCAGTCTTATCTGCCGGGCGATCCGGGAATTCGATCCTGCGCTATTATTATATGGACTGAGCGGGAGTCAGCTAAAAAAAGAGGCCGATCAGCAGGAGCTGCGTTTTGTCAGCGAAGTATTTGCCGACAGGACCTACCGGGAAGACGGGAGCCTTACTCCCAGGACGGAGCCCAACGCATTGATCGAAGATCCGGAGGAGGTGATGGTGCAGGTGCTTAAGATGGCCCTGGAAGGTCGGGTTAAGATCGTCGGGGGCGAGATCCCGATCCTGGCAGAGACCATTTGCCTTCATGGGGATGGCAGCCATGCCCTCGAATTTGCGCGAATGATCCATAAAACCCTATCGGAAAAAGGAATAACCCTGCGGCCCGATCCTGTCCAAGCTGATTAGGGGCACCTGCCCCTATGACCTTGCCCTTGCTAAAATGGAATTGCTCCAGATGGCTGATGCAGAAAACGAAATACGCAGAGACAAGGAGCTGATACAGGATAAAGCGATACGATTTTCGCGGGGAGGATATCCTTTAACCGGAAAACCTCAAAATAGGTATGAGGGGGGTGGCCTGAAATTTTATAGTATTCTCAAAAAGTGAATATGGAGAATCTAAAAACAGAGCCGGTTCGTATACAACGCAACGGAATTACAGAAGAATATCAGTTAAGAGAAAAGGACCATGGCGACGTGGTCGTCTATGATATTTTCCGGAAAGATCATTATCTGATGACCTTATCCAAGGAGGGGGATATCCTGTTTATGAATTTCGAGGCCGCCGATGAGGACAGGGAACTTTTCAAGCTCTCCTTTCTACACCAGTTCATCGATCTCATCAAGAATCTGTCTTAGCTAATTAACGATCGGATAACGAAGCCAATAAAAAATGGCTGATATAGCCGAATCAGATTTATCCATCTGTAGAAAATTTTCCCGGTAAAAAAGGGATCATTTTTCTACAGATCAAAGCGGGTCGTGTTTTTTTACCTTATGTAACACACTGAATGGGTGTTTGGCGGCTAGGGCATTTAATTCCATGACCTTTTTTTCATCCGGTGGCGGCGGCAATAATTTGACGACTCCAGGTTTTTGCCGGCGCGACTTCGTACTGTTAAAAGCTGTCAGGGTGTATTCTAGCAGGGTTATGGGCCTGGTGGCCAGGATATTTGTTTTCATTCGAATATTTTTTTCGTCTCTTGTTATCAGTTATTATTCAAAAACAATACCATCTCCCGCTGCATAATGTTAAGAGTCAGGCAAGAGGACATTATAACAATACAGTAACAAAGCTGAAGGCAATTAGTTTCTAGCTTACTTATTATTCATATATTGGAACTTTATTATTTCACTGATCTAAATAAGCGCTTGTATAAGGGGATGATAATACGGCCCGGGTTATTGATTGGATGCTGTTTGTTGTATTTCTGTTCCTTCGGTCAGGAAAAGGTGACAGACAGCAGCAACCGGCATATGTACCGGATAATGAATAACAATATCTTCCAGTTCTTCCGGAATGCCATCACAAAGGGGCATGTCGATTCGGCTACGCTGGCTACCACGATCAACACCAAGAGTGAAAGCCCTTTTCTTCCTTACACCGGGAAGATTATCCGGCATATTATCATCAAGACCTATGGATTTGAGCAATCGTTCACGGACACTTCCAAACGGCTTCAGTATTTCGGCACGAAAGTGCTCAACCAGCTGCACCGGAAATCAAGAGACTGGGTGATCCATAATTCCCTCTTCATAAAAGAGAACACTCCGCTGAATGCGTTCAAGCTTGCTGATAATGAAAGATTGATCCGCAGTCTGAATTATATCCAGGATGCGCGTATCCTGGTGAATTATCTCCCCGATAACGAGGATTCTGTGGACCTGGTAGTTGTCGTAAAGGATCTTTTCAGTATCGGGGGAGAACTGGCCAGCCTGGGGGTAGGGCCTACCAGCATACGCGGGAATATCAGCGAGGCGAATTTTCTGGGTCTGGGCCAAAAGATCCAGGGAGGGGTGATCCTCGAACAGAACCGCAGCCCCAGCTTCGGATACCAGCTATTGTATAGTAAGTCCAATATCGGCACTTCTTTTGTCAACGCCACCCTTTCCTATACCCAGATCAACGGAGACCTGTTCGATAATACGCCCGATGAAACGGCGCGGTTCATATCCTTTAACAGGCCTCTCTATGCCCCTTATGCACACCTGACCGGCGGCATCACGATGGGAGATTTTGAATCTTTCAACCGGTACAATCATGTGGACAGCCTTTTTTATAAATATCATTACCAGGTGCATGACTTCTGGCTTGGTTACAACCTGGGATCAAAACGATTCATCGGCAACACTTCCGTGCGCGACCGGAAATTAGCGAGTCTCCGGTATTTCCGCAATCACTTCTACGACGTACCCTATCAGATCGGGGATAAGTTCAATTTCCGGTTCAATGACCGGGAGGCCATCCTTGGGCAGTTCACTTTTTTCAGACAGGACTTTTATAAGACTAATTATATTTATGGTTTTGGTACTACCGAGGACGTACCACAGGGGTATAATGTGGCGGTAACATCGGGATGGTACAAGCAATTGTCACTGGAAAGGCCTTATGCAGGAGTAGACGCCAACAGTTATGTCGTCACCAAAAAGGGTGGGTTTATTCAGTATTTTCTCCGTTCGGGCGCTTTCCTCCATCAGGGACATATCCAGGATGCCAGCTTCCTGATCGGTTCCAGCTATTACAGTCCCCTCTTCCTTTTCCGTAATTTAAGAGTACGCCAGTATATCAATCTCAGCTATACCCATCAGTATAACCGGATCGGTATTGATCCGTTGACCATCAACAACGTTTTCGGGCTTCGCTATTTCAGCGGCGATTCCACCTTTGGGGCGCAGCGGCTTACCCTTCATTCGGAGACCACCTTTTTCCTGAACTACAAATTGCTGGGATTTAAATTCGCCCCCTTTGCCTTTGGAGATCTCTCCCTGCTGACTCCGGAGAAGGAGAAGTTCGACAAGTCCTCCCTCTATCATGGGATTGGCGCCGGCATAAGGGCCCGTAATGAGAACCTGGTCTTCCAGACGATCGAATTACGGGCTGTCTGGTTTCCCCGCAAGACGGAGCAGAATCAATCTTTAAAGATCATGCTCAATACGGGTATCCAGTTCCGGTATAACAGCACGTATGTGAGGGCTCCGGACGTTATTTTCCTGAATAACGATGGGCTGAACAGTATATACTGAGGCCGCCGCAGGTCTTCCGCGTCATAGGCGTTCTGCCAGCCCGGCCTTTATTCTCCCTGCCAGCTGTTCCGCCCAATACTGATATTGCTGCCCCGATGGGTGCAGTCCATCCGGCGCAAAAAGAGGGGAGGAGCGGGAGTGCGGGGTAATATCAATAAATTCCACCCGGTATGAGCCGGCAATTTTCCGGGCTATGTCGTTAAAGGCATCGATTTCCGCGGCCACCTGTGCCCGGTCCCGGCCGGTATCGTCCGGCAGGTAGGAGCCGGCAAAAGGGCTGACACCCCAGTCGGGAATGGATAGTACGAATACCCGGGCCGTCTGTGCCCCTGCCAATTGAATAGCCTGTTGGAGCAATTCTTCGAAATGCCCGGCATATTCCTGCGGGGATCGGCCTCTGTATTCATTGTTTACTCCGATCAGGAGACTGACAAAATCATAAGCAGGCAGCAAGGTCGTTTCGGCGATCTTATCCCGCAGCTCATTTGTAGTCCAACCTGTCCTGGCGATGATCTCAGGGGCCATAAAGGGTATTCCCGTCTTTCGCAGGGTTTGTACGGCCTGATAGGGGAAATTTTCATAGATGGGCAGTCCTTCTCCGATCGTATAGGAATCTCCCAGGGCAAGAAATGTATAGGTCATAAAAAAAGGGGCCGGTTAAAGGCCCCTCGAAGTTATTATTATTTATTAATTCTGAGGTCCTCCTCCGCCGCCGCCTGGTCCTTGTCCTCCCTGCATGCCGCCCTGGATATTCTCCATTTCGCCTTTGAGGTTCTTACGTTTGAAGAGCGCCGTGTCGAATTTACCGAAGCGCCAGTTGAACTGAAGGCGGAAGAACTGGGGGTCTCTTCTGCGGAATGCGTCCTGGGTAAAACCTTCGGTGGTCGTATAGACATCACTTACTCTCGTCCGGAAGATATCGCTGACACTCAGGGTCAGCGATGCGGCCTTTGCTTTCAGGAATTCATATTTCAGGGCAGCATCCACTCCTCCGGAAGGTTTGGTATACCCCTGAGAGTTGCCGCTGACCGTACCGCCGAAACCTCTTCCTCCGCCCTGGCTGCCGCCATTATTGGCGCTGCCGCCCGGTGGCAATACCGTTTTGGACGTATAATCTCCGGTTATTTGAAGGGAGAAGTTCCTGGGAAGCTTGAAGGAGTTATTGATCTTACCAAACCAGCTGTAGGTCTGTTTGGCCGTCACGATACTGTCGCTTGCGCTGATCTTAGAGGTGAAAATATTGATATTGCTGGTAATATCCCACCAGTTGGTGATGGTATTGCGGCCAATGAGCTCTAATCCTCCTACAAAGCTGGAATTGGCATTAATATAGGTATTGATATACACCAGGGAATCCGTCAGTGGATTTTTTTCCTTGCTTTGATAGCGGGTGATCAGGTCTGTCGTGTTCTTATAGTACAAAGAGGCCAGCAGGGTATTATTGCCTTTAAAGTTCTTCTGATAGGCCAGCTCGAATGAATTGGTGAACTGGGGCTTCAGATTCGGATTACCTCTACTCAGGTTAAGTGAGTCGGAATAATCGGTAAATGGGAATAGCTGGAAGAAGTTTGGCCGGTCGATCCGGCGGGTATAATTTAAGGACAGGTCCTGATCCCCGTTCAGCTTCTGGCTTAAGAACACGCTGGGGAAGAGGCTGATCGGATACTTGTTGCTATAGTAGCCGATACTATCCATCAGACCGCCGGCCGGGTTTTTTACCTCCGTCTTGTCGTTGCCTTTATAATTCGAGCTTTCTCCTCTCAGTCCCAGGTTGAACCCAAAATCCTTTATTGCATTGGAGTAGGTGACATAGGCCGCATAGACCCGGTCCTGGTAATGGTACAGGGATGAAAGGGGGGGCTGTATGATAAAAGCTTTGTCGGGCGGCACCTGGTAATAAATATCGTTCAGGTTGCTGATATTTCGGGCAGCTATACGTGCGCCTGTTTCGAACTTGGATTTCTCCGTGATCGGATTGGTGAAATCTACCTGTCCCGTAGTATATTCATTGGTGCCAGAACCTGTTTGCTGCTGGTTAAAGTAATGTAAGCTGGCAGGGTCTCCCTTGACATTGTAGATATCGGAATTGACCAGGTTATAATTGGTATTGGTGCCTTTGCTATAGTTGACATCCGCTGTCAGCTCTTCGCCGGACCTGGGAAAGGTATGTTTGTAGCTGAGCAGGCCGCCATGGTTTTTGAAGTCGCTGTTGCTATTGGATATTCTCCTCGTGTAGGACGAAAGGGTGCCTGAAGGATAAAGCGTATCGACATAGAGGTCGCTATTGGTATACGGGGTGAAGCTGCCGTGTACGATATTACCGGCAAAGGACAAGGTGTTCCGGTTATCCATCAGGTAATCGATCCCAAATCTTCCAAAGAGAAAATGTCCTTTGTTAACATTGTAGTCGCTCTGGTGCAGGTTATTGGAGGCAGAGATGTTATCGAACGTAATACGATCGGTGGTGCCCGGTGAAATAGATTTGCGCTGATTGTAGAAGGCATTGGCAAAGACATTGAACTTCCCTTGTTTGACATTGATATCGCCGCCTCCGTTGAACTTGCCCCGCTGATCGATGCCGGCCCGGACATTGCCATTATAACCTGCCTTGCGGTTCTTCTTTAAAACGATATTCAATATGCCGGAAGTGCCGCCGGAGGCATCGTATTTAGCGCCAGGGTTGGTAATGATCTCCACGCTCTGGATCGCATCTGCAGGGATCTGGTCGAGTGTCAGTGAAGTAGGACGGCCATCTACAAAGATGGTAGGGGCGCTATTGCGCAATGTGACATTACCATCGATATCCACCTGCACGGAGGGCACATTTTTCATGACATCCACTCCCGTTCCTCCCGTAGCGGAAATATCCTTTTCCACATTGTATATTTTCCGGTCGACCCCCATTTGGAGCAGGGGCTTGGAAGCTGTTACGGTGACCTCGCCCAGGGTCTGTGCATCCGCGCTAAGCTTGATATTGCCCAGGTCCTTGTCCACGGCATTCAGGGCCTGCTGCATATCTCCGTCTTTGGAAGGCATTTTCATTTCAAAAGCCACTTTTTGCTCGATGGTGGCATATCCGATCGTGGTGATCTTCAGGCGGAAATTTCCGAAAACAGGGAGATTTTCCAGGCTGAATTCTCCTTTTCTTCCGGTGATCATGCCTGCGATCACCGTATCTCTTCTTTTACGGGTAACGGTATCGAACTTGCTTTGTATCAATTGAACGGAGACTCCGTCCATGCCTTTATTCGTTTTGGCGTCCACTATTTTTCCATAGAAATGACCCATATTAGCTCCCTGGCCAGTTCCCAGGCCTCTTCCCTGCCTTCCCCCTCCCGCACCGGGCATTTGCGCCCGGCTGGTATGAAATCCTGCCACAATCAGAAACAATAGCCAAATCTTTCTCATGAGTTTAGAGTATTCATTTAGTTGGCAAAATTCCATGCAAAAATATTAGCAACCGGGCCATTCTATACAGGCGGTATATATTAGATGTAGAAGGGGTAATGACTTAGATCCGTTGCATAATCTCCTGATAAAGCAGACTTTTGCCTTATTTTGAACGGTAAATGGCCTAAAGGAAGGGTTATTTCATCAACAAGGTCAAAAAGATCTGCAGCAATCCGATAAAAAATCCCAGTGCGGCGCCGATGACTTCCACGAACCGGAATTCTTTGGTGAGGATCTGATTCAGCATGGTTTCCAGCCTGTCTGAGGAGAAATTGGCGATCTTATCCACTACGATCTTTTCAAGGTCGAGGTCATTCTTCAGGTGGGCTACATAATTTTTCATAATGACCGGAAATAATTCTTCCAGCTCTTTCATAAAGACGGCTTTCAACTGCCCGATGGTTTTATCTCCGATGAACATAGCGATCATCGGCATGCTTTCCTTTAATTTGACGCGGAGGAATTTATCGATATGCTCATCTGCCAGAGGCAGTATCCTTTGTACGTTGGCGGGATTGGTGATGGTCTGTTCGATATCTTCGAAGGAGAGCAGCTCCTGTCCGACGATCCTGCCCAGGTTTTCGGCGATCTGCTGCTGTTTTTTCGGAAAGACCCCCTGCAGGGTAAAACCCAGTATTTTTCTTGGCTGACGGGGATGGAACAATAATTTAAGGGCCATCCAGATGGTCAGCCAGTGAATAAAGGCGGAGATAAAAGGGATCGTATAAAGCCACCAGCTTATCGTCGTCATAATATATATGGGTTTTTGAAATAAAATAGCCGGCTCAAAAGGGTATTGCCCTGAGCCGGCCTATCTTCGGGTGGATGATGGGGTTCGAACCCACGACCCCTAGAACCACAATCTAGTGCTCTAACCAACTGAGCTACAACCACCGTAAGAGCGGCAAAACTAATATATTTTGCATTTCCCTCAAAAACAAAATTCAGTTTTTGGTGATAAAATTGAATCCCAATGCTTTCCGCATTCAGTTTTTGGCGATAAAATTGAATCCGAAATGTTTTCCGCTCATGGAAATTATGGCAAACCGGATGTTAATATTCTCCAAACCCGACAACATAACATCTTAATAATCGTTATTTTTGAATAGCTATGCTAAAAGTGTTTAAGTATATGATTAGTAAAAGAAATCTACCGATCGTCCTGTTGATCCTTGGCGCAGGGGTATTCGTTGCATTCCGGACCTTGGGGATAGGAGAGAACCCTCCTACCAAAAATGAGAAGATATTACATAATGTAGGGGAGATGCTGGAGCAGATCCATTATAGCCCCAAGCAGATCGATGACAAATTTTCCAAAGAGATCTTTGCCAAATACCTGGGTGATGTTGATGTGGAAAAGAATGTTTTCCTTAAATCCGACATCGAGGCTCTTCGCGGCAAGTATGAGACGAAGATCGACGACGAAATAGAAGGGAAGTCTACCATTCAGTTCGTTCCTGCTGTAAGCGAGATCTACAAAAAAAGGATAGCTGAGACGGAAATTCTTTATAAGGACATTCTTTCCAAACCTTTTGATTTCACCGTCAATGAGGATGTGGATCAGAATTATGACAAGGCGGATTTCCCCAAAAATGAGGCGGAAAGAAGGGAAGCCTGGCGCAAACGCCTGAAGTATCTCGCCCTGGAGAGATATTCCGACCTGCTGGACCAGCAGGAAGCGGGTAAGAGCAAGCCCGGTTTTGTGGCAAAGACGAATGAACAGATGGAGAAAGAGGCCCGTGACAAGGCCCTGGTGGTCATGAACCGCTTCTATGAAAGGCTGAAAGTGAAAGTAACGGATGATGACCGTTTCAATATGTTCGTACAGACCATCGTTCAGGCGATGGATCCCCATACGGATTATTTCCCCCCGGTTGAGAAAAGATATTTTGATGAGCAGATGAGCGGCCATTTCTTCGGGATAGGCGCTTCCCTGCGGGAAGAGGATGGAAATATAAAGATCACTACCCTGGTGACGGGCAGCCCGGCCTGGAAATCCGGCCAGATAGGTATCGGGGATATCATTATGAAAGTAGGCCAGGGCGCCCAGGAGCCAGTAGACCTTACCGGTTTCCAGGTGGAAGATGCGGTGAAGGTGATCCGTGGGACAAAGGGAACGGAAGTAAGGCTTACCCTGAAGAAACCGGATGGCACTACCAAGCTCGTCACCCTGATCCGCGATGAGATCGTACAGGATGAGCTGACCTTTGCGAGAAGCGCCATCGTCAATTCTGAGAAAGGAAAGGTCGGTTATATCTTCCTCCCTGAATTTTATGCGGATTTCGATAATCCCAAAGGCAACCGTTGCTCTGTCGATGTAGCCCGCGAAGTGATGAAATTGAAAGAACAGAAAGTGGATGGGATCGTGATCGACCTGCGCCATAACGGCGGCGGCTCCTTATATGATGTCGTTCAAATGGCAGGCTTGTTCATCGAACAGGGCCCGATCGTACAGGTAAAGGACCGGGACGGAAAGCCCCAGATACTGCCCGACCATGATAAATCTGTTTTATATGACGGTCCGCTGGCCGTAATGGTGGACGAGCTGAGCGCATCCGCTTCTGAAATCTTTGCAGCGGCTATCCAGGATTATAAGAGAGGCGTGATCATCGGCAGCACCTCTACCTATGGAAAAGGAACGGTGCAAAGGAATATCGGGCTGGATAAGACCCTTGGGTTTATGGATGCCAACAGTGAGCTGGGCACCATCAAGCTGACCTTACAGAAGTTTTACCGTATCAGCGGCGGCTCCACCCAATTGCGCGGAGTAGCTTCCGACATCGTATTGCCGGATATTTACGAGACCTTCAAGATCCGTGAAAAAGATAACCCTGATGCATTGCCCTGGGATGAGATCGCCAAAGCGGATTATACTCCCTGGAAATATGCGTATGATATGAATGTTATCCGTGGAATGAGCAACGAACGTTTGAAAAATAACCAGGCTTTCAACCTCATCCGGTCTGATGCGGAATGGCTGAGTAAAGAAATGGACAAGGTTTTCCCGCTCAACCTGCAGAAATACCGCGATGAGCAAAAGCAGATCAAGTCCACGAACAAACAGATCGAGACCCTCAGCAAGCTGTCCGCTTCCAGTGAGCTGAATGTAACTTCTCTGCCCCAGGATGCGAACAAATATGACGGGGATAAGGATAAGGCTACCCGTTTCCAGCAGTGGCTGAAGGATAAGAAGACGGATATTTACCTGGGAGAAGCGGTGAATGTGCTGGATGATATGATCGCGCAAAAGAACATGGTTTATAACAAATAGACGAGCGAATAAATTATAGCAAATAGATAATATAGCATTGGAATAATAGTAAATAGATAATAGCAAATAGATAAGATAATTAAGAGAGACTTTATTAACAGAGAGAGCCCGGACCGTTTCATAACAGTCCGGGCTCTCTCTGTTAGGGAGGGCCGAGTCGCCGGCGGAAATTCATGTTAGTCAAATTTCGTTTTCGCGGCCATCACGACAATGACGGATCCCAGGATTGCGATCAGGCCAAAGGAAACCCGCAGGTTGAAGGCCTGTGCGATGAAGCCGATACAGGGGGGGCCAAAGAGAAAGCCCAGGTATCCGATCGTAGAGACAGCCGCCAGCGCTACTCCGGGCGAAAGGATCTTTGAGCGGCCTGCGGCGCTGTAGACCAGGGGAACGACGGAGGAAACGCCGGCTCCTACTAATAAAAAACCAGCGATCGCAGGGATGAAGAAAGGGAAAAGGATGGCGATCAATAGTCCGGAAGCGGTCAATAACCCGCTGGCCTGCAGGATTGTTTTGATTCCCCATTTGGTAGCCAGCCAGTCTCCCAGGAATCGGCCGGAGGCCATGCTGGCCATAAAGGCGGTATACCCTGCCGCCACTAATTCTTTGGGAGGCTGGATCACTTTGAAAAAGTAGACGCCGCTCCAGTCGAACATTGCCCCTTCACAGATCATCGAGCAAAATGCAATGATGCCCAGGTTGATCAGGGAACGGTCCGGGCGGGCGAAAATCGGCTGGTCGCCCTGGCTGTTAGAATCGGATCGTATCAATTGTCGGGAAGCTACCAATACTATGAGGACTGCTAAACTGCTGATAAGCAGAAAGTGTTGATAGGGCAGCCATCCCAGGCTGATCAGCAGGGTCCCGATCGCTGCTCCGGAAAAACCAGCCAGGCTCCATATACCATGGTAGGAAGCCATGATGGTACGCCCATACAATGATTCGGTTCCGATGGCCTGGGTATTCATGGAGATGTTCAGCATATTACCTCCCATTCCGAATATAAAAAGACAGGCTACCAGCTGCCAGACGGCAGTCACCAGTCCGAGTGCCGGCAGCGTGACCGCATAGAGCAAGGCTGCCATGGTGGCGACAGGACGGCTGCCGAATTTTGCCACCAGCCAGCCGGCGAGGGGAAGGGAGGTAAGCAGGCCGGAAGGAAGCCCTAACAGGACAGCTCCCAGGGCTGCATTATCGAGATGTAGTTTCAGCTGAATATCGGGGATGCGGGATGCCCAGCTGGAGAAACATAGTCCGGCCAGGAAAAAAAAAGAGCTGACCGCGATGCGACGGACCCGTCTGACGGGCAGGGAATAACTCACAGGTACCTTTCTTTAAGGATGCGCATATGATGCGCGGCATGACCAGGTATGAGGAAGCCTAGGGTAAATGCATTCAGCGGACGCCCGTTGGCCTCTCCTACAAACTTCAGCTGCTCTTCCGTGAGATCGTGGAAGAGATATTCCGAGGAGCGGCGTAATGACTTGAATTCCTCCAGCAGGTCATCCCAATGGCGGCTGGCTGCTCCGGCATGGATTGCCCAGGTATTTTCGTCAAAACCGGGAAGAGGAGTGGGGTCCAGCCGGGAAAAGCGAAGGGCGCGATAGCTGAATACTCTTTCCGCGTCTATGACATGCTGCAGTACTTCGTGTATGGTCCATTTCCCCGGGGCGTACGCATGATCGATTTTTTTAGAGGGGATCTTTTTCAGGAATTTTCTGAACTGCCGGGTATTTTTTTCTATCGCCTCCCTGATCTCTTCTTCTTTTATCAGATCCAGGTAGGGCTGATAGAATTCAGCGGGGATAATTTCTGATTTAGGGATCATGCTTTTTTTATAAAAATACAATTTTTAATAATTAGCAGAATGCCGGACGATCAGGCCCGGCATTCTCACCATTTTTAATAAAGAGTTGGAAGGTTAATCTTTTACATTATGAAGCGTGGACTTCTCCACTTTTTTACGGGGATCGGCATTCAGCGTAGAAGCCAGCTTCAGGGCATCGTATGCATTGATGATGCCTCCGGATCTGCTGATATCCGACAGGTTTACCAGTTCGCCGTCTTCCGTGCCGGGCTTTAATACTTTTCCCGGAGGGGTAACGGCAGATTTTTCGATACAATATTTTACCTGCTGGGCCGTCAGACCGGGATAAAACTCAAGGATGAGGGCTGCTACGCCGGTGACTACCGGCGCCGCCATGCTGGTGCCCTGCAGGTTCCCATAGTTCTTCCCGCCGGGAAGGGTGGAGTAGATACGGGTGCCGGGCGCGAATACATCCACCTCGTTCTTACCATAGTTGGAGAATTTAGCCGTATAGCTCTTGAATTCCGGGTCTGCCAGGAGCTCGCTGCTGGCTCCAACGGTGATCCAGTTGGATGCCGTATAAGTGGAATGCTGAAAGTTGGGACTGGGGAAGTTATCCGTCGTATCTACATCCGCATTGTCATTGCCGGCTGCATGGATCAGCAAAACGCCTTTGCTTTCGGCATATCTGACGGCAGAGTCCACCCATTTTTTATCCGGGGAAAGGTTTTTGCCAAAGCTCATATTCACGACCCGGGCGCCATTGTCAACTGCATAACGGATCGCCAGGGCAATGTCCTTATCGTGTTCGTCTCCATTGGGTACCGCCCGGATCATCATGATCCGGACATTATCTGCGATGCCGTCCATTCCTTTTCCATTTCCTCTCTCAGCGCCGATGATCCCCGATACATGGGTACCATGCATGGGATCTCCTGCCATTACATCGTTGTTGCCATAATAGCGGTCTTCAATATCGGATTCGTTGTCTTTTACAATTTCTTTTCTATAATCTTTAGGCGGGTTTTCCCTGGCGGAGGCTTTCTTTTCTTCCTGGTCGACCTGCTCGCTGAAATCCGACAGGAAGGCCTTATTGGTCATGTCCATGATCTTGTTGGCCTTGAACAGGTAGAGGAGAACGGATTTGGCGCTTTTGCTTTCCGGGTTGCCTGTCTGCAGGGTGTCGAGGTCATTGCCTGTATATTCGGATTTACCCAGGGCCTGTTGCAGGACGCTGTCACTTTTTATGCAGGCGGCGAGGGCCTTGTGAAGGATCAGGAGGTCGACCCCGCTTTCCGTACCATCTCCCATCACCGTTTTGCGGGCTTTTACCCACATCCTGTAGTTGTCCAGGTCTTCGGGGCTGAGCTTGGAAGAGTCTATACCGGCTGCTTCAAAGCGATCTTTAAACCGGTAATAGACCCGGGCTTCTTCCTGTGCATCGTCTTTCACATTCGTGCCATCTTTTCCTCCGATAAAATTCCAGCCGTGAATATCGTCGACATATCCGTTGTGATCATCATCGATGCCGTTACCGGGTATTTCCTTAGGATTCACCCAGAGGATATTTTTCAGGTCTTCGTGTAAGGTATCCACTCCAGAATCGATCACTGCTACCAGGACCGTCTTGCTTTTCAGCTTTTTTGCCCGGGCGAATTCATAAGCCTTATTGACACTGACCCCATAGAAGCCATCCTGTTCTTTGTCCAATAAATGCCATCCTTTTGGTAATTCAGTCTTTACCGAGGTGCCCTGCGCATTTAAGAAAGCCGGAGAGATTCCCAGCAGGACCACTGGCAGCCACCTTTTCAAACTACACTTCATTTGTTTTTAGTTTTAAATTAGAATTGATAAAGGGGGTTGACGGCCCGATATCCTATGTTTTCTCAATCCTGTAAAATAAGGAAAACATGCGCCATCTCCTGTCAAAAATTACAGGAATGGCCATATAAACTTGTTAAATTTTTTACTTCGAGAGGCTAATCCGTAATTCCACCCTTCTATTGGCTGTCCTGCCTGCGGGAGTAGCATTATTCCCTATGGGATGTTCCTCTCCAAGGCCATTCGCCGTTAATTGAGCGGGGGCAATTCCCTTTTTGACCAGGTAGTCTTTGACGGCCATTGCTCTCTTCCGGGATAGGAGGAGATTGCTTTCCGGTTTGCCCTGGTTGTCCGTATATCCATCTATGGTCAGATACCAATCCGGATGGATCATTAACAGGGAGGCCAGTTCATCCAGCGCCAGGTAGGAGCTCCTGGTGAGTTGATCGCTGGCTGGTGTGAACAGGACGTTTTTCGCAATATAATTTATCTTTTCAGCTACTTCTTTCTTTATTTCGGGCTTGATAAGAGGGCAACCATGGTTGTCAACGGTTCCGGCAGTATCCGGGCATTTATCTTCTTCGTCATTGACGCCGTCCCCATCCCTGTCTGGTATGGGACATCCATGATAACGGGCCAGTCCGACCTGGTCCGGGCATTTATCTTCCTCATCATTGACGCCATCTCCATCCGTATCCGGTATGGGACAACCGTTGTACCGGGCAAGTCCGGGTACTGTCCTGCAGGAGTCATGCTCATCGTCGATGCCGTCATGATCGGTATCCGGAACGGGGCATCCATGCCAGGCAGCTGTACCGGGCTGGAGAGGGCAGGCATCCTGGTCGTCCGGTATGCCATCCTTGTCCGTATCCGTTTTGCGGGGAGAGACCGGCGCAGCGGTGGAAGTCAGCCAGATACCCAGAGACGCGCCCAGCAGCTGATTATGGAAAGAGCCCTGATAAGGGGCGTTGTAGAAACTGGTCAGTCCCTGGCTGAAATAGGCGCTCAGCAATACATTTCCGAATTCAAAGCCGGCGCGGGCATTGAGGCCCAGGTCGATGGTTTTATAGGTGTTGACTCCTTTACCTACCGAGAGGTCGTCAGACTCATTTGAATAATTATGTGTTTTATTAGTCAGGGATTCGTTCGTTAAGCTCCCATTGTAAAAGAAGCTGATGCTGGGGCCTGCGCTGATAAAAAAGCTGTTTTTATGATTGGCCGAGAGGGGGAGCTTATAGGTGAAGTTCAGCGGCACTTCGATATAACCCAGATCGAGTGTCTGCCTGGTATAAACGGTGTCGGTTATTTTGCTGGTGGCGGAATCATTATTTTTTGCATATTTCTTCCCTTTGGAGGTATACGTAATGGCCGGCTGGAAAAAGAAACCTTTATGGCCGATGGGTATTTCAACGATAACGCCCAGCTGAATGCCGGACTTGGAGCCCTGGTATTTTTTCGTCGCTGTATCCCATCCGGGTATATTGTTGGTTTCCAGAACTTTGGAAGAGTGAACCCCGCCTAAGATCCCTAATCTGACCTGCGTTTTGCCCGGTAAAAAGCCCAAAAGGGCTAGTATGAACAGGGCAGGGATCTTCCTCATATTTGCAGTGGATTCGTTGGTGCGGGAGTTCATAATATAATGATGCGCTATCAGGCTATAACGTCATAAAGGCTAATTTATTTTCGGCTTATTCAGGCCTTGCGGTTAAATATCAAACTTAATCCCTTGTGCCAACGGCAGCTGGGACGAATAATTGATCGTATTGGTCTGGCGCCGCATATAGGATTTCCAGGCATCGCTGCCGCTCTCCCGTCCGCCGCCTGTCTCTTTTTCCCCTCCAAACGCCCCGCCGATCTCAGCCCCGGAAGTACCGATATTTACGTTGGCGATCCCGCAATCGCTGCCGGCGGCTGAAAGGAATTGTTCAGCTTCCCGGAGATTGAGGGTCATAATAGAAGAGGATAATCCCTGGGGCACGCCATTCTGGATGGTGATGGCTTCGTCGAGGGTCTTGTATTTCAGCAGATACAGGATGGGAGCGAAGGTCTCGTGCTGCACGATGGAGTAATGTGGTTCGGCCTCAGCGATGCAGGGCCTGACATAACATCCGCTTTCAAATCCGTCTCCGGTGAGCACGCCACCATCGACTATGAAACGGCAACCTTCTTTTTTCCCGGTTTCGATGGCCTGTAAATATAGCTGTACCGCCTCTTTATCGATCAGCGGTCCTACATGATTGTTCTCATTGAGGGGATCGCCGATCCTCAGCTGCCTGTAGATGGTAGCCAGCTTGTCTTTTACTTTTTCATAAATACTTTCCTGGATAATAAGACGGCGGGTAGTAGTACAACGCTGGCCGCCGGTTCCTACGGCTCCGAATACGGCTCCGGGGATGGCAATGTTGAGGTCTGCGTCCGCAGAGATGATGATCGCGTTGTTGCCGCCTAATTCAAGAAGGGATCTGCCGAGCCTGGCAGCTACCATTGAGCCTACTGCTTTCCCCATGCGGGTAGAGCCAGTTGCGGATATCAGTGCGATCCGGCTGTCAGCCGCCAGCCATTCGCCTGTTTCCCGTCCTCCGGTGATCAGGCCGCTCACGCCTTCGGGAACCTTATTACGGGCAAAGACCTCTGCCACGATATTCTGACAGGCCAGCGCGCAGAGCGGGGTCTTTTCAGAAGGCTTCCATATACAGGTGTTGCCGCAGACCCAAGCCAGCATGGTGTTCCAGGACCAGACGGCTACGGGGAAATTGAAAGCGGAGATAATGCCTACCACCCCGATGGGATGCCATTGCTCATACATCCGGTGGCCGGGCCTTTCGCTATGCATCGTAAGGCCGTAAAGCTGGCGGGAAAGACCTACGGCGAAGTCGCAGATGTCGATCATCTCCTGTACCTCCCCATAACCTTCCTGTAAGCTTTTTCCCATTTCATAGGACACCAGTCTGCCCAGATCCGCCTTGGAATGACGAAGGGCGTCGCCGATCTGCCGGACCACTTCTCCCCGCCGGGGGGCAGGCCAGGTACGCCATTCGGTAAAAGCGGCCTGTGCAGCCTTTACGACTGTTTCGTAGCCAGTCTTGTCTGTTGTGGTTATGGTGGCGATCTGTTTGCCATCGACAGGGGAAAAAGATTCGATAGAACTGTCCCCGGAAGGGATCCACCGGGTACCGGTCGAAGTGCCGGTGTTCCGGGGGGCTATTTTAAGCGGTTGGAGTATTTCCATAAGAATTGCTTGCGATTTATACAATCGCAAGCAATTTAGGAAAAACTAATCACTAACCAGGTCCTCAACCTTAACTTAAAATCTACTATGAAAAAAAAACTGGTACTATTTGCCGGCATCTACCATACCGGCAAAAGGGAATACGTAGAATTTGAGCAGAGGGTTGTGTCTCCGGGGAGCATATAACCGGGAAAAAGCCGGGAACTCCGCGGAGGGGGCGGGCTGTTAATTCAGCTTATTCTCCATAGCGGCAAAAAAGCTTTCGCTGTAGCTGACCCCGATAGGGATCTCTTTTTCAGCAATTTTAATTTTACTTCTGCTGATATGCTCGATCTTGCTGATGGGAACGATATAGGAGCGATGCGCCCGTATGAATTCGCGGGCGGGCAGCTTCTGGGAGATCGTCTTGAGCGTCATGAGGGTGAGGATCGCTTTACCCGGCAGGTAAATCTTGATATAATCGTCCAGTCCTTCGATATAGAGGATCTCTTTCAGGTTGACCTTTACCATCTGGTAATCCGATTTGACGAAAATATATCCTTCCTGCAGCTCCTGGCTGGTCAGGTAGTCGACATATTCTTTTGCTTTATATACGGATTTAAGGAACCGGTCGTATTCAATAGGTTTTAATAAATAATCGATCGCATCCACGTTGAAGCCTTCTACGGCATATTCGCTGAAAGCCGTTGTGAATACGATGGCTGTATTTTTCTTATTGACGATCCGGGAGAATTCGATTCCGTTGATATCCGGCATCTGGATATCCAGGAATAAAATATCTACAGGATTCGTGTCCATTAGCTTCTGCGCTTCGAAGGGATCGGTAAAGGCCCCTTTCAGCTCCAGGAAATAGATCTTGGCAATGTATTTCTTCAATACTTCCAATGCAAGAGGTTCGTCGTCGATCGCTATACATGTCAGCATTATACCTGAATATTTAAGTGAACGGTAAATTTTCCTGCTGTATCGTCGATGGTAAGCGCATGGCGGTTTTCGTACAGCAGATCGAGCCTGCGCCTGGTATTGTTAATACCGATCCCCGTATTATCGGTCATCTTAAGGGAGGTATTGATATGCTTGAAATTGCTGACACTAAAATACAGCGAATCCTGTTTTATTTCCAATAATATTATTATAGGCGATTTTTCCCGGGTGCTGATGCCGTATTTGAACGCATTTTCCACAAAGGGAAGCAGCAGCAGGGGGGCGATCTGCCTGCCCAGGGGATCTCCTTTGATGGTAAAATCAATGCTGGACTTATCCGTGAGGCGCATTTTCAGCAGCTCTATATAATTCGTGGTGAATAGTATCTCTTTTTCCAGGGAGACCAGGTCATTGCGGGCTTCGGTCAGCACATACCGCATGATACTGGATAATTTCATGATCGCCGGAGCCGTATATTCCGACTGGGCGCTGGCTAGCGCATAAATATTGTTCAGCGTATTGAATAGGAAATGCGGGTTGATCTGGGCTTTCAGGAAGGAGAGCTCGGCATTCAGCTTCTCCGTGGCGATCTCTTTATTCCGCTGTTCGGATCTCAGCCATTGATTGATGACCTTGACGCCGGTGCTGAAGACAAAGATCAGCAGGAAAACAGCGATGTTGCCCGGCGCCAGGAGGGGCTGCTGGAAATTGCGGGGCCTTCCGGAATCAGGAGGGCGTATTCCCTGGGGCTGCGGCTGAAAGCTGCCGAAAAAATAATGGTAGATCCGGGGAAAACAGCCGTAGAAGATCAGCAGGGCCAGGATAATGAGCGTATAGGCAACGAATTTCTTCTGTTCCAGCAGCCTGGGAATGATCAGGTAGGTATTGAGGTAATAAAAGGCAATGAGAAGGATACTATTGGCGATAAAAAAATCGGAGAGGTATCTCTCGATCGAGAAGTCTTTGGGCCTGGGGAAAAAGACGAAGGGCAGCAGGAGGAAACAAAACCAGGCGGCCAAATGAATGATGATCTGTACAATTCTCTTATTCAAGACGGACAATGCTTTATAAAATTTGATCCCTGCCGTGATATGCGGCAGGGATCAAATCTATAGGGGAATGGGCTTGTCCGGAGAATAAAATAGATGAATGGAGGCATTCCATCGGTGAATGGGGGAATCTTTTGGCAGGCTATCAGGGCTGCCAAAAGAAAAAGGGGTGTCAGCCCCGGACCGTTAAAAATTGACCGTAAAAAATTGACTGTTAAAAATTGAAGGCCAGCTTTGAGAACATCCTCAAGCCGTTGTAGCTCATCTGCACGGCATCGAAGGGGCCGCCGGATTCGCTGTCGCCCCAGGAGGCTTGCCTGGCATTGGGAACAACTGCCTCATCGGGATGCACATTGAATATATTATCCACGCCGGCATACCAGGTGACATTTTTGGCTACTTTATAGGACATATAGATATCCGTAGTCACTTTGGGATGAAAGACAAAATTCTCCCGCACGATGGATTTACCATCATCCGTTTCTACGTATGGGTCCCAGCCACTAAAGTTGGCGGAGATATTTGCTCCTCCGGGGCCGTCGGGGTCGGCTCCCGGGAGGCTGGCGGATCCGAAGCCTTGCGTAGTAAGCTTACCCCAGTAAGTAAGATGAGTTCCCACCGAAAAATGGCTGGAGAGTCCGTATTCCAGCGCTAAAGAAACTTTGGCATTCGGAGCGGAGGCCGTCAGGAACGCTTCTTCTCTTGTGCTGAAAAAGGCTTGACGGTGAGCATAGGTATCGTTGAGCGGGTCCGGTATATTGATCTTGTCGACTTTGATGTGCTGGATGTTGCCGGCTAACAAGACCTTAAAGCTTTGCTTACTCCATCTTTGGGTATAATCGATCACGACGTCCAGGCCGGTATTCGTGGTATTCACTGCGTTGGCGAAGAAATTAACGGAGCTGACATTGAATTCGGTCAAATAGGGAGCTATAGCGTGAATGGAGCTGTCAAAGTTGCCTGTGATCACGATCCTGTTTTTCATTTTTATGTAATATCCATCCACGGTGAACGTAAGGTTGTGCATCGGCTGCCAGGTTATGCCTGCGCTGGCGTTCACGGAGGTCTCCTGCTTGAGCGGAGGGATCCCGGCTGCCCGGGATATGGGACTGTAGTTGGGAATGAGTTTTACGTATTCGAGCTGACCGGCAATTATATTGGTATTGGTGTTGCTGAAGTTGATCTGTTGAAGCGTGGGAGCCCGGAAACCGGTGCTGAAAGATCCGCGCAAGTTCAGATTATCCAGTATTTTATAGCGGGTGGCCAGTTTGTAGGTATTTACAAAACCGAAATCGGAGTAGTTCTCAAATCGCGCTGCTCCGTCCACCAGCCATTTCTTTGTAATGTCCAATGCTATATCGACATAACCGCCGACATTGGTGCGATGAGCGTTCCCTTCGTCGGAGGGCTGATAGCCGGGGTATCCTTCGGAGCCGGATGCTTTATAACTGGTGTCCCCGCCTATTACGTAATAAGCTCCTCCATTGCGATAGGAGTCAGGTTCGCCGGCATATAATTTATAATGTTCATACCGGAACTCACCGCCGAAGGAGAAGGTCATTCCGGAAGCTATATTGCCGAAGCGTCGGCTCACATCCAGGTTGGCTGTGTTCTGCAGGAAGTTAAAACCTCCGTCATCAAACCGGTTCTTGCTCCATTGTTCAGGGCCGGGCAGGGAAGCATTAAAGGTCTTGTTGCCCCAGTAATGGAAATCATTATAACCGGTGTTGTCACTGATATCCCAATCCCAATCCTTTCCTAAAGTGCCTTTAAAACCAACCGCAATGGATTGGTCTTTTATGTACACATCTTCCTGCGGATTATAGAACACATTGTCGGGGCCGAGACTGCCATCCCCTGTGTTAAAGACGCGCATGATGCCGGGAATAAAGATCAGGTTGCCTGCGTCGTCCGTAGGAAATTTGACGCGATTATTTTCAGTATGCCATTTGCGGGTCCAGGCGTATACATTGGAGTGTTTGTAATTGTATCCGCCGAAAGAATAGAAGGTAGTCCTGGTTCCACCCAGGGGGATCTCTGCATTGAACATACCGCCTCCGGAGGTAACGGAGCCGTCGCCGAAGGCTCTTCTCCAGTCGCCGACGCTTAAGGCTTTAGGATTGGTAGTCCAGTTGGTATCCGGTTCGGCCCTGAAGGTCTTGCCCTGGGCGAAAAAGTTGCCGCCGAAGTTGATGAAGCCGCCTTGTTTGCCGATGGGTAAACCGTAATCGAGGCCCAGGGTGAAGGCATTGCCGTCCACCCGGGTACCTGTGTAATATTGTGTGGGGTCAACGTTGTTGAGGGCGTTGTATTTGTGATCGTAGTAGCCGCTCCAGCCGGTGGTAAGGTTAAGCTTATGTACGTCTTTTTTCAGTACGATATTGATGACGCCGGCGATGGCATCCGAGCCATATTGGGCGGAAGCGCCGTCCCGCAGGATCTCAATGCGATCGATCGCTGCTTCGGGGATGGCGTTGAGGTCGGTGCCGGAGTTGCCGCGTCCTCTTGTTCCTACCTGGTTGACGAAGGCGGACTGATGCCGGCGTTTGCCGTTGACGAGGACCAGGGTCTGATCGAAGCCCAGTCCGCGCAGGCTGGCAAAGTCAATGGCGTCTGATCCGTCGCCGCCGCTCTGTTTGTTATAGTTGAAGGAGGGGACCGCCATGTTCAGCTGGGAACTCAGGTCGGGTCTGGCGGATGTTATACCTACCTGGTTGATGTTGATGACATCTACCGGGACGGGAGATTCTGTTTTTGTCCTGGCGGCCCCACGGGAACCGACGAATACCAATTGGGTCAGTTCGGCGGAGGAGGGTTCCATGCCGATGGTGAAAGAGGCAGCGTCAGTTATGGGAAAGGATTGGGCAGCATAACCTATTATACTTATCTCCAACACATCATGGGGATTGGCCTGGATGGTAAACGTTCCGTCTGCGTTGGTGGAAGTTCCTTTTTTGGTGCCTTTCACTTTTACAGTGACTCCGGCCAGGGGGGAGCCGGTCTTATTATCTGCTATTTTGCCGGTGATGATTTTTTGCGCAGTAAGGCTCAAAGTGGTGATGAATAGGATGAGTAATAAGAAAGGTTTTCTCATATTAATTAGTTTTGGTATTTACGTAATTTAACAAATAAATGAGCCAAAACATATGGTAAATAAAAAATAAAATACATTATTATAATTAATATATAATTTATATAGTAGGCATATAAGAGTTATTTTTTTATAAAATATAGATAAACAGGTACTTAATAAAAATAGCAATTTGGGTTACAGGTACTTATAGACATATTTTGTATATCTATAATGTATTGTAGCAAATACACAAGAGAAGGATATTCTCTATCACGCGGGACTTTGTCTTTGCGTGAAACGGGTAGAAAAGGGTGAGATGGTAAGCGAACTTCTAATATTGTTCGCTATCGTTGGGGAAATCGCGGGCTTTCACATCCTGGATATAATGTTGGATGGCCCCGGTGATCTGTTGATGAAGATCCAGGTAACGGCGAAGGAAACGGGGCTTGAATGCTGTATTGATGCCCAGCAGGTCATGCATAACCAATACCTGGCCGTCGCAATACTGGCCGGCGCCGATGCCGATCGTAGGGATCAATAAGCTTTCGGAGACTTCTTTGGCAAGAAGGGCCGGTATTTTTTCCAGCACCAATCCGAAGCAGCCTGCTTCCTGTAGTAACCGGGCGTCTTTTTTCAGCTTTTCCGCTTCCGCTTCTTCCCGGGCCCTGACGGTATAGGTGCCGAATTTATAAATAGACTGAGGGGTGAGGCCCAGGTGCCCCATAACCGGCACCCCGGCTGCGAGGATCCTTTTTACGGATTCCAGTATTTCTTCGCCTCCTTCCACTTTGACGGCGTGAGCGCCTGTTTCCTTCATGATACGGATCGCGGAGGCCAGGGCTTCCTTTGAGTTCGATTGGTAAGAGCCGAAGGGCAGGTCCACCACGACAAAACAGTGGTTGGTTCCCCGGATGACCGAAGAGGCATGGTAGATCATCTGGTCCAGGGTAATAGGAAGGGTGGTCTCATGACCGGCCATTACATTGGAGGCGGAGTCACCTACGAGTATGACGTCGATGCCTGCCGAATCGAATATTTTGGCGAAGGAATAATCGTAGGCGGTGATCATGGCTATTTTTTCTCCATTGATCTTCATTCTTTGCAGCGTATGGGTAGTTACCTTTTTAACTTCAGTGTGTACAGACATAACCGGAAAATTTTAGGGACAGGTAAAGAGATGGGAATATGGCTCTGCATTAGAATAAAACATACCCGGTTTAGTCTGCAAATGTAAAAGGAAAATACAGAATGCAAAAAATCTATATTTCTACGCCTTTACGCTTCAGGTCGGCATAAAGGTGCTGGATGAGCCCATCGGCCAGGCCTATTTTAGGAACATAGATCTCGGGGGCATTGGCCCAGCGCATGACATTGATGTAGATCTGCAGGGCAGGAACGATCACATCCGCGCGGTCCTCTCTCAGCTTATAGAGCCGCATGCGGTCCGGCAGGGAAAAACTGGAGAATTCCTTATAGTAATCTTTCAGTAATTCGACATTGAGCGACTTGCCTTCCTTGCGTTTGGAGATGGAGAATATTTTATTGATGTTGCCGCCGGAGCCGATGGCGACGATATTGGAAAAATAGTTGCTGGTCTCCCTTTTGATATATTCTTTCATAGTCTCCCACTGGTCTTCTGTCACCTGTCGTTTTAACAGGCGTATCGTGCCGATATTAAAAGAAGAGGAGAACAGCAATTTATTTCCGGCAAAAAAAGTCAGCTCCGTGCTGCCGCCCCCCACATCGATATAGAGATAGGCGTGGTCTTTGTCCAGGTTCTCCGCAATATGATTTTCATAGATCAGGGAAGCTTCGCTGCCGCCGCTGATGACCTCAATGCGAATACCTGTTTCCCGTTCCACCTGGTCGATGATCGCTTGCGCATTAACGGCATCCCGCATGGCGGAAGTAGCGGCGGCTTTCCAATGTTCTACGCCATAGGCTTCGATCAGGTGTTTGTAGGCTTTGACCGTATGCAGGATCATATGGGTCTTTTCGGGGGAGATCTCCTTTTTTTCAAACACATCGAAACCCAGGCGGAGGGGGACCCTCACCAGGTTGACCTTGATAAACTCTGTCTTTCCTTCATTGTTAACGATTACATCTGAGATAAGCAGCCTCGCCGCGTTACTTCCGATATCAATTGCTGCCAGTCGCATTTATAGTCTCTTCATTTTGATTTGCCGGAGATGCGCTTTCGGAATTTCCGTGCATCTCCGGCAAACGGTTAATAGGTTGCGGATAGTTAAGGTTAAGAATGTTGACAAGAGCCCTGTTTTCAGGAGGCTGAGGCAATCTGCTCGCCGACGGACGGTTGTGCATGCGGGACAGCTTCTTCGCTCAGGGCCTTATGGTATAAATAATTATAGATCTCTATCTGGGACCTTACCTTTTTCTCCGAAAGATCATCTCTTTTATATTTATTAAGCAGCTCATTGTCCAGCCACCGGGCTTTCACATTGTCCGCCAGCTGAATTTCCAGGATGTCCTTCAATTCTTTCCGGATCGTTTCATCCAGGACCGGGCAGGTAGCTTCTACGCGGTGATCTAAATTACGCACCATCCAATCGGCCGAAGATATATAAACTTTTTCGTTGCCGCCGTTGTGGAAAATAAATATCCGGGCATGTTCCAGGTATTCATCGATAATGCTGATCGCTTTCACGGGTATGATGAATTTGCTGTTCTCGGAGAACATGCAAAAGATGCCGCGGATGATCAGCTTTATTTCTACGCCGCTCCTGGCTGCTTCATATAATTTATCGATGAGCTCCTCATCGGAGAGGGAGTTCATCTTGATGGTAATGGCGGCTTTCTTATTTTCTTTGGCCAGCTTAGTCTCCCGGATGGTCATTTTCAGGAGCTCTTTGCGCAGCCCGGTGGGGCAGGGGATGAGCGCTTTACAGGCTTTTAGGGGGGCCGTACCTTCTTTCCAGTTTTCCAGGTAGTTGAAGATCCGGTTCACATCGGCCATTATAAAACGGTTGGAAGTGAGCAGGCAATGATCCCCGTATACCCGGGCGGTCTTTTCGTTGAGGTTGCCTGTGCTGACAAATCCATAGTGAATGGTAAAGTTATTGATCCTCTTTTTGATCAGGCAGAGCTTGGCATGTATCTTCATATTCGGAATGCCTATCAGCACCTTTACCCCTTCATCTTCCAGGCGCTCCTTCCATTCGAGATTGGCCTCTTCGTCAAAACGGGCCCTTAATTCGAGCATGACGGTCACGTGTTTGCCATTTCGAACGGCATTGACCAGGGTATTGATGATCTTGGAATTGGAGGCCAGGCGGTAGCAGGTGATCTTGATCGCGGTTACATTCGGATCGATGGCGGCTTCCCGCAGCATATCGATCACCGGGTTGAAGGAGTGATAGGGGAAATGGAGCATTACATCCTGTTCCAGCACGACGTCGGTTACCCGCGGGGTGCTTACCAGCAAGGGATGAACGAAGGATTTTCTCCGTTGTCCTTTTTTCGGAAATACATCCGGGAAATCCATGAAATGCCGGAAATTATGGATCCTGCCGCCGGGGATCAGGTTTCCATCCTTACGGGTCAGGTTCAGCCGTTTCATCAGGTATTCCAGCAGGCCTTTATCCATTTCCTTATCATAAACGAAACGTACGGGCTTACCTTTCCGGCGATTCTTCAATCCTTTTTCGATCTTCTGGATAAGATTGGTGGAAATATCATTATCCATATCTATTTCAGCATCCCGGGTGACTTTAAAGACCCAGGATCCGTAGGTGTCGTAACCGAAGTAGGCAAAAATGCTTCGCAGGTTATACCGGATAATGTCTTCGAGCAGGATGATATGGTGTTCATCCGGAGCGGGGGAGGGCAGGAGGACGAACCGGCCGAGGACTCTGCTGGGAACTTCGATCAGGGCATATTTCTTTTTCATGCTGTTGTCCTGACGGGACAATACCACGCCCAGGTAGATCGATTTATCCCGCAGAAAGGGAAACTGGGGAATGCTTTCGACCATGAGGGGAATAATATTGGAACGGACCTCTTCTTCAAAGTAGTTCATCAGGAATTCCTGTTGGTCGGGATTTAATTCCTTCTCCGAGACCAGAAAAGTCTTTTCCTTTTCCAATTCCTGGCGGATGCCTTCCCAGATGGCATTGAATTCATCCTGCTGTTCCAGCACGGTGGATTGGATATCATTCAATATTTTGGCGGGGGATAGCTCCAGGTGCATATTGATCTTGGATTTGCCGCCGCTGTATTCGCTCATTCGTTTGAGGGTGGCTACCCGTACCCGGAAGAATTCATCCATATTATTGGAAAAAATTCCGAGGAACCGGATCCTTTCCCGGAGCGGAACTGTCAGATCCGCCGCTTCCTGTAAAACTCTGGCATTAAAAGAGAGCCAGCTGATATCTCTTGGAATCGTTTTTCTTTTCATTTCGAGATCATTTGTCATTTGTCCCAGTTTTGCGCAAAGTAGATACTAGAGTCAACGCAAAAGGGATCGGTAAATTAAATAATTATTAAATACCGCGCTGATTCTTTTCGGGGGGGGTATGCGTTTTTCGCGAAGGAACTATTTCAATGGATCCATTGCGGAAAGGCTACCTGTCAACGGAATTGATCTTTTGGTCAAACAAATTGGAGAGAGTGCAGGTGCGGTAGTACGTTTGGTAAAACCAGTTTATATGAAACCGATCATTATGAATGTTGCTGCACACAAAAAGGGCGGAAAACGCCTGAACATTATTGGACAAGGGGGCTTCATCCGTATGCTGATTCTCCTGATCTATTGGGGGCTTTTTTCGGCAGGTTCTTCCATGGGGCAAACCTCAAAAGTTCTTCCGGCGCCCGACAGGGCCTGGCCCTATTACGGGGGCGATGCAGGGGGGGAACGATATAGCCCTTTGCGGCAGATCAATGACGGTAATGTCGGCAGGCTCAAAGTCGCCTGGACTTACCGGACGGGGGAGCTGAAGAAGTACGAAGGTACCGGCTTGCTGGAAAAAGCCGCTTTTGAAACTACGCCGCTCATGATCCATGGGACGCTTTATTTCAGCACTCCCACTGCCCGTGTGATCGCCATTGATGCGGGGACCGGGAAGGAGAAATGGGTATTCGATCCGGCAATCGACCTGCATAGGGATTATTCAGAGGTTACCTCCCGGGGAGTCGCCGCCTGGCCTGCTCCCGATGCGGGGGATCCTGATCCTGTCCCGCAGCGGATCTTCATCGGCACGATCGATGGGAGGCTGATTGTGCTGGATGCGGCAACCGGCAAAAAGATCCCTTCTTTCGGAAAGGAAGGGGAGGTCGATCTGAGAAAAGGGGACTGGGCAGGGATCAGTGAGACTTCGCCGCCCGTCGTCATTGGCAACAGGATAGTGGTAGGCTCTTCCATAGGGGACAATCAACGTTGGGATTATCCTCCGGGCACGATAAGGGCTTACGATGCCCTTACCGGGCAGCTCAGCTGGCGCTGGGACCCGAATCCTCCGGACCCGCAGGATTCCGCCTGGAAGACCTGGAACGGCCCTAATGCGCATAAAACGGGCGGGGCGAATGCCTGGTCCATCCTTTCTGTCGATCCGCAACGCGACCTGGTGTTTGTGCCGACCACCAGTCCAAGCCCGGATTATTATGGGGGAGAACGTTTGGGGCAGAACCGGTATGCCAATTCTATCGTCGCCCTGCGTGCCTCGACGGGGAAAATAGTTTGGAGCTTCCAGGTGGTGCACCATGATCTCTGGGATTTTGATATCGCTGCCCAGCCTGTGCTGATGGAGCTGACCCGGAAGGGCCGGCAGGTGCCGGCCGTAGCGATAGGAACGAAGATGGGGCATATTTTTATACTCAACCGGGAGACAGGTGAGTCTCTGTTCCCTATAGAAGAGCGTGCGGCGCCGTCCTCCACGGTGCCTGGTGAACAAGCCTGGGCCACGCAGCCCTTTCCTCTTCTTCCGGCTCCCGTAGGGCTGCAGCATCTGACGAAAGAAGATGCCTGGGGACCGGAGCCAGGGGATAAGGACGAGGCTGAGGACAGGATCAGCAAGTTCCGGTACCAGGGGCCTTTCACGCCACCCAGCTATGAAGGCTCCATTATGGCCCCGGGCAATGTAGGCGGCATTCATTGGGGCGGTATGTGTTATGATCCTGAAGCTGGGTTATTGATAACGAATATCAACCGGGTAGCGGCCGTCATCCGGATGCTGCCCCGGGAAAAGGTAGCGCAGCTGGAAAAAGAGCAGCCGGAGGCTATGCGGGCGGAGACAGGGAGGCAGGAAGGAACGCCGTATGTCATGAAACGGGATTACCTGTTCAAAGTTGACCACCGGGGCATGATCATGCAGACAGCGCCTCCCTGGGGTACGCTGCTGGCGATCGACCTGTTTACCGGGGTGAAAAAATGGGAGGTGCCCCTGGGGTATATGATGGACCCGGCAAAATACCCGGGAGCTGAGCGCTGGGGTTCTCTCAATTTTGGAGGGGCTATTGTGACGGCGGGTAACCTGGTATTCGTAGCGGCGAGCATGGACGGGCATTTCCGGGCTTTTGATACCAGGACCGGGGCCGTACTGTGGGAGTTCCAGCTTCCGGCAGGGGGGCAGGCTACTCCTATGAGCTATTCCCTGAATGGGAAACAATATGTCGTGATAGCAGCCGGGGGGCATGGGAAGCTCCGAACCAAACAGGGGGATTATGTGGTGGCTTTTTCACTGGAATAATGATTATCTTTATAGGAGGAAGAAGGGTTGAATAAACCGGAAGAACCTGGGAAACATAGGAATATCTGTGGGAAACATAGGAATACTGATTAGTGCAGGTTAGCCGGGTGCCGCTGGATATGGTATACAAGCTTATCATCCAAGAACTCTTAATCCACAGATGTGAACAAAGATCTGAAAAAAAGCGTCTTTTTTGTTGATAAGTTTAGGATTTTACTTACCTTCGCCGTCCAAATTTAAGAACTCATGGCACGTGTATGTCAGATTACAGGTAAACATCCGGTCTCCGGGAATAGCGTTTCGCACTCGAATATTAAGACCAAGCGCAGGTTTTTACCTAATTTACAGACCAAACGATTTTTCCTGGCTGAAGAAGACAAGTGGATCACTTTGAAAGTTTCTTCGGAGGGATTACGCACCATCAATAAAAATGGTCTGTTAAGCGTAGTAAAAAAGTTAAGAGCGAACGGAGAAAAGATTTAATTCATTCTAACATTCTAAACCTTCCATAAAATGGCAAAGAAAGGCAGTAGGGTTCAGGTGATTTTGGAGTGTACCGAGCATAAGACCACTGGTAAGCCCGGTACCAGCCGTTATATCACCACCAAGAACAAAAAGAACACTCCGGAACGTCTGGAGCTGAAAAAGTTCAATCCGATTTTAAAGAAAGTAACTGTACATAAAGAAATCAAATAATCATGGCAAAGTCAGCAAAAACCGCGATAAAGACCAAAGACGCCAGGGCCGCTGCGGAAGCTAAGAACTGGACGAAAGTCATCCGCGCTGTACGTAGCCCCAAGTCGGGTGCTTATACCTTTAAAGAGGCAATCGTGCATAAGGATAAGATCAAGGATTTCTTGGCTCAAAAGTAATTTTTCGGGGTTAAGTAAGATTATAAAAGCTGTCTCAGTAGGGGCGGCTTTTTGTTTTGCTACCCCCCAGCTCCCTAAAGGGGGGTATAAGGCCCACCCCTCTAAAGGGGGGACAAAACCCCAACCTCATAAAGGGGTGAGTAAGGGAAGATTTCGGTATATTTAAAGATTCAATCATATTAAAATAAGTCCCCCTTCAGGGGGCAGGGGGTATGGGATTCTTAGACAAACTCTTCGGCAAGAAAGAAAAAGAAAGTTTAGACCAGGGGCTGCAAAAGACCAAGGAAGGATTTCTGGCCCGTCTCTCCAAAGCTGTTGCGGGCAAGAGCACGGTAGATGAGGAAGTCCTGGATAACCTGGAAGACGCCCTGGTAAGCGCAGATGTGGGGATCGATACTACTGTGCGGATCATCAAACAGATAGAAAAAAGAGTGGCGCAGGATAAGTATTTGAATACGAGTGAATTGAATAGGATACTTAAAGAGGAGATAGAAGCAATTGTCGTAGATGCCCCCGAACAGTCCTATCGCGACTTTATTCCTCCAGTTGGTCACAAGCCCCATGTCATTCTCGTCGTAGGCGTGAATGGGGTAGGCAAAACGACGACCATCGGCAAGCTGGCCTATAATTTTAAGAAAGCCGGCCAATCTGTACTGCTGGGAGCAGCCGATACTTTTCGGGCTGCTGCGGTAGATCAATTGACGATCTGGAGTGAGCGGGTGGGAGTGCCGATCGTAAAACAAGGCATGGGGGCTGATCCCGGAGCCGTCGCTTTCGACACTGTTCAGAGCGGGGTGGCCCGGGGGACGGATGTGGTGATTATCGATACGGCGGGAAGGCTCCATAACAAGGCGTACCTAATGGAAGAGCTGAGCAAGATCAGCCGGGTCATCAAGAAAATAATGCCGGATGCCCCGCATGAGGTCTTATTGGTGCTGGATGGCTCTACGGGGCAGAATGCGCTGGAACAGGCCAGGCAATTTACGGCCGCGACTGATGTCACTGCGCTTGCTATCACCAAGCTGGATGGTACGGCTAAGGGTGGGGTGGTGCTGGCCATTGCCAATCAATTCAAGATCCCGGTGAAGTTCATCGGAGTGGGAGAAAAGATGGAAGACTTGCTGATATTCGATAAGCACGAATTCGTCGATAGCCTGTTCAGCCTGGAGAAAAAAGACTAGCTATTGATTGCTTATGGGTCGTAAATTATTCTCGATTAATTTGATATAACCGGCTTTTACGGGTGCGAACGAAAGTATCTGGTATTTCCGTCAACTAAAATAGCGCCAGTATAGTTCGGATCCAGGGAGGAGACCCATATTTGTCCTGCCAGATCAACTATTTACTTACTATGACACCGAATAGTTATAACCGAATAGTTATAAAAGTGTGGACTATTTATATATTTTTTACACTGCCAGCCGACTAATACTGAAAATCGGTTATATGTTGGCTGGAAGCCTTGATCAGGCTGTTTTTCTCTGACGGACCATCCGGCCAGCCGGCTGGGAGCAGGATACCTTTTTGGGCAAGGGCGAAGACCAGCAGAATGACAAAAGTGACAGGCTTGTACAGCCAGTTAATGGCAAACCACTTCGTCGACAGTCTTTTCAGCCTGGATAAGAAGGGGGTAGGACGGCCAGGCCCGGGCCGAGGGATAACCGAAAGGAAATCCTTACGCTTTCAGTTATTCCTATAGCTTTTTTGGAGCCGACGATCGCGATGAAGCTGCAAAAGCCAGGAAAAAATAACCCAACATGCCTGCCAGCAGCGAAGAGGCCAGGATGGCGATCTTCGAATATTGTATTTGTCCGGCATCTTCAAAAGCCAGGTTGGTGATGAAAATGGACATGGTGAACCCGATCCCTGCCAGCAGGCCCAGCCCCATCAAATGCCGCCAGGTCATCCCTTCCGGCAGCACACATAACTTAGAGTGGATCGCCAGCCAGCAGCATAACAACACCCCGATCGGTTTGCCTGCTACCAGCCCCAAAAGAATCCCAAGGCTATTTTTCTGTAACAGGCTCTGTGGCCAGCCGGCTGAGAGTATGATCCCCGTATTCGCCAGGGCGAATACAGGCAGGATGATAAAAGCGACCGGCTTGTGCAGCCAATGCTGGAGCTTTTCGGAGGGATTGACTCCGCCCGCCTTTCCAAAAGGGATGGCAAAAGCCAGCAGCACCCCGCTAAGCGTGGCATGGATCCCCGAACGAAGCATACAATACCATAGGAGAATCCCCGGTAAAAGATAATAGACCAAATTGTTGATCTTCAATTTATTAAATAACAACAACGCCAGGAAAATCCCCAATGCAGCTCCGAACCAGACCAAAGAAAAGGTCCTGGTATAAAAGACGGCGATCACCAGGATCGCTCCCAGGTCATCAATGATCGCCAGGGCCGTGAGGAAGATCTTTACGGAGACCGGAAC
Source organism: Chitinophagales bacterium (assembly GCA_015655015.1). Classification (GTDB taxonomy): domain Bacteria; phylum Bacteroidota; class Bacteroidia; order Chitinophagales; family Chitinophagaceae; genus Puia. The sequence goes on along the minus strand of JAATFV010000231.1, from coordinate 33,124 downwards.
TTTATTGCCCAGCAGGGAAAGCACTCCCAGGGCGAACGCAATATCGGTGGCCATCGGAATACCCAGGCCTGGCTGTTCCGGCGTTCCATGATTGAATAAAAAGTGGATGCCGGCAGGGAATAACATTCCTCCTGCAGCTGCAAGGATGGGAAGCAGGGCTTTTTTAAAATCCGCCAGCTCCCCGATATAGATCTCCCGTTCGATCTCCAGCCCCACCAATAAGAAGAAAACGGCCATCAGACCGTCATTTATCCAATGTTCAACGGAATAATTCAGGGGAATGGTTCCAAAGGACAGGTCCAGGCGGGCATGCCAGAAATGAAGATAGGCGGGACCTGCGCCGGAATTCGCAAGAAGGATGGACACCAGGGTGCAGCTAACCAGGATCAGGCCACCGGCACGCTCACTTTCAAAAAACTCCCTGAACAGCTTGGTCGTGGCGGCAATGGGCATATATGAATTTTATGAATGCGTGATCGGCCTGCTCTCAAATTTAAGAAGATAACCCCAATAGTTGCTACCTTTGCGCCCAATTATGAAGACAAGAACTTTAAAGAAAGATAAGGTCAATATTATCACCCTGGGCTGCAGCAAGAATATGGTGGACAGTGAAGTATTGAGCGGGCAGCTCCTGGCCAATGAGATCGATGTGGTGCATGAAAGCACAAAAAAAGATCACAATATCGTTGTCGTCAATACCTGCGGTTTCATCGACAAGGCTAAAGAGGAATCTGTCAATACGATCATCGAGCAGGTGGCCCTGAAGAAAAAGGGCAGCCTGGACAAGGTTTATGTCACCGGCTGCCTCAGCCAACGTTACCGGGAAGACTTAGAACGGGAGATCCCGGAAGTGGACGCCTGGTTCGGCACGATGGAATTGCCCCTTATGTTAAAGCAGTTCGAGGCGGATTATAAGTCCGAGCTGCTGGGCGAACGTCTTCTCGCAACACCCCGTCATTACGCTTATCTCAAAATATCCGAAGGATGCAACCGGACCTGTGCCTTTTGCGCCATTCCTTTAATGAGGGGGAGCCATGTCAGCCGGCCCATCGAAGAGCTGGTGAAAGAAGCGGAGAGCCTGGTGAAAAAAGGCGTCCGGGAAATTTTGCTGATCGCCCAGGAGCTGACTTATTATGGATTGGATATCTATAAGAAAAGAAAACTCCCGGAACTGCTGCACCGGCTGGCCGATGTCAAAGGACTGGAATGGATCCGGCTGCATTATGCCTACCCCTCCAAATTTCCCCTGGAGATCCTGGATGTAATAAAAGAAAGAGACAATATTTGCAATTACCTGGACATGCCTTTACAGCATGCCAGTGACAACATGTTAAAAGCCATGCGCCGGCAGATCACCAGGTCTGAAATGACAGACCTGATCCATACGATCCGCGAGAAGGTGCCGGGCATTTGCCTTCGCACGACCCTGATCGCCGGATTCCCCGGGGAGACGGAGCAGGATGTGGAAGAGCTAAAAGAGTTCCTGCAGGAGCATCGATTTGACCGGGTAGGCATCTTCACCTACTCTCATGAAGAGGGGACCAGCGGTTATGAATTGGCTGATGATGTACCTGCCGCTGAGAAACAAAGAAGGGCCGAAGAGATCATGGAAGTACAGCAGGAGATCTCTTATGAAAAGAACCAGGAAAAGCTGGGGCAGGTATTCAAGACCCTGATCGATAAGAAAGAAGCGGGACGTTATCTTGGCCGTACCGAGTTCGATTCCGTAGAAGTGGATAATGAGGTGATCATCCATAGTGAAGAAAAGCTGCCCATCGGGGAATTTGTCAACGTGAAGATCACGAAAGCGTATGATTATGATCTGGAAGGCATAGTGGTTAAAACAGGTAACTGAGCAGATCGATGGCTGGCGCCTGTTAGTCAATCAGGAATTTTACTATAGGGTAATTCCTGTTCGTGTTAAAATCTGCACAGAATCGATTAATCCGCGGCCGTTGTCCTGATCCGTAAAGGGGTATTTTTGGAAAAAATAAGGTACACATGAGTATAAGCTGGAATGGCGTATTCCCTGCCCTGACGACCCAATTCACCCCGGATGACCAACTCGACCTGCCTATGTTCGGAACAAACCTGGATGCCCAGCTGGAGGCAGGTATCCATGGAGTGGTGGTCGGCGGCTCCCTGGGAGAAGCAAGCTCTCTCACGCTGGCTGAAAAAGAAACCTTATTAAAGTTCTCCGTTGAAAAAGCAGGCGCCCGGATACCCGTATTATTAAATATAGCCGAAGGCTCTACGGCAGAGGCGGTAAAACAAGCCGGCCTGGCCGGTAAATGGGGCGCCAAAGGACTGATGTTGTTGCCGCCTATGCGTTATAAGAGCGATCATCGGGAGACGGTGACCTTTTTTAAAACAGTGGCTTCGTCAACGGACCTGCCTATCATGATCTATAATAATCCGGTAGACTATAAAATAGACATGACATCAGAAATGTTTGAAGAGCTGATCGGGCTGCCCAATATAGAGGCTGTGAAAGAATCCACCCGGGATGTAACCAATGTAACCCGGATGATCAACCGATTCGGCGACCGGATCAAGATCCTCTGCGGGGTGGATACCATTGCGATGGAAGAGCTGCTGATGGGAGCTGTAGGCTGGGTGGGAGGATTGGCAGGCGCTTTTCCCGCTGAAACGGTGGCTATTTACAAGCTGGTCCGGGCCGGCCGTGTGGAAGAGGCGCGGACTATTTTTCGCTGGTTCCTTCCTTTGCTGGAGCTGGATATCCACCCGAAATTAGTTCAATACATTAAATTGGCCGAGATGATGACGGGATTGGGAACGGAACATGTCAGGGCTCCCAGGCTGACCCTGATCGGGGAGGAGCGGGAGCGGGTATTGAAGACTATCCGGGAGAGCCTGGCCAAAAGGCCGGTACTTCCTGCGCTGCCTGCTCATGCGGAACCGGCGTCTGTTGCATAGATCATTAAACTATTCGCCAGGAGAAATGTAATTAATCAGCAAAAACTTTATTATGATATTTCAGGACGCTACCATTCAGGAAATCGATCAGATGATGCAGGAGGCCTGGCAGGCTTTTCTCTTATACAGGAAAACTACGCTGAAACAAAGAGCCGATCTTATGCGTACCATCGGTGCGGAAATAGAAGCCCTGGGAGATGAATTGATCCGGACGGCTATGGAAGAGACTAATTTGCCGGAAGCCCGGCTCAAAGGAGAACGGGCGCGGACTATCTTCCAGCTAACCAGCTATGGGGCGGCCTGTGAAGCGGGGAACTGGCTGGAAGCACGGATCGATACGGCAGTAGCAGAAAAGAGCGAGCCGGATCTGCGTAAGCTGCAAATTCCGCTGGGGCCTGTTGTCGTTTTCGGGGCCAGTAATTTTCCGTTCGCTTATTCTACCGCAGGAGGGGATACGGCTTCGGCCCTGGCCGCCGGCTGCCCCGTGATCGTGAAAGCGCACCCGGCTCATGCACGCACTTCGGAACTGGTAGCGCAGGTCATCGCAAAGGCCGTTGAAAAATGCGGCTTGCCTAAAGGAGTGTTCACGCATGTTCATGGAGCCGGTTTCGAAACAGGCAAGGCGCTTGTCACCCATGAATACACCCGTGCTGTAGGGTTTACCGGTTCCACCGGGGGAGGCAAAGCTCTTTTCGACTGGGCCAACCAACGCCAATCACCCATCCCCGTATTTGCGGAGATGGGAAGCATCAACCCGGTATTCGTTCTTCCCAATAAGCTAAAAGAGTCCGCGAAGGAAGTTGCGGTCACTATTGCCGGCTCCATTACGCTGGGCACCGGTCAGTTCTGTACCAACCCCGGTCTTATCATTGGCATCGATAGCGCCGACCTGCAGGTATTCATCACTGAATTGGGGGCAGCGATCGAAAAAGCCGCTCCCGGCACTATGTTACATCCCGGTATTGCAAAGGCTTATGCAGCAAAAAGGAAGGCGGCCCTTGAGCAAAATGAGGTTACTACGGTAGCCATATCCGCGACGGGTCCGGCTGAAAACCAGGGCATACCAACAGTGGCTTCCGCCACCGGGAAGACTTTTTTAAAGAATCCTCTTTTACACCAGGAAGTATTCGGCCCCTATTCACTCGTCATCCGTTGTGCGGATAAAAAGGAGCTGCTGGAAGTTGTCCGCCGTCTCGAAGGGCAGCTGACGACATCCGTAATGGCGACAGAGAAGGATACGAAGGAGCAGGCTGATCTGCTGGAGGCGATACAGGATCTCTGCGGAAGACTAATCCTGAACGGAGTTCCCACCGGTGTCCGGGTAGCGCTGTCCATGCAGCATGGAGGACCTTACCCCGCTACTACCGACAGCCGTTATACTTCTGTGGGCGCTGACGGTATCAAACGATGGGTACGCCCGCTCAGTTTTCAAAACTGGGACGATGCGCTTTTGCCGGATGCGCTGAAGAACAGCAATCCCCTGAATATCTGGCGGACGATTAACGATCAGCTGACAAAAGACAAACTTTAGCCGGTATGAAGAAGACCTTTTTTTGTATCGATGCACATACCTGCGGAAATCCGGTGCGGCTGGTAGCCGGAGGAGGCCCCGTTCTGGAAGGAAGCAACATGAGCGAGAAGCGGCAGCATTTTTTAAAGGAATATGACTGGATCCGCAAAGGGCTGATGTTCGAGCCGCGGGGACATGATATGATGAGCGGGAGCATTCTGTATCCGCCTCATGATCCGGCAAATGATGTAGCCGTTCTGTTCATAGAGACCAGCGGCTGTCTGCCTATGTGCGGACACGGCACGATCGGTACGATCACGATAGCCCTGGAAGAAGGGTTGATCAATCCAAAGGTACCCGGGCATGTGCGCATGGAGGCCCCTGCGGGGCTGGTGCTCATCGAATACCAACAGGAAGGGAAGAAGATCAGCTCCGTTAAGCTGACGAATGTAGCTTCTTATCTGGCCGCTGAGAACGTGGAAGTAGAATGCCCGGACCTGGGTCTCTTAAAGGTGGATGTCTCCTATGGAGGTAATTTTTATGCTATCGTCGACCTGCAGGAAAATTTTAAAGGACTGGAGTATTATAATGCAGATCAATTGATTAGCTGGAGCAGGGTGATGCGCCAACGGATCAATGAAACCAATACTTTCGTCCATCCCGACAATCCGACCATTCACAGCTGTACGCATATTTTGTGGACGGGAAAGACCCTGAGTCCGGAAGCTACGGCCCGGAATGCCGTATTTTATGGGGATAAGGCTATTGATCGCTCTCCCTGCGGCACCGGCACTTCGGCCAGGATGGCGCAATGGTATGCCAGGGGAAAACTAAAGGAAGGGGAGCCCTTTATCCATGAGAGCATCATCGGCTCCAAATTCACCGGCCGGGTAGAGAAGGCCGTCACCGTTGCCGGCAAGCCGGCGATTATTCCCAGCATTGAAGGCTGGGCTAAGATCTATGGGTATAATACCATTTCCATCGACCCGGAAGACGACCCTTATGCATATGGTTTCCAGGTGCTCTAAGAAGGCCGGATCAGCGCCGGTTTTTCACCTGGCAGCCAGATGGATCGCCAATAAGTAAAAGATGTGTGACCCGGCAGGGGAAATTCCACTTAGCCTTCCGAACATTCCGTTCGTTCTCCTGTTGTAATCCCCGGTCAAGATAACCGGCGTAAAATCCGTTAGTTATCATTATTTTTACTTTTTTGTAGCGAATAAATTAGCTTCCTATTCTTTATGGATTGGATATCGACTCAGTTACCATACTCGCAGACAGGCTATTTTTCGAGAATAATTACAGATTATCTGGGGCAGGCCGGCTCACTGGCACCTTATTATACGCATCCTGTTTCTCTGAAAGGGATCGAAGCTTCCCTGAAGGCGCGGCAGTTATCCCCGGTCAACCGGGAAGTGCTGGTTAGCGCGCTGAGAGACCAGTATAACGCGGTGGAGAAGTCCTTACCGGTACATCAAAATGTCGACCGGCTCCTGCAGGATAATACGTTTACGGTCTGCACGGCACATCAGCCGGCCATCTTCACCGGTCCCCTCTATTTTATTTATAAGATCGTTCACATCATAAAGCTGGCGAAATTCCTGGCGGAGAAATATCCGCAACAGCAGTTTGTTCCTGTCTTTTACATGGGCAGCGAAGATGCTGACCTGGAAGAGCTGGGCAAGATCTACCTGAACCAGGAAAAGCTGGTCTGGGATACTAAACAAACGGGCGCCGTGGGAAGGATGAAACCCAAGGGACTGGAAAAGATCCTCAACCGGGTGGAGGGGGAGCTCTCCGTTCAGCCTTTTGGCGGGGAGCTGGTCCGCCGGGTGAAGGAGATCTATCTGGGCAGCCCTGATATCCAGACGGCTACTTTCCGTCTCCTGCACAGCTTGTTTGCGGAATATGGCCTCGTGGTGCTGATCCCGGACAACACCGGTCTGAAAAGGCTGATGATCCCTGTATTCGAGGATGATCTTTTCCGGGGAATTCCTACCGGAGTGGTCAACGAGACGATCGGGCGTTTGTCTCAGCACTATAAGGTGCAGGCGAATCCGCGCCCCATCAATTTGTTCTACCTGAAAGATGATCTGCGGGGAAGGATCGAAAGAATAGGAGAGGACTTCAAAGTACATGACTCCACGTTAGTGTTCAGTGAAAAAGAGATCCGGGAAGAATTGCATCAGTATCCGGAACGTTTTAGCCCGAACGTGATCCTGCGGGGGCTATTCCAGGAGACGATCCTTCCTAATATCGCTTTTATCGGGGGTGGGGGAGAAACAGCGTATTGGCTGGAATTAAAGGACCTGTTTACCCATTATAAGAGACCTTTCCCTATGCTGATCTTACGAAACTCTTTTCTCCTGGTGGAGAAAGACTGGAAGGAAAAGCTGGAGAGGGCAGGACTTGATCTTACGGATATTTTCAAATCCGAAGAGGCGCTGGTGAACGAGCTGGTGAAAAGGGAATCGCAACAGCAGCTGAGCCTTGATGAAGAGATCATTATTGCCAATCAATACTACGAGAAGTTAAAGACACTGGCCAGGCCCGTCGATCCGACCCTGGTGCAGCATGTGGAGGCCTTACAGAAAAAGGCCCTGGATCCCTTACAGGATCTGGAAAAGAAACTGCTCAAGGCGGAGAAAAGAAAGTTCTCCGACCAGCAGCGGCAGATCCATGCGGTCAAATCCGCCTTATTTCCCCTGAAAGGGCTGCAGGAACGGATCGATAATTTCATGCCCTGGTATGCGGCCAGAGGGCAAAAATTCATTGCTGATATTTATGAATATTCCTTGACGCTGGAGCAGGTGTTTGTCGTGCTGGGCGAGCAATAAATAAGATGGCCCGACAGGGAGTATGCGGGCAACTCAATGCGGGTGCGCTCAATCAATGCCGGTCTTACAGATATTCGACCCGTTCAATCTGCAATTGCTCATTCATGTTATATTGCCTGGGCGCTCCCGTAGGTATATTTACTTCTGCGATCTCTTCTTCACCGATATGTTCCAGGTACATCATCAGGGCCCGAAGGCTGTTCCCATGGGCAACTACCAGGATATTCTCCCCCTTCTGCAACAGCGGCTCTATTTCTTTTTTATAATAGGGGATGACTCTTGCGGCTGTGTCCTGCAGGCTCTCACCGCCCGGGGGCCGGACGGCATAACTTCTTCTCCAGATAGCGACCTGGTGATCTCCATATTTTTGGGCAGTTTCCGCTTTATTCAAACCCTGCAACTCTCCATAATTACGCTCATTGAGCGCCTTGTCCCGGGTTACCGGCCATTCAGGATGGCCGCTTTCTTCCAGGATCAGGGTAAGAGTTTCGATAGCCCGCTGGAGCACGGAGGTGAAACAGCGGGAAAAAGAGAGGTCCTTCAGTTTTTTCCCGGCGGCCTTCGCTTCCTCCCGTCCCAGGGGGGTGAGCGCTACATCTACTTCACCGGTAAAACGATTTTCCAGGTTCCAGGCGGATTGTCCGTGACGGACAAGAACTAATAAAGGCATAGGCTTACATTGAATGGTAGTTGGTCCGGTTAATGGCCAGGAACCCAACACTTCGCCAAAGATACTATTTCATTTCTTCGCGACGAGCATGGCCACGGGAAATTGCGATAGACCTCCGTTTAATTCCAGAATATTACTGTCCACCTTCTTTTCATTGCTCACGCTGTTGTCCTGTTTATTTCCACTGCCCGCACCGTTCCTGCAGCGCACCTGCTCTTCCGTAAAGATATTTATCCAACCGGAAGGCGCGCCCTCCGGCAATGAAATAGAAAAAAGCTCCGGAACAGTCACCTCTTTCCGGATCAGCGGAATGACAATGAGCGCCCAATCTTCCTGATACCGGCGGATATAAGCCAGCAGCGGCGCAGGCATCTTTACCGGGATGTAGTCGCCTTACGTAAAGACCTGCGGATGCTCCTTCCGGTAAGCCAGGGTCTTGTAGAGGGTGAATAATTTCCCTGCTCCTTTTTGTTGGTTGGCGTTTACGAGATCCAGTACAAAGCGGCTCCCTTTTTTCTCTTCTTCTTTTATTTTAGCCAGCAAGCTTTTGCGGAGCGTATAGTCTACGGGGCTCCTGTTGTCCGGATCTACCAGGTTCCCATCCCAGCATTCAGCGCCCTGGTAAATATCGGGAATACCCGGGGCGGTTAGTTTGATAAGTTCCTGGGATAGGGAATAGGCGGCAGATTCCCGGATCACTGTATAAACAAAGGGAACGAAGTCTTCCAGGAAAGCGGATCCCTGTTCCAGGATAATGGTCAGGAAATGATGGCAGGCTTTTTCATAGGCTTCATTGGGAGTTTCGTAATTGGTATTGGTTTTCGCTTCCCGCAGAGCTTTGGTCAGGTATTCATGGCATCGTTCGCGGTATTGGTCCGTAACAAGCAGGTCTACCGGGAAACTGCCTAAGATGGATTGATAGATCAGGTATTCGTCGTTGGCGGAAGGAGTTCGGAGGATGGTCGTCCGTTCCGGGGGAATGGAAGGAGCTCGGAAGGCGGTCGTCTGTCCCGGGGGAATGGCCGTTGGAAGCACCGGTGATTCGGCGTTGGGTTTCTCCCGGTGCGTGTTGCCTTTGGTTTCCTGCAGTAAGGGCTGGTTCAGCCTTTTCCATTTTGTCACCTTCTCTATCCATTCGGAAGGGCAGGAGCTGAGCCAGTTCAGCCGGATACGGGCATCTTCTCCCCGTTTGGTATCGTGAGTTGTCGTGGCATTCAGGGAATACGGAAGGGAAACTTGCCGTTGTATCATTTTTTTATGAAAGGCATCGGGCTCCATTCCTGTAATGCCCGGGTTATCTCCCACCTCATTTCGGCTTATCAGCGGGTTGAATACATAAAAAGTAGTGTCTTCGATCCCCTTGGCGGAGAGCGGACCGGTGAATTGCATGAGGCGTGCCTGGAAGGTCTTTTGCTGTTCGTCTTTTTCAGCGTTGCCTGTTTCGAGAAAGATGGATTCTAAGAAATTGAGCTCGGGCCAGTCCACCCGTGGTTCATCGATGGATTCACCCGCGAAGGAGGGCATCCCATGCACGGGAATTAACAGGGGCATTTTCTGCCGGGCCCGGGCAAATGCGGTCCGGATGATCTCCCGGCTGGATTCGGGGAAAGGATGTTCATCCGGGTATACCCGGTAGACGGGAAAAGAAGCCATCAGGATGGCCAATGTTGCTTTCAATTGGTGCTTATCCATCTTATCCGCTTCCAAAAGAGGCAGGTCAAGCAACAGGTCCATGAGGTTATTCCATTCCCCTCCCATCTGCGATCGTAAAAAAGCATGTTTTCTGTTAAATACGATATCCTCATAGGCGGTTTCATCACCGGTTTGTTCCCGGTAAAATGCCTGGATCTCCCGGTACCCATTCTCATCCGTCAGCAGCTGGTTGACAACCGATAAGAACTCATATCCCGTCGTGCCTTCCAGCTGCCAGTCCTGCGGTACTGATTCATCGGCTGCCAGGATCTTTTCAGCTACGATATAACAGTCATGGCCTATCAGCGTTTTCAGATCCCGGAAATACCGGCGGGGATAGGCGAGTCCATCGATATGGTCGATACGCAGCCCTTGTATATATTTTTTATCCACCCATTCCCGGATGGTTGAATGATAAGCATCGAAGACCGTCGGGTCTTCCTGCCGCAGGCAGATGAGGCTGTTCACGGTGAAGAACCGGCGATAATTGATCCGGGAGGCGGCGAGATGCGCATGCGTGAGGATATAAAACTGGTTATTCAGCAGTTCTGCCAGCAGAGAAGATTGCTCATTGAAAAATGCGATCCGCTGCCGGATGAAGGATATCCATTCTTTCTTGCCGGCAACCTGTTTCAGCCATTTTTTCTTTTTGCTGGCCCAATCTTTAGCAGGAAGTTCCGAAGCCTGCTCCAGCTCCCGGATAGAGGAGATCAATTCTGCGGGATACCCTTCGGCGATGGTGCAGATCCATTGGTAAGAAGCTACCGATACCGGGTAATCGGAATCATAGTACCGGATGACGAATCCGCTATCCGACCGGGTCGTTTCGTAATCGGACCGGGATATAGCGTTACCGGGTTGAGTCGTTTCGTTACCGGACCGGGATATCCCGTTGCCGGGATGAGTCATTTCGTTATCGGACCGGGGTATTCCGTAGCTGACCGGAGCCATCCCGTTGCTGGCCGGAGACATTTCATTACCGGACCTGGTCCCGGCTGTCGATTCAGCGACGGGATCACCGGCAGGAGAGGACAGGTTGAATTCCAGTGTCAGCTCTTTATTCTGCAAACATTCCGTCAGGGTCTTACCCAGAAACGGCGCCATGATCCTGGTCCCTGTCAATTCTCCGGAATGGCCGGTGTCGATATCAAAGAAATGATAATATTCTGAATGCGGACCTCTTTCCAGCGTATCATAAAGCCAGGCATTACTGGCGGAAAAAGCCATATGGTTGGGTACGATGTCCTGCAGCCAGCTCATTTTGTATTTCTTCAGCAACCCGGCCAGTCTTTCCAGCTCTTCTTCTGTGCCGATCTCCGGGCTTATGACCAGGGGATCGGTGACATCATAGCCATGCAGGCTGCCTTTCAGGGCTGTCGTGATAGGGGAGGCATAAACGGTAGAGATCCCCAGCTCCTGCAAATAATCCAGGATCTCTTCGAGGTGACGGAAGGTAAAGTCCGCGTGCAGCTGGACGCGATAGGTGGATGAAGGGATCGTCATGACAATTATTTATTGTTTTTTTCAAAGACAAGGGCTGAGTATGGAGACAAGGTTATCAGGCCGCCGGGCCCTATTTCTGTTAAAGCCGCGGACGCGGGGCCGGACCATTCCTCCGACGCCGAATCAAACAGTTTGTGCAGGGTACTATCCTGTAAATTATTATGCAAACTCTCTTGTCCGCTGAAATTGAGATAGATAATGATCTGATCCGTGAAGATCTTTCGTTCCAGGCAAAGGGTCTTTTCTTTGGCCGGGTAGACGATCATACTATCTCTTGTTCTACCCTGCATAGCAGGCCGGGTCTTTCGGAAAACAATCAGAAACCGGTAAAATTGATACAAGGTCGAATGGAAATGGTCGTGATAATTCCAGGAAAGGATAGCCTGTTGAAAGGTGGCTTCCGCCTGCGGATCCGGGATTTCACGGTCGGCTGCAAATCCGGGAAATTCAGCCTTACGTCCTTTCTGTACGACTTCCACCAGGGCGGGGTCTGTAAAGCTGACAAAAAACGGGAAGGGGTTCTTTTCACCATATTCCTCTCCCATGAACAGGAGGGGAGTATAGGGGGATAATAATACAGTGGCTGCCGCCAGTTTCAATTGTTCCAGGGACAGGGTCGCTGTCAGCCGATCGCCGGTTGCCCGGTTACCGATCTGGTCATGGTTTTGGGCGAAGACGACAAACTGGCTATAAGGATTGTTATCGGCTTTGCCGCCGAATGTTCTTTTACGATGCGGGGAATAGATGCCATTATAAACATAGGTATTACGGAATGCCTTTTCAAGATGATCCATTTCACCAAAATCTTCGTAATAGGCGTTCCTTTCTCCTGTCAGCAGGGAATGGAGCGCGTGGTGGAATTCGTCGATCCATTGCCCGTCCAATCCATAACCTCCCTTTTCCGGAGGATTGATGTAACGCGGATCGTTCAGGTCTATCTCGGCTATGAGCTCTTTTTTCCGGCCTGTCTTCCTTTCTATTTCCAGCGCCTCTTCTTTCAGCTGCAGGATAAAATGGCTGGCGCTCAAATCCTTAATAGCGTGAACGGCATCCAGTCTCAGTCCGTCGACATGATAGTCTTCCAGCCACATCCGGGCGTTTTGCAGGAAATAGTTGCGTACCCCATCGGACCAGGCATCGTCGAAGTTGATGGCATTACCCCAGGGAGTATGGTATTTATCCGTGAAATAAGGCCCATAGTGCGCTAAATGATTTCCTTCCGGGCCAAAATGATTATAGACTACGTCGACGAGGATGGCAATCCCTTTTGCATGGGCGGCATTGACCAGCTTTTGGAATTCCCGCATTCCTCCGTAGGAGCTGTGCACGGCAAAAGGGAATACGCCGTCGTATCCCCAATTCCGGTCTCCGGGGAATTGGCCCAGGGGCATCAGCTCCAGGGCATTGATACCGAGTTCGACAAAATAATCCAGTCTTTGAAGAATACCTTCAAAATCGTGGCTATTGGAAAAGCTGCCCGTGTGTATTTCATAAATGATCATGTTGCATAGGGGAAGTCCTTTCCATCCGTCGTCGTTCCAGGAAAAATCCTTGCTGTCCACTAATTCGGAGGGGCCCTGAACCCCTTCCGGCTGGCTGAAGGAGGCCGGGTCGGGATACGCGGCAGTCCCGTCCAGCCGGTACCAATATTTTGTACCGGGTGCTGCCGGCAGCCTTATTTTCCAATAACCGGTCTCCTCTTTTTCCATCGGATGAATGGCGGGAGAAACCGGGTCAGCTGAAAAGGGAGGTTGAAGGATGAGGTCTACCTGCCGGCGGAAGGGAGCCCATACGGTAAAGGTACTTGCTGTTGCGTCGTATGCTGCGCCAATACGTTGAGATATTGTATTCACAATCATCTTACAGTCAAAACCAATGCCATGCAGCCAAACATCCTTTTATTGTCCGGGAGACTGAGTTCTCATCCCTATTTCGTTGTGCACGCAGGGAAAGGTTGTCCTCGTCATTCTTCGTGTTGGTCATCCGTTTCTTTACATTCGCCGTGCGATAGATCATGGACTTTATGAATTTGGAAATGAGCACAATGCTATCAAAAGGAAAATTCGTTGATACGATTCGGGGAAAGGCTTTTGGGGGCGGGATCCTGTCATGATATTACAGCTGGATCGTGGCATGATATTACAGCTACTGCGAAAGGCGATTATAAAGGGATCATTTATCCTGGTTTAAAATGCGTGAAATGCCTCTGAAAAGTCGTTAATTTGGGGAATCGCCCAAAGCAATTGTAGAAATTCTTCAACATACTTCATGAATAAATTTACGGAGCTCTCTGTCAAGATTAGAAAATCCTTTAAGGTTTTAGGGCCCGGTATGATCACGGGCGCCAGCGATGACGATCCTTCCGGAATTGCCACGTATACGCAGGCTGGTGCTGCCTTTGGCCTCAGCACGCTCTGGACGGCCCTTATCACTTTTCCTTTAATGGCCTGCATACAGGAAATGTGCGCCCGGATCGGGGCTGTAACTTCGCTGGGGTTATCGGGGGTGTTGAAACAGCATTATCCCAAGCCCCTTATTTATACTATGATGATCTTCAGTTTCCCGGCCATCGTGCTGAATATAGGGGCTGATATCGAGGGAATGGGGGCTGTCGCACATATGCTCTTTCCGGCTATTCCTATTTTCGCCTTCGAGATCGTATTTACGGCGATGATCCTTTACGGAGTGATCCTTTATCCGTATCAGAAACTGGCAGGCATCCTCAAATGGCTTTGCCTGGTCCTGTTATTATATATTGTGATCCCTTTTTTAGTGAAGGTGAACTGGGGGCAGGTCCTGAAACATACGGTAATTCCCACCATCCATTTCAACAAAGATTTTTTTGAGATCCTGGTCGCTATCCTTGGAACGACGATTTCCCCTTATTTGTTCTTCTGGCAGGCGACTATGGAAGTAGAAGACATTGCCAATGCCCGAAGGAGGGTGGTGGTCAACAAGGTCTTCATGGATAAGATGGCAAAGGATGTTTATATAGGTATGTTCTTCTCCAACCTGGTTATGTTCTTTATAATATTAACGGCAGGAGTCGTTCTCTATAATGCCGGTATTCATAAAGTAGATACGGTGGACCAGGCGGCTAAAGCGCTGTCTCCCCTGGCAGGGAAGGTGACTTATGCCTTATTCGCGGCCGGAGTGATCGGGACGGGATTCCTGGCGATCCCCGTGCTGGGGGGCTCACTTTCCTATATCGTAGCGGAAACCTTTAACTGGAGGCAGGGGCTGGACAAGAAGTTCAACCAGGCTCCGGGTTTTTATCTGACGCTGGTCGTTTCTCTTCTGGCAGGGCTCTGCCTGGATTTTTTGAAGATCAGCCCTATCCAGGCGCTGCTGTATACAGCCATTTTATATGGGTTGACGGCTCCGGTGATGATCGCCGTATTGCTTCATATTTGTAATAACCGGAAGATAATGGGAGGGGCAGTGAATGGCCGGGGATCCAATATCCTGGGAGGCGCCTGCCTGGTATTGATGACACTGGCGGCCATTGCCCTGATATGGTTTCAGTTTTAATGCAGGATCGCTATTGTAGGATCGGTATGGTGAAATGGAAGGTAGATCCTTTGTCTACTTCGCTATCGATCCACATGGATCCGCCATGTCCGGCTACGATCCGGGAGGCAATGTACAGGCCCATGCCCATACCTGAATAAGACCGGGTGATCTCTTCCACCCGGAAGAACTTCTCAAAGACCTTCCTGATGTTCTGTTCGGCTATGCCGATCCCTTCATCCCGGATGGATACCCGGAGTAAATTGCCGGGTTGAACAGCCGTTGTCACGTGGATAAGGGAGTTCTCCGGGGAATATTTGGCGGCATTTACCAGGATATTGGAGAATACCTGCTCCAGCCGCAATTTGTCAATCCGGGCTGTCACATTATCGGGTAAATCGATCTCTATCATATGACTGGGGATGGATTTACTGATCAGGGACACGGTATTTTCAATATACTTATTCATAGCTACTTCTTCCATCGTAAAGTCCATCAGGCCTGTCTCTACCTTTGATACATCCAGCAGCTGCTGGATCAGCTTGTTCAGCTTATCGGATTGCAGGTTGATCTTTTCCAGGTACATCCTTACTTTCTCGCTGCACTGATCTCCTTCGGCGAGCGCCAGCTGGGTAAAGGCCTTGATCGTCGTCAGGGGCGTCTTTAATTCATGGCTGGCGATGGATAGGAATTCTGTCTTTTTTTCGTTGATATATACTGACCGGATAAGCTGCTCCTGCTGTTCGGCTGCGATCCTGTCCAATTCTTCTTTTTTCCGTTTTACCTCTTCATAAGGAGTGTCGGGATATTCGTTCTCGAAATATTCTATGACCTCTCTGATCTTTTTTTCAGAAAGCTTTGTCGTTTTTGGAATATTGATCTTCAGCTCAATATTGCTGAACGAGTCTTCTACATAGATATTCAGCTGATTTACGAGCCTTCTCGCATAGTTCAGGGCGTTGTAGGCTGTCTCATTATTCCCCGGATCTTTATAACGTACTGTGGCTGTCAGGTAAAATTTATCCTTTTGGCCTTCGATCCGGACGATCAATATTCCGTTCTTATCCTTTTCGATCACTTCCCGGCAGCACTCTGAAATGGCTGTCGTAAAAGTAGTCTGGCAGGAAATGGACAGGTTCAGCAATTCACCCAACTTGATAGATCGCTTATGTGCAAGGATCAGGTCCATGCCATTTTCCAGATTCAGCCGGGTGATCTCGTAAATCATAGTACTTTTCCTATTATGACGGACATATCGTCGGTTTTCCTTCCAAAGTCTTTATAAAGGGCCGCAGCCTGGACGATCAGGTCGTACTTCTGGATGGATGGGTGTTTGGCGCGTTCCCATCGGGACTTGATGCCATCCGAGCAAAGAATGATCTGCTGGTAATCATTTTGTGATAATTCCTGGTCATTCAGCGTATGAGGCATGTTATGGCCGACAATACCATTATAGGATAAATAGTTTTTCGTGAGCTGATGGCCACTGAGTTTTGCTGAGATGTTACCAACGCCGCATATTTTCCAGGTTTTGACGATAGGATCGATGGTCACCACTGTGGCCACCATTCCCCTTGTTTTTCTTATGGCAGTATGCATATATCTCAATGTTTCCGACGGACTGTTGCCTTCAAAGGTTTTAAAGGCAGCAGCAGCTTCGTTAACGGCCCGATTGGCTTCTATGCCGTGCCCAAGGCCATCAGCTACCAACAGCTTAATAAACCCTTTTTCCGTCACCATACAATATGAACCATCCCCGCTGACGATCTCTCCGGGTTTGGCAATGATCAGGGCCCGGATATGGATGGGGATCTCTTTTATTTTTTTAGGGGATGGGATCTTTTTATTGACCCGGCTTAATAATATGGTGCCCCAGTCTTTTTTTGTATAGAGCTCAAATGTGTCGGAGAACCGCCGTATGCTTCCCAGGCCATGCCCCAGTGTTTGTGTGGTAGAGATGCCATCGAGGACCATTTTATCAGGCTCAGCAATACCGGGGCCATTGTCTATGCTGATCAGTTCGAGCGCAATCCCTCCCTCTATCCGGATGATGCCTGCCAGGATCTCGCCGCCGGTAGCATGTTTTATAAGGTTCGTTCCCAGCTCTGCAACGATGAGATCGATCTCCCCCAGTTTTTGGGAACTAAATCCTCCCTGGACGGCCAGCTTATGTATTTCTTTTTTTACGATGGCCAGGTAACTTCTGTCATTGGCATTAAAACTAATATGCGGAGTGCTAACCATTGGCCCATTTGATGATTGTAACAGTAGTTCCTTTTCCGACCTCGGTCCGGATATCGAATTCGTTGGATAATCTTTTGGCGCCGGGCAGGCCCAATCCCAGGCTTCTGTTGGTTGAATAACCGTCCTTCATAGCCAGGGAGAGATCTTTAATGCCTGGTCCTTTATCTATAAAAGTGAGCCGTATCCCATTGTTGCGTTCTTTCGAAACGATCTCAATCAGTATTTTCCCGCCACTGGCATACCGCAGCATATTTCTCACCAATTCACTGGCGGCGGTAATTAATTTTGTCTGATTCACTAATCCCATCCTGATCTTATCGGCGCACTCCTTTACCTTATTCCTGAAGGGAACAACATCATGTTCTTTAATAACCATCATTTCATCCTTAGAAAGCGTTACTATCATTTTCACAGGTTTCTTCCTTTCCGTTCGGACCAATCAATGAATGCAGCAGCTCCATTCCCTTTTCTACGTTCAGCGCTGTCCTGACGCCGGGAAGAGGAAGCCCTAATTCAACTAACGTGATAGCGACCGCCGGCTGCATGCCTACTACTACCGTTTGGGCATCCATAATTCTTGTCATATCCGCTATATTGCCAAGGATCCTTCCCATAAAGGAATCCACAATGTTGACGGCGGAAATATCGATCAGCACTCCTTTGGCCTCCACCTTATTCACCATTTGGATCAGGTCGGCTTCAAAATTGAGGGCCAGTCTGTCATAAAGATCCACCTGGATAGTCACCAGCAAAAACTGTCCCATCTTTAATATCGGTATCTTCTCCATTGGCGTATAACTTAGGCTGTTCTGATTTCTTTACTGACTTTTCTTACTTCCAGCTTGAGGATACTTAAAGCGTGATTCAGCGCACTGGCCAGCGAGGACTTGGTGATAATACCGGAGAGGTCAATCCCCAGGTGTACCACCGTTTGCGCGATTTCAGGCCGGATCCCGCTGATGATGCATTCGGCACCCATGAGCCTCGTAGCGCTGACTGTCTTGATAAGGTGCTGCGCTACCAGGGAGTCGACGGCAGGTACGCCGGAAATATCCAGGATAGCAATGCTGCTCCCGGTCTCTACGATCTGTGATAAAAGATTTTCCATTACGACCTGGGTACGGGAGCTATCGAGCGTACCGATGATCGGTACGGCCAGTATGCCATTCCATACACGGATAACGGGAGTGGATATTTCAGTGATCTCATCCGTCTGTCGTAAGATGATCTCTTCGCGGCTCCTGATAAAAGTTTCAAAAGTGCTAATGGCGAGATTATCCAGCAGGTTGCTGATGCGGAGGCTTTCTTCATATAACACCCGGGTATCATTGGCCATCTCCTCGCTCAAGGTCTTCAGGATAGCCTCTTTTAAGGCAAATATGAAAACGCCTGTCTCCCGGGGGCTGTATCCTTTCTGGGCCCTGGTGATCGCAAGCCCGTTCAAGAGCTCCAGCACAGGGTCGAAATCAGGATCCCCGGAACGATCGCTTTTGTTGCCGCTGATCTTCACAATAAGCGCATCGAGCAATTCTTCCGACTGATTTCTCAGCTCTTCACTTCCTATAAGATCTTCTTTTAAGAATTCATTGGCGAGCTGGCCGTTGATCCAGGTTTCCAATATCTGTTTTTTCTTTTTCGAAAGTATTTTAGAGATGTCTACAGGCATGCTAAGTATTTTGACAAATATATAGGTAAATAATTCTTTTTCAGGATCATTAAGGACTGACTGAACAATTTTGCCAACATTCCGCGTCAGTGGGGAATATATTCCCCACTGACGCGGCTATTCATTCTTTTTCTTGCGGAAAAAACCTCTTAATAAGAAGTTGTGCTGGATGGCTTCCAGGTCATCGCTGAGCTCTTTGCTGCTTACCCGAAGATTTTTAATGGTGCGTTGCAGATCGGCAGATACGTCTTCATCATGCAATAACATTCCTACGGGCGTATTTTTATCATTGAGGCTGTTGTTGATCCCGGCGCCAGCAGTTTTAATGTTCTGTGTGAATTCCGAAGCGGCCGTGGCGGCATCATTTAATTTTGCTACCGTATTTCTCAGGTTCTGGAAGACGGTGGTGTCGGTGACCAGCTCATTCGCCAGGACACCGGGTTTGTGCAGCCCGGCCGAAAAATCATTCAGATTGGCGATCACCCGCTCGCTGTTGGCAGAGGCCGCCTGCAAGTGACTAAGAGATGATTTGAGATTGTTGCCCAGGGCGGGGTCATTGATCAATTCCCCCAGGGTGCCCTGTCCCGTCGTTAGTTTCTTACTGATCGCTTTCAGATTACCGGTGATCTCCAGCAGGTTATTATTATTGGCCTGCAGGGTGGTCATCAGCTCTTCCGTGCCTGCGCGGTGTTCGCTCTGCAGAGATCCGTTGTCGGCTACCGGCTCACCATCCTCGCTGCCTCCGGAAATCACTACGATCTTATTGCCCACCAGGCCATCCGTGGTGATGCGCACTTTTGCGTCTTTGCTGATATGGGTCTGGGCGTGCTTTTCAATGTTCATGGTGATCTCCACCCGGGATTTTCCGGAGAAAGCTACTTTTTTTACCGTGCCGACTTTCATACCCGACAGCCAGACATTATTGCCCGGCTGCAAGCCCTGCACATCGTCGAAAACAGCTTTGACCACGATGCTCTTTACAAACGCCTTGCGCTGGCTTCCGATGGTCAGCACGCCGATGATCAGGATCGCCAACCCCAAAAAGATAAAGACGCCCACTGCTATCCGTCTCCTGTTGTTTTGCTCACTCATTTGGCTGTTATGAAATTGTAATTGTAAAAATCCTTTATCCGGGCATCCTCCGTATCGAATACCTCGTCGAAACTTCCCTGTCTTAAGAAGGTTCCTTCAGAGAGCATGACCAGCCGGTCTCCCGTTGATTTTGCACAGGCAAGATCATGCGTTATAATGACTGAGCTGGTATTGTAGAGTTGCTGCACTTCATTGATCAGATCGTTGATCTCTACGCTGGTAACGGGGTCCAGTCCAGCCGTGGGCTCATCGTATAACATGATCTCCGGCCGCAGGATCAGGGTACGGGCGATCCCGATGCGTTTTTTCTGTCCCCCCGACAGCTCGGAGGGCATCTGGTACAGGGTCCTGGATAGCCCTACATCGTCCAATACTTTGGCTATGGCCTCATTGATCTGCTGCCGGCTCAGGTGCCTTTTATTTCTGACCAGGGGGAATTCAAGGTTGTCCCTGACATTCATGCCGTCATACAGGGCGCTGCTCTGGAAAGAAAAACCGATCCGTGAACGCAGGGCCTGCAATTCCCGGGTATCCAGGCTGGCAATATCCTCCCCTAATACATTTACCGAACCCTGATCAGGTTGTAACAGGCCGGCAATGATCCGGATGAGTACCGATTTACCGCTGCCGGAACGGCCGAGGACCACTACGTTCTCTCCCTTAAATACATCCAGGTCCACCCCTTTGAGGACGGGCAAACGGCCAAACGATTTCTCTACTCCCCGCAGAGAAATGACCGGTTGGTGCTTGTCGATGGAGGAAATAAATTGTTTAGCCATATTAACCGATTCCCTGCTTAAAATAATTTACGATGGTAACGATGAGCATTTCTTCGACGAAGATCAGGAACATGGATGCCACAACGGCGGTATTGGCCGCTTTGCCTACCCCCACCGTTCCGTGATCTGCATTGTATCCGTTGAAGCAACCGGCCACGCCGATGGTGAATCCATAAACCGCCGATTTGATGACCAATATGTAGATATCCGTGAAAGTGATCTTTAGAAAGGCGGACTGAAAGAAGCTGGTAAAGCTGGTGAGCTCATTCTTATAAACATTTACGAAAGCCCCCAGTAATCCGATAAATGCCATGTAGATGGCCAGGACAGGCAGGATCAGGGTCGTTGCCAGGATCCGGCTGACCACGAGGAATTTGAATGGATTGGTGGAAGAGACTTCCATTGCTTCGATCTGTTCCGTCACTTTCATGGAACCTAATTCAGCGCCGATATTGGAACCCACCTTTCCGGCTACGATCAGGGCCGAGACCAGGGGGGCCAGGGCGCGGATGATGGCAATGGCCATCAGCGAGGGCAGCCAGGAAGTAGCGCCAAATTCTGTAAGAGAGGAACGGGATTGCTTGGTAAAGACGAGTCCGGTGATAAAGCCGGTCAGTGTAACGATCGGAAGGGATTTAATGCCAACCTCGAAGAATTGGTTGAGGACTTCTTTATATTCATAGGGAGGGAGGACGGCTTCTTTGAAAAAGCGGACGATGAACCGGTAAATGTCATAGATATGAAGGAAAAATGCGGACAGCCTTTCCGGGAAGGAGGCCCTGATCTTTTGTTCGGCATTTAATGGATCCCGGTCATCATTCATTACAGGTATAAGGAAAATTACATGCCAGCCATTGCCGCCGGGGCCATTTACTCTCAATGGGGCCTAATTTCTACAAAGGCGCTAAAACTACCGGATCGTGGTATTTACGGCAACCTATTTTCCCGGTAACTTTATTCCGATGTTATTTTTTATCGTCAGCCTGGCCGTATGGCGCATCACGCACCTGCTCAGTAAGGAGGATGGTCCTTTCAATATGATCTATCGCTTACGGAGACTGGCAGGGGAGGGTGTATGGGGAGAGCTGCTCGATTGTTTTTATTGTTTGAGCCTGTGGATCTCTCTGCCTTTCGCCCTCTGGACGGGAACAACGCTGCCCGAAAAGGGCCTGTACTGGATGGCGTATTCCGGTCTGGCCTGTCTGCTGGAAAAGCTGACGGGAAAAGTTTAGCGGATTACCGTTCTTTCTATTTTTCGGGTGTTTTATTAAACTGGTTTAATGAATTAGAAATATTTTTCTATTTGAAATCTAATTTAACCCGCCCTTCGTATATAAACTACATCTGATTAGAAAATAAACGAATTAAAGATTGTTATAGTCTTCATAGGCAGTTAGGTTTGGTAATTCAGGGTCGTTTTCGACCCTGTTTTTTTTGTTATATGTTCCCAGTTGTCCAAAATTCGGGACCAATTTCCCAATCAGGGAATTAATCCAAAGACGATATTTGCATAATTTGTTGATAATAAGCATATTGCGATTTTGGTATATGGATTGGCATCTGTATACCAAATCCGTTTTTATGAAATCATTAACGTACTCCTTCGTCCGGCTCATTCTCGGGCTGTTTGTTTTTTTTGCTTCCGTCAGGAAAACAGAAGCCAATAGTTATACTTATCATGCAGCCGATGCGATCAAGACGATCCTTCGGTATACCGTTTCAGCCTCGGCTGTCTGCGCCCGGACTGCTGAAATGGAAAAGGCTGCTTCTTTAGCGGCCATCGCAGCCTCTTTAAGGGAGGCGGAAATGCAAAAAGCAATAAAATTAGCGGCCTACAAGGTGGAATATAAAATGGTCATGACAACGGCCCTGAGCATTTATGATCGTATGGACCTGGAGGATTCCGGGCTGAGCAGAAAAGCATTTGAGTATGCCTGGCTGGGGTACCATAATCTTTTGAAAAAAGGTGTCCTGCACAAGACGGATGTATTGTCCATCTGTGATTTTAGCCAGTCTTCCAGCCAGCAAAGAATGTATGTGATCGATGTACGTAATAAGAAGATGCTTTACCGCACTTACGTGGCGCATGGTATCAATTCCGGAGAGGAATATGCCAACTCTTTTTCGAATTCGCCGGAGTCCTGCAAAAGCAGCCTCGGTTTTTATGTGACCCGCAAAACATATTATGGCAGCAATGGTCTTTCCCTGCGGATAGACGGAGTCGATAAAGGTTTTAATGATATGGCCAGCAAAAGGAATATCGTTATTCACGGTGCTCCTTATGTAAGCCTGAGGATACTGCACAAGTACGGAGTAATGGGAACGACTTTTGGCTGCCCGGCACTTCCTACAGAGGCCAGCGCTGCCATTATTCCTCTTGTAAAGAACGGAAGCTGCTTTTTTATCTACTATCCGTCTAAAAAATATTTGGCTCAGTCGAAAGTGCTCAATAACATTTAAAATTCCAGAATACCCGGGATGTTTTCATAAAAACGGGCCGTTCCTTAACCGGGGCGGCTTTTTGCATTTTTTCCCGGCGAACCAGGGACTGCTATTAAGCATTATATTTATAATATGGAAATACTTAAAACGATTGCTGCTCAGTTTTTGGATGAAAAACGTTATAATAAAAATATGTTGGCTGGTTTGGCATTCTTTTTTTTGTTGGTGTATTTAGCCGCAAGAACGAAGAATTGGTTTTTCTTAGGTGTAACCATGATCTCCGGGTTAATTGTTCTTCCTATCCTTCAGAAGAAGTTTTACAGCTGGTTTTCTAAAAAAGGATTCATTTACCTGACGGCAGATGATATAACGGTTGAGATTCTGAGTAAAAAAAATGAAGTTGAAAGTCGGGATACCTATAAATGGAGTGATATCGGAAAGATCCTGGCAGATAATACCGGGGCTAAAATGACGGCAAGGCTTAGGCTGTATTTTCGGAATGGAAGTAAAGTATGGTATTCTTTTGCCAATCATTATTATGAGCCCCAAAAAGCATCTGTGGGCGTTGACATTCCCAAATTTGTCAGGCAGTATAATGTTGGCAAAGATGAGGAGTCGACTATTAAATTGGGGACATCGTTTTTTAGCTTGCAATAAATATTATTTCATAAAATTTTTTCAAATAAGGAACAATGGACGATGCCAAAGACACGGATAAAGAACCTGACAAAATTAGTCGCAAGCAGAGTGAACGCCGAGAGATGAGCGAACCACGGGTTCGTTTTTGTTTTGCTGACATTAACTAAGTGTTTTATATTAGCATGGCTAAAGAATGCGTACCTATTTTATCTTTATGCAACCATTTTAAGTAACAGTCAAATGTCAATTAGTATTACCACTTCGCTGCCGCGAACGACAGCCCCTGCAAAACCGCGTGCCGTAGTCGCCAAAGCCCGGATACCTCTTTATATTTATGCGGTATCGCTGGCATCGCTGTTGACTGTTATCGGCATCCTGTGGGATATTTCCTGGCACCGGTCCATCGGCCGTGATAAGTTCTTATCTCCTCCACATATCCTTATTTACCTGGGCGCTATTTTCGCCGGCCTGTTCTCCGGCATCCAGGTCTTGTGGAACAGCTTTCGCCCTTCCGACGTTCTGAAATCCTCCCTTGTTAAAGTATGGGGACTATTTTATAGTTCACTGGGAGCGTTGTTTTGTATCTGGGGGGCTATCGCCATGCTCACTTCGGCTCCGTTCGATGACTGGTGGCACGGCGCTTACGGACTGGACGTCACGATCCTTTCACCGCCGCATACCTTATTGGGAATGGGGATGTTGTTCCTTGATTTCGGAGCCTGCGTGAGTGTCAGCAAATACCTGAACACCAATGAAGCGGTGATCGGAGCTCAATACCCGCAGGGAAGACAGGTAGCCCTGCTGCAATTCCTGTTCATTGTCTGCGCCAGCAGCCTCTTATGTATGTTATATACCCTCGGTACGGACTATCTTCATATCAGGGGTATGCGGAGCGGTCTTTTTTATATAGTGGCGTCTTTTATCACGCTCTTGTTCCTGCCTGCTTTCAGCCGTGTTCTCCGGATGAAATGGGGTATGACGGCTATTACGCTGGGATATTTTTTGATTACCGGCGCCGCCAACTGGATCCTGCCAATTTTTCCGGCGGAGCCCAAGCTGGGACCTATCCTGGCCCATACGACCCATTTCCAGCCTGCACCCTTTCCTTTGCTTGTCTTTATTCCGGCTCTTATGATGGATATCGTCATGCAGCGTTCGAAGGCAAATGACTGGGTGAAAGCAGCTTTGTTAAGTGTGTCGTTTGTTTTGATCCTGGCAGCCATTCAATATCCTTTCAGCGGTTTTTTAATAGAGTCCCCCGGCTCCCGTAACTGGTTTTTCGGCGGGAATTCCTGGTATTACGCGCTGTCACCGGATGCTCCTTTCCGTTATAAATTTCATCCCAATAATATAGTGCCTTTTTCCGTGCTTGCCCAGGGACTGGGGCTGGCGACCCTGGTAGGGTTCCTCAATGCGCGGCTCAGCCTCCGGTGGGGGCGATGGATGCAAAGCGTTCAACGTTAATATTTTTACTATTTATATGAGAAGGACTTTATCGCTGTTATTGATCCTGTTATTGAAGATGAGCGGCGGTTATGCCCATGTAGGCAGTCCGGATATAGCCATGGAAGGAGCGGCAGGCCCCTATCATCTGCTGGTGAGCGTTATTCCGCCGGAGGTGATTCCCGGAACAGCGACCGTAACTGTCTTTATTCAAAATGGCGGCAGCGTCCATGTTGGCGCACAGCCCGTTTTTTTTTATTCCGGCAGGAATGGCGCTCCGTCCGCAGATCCGCTGCAACCGGTACCGGGGCAACCCGGTCAGTTTAAAGGTATCGTATGGCTGATGACCGGCGGCTCTTCGAGCATTTTGATAAGCGTAAGCGGCAGCCTGGGAAGAGGAGATCTGGTGGTACCGGTAGTGGCCATCTCTACAGCCGAAAAAAAACTGCCTGCTGCGACAGGGTATAGCCTTGTCATCCTGGGATTGATTCTTTTTATTCTTTTGGTAACCATCATCGGGGCCAGTGTATCGGAGGGCATTACCCGCCGTGGCGAGCAGCTTCCGGCAGCCAGGCGGCGTTCGAAGAGGATCGCTTTTGGGGTAGCGGCTCTTTTTTCTTCCCTGATCGTATATGGGGGCAATAGCTGGTGGTCTAGCTGGGCAAATAATTACCGGCGGTATATGTTCAAGCCGATGCATGCGGGTTACCAGCTGGTGCAAAAGGATGGGGCTAATGAGCTTACGCTGACGATCGACACGTTCCAGTCTCAGCGGAGATCGACTTTGTCTTATATAGTACCTGACCATGGCAAGCTTATGCACCTGTTCGTGATGCGTATTCCGGGTTTGGATGCTTTTGCGCATTTGCATCCTTCCCGGTTGGATTCGGCCCGGTTCAGGACCTGGCTGCCGCCGATGCCCAAAGGGAAATACCTGGTGTTTGCCGATATCGTATATAATAACGGGTTTGCTGAGACGATGAAGGACACGCTCACCCTTAAGGAGGATCTGACAGACACGCTTCATAAAATGGACCCGGATGATACGTATGCTTACGCGCTGCCCAATGATATCGTCGACAACCCTTTCCGGGGCGATAATAATACCATTGTTTGCGGCAAGGCGGGTACAGGTGTGCGAATGAAAGATGGCTCTGTTATGGTGCCGGAAGAAATGGGAAATGGCAATCTGGAAAGCAATACGATCTATACGCTGCGGTTTGCCGTGTTCGATCGGGATAAGCAGCCGGCAAAACTGGAACCTTACCTGGGTATGAAGGGCCATGCGGTGATCACCAGGGATGATGGCAGCACCTACATCCATATTCATCCGGTAGGCACTTATTCTGTGGCGGCACAGGCAGGGCTGCTCCAGCGGATGGGGCAGCCGGAAAATGAATATCATTATCCGGACCGGATAGCCTTCCGGGATAGCATTGATAGGGTAGTAGGGCAGATACGTCTCATGAGCGAGCCACAGCGTAACGATTACCTGATGAAACAAATGAATATGCCCAAAGATACCATGGCTGGTATGAAAACTGACAATATGGTCAGCTTCCCTTATACCTTTCCACAGCCGGGCCTGTATCGTATCTGGGTGCAAGTGAAAAGGAACGGGCAGGTTCTGACGGCGGCTTTTGACAGATCGGTAAAATAAGAATACCTGCCGTAGCCGCTGCGCCGGCGATCTAATTAGGTTTTGCCAGTTGCGCCATAACAGCAGGAAGGGTGTTGATTCCCCAATGTTCGAAGTATTTGCCATCCCGCACTCTTACGATATCAATGACATTGATCGTAACCGTACGACCTGTTGGTGGAATGCCCATTAAAATACCCGTGTGTGTACCTGTAATCGATTTTCGGGTCGTAACGAGGTCTCCTTCTGCCACCTGCTCATAAATGGTAACGGTCATATCCGGAAAGGCAGGTCTTAAAATATTATTGAAGGTATTCAACATGCCTTCGGGACCGTTATTGGCGTCTGCCGGCGCCGTCCGATTGATAAATCCTTCATCCATTAACTCCTTAAAGCTGTCCAGCCTGCCTTCTTCAATCACTTCTTTGTTGAAACGCCTTACGACTGTTTTGTTCTTTTCCAATTGCGATTCCATAGACTTACCTTTTTTATACAAAGGTATTCGTTATGTGAAGGCACAGAATAGGGCCAGACGTCCGGATTTTGTTGTCAGAAGGCCAAATTTCGCTCCTGGTATTCTTTGGGGGTCATCCCGTATTGTTTTTTAAAGGATTGAGTGAAGCTGGAATGATTTGCATAACCCACTTTTTGAAATACGATGCCAGGTTTTTCCTGCGGATGTTTCAGCAAGTCAGCCGCCAATAACATTTTTTGCTCCAGCAGCCATTTTTGAGGCGGGAGATGGTAGATGTTCCTGAATTTTCTTTTAAAGGTCGATAAGCTGCAATTGCACAGGAAGGCCAGCTCCTCTACCGTAACCGGGTTGCCGATGTTACTTTCAACGGCTTTTCTTAATAACAGGTCTTCGTCGTTCTCTGCAACGATCAGTAAGGAAAATAATTTTTTAGGGTCTTTCCCCAGAAGATACAAGAGCAATTCTTCCAGTTTTATTTTTTTAAGCTCCGGCAGGAGAGGGGAAGGCTGCTGCAATAGTAAGCCGAGGGACGTAATATAATTGCTGATAAAGTCGTCCTGTTTAAAAATGAGAAAGGGAGATCTGGTCTCTTTCTGCTGTCTGCCTGAATGTTCGTACCTGCTTGAATGTTCCTGTCCGCCTGAATGTTCGTGCCTGCGTAAGAAATCCGTTAACAGCTCATTGCTGAAATAGAGTATGATGCTTGAAAATAATTCGTTAGCAGGCAGGACTTCGGTCGTTAAGCAGTTTCCGCAGGAAAGAACCAGCAATTCACTTTCATGAACGGTAGTGGCGCCTGCTGCATGAATAATTGTTTTTTCTCCGCTGATCAGGAGATTGATCATATTCATATGAAGGATGATCCTGTTCCTGATCGTATTATGCGCTGATTGATAACGGCGGATGATGATGGGGCCGGTCTCCTGAGCAGCAGGAGGTGTCAGATCTTGAGGGAGGTTATATGTTCTCATATTGGAAGATAGCAACTTACCTTTGCAAAGATAGCTTTAATACTTTATCGGGCTATTTACGTACCTGCCGGTGATTTACATATTTGCCGGCTATTTACATATCTGCCGGTTATTTCCTTACAGAGGACTGACGGATGATCAGGCTGGTAGGCAGGATCGTATCGAAAGGTGAATACTGCCCCATTCCTTTTTCGATATGCTCCAGCAGGATGCGCATGGCGATCTTTCCCATCTCACTGACCGGTTGCTTGACGGTGGTCAGCTGCGGTTCTATGATAGAAGAGATCGGGTCATCGCTGAAACCGACGATCCCCACTTCCTCCGGAACTTTAATTCCTTTGCGTTTGGCGTATAACAGCGTCTGGATGGCTGCCGGGTCATTTACGCAAAAAATGGCATCGGGTCGTTTTTGGGGAGATAATAATTTTTCGGCGCAGTTCCAGGCATTTTCTTTGGTAAGGTCGTGCTGAATGATCCATTTATCATTGACGGGCAGCCGATGTTGTTTCAGGGCATCGAGATACCCTTTCAGCCTGTTCTGGCTAAGCCGGAGACCGGAGGGCCCGCCTATATGGGCAATCTTTTTATATCCATTGACGATCAGGTGTTCTACGGCGGCAAAGGCTCCTTCATAATCATTGACGAATACCCGGGAGGCTGCTATCTGCTCGCAGGTCCTGTTAAAGAAGACGATGGGGATCCCATGACGCTCAAATACCCGGAGATGATCGAAATTGCTTGTCTCCCGGGTCATGGATATGATGACGCCGTCCACCCGGCTTGCCAGCAAGGCTTGGGTGTTGGCGATCTCCGTTCGGACGGATTCCTGCGACTGGCAGA
The DNA here is from genome assembly GCA_015655015.1 of Chitinophagales bacterium. Lineage (GTDB taxonomy): Bacteria > Bacteroidota > Bacteroidia > Chitinophagales > Chitinophagaceae > Puia. The sequence goes on along the minus strand of JAATFV010000231.1, from coordinate 4,235 downwards.
TGAGGACATTGTAACCGGCTTCGCCGGCTATTTCCTGTGCTCCTATGATCACAGTCGGGAAAAAGGAGTTTACAAACTCCGGAACGATGATACCAATAGTATTGGTCTTGCTCCTCACCAGGCTCTTGGCTAAAAGGTTAGGCTGATAATCCAGCTGCCTGGCCATATTCACTACTGCCTCGCGCGTTTCTTCCTTTATGTCGGTATGGCCCTGCAAGGCTCGCGATACAGTGGACTTGGAGATATTCAGGGCCCTGGCAATGTCCAGGATGGTAGCGATATGTCCGGGCCTGGAGGCTGCCGTTTTATCGTAGTCGTCTGAGTGGATACCGGTAACCGGCGGGATCGTAAAATACACCCTGCAATCTTTACAATAATACCGTTGCTTACCGCGGACGACTCCCGATTTGGTAATGGCATGCACCTGACCGCACTTTGAACAGCGTATCATTCCCATAAGCTTTTACTAAAAAAACAATGTTTCAAATATAGCTCAAATGTATTTCTCTTTCCTCTCAACTACCGGGAACGATTGCGGTATCGTTCCCGGTAGATATTGATCTCAAAAAAAAGAGTCTTTCCCGGTTCTCATTGAAAACTTATTTAAAATTGCACCTGATCAAATAACGTATTGCTTCAAATTAAACAAACTGCCATATGAGTAGTCCTCACTCTTTTACCCCTCTTCCATGTAAGACGTTCTTCATCTTACTGATTTTTTCCCTTCTCTCCCTGTTCTCTTCCTCTTTAAGGGCGCAGGCGCCGGTACAGACGATCAAAGGAAAGGTCAGCGATGCTGATAACGGCCCTGTCGCCGGAGCCAGCGTTATTATAAAAGGCTCTAAAAAGGGCGTTACCACAGATGCCAAAGGTGAATTTACATTAAAAGGCATTACCTCCGATGCGATTTTGCTGATCTCCTCCCTGGGTTATGAGCCGGAGGAAGCAGAAGTAAAAGGACAGTCCTTTTTTTCCATTACCCTGCGACACCGGGTTGGAAAGCTGGACGATATCGTGATCGTCGGGTATGGTACACAGCGAAGAGTGGCTACGACGGGCTCCATCGCTTCGATAAAATCGGCGGATATCACCCAGACGCCTGTGTCAAATGTGGCGCAGGGCATCCAGGGACGTGTTTCAGGCGTGCAGGTCACGCAGAATTCAGCGGCGCCGGGAGGTAATATCAGCGTACGTATCCGAGGCATCAACTCTATCAACGGCAGCTCAGAGCCGCTCTACGTAGTAGATGGCCTCCAGATCTCCAACAGCGGAGGAGTCAATGATGTCAGCCCGCTGGCTTCTATCAACCCGGACGATATTGAGTCCGTGGATATTCTCAAGGATGCCAGCGCGACCGCCATCTATGGCGCCCGGGGCTCGAACGGGGTCGTGCTGATCACTACGAAAAGAGGACGCAACGGGGCTACCCGTGTGGCTTACGGCGGTTATTACGGAACGCAGAAGATCACCAGGACCTTGTCGATGATGAATGCGTCCCAATTCGCCAGCCTGGAGAATGAGACCTATAATACTCCTATTTTCGCCGATCCGGCCAGCCTGGGTAAAGGTACGGACTGGCAAAGTCTTATTTTCCGGCAGGCCCAAATGCAGAACCATAACCTGTCCGTTTCGGGCGGTTCTGATAAAACGCAGATGGCCCTGTCTTTTAATTATTTCGACCAGGACGGTGTTATCATCAGCTCCAATTTCAAGCGATATTCCCTTCATGCCAATATCGATCATCATATCAATGACCGGATAAAGGTCGGAGCCACCATTTTCGGTATTTACAATATCAACAACGCCATTCCCACCGGCAGCGTGAGCCTGGATGCCCCCGCCGTCACTACCAGCATCCTTGGGGCAGCATTGGGTGCACCGCCTAACCTGGTGGCGACCAAACCGGATGGCAGCGTTGATCCTTTCGGAGACCAGTTTAACGGCGTCTACCGCGAGGAGGTCAATCCCATCGGCCTTGCCAGGGTACTCAACCAGACGGCTCTCAAACGGGTGTTATCCAATGTTTATGGAGAAGCTATCCTGCTTAAAGGGCTTACGTACCGGGCTTCTTTCAGCATCGACCAGCAGAGTACCCTGCACGATTCTTATTCACCGATATCCAACCTGAATAGCAGTGATATCACTGCGACATCCGGCTCCGCTTCCAAGGGGAACTCCAATTATACGCTGCTGCTGCATGAGAGCATGTTGACCTGGGCCCACCAGTTTGCAGGTGAACATTCCCTGAAGCTGACCGGCCTGTTCGCCTCTCAGAGCGCGATGGCCAATGCCAATACGGTCAATGCCAACGGCTTTCCCAATGACGCCACTGCCAATGAAGCGCTGCAGCTGGCCCAGAACTTCACGGCCTCCAGCTCCCGCAGCAAGGAAAGACTTGATTCTTATATGGGCAGGGTCAATTATGGATTCAGGGATAAATACTTTTTAGACCTGACTGCCCGTGTGGATGGGGACAGCAAATTCGGCACTTCGCATAAATACGGGTTCTTTCCTGCCGCATCGGCCGCCTGGCGGATCATCGAGGAAAATTTTATGAAAAAGCTGGACTTCGTCAATGACCTGAAACTGAGAGGCAGTTATGGCCTTACTGGTAATGCGGGGGCCATCAATCCTTATAATTCCCTGGCCACCGTCGGGTCCAACGGCAGCTATGAATTCAACGATACCTATACCACCGGTATCAGCCCTAACGGGATCGCCAACCCCGCCCTGCGCTGGGAGAGCTCTTTGCAGACAGATATCGGTCTGGACATCGGCCTCTTTAAGAATCGCGTACAGATCGTGGCGGATGTGTACCAAAAAAAGACGAACAACCTCCTCTATGTAAAGACCCTGCCGCTGTCTTCCGGGTATGCCGCCATCACCGGCAATTTTGCTTCCCTGCAGAACAAGGGACTGGAGCTGGCCACGAATGTCAAGATCCTGGACGGACCGGTCAAGTGGGACGTGTCCGCCAATATCAGCTTTAACCGGAACAAGGTATTGTCTCTTGACGGCATTACGAACGAGACTTTTGTCAATTCCTTCTCCCTGCTGAAAGTAGGGCAGCCGCTGGGTGTTTTTAAAACCTATGTTTTTAACGGTATCTACCAGACGGGAGAGACGGTTTTGCCCGGATCGGGCAGCCAGACCGGCGGTGTGAAGGTGAAGGACCTCAACCACGACGGCCAGATCACGGCCGACGATCAGATGATCACCGGCGATCCCAATCCGAAGTATATCTTCGGGTTCGCCACCAACCTGCACTACAAACGATTCGACCTGGGGATCTTCTTTTCCGGTTCCGAAGGCAATAAGATCTATAACCTGAGCAGGTATACCTTCGAAAATCCCCTGGGGCATCGTAATGTATTCGAGTCCCTGGTCAACCGATGGTCACCCACCAACCCCAGCAATCAATACATCATTCCCCTGCAGGGCGGACGTATACCGGTATCAGACCGTTTCGTCGAAGACGGCAGTTATATCCGCTGTAAGAATATTACCCTGGGCTACAACCTGCCTGCGATAAAAGGATTGAAGGGGGTGCGTGTGTATGCGAGCGCGAACAATGTATTCCTCATCACGCATTACAGCGGATTCGATCCGGAAGTCAACAGCTATGGTAATTCCAACACCCAGATCGGGATCGACAACCTCGTCTATCCGGCAGCGCGGTCTTTCCTGGGTGGATTGCAGGTGAGTTTCTAATGTTTGGGGTGAGCGGAAAGCCAGCCCTGGTCGAGATTTAAAATTTTAAATAAGAAGCTAATGAAAAAATATATTATATATTCCTTCCTTCTGCTGCTCGTTGGCATGGTCAGCTGCAGCAAGCTGAGAGAGCAGCCCTATTCTTCTATTTACACGGACAACTTTTATAAAACGGCTTCCGATGCCGAGGCGGCCCTGGTGTCGGCCTATAGCCCCATCGCAGATATGGGCGCCGGGCCGGTCCTGACCATGTGCGGCGACTTCAGCGCTGACCAGGTCTATCCGCGGCCGGTCGTAGGAAGGAATACTTTCACGCTGTTCAATTATGACGTCAACTATACGTCACAGAAGAGTTATGCCCGGCAGAACGAATCTCCTGAACAGATATGGCAGTCCTGTTATCTCGGGATAGAAAACTCCAACTGGATCATTCTTAAAATACCCAATACGAATATGGATGCGGTGCGACGCGGCCAGATCCTGGCGGAAGCCTATTACTTACGGGCCTTTTATCTATGGTTTCT
>JAATFV010000005.1 GCA_015655015.1 Chitinophagales bacterium | reverse complement strand
GGTTTTGTCCAATCGGCATAAATACGCTTAAAAGTGGGGGTGCCATACTTTGCTATCTCCTCCAGCATTTCCTTTATATTGGCGTAAGGGACATTGTCCGCATCGATGAGGACAGCCAGCCGCAGATCTTTTAATGTATCCATATGTGTGGAATTCCTCCTCCACTAATCTAGGCTATTTCCCAGACCCCGCAAAAAACCGATAATAACAGGAGTATTTTTATATCCTGTAGCCATGGCGCATGGGAATAATAATAGCTGTTATAAAAAAAAAGCGCCCCTGAAAAGAGGCGCTTTTTTTTATATAATATAACTCTACGGGAAAATCCCCAGTTCGGCATATGAAGTACCCACCTTGTTGATAGCCACCACATAGGCGGCCGTCCGCATATCCGGAACAGTCGGGTTGTTTTTCCAGGCCTCCATGATCTCCCGGGTGGCGGCGATCATCGTCTCTTCCAGCCCGCTATATACCAGGTCCACTTCATCGGCCCCATGCATGATGAACTCTTTTTCCCTGGGGCTCACCTGCTTGCCGGTCAACCCCTCTATCTGCCCGAGAATATGAGCGTTCATGTTCTCGGTAAATCTTTTTTCCATACGACCGTAACGGACATGGCTGAGATTTTTCAACCACTCGAAATAAGACACCGTCACCCCTCCCGCATTCAGGTACATATCCGGTACGACCAGGGTGCCTTTTTTAATGAACACCTCATCTGCTTCCGGCGTCAGGGGGCCATTGGCTGCTTCCCCGATGATCTTAGCCTTAACGTTCGGCGCATTTTCCCCGTTGATCACGTTCTCCAGGGCCGCAGGAATTAAAATATCACATTCCAGTTCCAGCGCATCGCCGGAGCTGGGAAGATTCGTAGCTCCCGGGAAATTGAGGATACTGCCCGTTTTTTTCCGATGCTGGAACACTTCTTCCTCGTTTAACCCTGCCGGATTGGTGATAGCGCCTTCATATTCAGCCAGGGCGATCACCTTTGCGCCGCCCTCCCGGAAGAACTTGGCTGCATGGAATCCCACGTTTCCAAGTCCCTGCACGACCACCGTCTTTCCTTCCACGCCGGGTTTCAGCTTCAGCCTGGTCATAATATCTGCCATATTACAGACTTCCCGGATACCATAGAATACCCCCAGTCCCGTCGCTTCGCGACGGCCCCGTACTCCTCCCTGAGATACCGGCTTGCCCGTTACACAGGCCAGCGCATCGATCTCACCGGGACGCATGCTCATATAGGTGTCCAGGATCCAGGCCATTTCGCGTTCGCCCGTTCCGTAATCAGGCGCAGGAACATCCGTACCCGGCCCGATAAAATTCTTTTTGATCAGCTCGGAGGTATACCGCCGGGTGATCTTTTCCAACTCATAAGGCGTGTATTTCTTAGGGTCGATGCTGATCCCGCCCTTGGCTCCGCCAAAAGGCACATTGACGATCGCGCATTTAAAGGTCATCAGGGCCGCCAGGGCCATCACTTCATCCAGGTTGACCGATAAGGAAAAACGGATCCCTCCCTTACAGGGGGTCTTATGCTGGGAATGCTGCACCCGGTAAGCCTTGATCACTTCGATCTTGTCCCCGATCTTAACAGGGAAGAACATGCGATATACTGCATTACACTGCTTGATCTGTTCCAGGATGCCTGGATCCCAGGTAGTGAACCGCGCCGCTTTGTCAAAACTTTTTTCTACGGCTTCAAAGAACTTGTACTCATTTTGTACTGCCATAACAGTTGATTTAATTTGTAGTTGGTAGGTTCTTGCAATCGTTAATCGTTAAACTATTTTGTTTCTTTTTCCAGCTGGCTTATTTTTCTATCTAATCTTACCATGTACAGGATCAGCCCGATCATAATGACCAGGATACAGGCTGTCAGTACATAGATCTTTCCGTTACTGCGCATGTCGAAGGCCGTGTATTTTCGTTCGGCCTCTGCTGACTGGGCCATCGTAAACAGGGGTAATAGATACAGGGACAGGAAGGCGACGAGGGACAGGGTTTTCTTAATCATTCAAAATGCTTTTCTCTTTTATAAAATCAAGCCTGATCTTCAGGGAAGTGATCCATACGCCCAGTAAGGTCCATCCGATGATAGCGGGATAAAATACCGCTCTCAGGCGGGCGTCGCTGTCCTTGAAATTCAGTGCGGGGTTGCCCTCTTTGCCCGGGTGAAGGCTTTCCAGCAGCCTTGGCAATATCCAGATGGTAGGGAACAGCATTGCATAGGCAAAAATGGCGTATACCGCGCTGATCCTTGCCCTTTTGTCCATATCGATAATGGAGCCGCGTAATACCAGGTAGGCAAAATACACCAGCAGGGCAATGGCCGCCCCCAGTAATTTTGGCTCTTTGAAGATCTGCGTATTGGTGGCATATTCCGTCCAGGTGTAAGAGGCCCAGATAAAACCGGTACTGTATCCCAGGACCCCGAACAGGATCCCCACCTTGGCAAAATTCACGGAATAGATATCATGTACGATATTCTGGCTGCGTAAATACTTAATAGCATAGACCACGGAGGTCGTAAAAAGGATCATCATTCCGAACCACATGCAGACGTGAAAATAGAGGTTGCGGATCGTCTCGGCGAGGATCTCGCGCGCAGGCACGCTCAATAAAAGGCCTCCGGTGATGGTGTAGATCAGAAGTACGATACAAAGTATTTTCCACCAGGATTTTCGCATAAAGTATTATAGATTGTAGCATTTACGCTTCCAGCGTCCCATCCCTTACCCCCAGGGTCTTCGACAAGAAGCCGCAAATTTAGGACAAAGCCCATCAACATTTTATAAGCCGCTCAAAATTAGATGAAACGGCCTACTCCTACAGCCGTTTTAACGGATTGTATGCTAAAATTGTTGTTCCTTTTGACAAACCCTCAGTCTTTCCATAAAAAAGGGAATAAAACAATAGCAAGCGCCACCACCAGCACGTCCATTCCTGCCAGCAGGAGCACTACGCTGGCCAGCCCTCCCTGTACCACTGTGGCGAATACAATATTGGAGATCTTTATCAGCAGCATCAGCTGGGGGATGATGATCGGGAAACCCATAATAGCCATCAGGGCGGCATTCTGCTGAGCACGGGCAGCTATGGCAGACAGGAAGGTGAATACCAGGCTCAGGCTCACCCCTCCCAGCAGGTTGATCCCTAAAAAAGACCAGGGATTGACCACCGGGTTGCCTAATAAAACGCTGAAAAGCATCCAGTTAGCCAAACTCATCACGATCATCAATAAGGCATTGAACAGCAGCTTGGCCAGGATAAAATCCCTGGCGCCGGCAATGGAGTAAAAGTACAGCATCCTTCCCTTCCCCTCCGCCAAAAAGCTCTTGGCTACGGCATTTACGCAGATAAATAGCTGGATCATCCAGAAGAGCCCGTTCCATACCTCCGTTTCAGGCTGGGCCATGGCCAGGTAGAGCACGAAAATGGTGGAAGCTACGTATAACAGCACCCCATAAAAAGTATATTGTTGCCGGATCTCCAGCAGCAGATCTTTCTTAAATAGGGTCCATATGTGCCCCCGGGAACCTCGTCCTGAACACTGTTCAGGACTCGTTCGTGACCTTCGCTTCGCCCGGTCATCCCTAAAGGGGGAGCTCTGTCCTGAAGCCTTCGTCATGAGTGTATAATTGTTAAGGTTCTCATAATTTAATTAAATCTCCGGATTATAATTCCCCCTTTAGAAGGTACGGTAATAACAATTCCTGCAGCGGGGCTCATACAGGTCTTTTTCTCCCAATAAGACCTGTATATCGTTGGTGTTCTTGCGATAGGAATAGTTGGCAATATTTCCACATTTTACACAAATGGCATGCAACTTGGTAATATAATCAGCCTTGGCAAGCAGGAAAGGCATCTGGCCAAAGGGCTTGGCGGTATAGTCCATATCCAGGCCGGCCACAATGACACGGATCCCACGAAAGGCCAGCTGGTCGCAGACTTCCGGTAACTGGTCATCGAAGAACTGCGCTTCGTCAATGCCGATGACATCCACATCGCTTGCCATCAGCAGGATGGTCTGTGAGTTGTCGATAGGCGTGGATTGAACGATGCTTTCGTCATGGGACACAATGTTCTGCTCATGATAACGGGTATCCATGGATGGCTTGAAGATCTCGACTTTCAGGTTGGCAATTTTAGCCCGCTTCAGCCTTCGGATCAGCTCTTCCGTTTTTCCGGAGAACATAGATCCGCAGATTACTTCGATCCAGCCGCGCTTTTCGCCATTTATATGAGGTTCAATGAACATAGATACATATAAATTAGGTTCGGAATTTGTTATAACTTTATAAGAATTACTAATATTCACCCATTAAAGGTTTGTTCAATTAGTACCATGGATCTACAAGAACTTATTAACCAACTAAAAGAGCAATATGAACGTAAGGCGGATCCTTCACAAATGCTCTTAACCACCCGGCTCCTGGAAGCTGAGCTGACACGTTTGTCCAGTGCGGCCGCCGCCCGGGGATCGGCAAAAGTAGCGGTTATGATGCCATCCTCCATGAAAATATATACAGGACAATCCGCCGTTCAGGAATTCAAAGCTGCGGCTCCTGAAGTCAGGAACGGCTCCCAGGCACAGGCGCCTGAGGTCAGGAACGGTTCCCAGGCGCCCGAGACGAGGAATGGCTCCCAGGTTAATGGTTCGGGCCCTGAAATTAAGAACAATCCGGAGACGGAATTCGTTCCCGGCCAGAAAACAGCCGCAGACGGGCGAACGCCTGCTGAATTAAAGACAGCCCCGGAACTGCGACCGGCCCCTGATCTGAAAATGGCTCCGGCCCGCCCGGCAGCAGCTGCCGTTAAAGAACCTGAAAGAGGGGCCTGGCCTTTCGATCCTCTGGCTGAGATACCTACCCTGGCCCAGCAACAGCCTCAGCGCGAGCTTAACGACGTGATCGGCGGCAATGGGTTTCTTCCTTCCCTGAATGACAAATTGAAAGGCAATGTGGTGGAATTATCCGCCGCCCTTAATGATACCCCGGTGAGGGATCTGAAGAAGGCCATCGGCGTTAACGACCGTTTTGTCTTCATCAGCCAGCTATTCCGGGGAGATGAAGTGATGTATGAACGCAGTATCAAGACCATCAATGGATTCCGGATCCTGCCGGAAGCGGAATATTGGATGGAGAGAGAGCTAAAGGTCAAATTGGGCTGGGATGAGAACAGAGAAGCCACCAGGCACTTTTATCAACTGGTCAAAAGACGCTTTTCCTGAATAAATCGGGCAATTTTTGCGGTAGCTCCTTTTTTAGCATATACATAACTGCGGGATGCATCAGCTGTCTGCCGGTATTCTTCCGGATCATTCAACAGCCGGTTGAATACAGATTCAGCCTCCAGCGCACTGTCGATAACGATCCCTCCCCCGCATTCCGTCAGCTCCACTGCCTCTATATACTTCTCGATCACCGGGCCAAATATCACCGGCTTCCCATAGACGGCCGCTTCCAGCACATTATGCACGCCGTCGTCTCCAAATCCCCCGCCCACATACGCGATCGTCGCATACTGATAAAGTCTGGATAACATGCCTATATTGTCGATAATGAGCACATTCGGCTCACGCCCCCCCGGACCTTGTCCGGCCCTCCCCGGCCCCCCGGCCCAATCCGAATACCGGATACAATACCGGAACAACCGCTCGACCTCCCTCAACCTTTCCTCTCCGATCTCATGTGGAGCTATGATCATCCTGATCTCCGGATGCGTATTGGCATAATGATCCAGCTCTTCCTCATCTTCCTCCCAGGTGCTGCCGGCAATGATGACAGGGTTTGTCCTGCAAAAAGCTTCAATAAGCGGCAGTGACTCCGAACTCTCAGCAATGCCGATCACCCGGTCAAAACGGGTATCCCCGCTGACACTCACATTCTCCGTCAGCCCCAGGGTCTCCAAAAGTTTTTTCGAGGCCTCCGTTTGTACGAACAGGTGGGTAAAACACTCCAGCATATAGCGATGCAACCTCCCATACCACCTGAAAAAAGGCTGATCCGGGCGAAAAACACCCGATACCAGTAAAGTTGGGATATTCCTTTTTTTCAGCTCCGCCAGGTAATAATACCAGTAATCATATTTTACCCAAAGCACCAGTCCTGGATTCACGAGGTCTATGAACCGGCGGGCATGCCCGCGGGAGTCCAATGGCAGGTAAAAGACATGATCTGCCCCATCATAGTTCTTTCTCGCCTCGTATCCGGAGGGAGAAAAAAAGCTCAGCACGATCCTGCAGCCAGGATCTGCCAGCCGGAGGCTTTCCAACAGGGGCCTTCCCTGCTCAAACTCCCCAAGGGATGCACAGTGCATCCAGATGGTCTTCTTCCCGGCCGTCGGCCTTCCTGGCCCCGACCCGGTCGCCGCAGCCTTCATTTCCACCCGGATCTTTTCAAAAAGATCCTTTCTTCCCTCTACCCAGCGCCTGGCTTTGGGATTCCAGGGAGCTATCAGATGGATGCCTGTCTTATACAGCCAAAGAAAAATATGGTAAAGGATAATGCTCACATGTGTTTTTTTAGCGGCAAGCTGCAAGCTTCCGGCTGCAAATTGCATTTAGTTATATTCCGACGAAGATAATAATTTATAAATGTTTGGCTAACAGGTGGCAACTGGCACCTATTCCCGGCTTGCAGCTTGAAAATGTCCCGTTTTTGCAGTAGGTTTGTGCCCGTTCAAACAAGGATATATATGCGGCCCATACAAATGGTAGATTTAAAGCAACAATATACGAAAATAAAAAGCGAAGTAGACTCGGCGATCCATGAAGTGATCGATCAGGCCGCCTTTATCAACGGGAAAGCTGTCACCGAATTTGCAGCAGGGCTGTCCGCCTATACCGGCTCCAAACACACCATCCCCTGCGCCAACGGTACCGATGCCCTGCAGATTGCCATGATGGCCCTGGACCTGCAGCCCGGCGACGAGGTCATCACCCCTTCCTTCACCTTCATCGCCACCACTGAAGCGGTAGCCCTGCTCAAGCTCAGGCCTGTCTTTGCAGAAGTAGACCCGAAGACCTTCTGCCTCGACCCGGCTGCCATCGAAAAGGCCATCACCCCTAAGACAAAGGCCATCATACCCGTCCACCTGTATGGTCACGCTGCCCCTATGGAAGAGATCATGGAGATAGCCGCCCGGCACAATCTCTATGTCATAGAAGACAATGCCCAGGCTATCGGCAGCACCTACACCTTCAGCAATGGTATTACAAAAAAGACAGGAACCATCGGCACGATCGGCACCACTTCTTTTTTTCCCTCCAAAAATTTAGGCTGCTATGGAGACGGGGGGGCAATATTTACAGACGACGATGCGTTAGCTAGCCGGTTAAAAATGATTGCCAACCATGGGCAGAGCCGGCGTTATTATCACGATCTTGTAGGCTGTAACAGCCGGCTGGATTCTATCCAGGCAGCCGTTTTGAATGTGAAGCTGAAGAGCCTGGATGCTTATATCGCCGCCAGACGCGTTGCCGCTGATTATTACGACAGCGCTTTTGCGGGCCATCCAAAAATCAGGACGCCTTACCGGGCGTCTTATAGCCACCATGTTTTTCATCAGTACACGCTCGTCCTGGAAGGGGTCGACCGCGACGGACTGAACGAATACCTGGCAGGTCAGCATATCCCGTCGATGATCTATTATCCCGTACCCGCCCACCGCCAGCAGATGTTCGCTGAATTCGGAGGAGGAAACTATTCACTGGCCATCACCGATTGGCTGACGGAAAGGGTCATTTCCCTGCCCATGCACACAGAATTGGATGAAGAGCAATTAAGGACGATCAGCTTCGCTGTTCTGGAATATATCAATAAATAAAAATCGAATTAAACCTTTCTAAAAAAAGACTTTTATGAAAATCGCTGTAGTAGGTACCGGTTATGTAGGTCTGGTCACCGGCACTTGTTTTGCCGAGACGGGAAATGATGTAGTATGCGTGGATATCGATGCCGTTAAGGTGCAGAAGCTCTCCAACGGGCAGATCACTATCTATGAGCCCGGCCTGGAAAAGCTCTTTCTTCGCAATCTGAAGGAAGAACGTCTCCGGTTCACTACCAATCTCGAAGAGGGTATTAAAGATGCCCAGATCATATTCCTGGCGCTGCCGACCCCTCCCGGAGAAGACGGCTCTGCCGACCTCAAATACATATTGGGCGTATCGGATAGCCTGGGAAAGATCCTGAAAGACTATAAGGTTATTGTTGATAAAAGCACCGTACCGGTGGGCACCGCCGAAAAAGTACATGCCGCGATATTTAAAAACTACAAAGGGGAGTTCGACGTTGTCAGCAACCCTGAATTCCTTCGGGAAGGAGTAGCGGTAGATGATTTTATGAAACCAGACCGGGTAGTAATAGGCACTTCTTCTGAACGGGCAAAAAAAGTGATGGGAGACCTGTATAGTCCCTTTGTCCGTCAGGGCAACCCCGTTATTTTCATGGATGAACGCTCTGCCGAGCTCACCAAATATGCCGCTAATTCCTTCCTGGCGACCAAGATCACTTTTATGAACGAAGTGGCCCTGCTCTGTGAAAAGCTGGGAGCTGATGTTGATATGGTAAGACGCGGCATCGGCAGCGACGAACGTATCGGCAAACGATTCCTCTTCCCCGGGATCGGTTATGGCGGCAGCTGCTTCCCTAAAGACGTTCAGGCCCTTGTCAAATCCTCCCATGAGGTGAACTACGATTTCAGGATCCTCAATGCCGTTATGGATGTGAATGAGCAGCAAAAGCTCCATTTAATGCCTAAAATAAAGAGTTATTTCAAGGATAATCTGAAAGGCAAACGCTTTGCCCTCTGGGGCCTGGCCTTTAAGCCCAACACGGATGATATCCGCGAAGCCCCTGCCCTATATATGATCGAGGCCCTGGTGAAAGAAGGCGCTTCCCTCAGCGTATTCGATCCCGAAGCCATGAATAATGTCAAACAGCTCATCGGCGATAAGGTCACTTACGCGGAGAATCAGTATGAGGCCCTCGAAGGTGCTGATGCATTGATCATCGCTACTGAATGGAACGAATTCCGGACCCCCAACTTCCTGAAGATCGTCACCAGCCTCCGGTCGAAGGTAATATTCGACGGACGTAACCTGTTTGACATCGCAGCTATCAGGGAGCTGGGTTTCTATTACGAGAGCGTCGGCAGGGCTCCCGCTATTCCAATGGAAAAGAAATAATTAACCCGGATACGTACATTAAACAACCAGGATATACCATGACAAGACAACGTGTATTGATCACCGGCGCCGCAGGTTTTTTGGGTTCCCATTTATGCGACCGGTTCATTAAGGAAGGATATCATGTCATCGGGATGGATAATCTTATCACCGGTGATCTGAAAAATATCGAGCATCTGTTCAAACAGGAGCACTTTGAATTCTATCATCATGATGTTAGTAAATTCATCCATGTTCCCGGAGAGCTGTCTTATATTCTGCATTTTGCCTCTCCTGCCAGCCCGATCGATTACCTGAAAATACCGATACAGACCCTGAAAGTAGGTTCCCTGGGCACCCATAACTGCCTTGGGCTTGCCAAGTCCAAAAAGGCCAGGATCCTGATAGCCTCTACTTCCGAAATCTATGGCGATCCCCTGGTGCATCCCCAGACGGAAGAATATTGGGGTAATGTCAATCCTATTGGCCCCAGGGGAGTATATGATGAAGCTAAAAGGTTCCAGGAAGCCATTACCATGGCCTATCATAATTTTCACGGTCTGGAGACCCGCATTGTCCGGATCTTCAATACCTATGGCCCCCGGATGCGCCTCAATGACGGTCGCGCTCTGCCTGCTTTTATAGGACAGGCCCTGCGCGGAGAGGACCTCACCGTCTTCGGGGACGGCAGCCAGACACGTTCCTTCTGTTATGTCGATGACCTCGTGGAAGGCATCTATCGACTCCTTCTCAGCGACTATCACTTACCCGTTAATATCGGCAATCCGTCTGAGATTACCCTTAAACAGTTCGCTGAAGAAGTGATCGCTCTCACCGGCACCAAACAAAAGATCGTGTACAAGCCCCTGCCTGAAGACGATCCCAAACAACGCCGGCCCGATATCACTAAAGCACGTCAAATACTCGGATGGGAACCAAAAGTAGAACGTAAGGAAGGGCTGAAAACCACCTATGAATACTTTAAATCCCTGCCGCCGGAAGAATGGCGCAAATTGCCGAAGGAATTCACAAGCGGCAAATAGCAGGACCGGAGATGCGATTGACAGGCGATAATACCCTGAACTATGAATCAATACAAATGAGCGAAGCAAAAATATTCAACGATCTCACCGGGAAAAAAACCAGATTGGCTGTGATCGGGCTGGGTTACGTAGGACTCCCCATTGCACTGGAATTTGCCAAAAAGATCTCCGTCATCGGCTTCGATATTAACAGGCGGCGCATCGCCATGATGCAGCAAGGGCTCGACCCCAGCAAAGAAGTAGGGCCGGAAGAATTTAAGGACAGGGATATCGTCTTCACCGACGATCTCGACATTCTAAAAGAAGCCCGCTTCTTCATAATTGCCGTTCCCACGCCGGTCGACAAATACAATGTACCGGACCTGAAGCCGCTGATCGGCGCTTCGGAAACAGTAGGGCAAGTGCTCAAGAAAGGAGATTATGTGGTGTACGAATCCACGACCTATCCCGGATGCACGGAAGAAGATTGCCTGCCCATACTGGAAAAGCTCTCCGGACTGCAATGCAGCAAAGACTTCAAGCTCGGCTATTCCCCCGAACGGATCAACCCCGGAGATAAAAAGCACACCCTTCGCACGGTAATAAAAGTTGTATCCGGTAATGACGCCGGATCCCTTGATGAAATAGCAAAGACCTATGAGCTGGTCGTAGATGCAGGTGTTCACCGGGCCCCTTCTATCAAAGTGGCGGAAGCCAGTAAGATCGTGGAGAATACCCAGCGTGACCTGAACATTGCCCTGATGAATGAACTGTCGCTGATCTTCGATCGCATGGGTATCAATACCTATGATGTTATTGAAGCCGCCGGCACCAAATGGAATTTCCTCAAATTTCAGCCAGGCCTGGTAGGAGGGCATTGCATCGGCATCGATCCCTATTACCTTACCCATAAAGCCGCGGCCCTGGGTTATGAATCAAAAGTGATCTCTTCCTCCCGTTATATCAATGATGACATGGCCAAATATGTGGCCCGAAAGATCATTACCCATGTGCTGCGGATATCCAACGAACCGAAGGTCCTCGTTAAAGGAGTAACGTTTAAAGAAAATGTGAGCGATATCCGCAATTCCAGGATCGTAGACACGGTGAAAGAATTACTGGCATTTAATATTAAAGTGGACGTAGAGGACCCCTATGCTGTGGAAGAAGAAGTACATGAAGAATACGGATTACACCTTGCCCGGAAGATAGAAGGCAACTATGATGCCGTGATCGTCACCGTTCCCCATGCGCCCTACAAAGAGCTGGATGATGCTTACTTTGCCTCCATCACCCGGGAAGGCGCCCTGATTGCCGACCTGAAAGGAAGTTATAAGAATAAGATTATTAACAGAAAATACTGGAGTTTATAATGGCCGTGTTTACAAAAAAAATAATGATCACCGGCGGAGCCGGTTTCATCGGTTCCCATGTGGTACGGTTATTTGTAAAAAAATATCCGCAATACCTTATCGTAAATCTCGATGCGCTGACCTACGCGGGTAACCTGGCTAACTTAAAAGATGTGGAATCCGCGGCGAATTATAAATTCGAAAAAGGAGACATTAACGATGAAAAGCGCATCGGGGAATTATTTGCGGCCTATCAGTTTGACGCAGTCATTCACCTGGCTGCAGAAAGCCATGTAGACCGTTCCATTCTCGACCCCCTGGCATTTGTCCGGAGCAATGTACTGGGAACGGCAGCGCTCCTGAATGTGAGCCTTCGGTTTTGGAAGGATGACCTGAAGGATAAATTATTCTACCATGTATCCACCGATGAGGTCTACGGCTCCCTGGGAGCGGAAGGCTTTTTCACGGAAGATACCCCTTATGATCCAAGATCTCCCTATTCCGCTTCCAAGGCATCCTCTGACCATTTCGTGATGGCTTATTATCATACTTATGGCCTTCCCGTTATTCTCTCTAATTGTTCCAATAATTACGGATCCCATCACTTCCCGGAAAAGCTGATCCCTCTGATGATCAATAATATCCTTAATAACAGATCGTTGCCGGTCTACGGGAAAGGGGAGAACGTGCGGGACTGGCTCTATGTGGAAGATCATGCGAGGGCCATCGATACGATCTTTCACAAAGGAAAGACAGGGGACAAATACAACATAGGCGGCTTTAACGAATGGAAAAATATCGACATCGTTCACCTGCTTTGCCGCATTATGGACAAAAAGCTGAACAGGGCGGAAGGTGATTCGGCTAAGCTGATCACTTATGTAAAGGACCGTCCCGGACATGACCTCCGCTATGCGATCGACGCCACTAAATTAAATAAGGAATTAGGCTGGACCCCCTCTCTGCAATTTGAGGAGGGATTGGAAAAGACGGTAGACTGGTACCTGCAGAACCAGGACTGGGTAAAGGAAGTGACCAGCGGCGACTATCAGAAATATTACAGTGAACAATATGGCAAGGCACATTAGCTCACTGTATGGCCAATATAATACAGGCACCTCCATACAGTATCAAGGAATATCTTATACGTAACTCAAATTTTCCAGACATGCCTTTCACTGCTACTGAATTTTCCGGATTATTTATCTTCGAGCCGGTCATATTGAGAGATGACCGGGGATATTTTTTCGAATCCTACAATGAGCAGACTTTTCAGCAGCAGGGGATCCTCACCCGTTTCATCCAGGACAATCAATCCTTTTCCCGGTATGGGGTCATCCGTGGACTACACTATCAGCTCGAACCGCATCCCCAGTCCAAGCTCATTCGGGTGCTGCAGGGAAAGATACTTGATGTGGCGGTGGATATCCGTAAAGATTCTCCTACTTACGGAAAACATATTAGCATAGAATTGTCTGCAGAAAATAAAAAGCAGCTTCTGATCCCAAGGGGCTTTGCACATGGATTTTCCGTATTGAGCGAGACTGCTGAAGTATCCTACAAATGCGACGGATTCTATCACAAGGCCAGCGAAGGCGGGATCCGGTATGATGACCGGGACCTGGGTATCGACTGGCAGCTGCCTCCGGAAAAGGTGCTTGTCTCTCCCAAAGACCTTGAGCTGCCTGTTTTCGCCGAATGCAGGAATAATTTTCAATAGACTGGATTTATGGAAAAGAAAAAGATCATCGTTACAGGAGCGAATGGCCAGTTAGGCCGGGAGCTGCAGGCCCTCGCCGGTACATTCCCCGGCCTTGAGCTCCTTTTCACCGATCGGGGCAACCTTCCGATCGGAGACCCCGCCCTCGTCTCCGCCTTTTTCAAAGAGATCCATCCCGACTTCTGTATCAACTGTGCTGCTTATACCGCCGTGGACAAGGCCGAGACGGAAAAAGACCAGGCCTTCGCCATCAACGGAGAAGCGGCAGGTTCACTGGCTATTGCCTGTAAGAGCGTAGGGGCACGGCTTATTCACATCTCTACCGATTATGTATTCGATGGCCATTCCGCTATCCCCCTCAAAGAGAACGATCCCACCGGTCCTATTAATATATATGGAGCTTCCAAGCTGAAAGGCGAACAATTGGCCTTGCAGTATAATAAAGACACTGTCATCATCCGCACTTCCTGGGTCTATTCCGAATTCGGGAACAACTTCGTGAAAACCATGATCCGGCTGATGCGGGAAAAAGAATCCATCAAAGTGATCAATGACCAGATCGGCTCTCCCACTTATGCTGCTGACCTGGCCGCTGTTACTCTCCGGATCGCCTCCGGAGGGATATTTGTCCCGGGAATTTATCATTATAGCAATGAAGGGCAGATCAGCTGGTTTGATTTTGCACTGGCCATTAAAGAGCTGATACATAGTCCCTGTTCCGTAGAGCCCATTCCCACTTCACAATATCCTACCCCTGCCAGGAGACCGCACTACTCTTTATTAGATAAGGCCCTTATAAAGAATACCTACGGGATCACGGTCCCCGAATGGAAAGAAAGACTGGCCGTTTGCATCGCCCGCCTGGAAGCAGCTCCTCCACGCCTTGGGGTAAATATGTAGAAAATGCATAAAGATTATCTTCAATGTGGAAAACTTATCCGGGGATAATACTTGGTATATAAATAATTTATCATG
Organism: Chitinophagales bacterium; assembly: GCA_015655015.1. Classification (GTDB taxonomy): domain Bacteria; phylum Bacteroidota; class Bacteroidia; order Chitinophagales; family Chitinophagaceae; genus Puia. Next base: position 14,567 of record JAATFV010000005.1, on the reverse strand, counting down.
TGTAATTGAATTATTGTCAAGTTACATGGCTCAAAATTTACGCAGCTGTTCCATATTGGGATAAAACACTATACCCCGGGGTTTGTAGGTATAATAAATGTTTTATAGTTTTCAGGTTGAAATAGAAGATCCGTGCTTCCTGGTAATTGATCGGAAAATCGATTGTAACGACGATTTCCAGGAACTAACACCTTAATCCATACTTATGAAACCTCTTTACTCTCTTTGGGCTTTCGTATTATTCATATACTCCTTTCTTACCCGGAGTTCAAAAGCTCCTCTATATCTTATTTTTTGCTTCCTGTTAACCGGGATTTACAAGGTACGCGCAGAAGGTACTGCACAGGTAATGAACACTGCTACCCCTAATGGTACAGGGCTCATCGTAAATACTACCGGCGGTTTCCCCCTGGGAAATATAGGCAGCTACCTGGGCGCTCCCAAGGATATGCGGCTTAAATTCCGTATTAAGGACTATCTGACAGAAACATTATATTATGGCTTTCATTGGGTGCAGTTGACCAGCAGTCTTGGTGATACTGCCCATCTCAAAGACGTATACATGATCATTTATGATCCCAATGAAAATCCGGTAGGGTCTCCCATCAAGCTTGCCGCCATTAACAACCAGGGCCCGGGTTTTATACAGACCTATACTAATGCGAAGTACGGACCTAAAGTAATCTCAGCCCTGGGTTATGATCCTGCATCATTTAAGCCCACCATGAACGGTGATTATTATGTCGAATTTTACCGGAGCAAAGATGGCGGCGCCCACGAGATTTCAGGAGGCAGCTCCATGTTATCCAAATGGTTTGATCTGACCGTTGTGCAGACCGTCGGAAGTGTACTAACCTCACGTCCGGGCCGCCTGCATTGTAACGAATGGGCCTTTTCCGTTTTTAACCCCGCCAGCGGCGATATACAGGACCCGCTCATTTCCAGCTATGCCTCGTTCTTTTCTTATACAGCTGACTCTGTAGTGGTAAAGGTTAACCTTCCTACAAAAGGATTTCAGCCCCTGGCTTACCTTGTTGCTTTCAACAAATTTGGTGTCATCGATGGCGGTAATTGGGTGAGCGACCGCAGATCGATCACTTTGCAGTCGTTTGATCCCGCTTATCTTGAGGGCGGATACGATGTTTTTTTAAATACGCCGGATGCTTCTGTTTATGCTATCAGCGCCATACCACGAGCGCCTACCCTTGTCTCCCCGACTATCTCAGGTTGTCCTCCGGGCCCCTATAATGTCCGGTTCAAGGCGCCGCAGCCGGGGGATTATTATATATTTTTCGACTTCAACGGCCAACCCGGTTATCAGCCTAATTCAACCGACCTTTATATCGAGCTGGTCAACCAACCTGCCGGCATCATTACCTATGTCTGGAACGGCAAGGACGGCAAGGGTAACACCGTGCCGGCCAATGCCACCTTTCCTATTTCTTTTTCCTACCGTAAAGGCCGTATCAATATTCCTTTCTATGATGTGGAAATGAACATTGGCGGAATTACGGTGGACGGGGTCACCCCCATTGGCGCCAAGAACCTGACAATGTACTGGGACGACACTAAATTAATGGTGGAAGGCCACGATTGCTCTCACGGCACGAATGGTTATACCGCCAACAATAATAACTATACCAATCCGGGATTTGATAATTCCGTCACGGGTGTTACCCCGCTCATCCGCAATGCCACCCCAACTTCCCCCTATGTCAGCCATGGCCGCGCCTGGAACGGCAACGGCAATCCAACCGATACCATCCCGGCCCCCGATAGTCTCCACAACGATCTGGATAATGTCCAATGTAATGACTACGGAAATGCCCGTTTGATCAACACCTGGGCCTGGGGGGTAGACAGCACGATCACACAGACCCTGAAGCTGACCTGTATCAATGTAACCGGTAAGGTCTGGGATGACGCCGATGGCAGCGCGGGAGGAAGTTTCGCCAACACGATACCCACGAATCTGGAGACAGGCACCAGCGCCGGCAATCAGCTTTATGCCAGCCTGATCGATCCGATCTCGGGCACCGTTCTATCTTCAGTAGCCGTGTCGGCGGATGGCGCCTATACCCTGAATAACTGCCCGATCAATGCGACGGGTATGCAGGTGATCATCTCTACCACCGCAGGAGTTGCCGGCCAGGCTGTTGCTTCCGGAATTCCGGCCGCCTGGGTCAACACTTCCCCCCTGGCGCGTACATTTGATACGCAATCTGACAATATCACAGGCATTGACTTTGGCATTGAACAAATACCGAATGCCGATCAACAGGATTATCTCATCGGCGTTCCGGTCCAGAATAGCTTCCGCACGCTGAATGGGGTAGGCACGAAGTCCAGCCCCGGCCCCTTGAATGGTGCAGACCCGGAAGATGGCGTCATGGGCGCCGGCAAGAGTTTTGTGATCACCCAGCTGCCCACTAACAACGAACAAATATGGTATAATGGCGTACAGGTGGCCGTCAATACGACGATCCCTAACTATAACGTGGCGCTGCTGCAGATCAAATTCATCAATGTCAACGTTCTGTCCACTGCCTTTCAATACGCCTTTGTAGATGCCGCGAACCAGCTGGGCACCCCGGCGACCTACACCATAGAAATGAGCACAGTACTGGCGACGACTATCGGCTCATTGTCGGGAAGGAGCGTCGATGCAGGCAACATATTGAATTGGACCGGCTTCAATGAGACCAATGGAGCTTACTATACTATTGAACGATCTTCTGACGGAACCAGCTTTACCACTATTGGCCGCATAGACGGAGCTGGTAACGGAACTACGGCAAATCATGAATTTACAGATCCCCATCCTTTGTCCGGAGTAACGAATTATTACAGGCTGGTCCTCATGGACCTCAGTGGAGGCGCCACTTACAGTAATATCGTCACCATAACCTCCTCAGGCGGTAGCAGCGACATCGTTGAAGTTGCTCCCAATCCCTTCCGGGATGTCCTTAACATAAGGCTGAACCTGACACAGGCGGAAAAGGTTTCTATCCGGCTGTTGGATAGCAGGGGCATGTTGCTGCGACAGTCAGCATATGGTGGTGTCAGGGGCGTCAATGCCTTGCAGCTCGGCGGCCTGGGATCTCTTCCCATATCGGTGTATTTTATACAGATCATATTGCCCGACCAGGCGTTTGTGCGAAAGGTGTTTAATCGGTAATCGCAAAAATCCAAGTTTAATCCCAAACCGGATCTTATGAAAAACTTGTTGCCGGTTATTGGCCTCCTGTTAACAGGCGCCAGTAACTCTTTTGCCCAGACCAAACCGACGGTTCTTAATACGGAAGTAGCTACGATCCTGGGAGGCAGCTACAACGCTGCCCTTTACGGTGCTACCAATGTGATTACCGATCCGGATGTCATTGCAGCAGAGCTGGCCGACAGGATATCGGCAGATTCCCTGAAAGCCGACCTCTTTGCATTGAGAAGATTTCAGAACAGGAACATGTTTTCCGACACCAGCAGCAGCACGAGAGGCATCGGCGCGGCCCGCCGCTGGGTCTATAATAAATTCCTCCAGTACAGCAAGGCCAATGAAGGCAGATTGAAAGTATCCTATCTGCAATTTGATTATGATCCCAAATCTTACAAATGTAAAGTCTACCCTACGCCTTCGATCACGAAACATAGCAACATTATGGCCGTATTACCGGGGAGCCAGACCAGTAATAATTCCCTGATCATCGTAGAAGGGCATATCGATAGCCGCAACAGTGATCCCTGTGATGTCACCGGGGACGCCTTCGGCATAGGGGATAATGCCACAGGCACTGCCCTGGTCATGGAGCTGGCCCGGGTCATGAGTAAATATACTTTCCGCAACACCATCGTTTTTTCCGTCAATACGGGCGAGGAGCAGGGCCTGATCGGGGCTCATGCCCTGGCTAATTATCTTAATGCCAGTACTACCAGGACGCCGGCCCGGATACCCATCAAAGCCGTCAATAACAACGACGTTTCCGGAGGCATATTCTGCGGTCATACCGCTTCCTCTCCCGGCTGTCCCTTCTACGGCGCTATCGATAGTACGGATTTGAGAATATTTTCCAAAGGCGATATCAATTCACCATACAAACAATGGGCCCGCTACATTAAGCTGGAGTATAAAGAGCAACAGCTCAGTCGCGCGCAGGTGCCCGTTAGTATCCAGATCATGGAAAATGAGGATAGGGAAGGCCGGGGAGGAGACCACCAGGCCTTCTCCGCGCTGAACTATACGGCGGTACGTTTCACCCAGGCCAATGAGGATGGGGACGGAGGCGTGGGCACCATAGACCGCCAGCATAATATAAGAGATAGTTTGGGCCTGGATAAAAATCATGATGGGATCGAAGACTCTCTTTATGTAGACGTCAGCTACCTCGCCCGCAACGCCCTGGTCAACGGTAATTCGCTGGCCATGGTAGCATTGGGACCGGACACGATCACGCTCAGGCCTGCCCTGATCACGGCGAACAGGGTGCGGGTACAGTTTACAGGAGCTTCCCCGGCTTATCGGGTGGCAGTCCGCTCCACTACCAATGACTGGGACAGTGTCTACACCGTCACCGGCAAGTCCGTGGACACTGTGATAGTTCCCTACGGCACCAATTCCACTTTTTATATCAGCGCCGCCGCCATGGATAATAACAATATAGAAAGCCAGTTCTCCACCGAATATACCCTGAAGACCAACCTGGTAGTCCTGAACCTGGCTCCGGACACAGCTGCCCCGGCCCCTCCGCCACCGGATTATTATGGGATCCGGTTAATGCCCAATAAACCCAACCCTTTCGATGAGTCTACGATGATCGCGATCGAATCGGGCGCCGATATTTTTGCAGACAGGACCTTTCTTATTATCAGCACAATCGATGGACGCACGATCCGGCAAATAAGGGTCCCTTTAAAGAAAGGTATTAATGAAGTTTTATATAATCACGGGTTTGGAATGCCTGCAGGGATTTATATCTGCTCCCTGATCATTGACGGATTACCTGTTCAGAGCACAAAAATGGTATTCCGGAATCGATAACCCCACCAGCTTTCGGTCAGTAATGCTATACACCAGCAGACTCGATCAGCGAGCCCCGATCCCGGGGCTTCGCTAATTGGAGCCGTTCCGGAGATTATTTTGGGAGTATGGAGCAGGACCTGCCAGGTTGGGAGATTATAAAAGTAAAATGCCCGTAAATTTTTGATTTACAGGCATTTATTTACTTTCTGTTGCCCGACAAGGGCTCGAACCTCGACATACAGATCCAGAATCTGTCGTACTACCATTATACTATCGGGCAATGGGACGGCAAATGTAGTAAATTTTAAACAAAAATCCTATAGTCGTCCCTCTATCCAGCCGGCAAAATCTTCCACCGTATAAAATAATTCATCCGGATGCAGCTTCTTCAGTTTTTCAGGCTCGGCAGTTTCCGCCCAGGCCGCGGCAACAATAGCGATCCCAACCTTTCTGCATGCCTCGATATCAGCCGGAGCATCCCCCACATAGATCACTTCCTCTTTTCCGATGCCCGGCCATTGCTGCAGGATAACCCGTATCCCTTCCGGTTTCCGGGGGCCGTGGACGGATCCCGTCTCAATAAGCTCAAAAAAAGAAAGTATGCCAAACTGTTCCAGGGAAATAGCCGTGCTATATTTCCCTTTGCCTGTCACCATTCCTATCCGGATGGCCTTATCCTGTAATTTCTTCAATAGCTCTTCAATGCCGGCAAATGGCCGGGGGCACATTTCATGGAATGTTTTATAGAAATGCAGATAGGCTGACACCCCCTTTTCATAATGATCGGGCGCCAATACCTTTATCGTCCCTTCTTCGGACGGCCCGAAAGTGGCTATTATTTCTTCATCGGCGACAGGACGATTGATAAGGGGCTGGACAGATTCCCTGAAAGCCCGGATACAAAGTGGTAATGTATTAGCCAGGGTCCCGTCAAGATCAAAGATAACTGCCTTTATTTTTTGCCTGTTCATATAGTTAGTTGACGGCTATCGGTTATTATTTTATCTGGCTGAAGAAGGACTTCATCAATGGTAGTAGCTGCCATAATTCCGCTAATAAATATACTCCTTTTTCAGGGCCGGACTTACCTCTTTCCTGGCTAAAAATCATCCTTACCCCATTGCCGGGCGGCTGGAGTGGAAAATTGTCTACACATTTCCTCATTCTCCGGACATATACCTTGTTTCTAAACCCGGCTTTTTCTGGCAGGGTTTTTCTATAGAATAGAATTAAAATCGTTAATTATGAAAAACACTATAAAGACAATACTGAGTCTGGTTGTTCTTTTGGGCACTGTGAGCTTTTTGCTGCCGGGCTGCGTTGAACATCGTTATGTTCACGAACACCATCACCATTCACCGGATTATTATCATCGCCATCATCAGGCTCCCCCTCCGGGATTAGATATCAATATCCATAATTAAGAATAACTTTTTCCATATGTCGGGGGTATAAACCTGCAGCTTTTCCGCAAGGGAAAGCTGCTTTTTTTTATATAGTACATACGAATTTTTCTAATTGTAAAAAACGCCACCAGGCGTTTTTTACAATTAGAAGGCATCCTAATTTTATACGACCCTCCTTACTCGTACCAGTAAAAAGCCATATTATGGAAAAAAATGAATCCAAACGTTTCCTGTCTATCCGTCTGCTTCCCGGCGAACTCAAAGAGGTATACCGGCGGTATAAATCCTCCGGCTGCCGCAGTCTGACTGAATACGCCAAAAAAGTATTGATGAATAAGCCCGTCACTGTCAGGACCCGCAACGGGTCTATCGACGAAATGCTCCATTGCCTCATAGGAATTAAAAGCAGGCTGGACAGCCTGGAAGAACGCCTCGACGAAAGAATAGATGCCCAATTACAGCAGGACATGGCCGACATCAAATCCTATACCCGCCAATTCTATGAAAAATGGTCGCAGTTGTAGAACGCTCCGCCAATACCCGGCGGACTTTGCTCTACAACGAACTAAAAGTCCCCGATAAAAAGGCCTTATTCCTGGGCGCTTATAACTACTGGCAGGATGCAGCTGCTCTTAGCTTCGATGAGAAATTTCAACGCATCCATGATCTCACCATCCGGAATGAGCGCGTAAAGAAACATACGCTTCATTTCTCCGTGAACTTTCATCCGGCAGACAACCTGACGGATAAGCAAATGAAGCAGATTGCCAACCAGTATATGAGAAAGATCGGCTTTGCCGATCAGCCCTGGCTGCTCTATAGACATATAGACGCAGGACACCCCCACATGCATATCGTCACCACCTCCATCCGGCCGGACGGAAGCCGCATTAACAATGATCATCTCGGACACCGGCAGCTGATGGAAATTTGCAGGGGCATCGAAGAGAAGTATAAGTTGGTCCATGCCGATTCCCTGAAGACCAGCCAAACCCTGTCCCGGGACCCTTCCCGCACACATTCTTCCGAAACCCTTCCCTCAGTCCAGGCATTGCAATACGGTCAGACTTCTACAAAGACAGGCATCGCCAATGTATTGAACGTTATACTTGAACATTATAACTACACATCCCTGGAACAGCTGAATGTCCTGTTGAAGCTCTTTAACGTGAGAGCCGATAGAGGCAATGAACAAAGTTTTATGTACCGGAATAAAGGCCTCTATTATCGCATGCTGGACGAGAACGGAAAAAAGATCGGCGCCTATATCAAAGCCAGCGCCTTTGAAAACCGGCCTACCCTCAAATACCTGGAAAAAAAATTTTCCGAAAATGAATGGAAGATACAGCAGGAACTACCCGTACTGCAAACCAGGCTACGCCTTATCGTCGATTTGGAACTGGTCCGGCGGCATCCCGAAAGCCTGGCAGAATTAGCGGCATCCCTCCAAAAACAACAGATCCGGTTGGTGATCCCTTCATACAAACAACCACGCTCGCCCAGGCCCCGGCAGTTTTCCCGGGCAAAAACCGGCACGGAGCCGAAAGCCTCCCGCCAGCAGAGCCTCCCGGCAGCACAGCAGCTGCCCATAGCACAACAGTTCCCCATAGAACAGCAGCTCCCGGCAGCACAGCAGCTCCCCGCCGGACAACATACACCCCCGCAGCAAATGCCGGACTTCTTCTTTATAGATCTACGGAGTAAAACACTATTTCGCGGCGCCGACCTCGGGGAAAAATACTCAGCCGCCGCCATTCTCGAAAGAAGCGGCCTGGGTCAGGCCATTTGCTCACTAGCCCGGGAACAGCAATTACTTCTCCCCCAAAAAAAGGACCTTGCCCTTTTACTGGATCCATCGACAGATCCGGTAAAGCGACTCGGCCTCCAGCTCTCTCTCTCCCGGCAACACGATCAATGGGTCCTTACCAAAAAGAAAGAGCAGGAACAGACGCAGCCACTCAAAGAACAGCTGCCGCCGAATCAGAAAGAGCCGGGTCAGCAGCAACCCACAGATCTGAAACCGCAACCAGATCTGAAACCGCAGCCAGATCTGCAACAACCATCTGTAAAACCCCGAAAACCCCTAACCGTCATGGACGAGTTCCGGGAAAGTATTAAAAACCCAAAACAGACGCTCCAGCAAAAACATCGTCATCGACACGGCTGGTAACCACCCCGCCTGGAAAATAAAAAATGAAACATTGTTGCAAATATTGCCGCGTCCCCTATCTTTGTACCCGTGAACACGCTCCATCATCATATCATCCGAAAAATAACCGCAGGAGCGTTTATAGGACTCTTTCTTTTCATTCATATCCTTAAATTTTCTCATACCCATCCGGATAGCGGATCAGGCGACCACTCCGTAAGCTTTCATTGCTCCTGCCCCATCTGCGAGTATCAATTCATGAAGGATGGGGAGCTTGCACAAGACCCCATCCTCCCTGCCGCGCCCGGCCTTTACCCTATCCTCCACCAGCCCGCCACTCCATCCGGCGGTATAACCGTATTCATTTCTTCCCCCACTGACCGTGGACCACCTTCCCGGATATAAAAGACGTCTCCCGACGGCCCGGCTACAACTTTAAAAAACTCACCAATGAGCCGCAAATTCCATCCGGCCATTGAAAAATAGTATTTACGGATGAAAAAAATAATCCTGGCCTGCATGGCCTTTCTTACCATGACATGCCTCCCAAGCTGCGGTTGCAAACATGAACATGCGATCATAGCTAAATTTTCTCCCAATACAATTATAAAACCATATAAATGACCGACTCACGCTTACCCGTAACTGTTCTCAGCGGATTTTTAGGCGCAGGCAAGACCACCCTGCTCAATCACCTCCTGCATAATAAAGAAGGCCTCAAAGTAGCTGTCATCGTAAATGATATGAGCGAGGTCAATATTGACGGACAGCTGGTAAAGGATCAAAACACCCTCAACCGCACGGAAGAACGGCTCGTGGAAATGAGCAATGGCTGCATCTGCTGCACCCTGCGCGAAGACCTGCTGGTAGAAGTGGAAAAACTGGCAGCCGAAGGGCGATTCGACTACCTCCTCATAGAATCATCCGGCATCAGCGAACCCTTGCCCGTAGCGCAGACCTTTAGCTACCGGGATGAAACCAAACAGATCGATCTGAGCCGGATCTCCCGGCTGGATACCCTGGTGACGGTAATAGATTGCTTCAACTTTGCCAAAGACTATGGCAGCCAGGATACGCTCAAAGACAGAAAGGCATCGGATATGGAAGGCGATCACCGGACGATCGTCAACCTGCTGACAGACCAGATCGAATTTGCCAATGTCATTGTGCTGAATAAGACGGACCTGGTAACACCAGCGCAACATGGAATGATCAGGGCGATCATCCGCAAATTAAATGCGGATGCCCGCATCGTCGACAGCAGCTTTGGCAAAATCCCCCTGGATAAGATCCTCCACACCGGTCTCTTTGATTTTGATAAGACCTCGCAAAGCGCCGGATGGATAGAGGAATTGAATAGTCCCCATCATACCCCCGAAACGGAAGAATATGGGATCAGCTCTTTTGTATTCCGGGACAGACGGCCCTTCCACCCGCAACGATTCTGGGACTACGTAAACACAGGCTGGCATTCCAATATCATCCGGAGTAAAGGGCTGTTCTGGATCGCCTCCAGGCCGGCCGATGCGCTTAACTGGAGCCAGGCCGGCGGATCCCTGCGGGCTGACAAAGCAGGAGTATGGTGGTGCAGCATGCCGTATAAAGAGAGGATCCAATATGAAGGATTTGTAGAGAATCAACCCATTATTGAAAGCAAATGGGACCGCCATTTTGGTGACCGGCATAATGAATTGGTCCTCATAGGACAGGAGATGCAGCAAGAGGCCATTAAAAAGGAATTGCAACAATGCCTGTGCACAGATCGGGAAATAACGGCAATGGATCGGGGGCAGCGCTTTGAAGATCCATTCTCTTTCTGATCCCCATCACCTCATCCTTTATTTCGATCACCTCATCCCTTATTCCGGTCACATTCATCTTTATCCCGGTCATCTCCATCCTTATTCCGGTCGCCAGGACGCTTATCCCGGTCTTTGCGGCCCATTCCGGGGTGCCAATCCGGCTACTGATCAATCTTTTGAATGCCCAATCCGTGACCCTTACAAAGTCCCCGGCCAGTCCGGGGATTTTTGCATCCTCCCGTATCCTCACCCCGAAGAATTATTAGTAGGTATATAAACTTTAGCAAAAGCCAACAGACTTAAAGAGCTCTATATTCACTAGGTGCTATCCCTTATCTTCTCCCTCATATAACCTGCAGGAACAGATTCGTTGCATGATAGCTATCTCATCAGGAACCCAGCCTGCTACTGTATTTCATGCATGTATTTAAAGTCTGTTAACATTCTGTTTGAACTCCGTTGACAAGTTAGGATACCTCCCTGGATTAACTTAGCCTTAACAGAAAAACTATTACGAGAAAATTTTGACTGACCGGGCAGGCTGCGCCGGGCAGCCTATGCATGCTTTTGATATTCTCATACATACATTAACCAAAAACTACTCTTATGACAAGATCCTTTCGGGTCAACTTATTTAACAGGATCAAACTTTTTTTTCCTGTGCTCATCCTTCTCTTATACGGATCGATCCGTGTTTTTCCCCAGGTTCCCGATGCGGCCGGCACATTGAATGTGGCCGGTCTTATTAAAGATGCAGGAGACGGCAGGCCTTTGGGCGGAGCCTCTATTGAAGTTGCCGGTTCCAGGAGAGGGACAGTCTCCAATGAGGATGGGAAATTCATTATTAAGGCGGCCATTGGAAATATCCTCATTTTCAGGATGATAGGGTATGGGCCAAAGGAATACAAGGTCACCGGCGCAGCCAGCGGCCTCATCATCACGTTGAAACAGGACCCCAAAGGACTGGGGGATGTGGTGATCATCGGGTACCAGACCCTGGCCCGCCGGCAGGTGAGCGCTGCCGTAACATCCATCGATCCCAGGACCATTGCCGATATCCCGACGCCTACCCTGGATGGGTTATTGCAGGGCCGTGTAGCCGGGATGAACGTGCAGAACAATTCCGGTGAGCCAGGTGTGCGCAGCACGGTGGTGATCCGGGGAAATACCGCCGTGGGCCGGAGCGCTAACAATGATGCCAGCACGGCTGCGGGAAAGGCCAGTCTTGCACGCGCCGTCAGCGGCCCCCTCTATGTGATCGATGGCGTACCGCAGTCTACGGATGATATTGCCGCCATCAACTATGGCAACGGGACCAATACGGATGTGCTCGCCGGGATCCCCATCAACGACATCGAGAGCATCGATATCCTGAAAGACGCCTCGGCGTCTGCGATCTATGGATCGAGGGGCGCCAACGGGGTGATCATAATAAAGACAAAAAGAGGGATAGCGGGAAAGACCCGGGTGAACTTCAGCACCTACCATGGTGTGACGGAGCGTCCGGTATTGGATAAGATCCTGATCGGCGCCGAGGAAAACCGTGCCAAGATGGCCCTGATCGAATCCTATGGCCCGTACAACTCCCTGAATAATTTACCCCAGATCCTCACCGATACGCTGAACCCTGCCTTCAATAATGCGAATAAGTACCAGGACGGCATTTTCCAGACCGGGGTCGTTCATAATTACGATCTGTCGGTCACCGGGGGATCGGATGTGATCACCTACCGGTATGGGCTGAATTACTATGATGAGAACGGGATCCTGAAAAATTCCGGGTTACAGCGATATAGCTTTAACATGAATATGGGAGTCAAGCTTTCCTCCCGCGTAACTGTCAACACGCAGATCCGCTACGCCCGGCTGAACCGGCCAAGATCGATCAGCGATCTGACAGGCGGATACGGCCCGTTCAATGGCGGGTACTATGCTTCCTCCCCTCTGCCGACTTCCACCTTATACCTTTCTCCGGCCAGCCAGGAATTCATTTTCGGAAATGCCAACAACCAGACCGATGACAATGTGGATAATAACCTGAGCATCAGCCCGACCATCGAATGGAGGATCACTGACAAGCTGATCTTCAATACGGTGATCTCATACGGCATGACCACCAGCCGGCGTGATACGTATACGCCCGGAAAATACCGGAGGAGCGGCCTGGGTTACGCGAGCAGCTTTACCGACAATGCCGCGAATTACCTGGTCAGCAACACCCTGCAGTATACAACCCAACTCGGTAAAGAGAATCATTTCAATTTCCTGCTGGGACAGAATACGGAATATCACCAGTATCGTTCCACCGATGCGGAGGCAGACGGGATCCCCAATGACCAGATCAGTGTCGTGGACGTATTGATCAAGAACAATTCCACCGCCCGTTCGGATCTGATCGAGAGCGGTATCCAATCCGGTTTCTTCCGGGCCACCTATGATTTTAAAAGACGGTACCTGCTGTCCGCCGTATTTAATGCGGATGCTTCTTCCAAATTTGGGAGCAATAACCGGGTCGGTTATTTCCCTTCCGTATCCGCAGGCTGGATCATCAGTGACGAAGACTTTATGAAAGGCGCGTCCGGCTGGCTGACTATGTTAAAGATCCGGGGCAGCTATGGCATCACCGGGCGGCAGCCGGATGACGGCAATGATTATCTGTCCTATAACACCTATAATATAGGCGCCGGTGGTTTTACGGGAAGTACCAATCCTTCGACCGGTCTGAACCAGTCATTCACTTACAATGCGGTTCCCGCGATCTCTCCGAACTTCGCCGCCGGGATCGCCAATAAGGACCTGACCTGGGAACATTCCAAAGAGTGGAACCTTGGGGTAGACCTGACCATGCTGAACGGCCGGTTCAATCTTACGACGGATCTGTACGTTCGTAACACCAGCAAGGGAATCTTCTCCCTGATGCTGCCGATTACGACCGGTTATTCAGTGATCACTACCAATGCGATCGGGACCCGGAACGAGGGGATCGAGGCGCAGATGAGCGCGCATTGGTTCGGCTCTTCCAGCAAATTCCAATGGGAAACCGATTTCAATATAGCATATAACAAGAATATGGTGACCAGCCTGCCAAATGGCGGGCGGGATATCCAGGTGGGCGATGGCGGCACCAATTACCTGCTGAGACAGGGACACCCTATCAACCAGTTCTTCCTGTTCAAGCAAACGGGTATCTACAAGACGGATGCCGATGTCCCGGTTAACCGGGTTACCGGCGGGGTGTTAAACTTTTATGGTTATAATTTCATGGGGGGAGACCCGATCTGGCAGGACACGAACGGCGACGGGGTGCTGGACCAGAATGACTATGTGCCCGCCGGCGACCCCAATCCAAAGGTGACGGGTGGGATTAATAACGTGTTCAGCTATAAGAGTTTCAGCCTGACCGTATTTTGCACGTATACCGGCGGACGGCAGATCTTTAATGATTACCTGGTGGGCAGGCTCTCAGGCCTGGTGCCTAACAATGACGGCGATCCCAATCCGCTGCACGCCATCGCCAACAATGCATTCCCGGATCTGAGCGGTGTCAACTATTGGAAGCAGCAGGGGGATAATGCCCAATATCCTTCCCTGAGCTCCTTCTCAGGCACCCATTATAAATATGCGGCTGTCAGCTCCCAGTGGGTCGAGAATGGCGCCTATCTGCGTGTCAAGACGGTGACGCTGGGGTATACCTTTAATCCGAAGTTATTACAGTCTCTGCATGTAAGCAGGCTGCGTGTTTATGGCATGGTGGATAACCTGCATATTTTCCAGAAAGCCAGGTCATTTCTGCCCGATGCGGAGCAGGTGGATGCTTTCGGTGTATACAATGGGAACGGATACCCGATCCCGAAAAAATTCACGCTCGGGCTTGACATGAGTCTTTGATCTTTCGCATATTTAAAACAATCATAATGAGACCATCCATTATAAAGCAATTTTCCGGCATCGTCTTGATCCTGGTCCTTCTAAGCAGCGGGGCCTGTAAAAAGGTATTGGATCTGCAGCCGCACAATTCTACCTTCACCGAGGCCTATTTCAAGACCGGGACGGACGCCAATACAGCCATTGCCGGCGCCTACGCCCTGTTACGCAGCGTCCTGCTGACCAATTACTCCTGGCATAAATACGGGGATGTTCCGTCGGCGGAATTGAACATCATCAATGACGCATTTACCTCATCGATGGCCAACGGG
>JAATFV010000247.1 GCA_015655015.1 Chitinophagales bacterium | reverse complement strand
TGAAAATCGAACATATCCCCATTTAGAAAAACAAAATCATAGCTATAGTTTACTATAAGTGAGAATAACAGCGGAAAAGAAGCCGGCCGGTCATGGATATCATTCAGGACAATCCAGGAAACTTCCTGCTTCTTTGCATCAGGCGTATGGAAGGTATATATTTCACTGGTGGTCGTATCACCCCAAACAATGCCATAGGGCTTAAAATCGAAAATCTCGCGTGAGCATACCCGATAACTATATTCAGTATCTTGTTTTAAATTAGAGATACGGATTTTATTAACCATATTATTGGCGTCTATTAATCCTATATGGACAGCTTCCGCTTTTTGCCCTAATTCCTTACCTGTGCCATATTCTACCCAACTGAAACACGGACGTGACGTGATCCACATCACAGTACAGCCATCAAAAAAAATATTTTGCAAGTACGGAGCTGTCAGGAAAAGATCAGGGCTATTTGGGATGGATGCACTTGCAGTGGCAATATTTCGTGAGGGAGCAATTGTCGGCAGCAAGCCGGCAAGGCTGGTTTTGGCAATATTTCCGATGAATTTACGTCTGTTAGAATTATTTTCCATTTTTTGAGATTATTAATTTGACTTAATTGCCCCAACCCGGGTTTTGTTTCAATTTTGGATTCAATAGCAATTCCTGTGTAGGAATAGGGAAAAGATAATCACGCTGTTCGTTGAATGTTTTGGGAACATTGCCGTTAATTATCATATTTCCACCATTGTCGCCATTCTCTAAAACAATGTCTGTTCCCAATTTCAAAAATTGAATGTTCCCTGTAGGTTTGGTTCCTGTATAAATAACCAGATCGGGATTCCCATCACCATCCAGATCATAAAATCCCGTTCCGGGAAAATAAACACCCTTAAATTGTAAGGCAAGTAAATGGCCTTCTTTCCAGCGCATCAGGTCATTCCAGCGGAATCCTTCCATTACCAATTCTACTCTGCGTTCTCTTCTGATTTCCAAAATAACGCCTTTGTTGACGCCAATGACATTTATATACTGACCGGCAAGATAGGGATCCGGACTTGCATTGGCCGATGTTACATCCAAATTGGGCATGCCTACCCGGGCTCTTATTAGTTTAATGGATTGATCAATATCGGCTTGTGTAAGCGTTTGCAGTTCGGCCTTTGCTTCTGCATAATTCAGCAGTACTTACGCATATCTGAAAATAGGCAGCGCATTATAACTGCGTTGATTAGCATCATCGACCGTTCCGGTAACAAACTTGGTCAGTTGATACCCCGTAACAGTACCTGTATAAGAAGGTGCAGACGCCACGCCGGAGCCGATTCGCTTATAACCCGGTGTTCTGATTGTTTGTGCCAGGCGGGGATCACGGTCCTGTGTCTCTGTATAGAATTGCATCGTCTCATACCCCGGCTGGTCGGTAAACCGGGAGCCATCTTTCATCAAATAGCTGTTGACCAGTTTTTTCTCCAATCCGGGTTTTCCGGCAGAAGCAGTAAGTGTATAATAATTGACATCATGATATATCTGAAGAGCTGCGCTATACTGGCGGGCGAGGATCACTTCATCCGTAATGGGATTATAGGAAGAAAACAAATCACGGTATGCAGCGTCCGGTGTAGTTGAATAAATCTTATAAGTGCCGGCCTGCATTAATGTCTGGGCGGCATCGACGGATTTCTGAAGAAAGTTATTTGCATCCTGCAATCCAAATTCGGAATGATATTTCCGAAATGTACCTTCAAATAATCCAACCCTGGATTTCAATGCCAGTGCTGTCCATTTTGTAATAGATGCAGGATCTTTAGTCGCAGGTAAATTGTTGATGGCAAAATCAAGATCATTCATTATGGAATCCATCACGACTACACGGGAAGTGCTGGAGGCCATAAGGGAGGTGCTGTCATCCGGATCAATAGGAGTGGAATACCAAGGGACATCTCCAAAATGATTGACCATGCTGAAATAGAAATAAGCCCTGAAAAATTTAGCTATCCCGGCATATTTATTCGTGATGGAAGGGTCAAGGCCGCCACGCTGGTAATTTTGAAGGAAATAATTAATATTTCTCAAATTGCTCCAGCTCCAGCTTCCGCCGGAGACCGGAATGGTACGATTCCCGGTCAACTGGCTGGAAATAGAGTTTTTAACAATATTATCTACATCTTCAGTATACAAGCTAAATCCATTATTATCATTTTCTGCCTGGGGTAATATATTATTGTAAAATGAATTTATATACAATTGTAGTTCACTTTCTGAATTAAAACCATTGGCCGGTGAAATCTGGGAAAGCGGTTGCCTGTCCAAAAATTTGGAACAGCCACCCAAAAATACGGTTATTACCAAAAGATATAAAATACTATTTTTTTTCATTTTAATTTTGTTTGCTGGTAAATGAAACTTTTTTATGACTAAGGATGATCCTTTTAAAAATTCAAATCAAGTCCCATAGAATATGTCTTAAAGAAAGGGTAAGCATTGCCACTGCCATCTGCCGATCCGGAAGCTACTTGTTCCGGATCGATGTATTTTGACTTTAATTTAGTCCAGGTAAACAAGTTCACTCCACTGAAATAAACATGAAGCCTTTCCAATTTAAGGCGCCTGGATAATGCGGAAGGAAACGTATATCCAATAGTGAGGTTTTTAAGCCTTATATAAGCCAAATTTTGTATATACTTATCATTGGCATAATAGAGCTCACCTCCTCCGCTTATTGCTTCATAGCCCCTTAATAAAGGGAAATAAGCATTAGGATTTTCCATACTCCACATCTTAGCGGGCATGTCGGTTCCTATAAAAGAAGTGTATGGGCGGGTATAGGGTCCCCAAAACTTCCCGGATTCTGCACCCGGATACCAGTTTTGCTTTCCAATGCCCTGGAAGAAAAAGGATAAATCTATATTACTATAACTGATACTACCATTGATACCAAAAGAATAACGGGGAAGCGAGTTGCCTATTCTTTTCATATCTCCGTGATCAGTAAGGGTATTTAATCCCTGGTTGACAATACCATCATGGTTTATGTCAAGGTACTTGAGATCCCCGGCATGTAATTTATTCCATTCTCCTGCTGAACTTTTAATTTGCTGGTTTACATATGATTGATCTACCGTATAACTTTGTGCCTCCTGGTCTGTCTTGAAAAATCCATCGATGGGGAACCCCCATATTTCACCAATCTGCTGGCCAATATAGTAATTGCTCAACAAGTTAGTGGGGTTATCAAATTTGGTAATTCTGGAAGTGTAATCAGAAAGAACGGCGCCAATACTATATGAAAAGGGTTTTCCTGCCAATTTCAGGTTGTCATGCCACTGTACCGTTAAGTCAAAGCCATTTGTTTTCAGGTCTCCTGCATTTTGCTTGGGGGAAGAAGCTCCAAATACCGCCGGTAATGTTTTGCCATTGATCAGCATATTTGTCGTTTTACGCGTGTACCAGTCATAAGATAGCTGTAACCTGTTTTTCAGGAAGGCCACATCAATGCCACCATCCACGGTAGAAGCCTTCTCCCAGGTAAAATCAGGGGAAACCGGATTAGGAGAACTCATTGTTTGTATTTGGCTGCCATTGTTAATCCAGCTACTCAACGCTGTGTTCATAACCGGAACATAGGGGTATAAGTTAGCACTCCCGCTTCCTACATCCTGGTTTCCCAGTGAGCCATAAGAAGCCCGCAGTTTAAGTTCGGATACCAAATTTTTCAACGGCTGGAAAAAGGGTTCCTGGCTCACTCTCCATCCTCCGGAAACAGAGGGAAAGAAGCCAAAGCGATTGCCTGCCGGAAAACGGGAAGTGCCATCATATCGGCCATTAAATTCCAGTAAATATTTATTGTCAAAATCATAGTTCAGGCGTCCGAAAAATCCCAACAGGGCCCATTCACCGGCGTTTCCTCCTGCCTGCTGTTGACCGGTACCTAAATCCAGCTGGTTCAGATCTTCCGACAATAAATTCTGTCTCATGCCCGTTTTTACAGAATAACGCTGTAATTCCTGGTTATAGCCCATCATCAACTTAAAATGATGTTTTTGTATCATCTCATTATAAGTACCATATAAGTTTACGGTATGATGCTGATCCAGATTGGAGGTTTCATTCAACTGATCATATGATAAATAACTAATTACCCCCGGATAAACAGAGTAAGGAATTAACGTACGACGTTGGTAATTGGAATAGGGGGTTAATTCATAAGAGTAATTGCCGGTTATAACAAAATTCTTTGTAACGGTAATATTCAGGCCAATAGTATTCGTCAAATCATAATTGGTATTTCCACCTTTGGACTTTCCATGCTGCAAGTCTGCGAATATTCCATTACCGATCTGATAATTGTTCAGGTTTGTAATATACGTAGCCGTCCCGTCAGGGTTTGTGGGGACATAAGAGGCAAGCGCATGAACAGAGAAATTAAAATAATTACCATTATATCCCCATCCCGGATACGTATAATCATTGGCCGAGAATTGGGTATTGGTATATACCGAAAGCCATTTGTTGACTGTGGCGTCAATCTTAGCCCTGAAATTGTAGGCATGGTATATATCCGTATTCAAATAGGATTGATACATGCCTTTTTGTTCAAAATATCTTCCGGAAATCAGGAACTTTATTTTTTCAGATCCACCTGTCAACGTAAGGTTGTGGGACGTGGAAGGCTGATTGTTCCTGAACAACCAATGATACCAATCCGTATTCCCATAATAAACGTATTGATCCTTTCCATTTCTATTTTGTATTACAACAGAAGGCAAACTTTTATCTGTCTGTCTTTTTTTCATTTCCGCATAATCATCTTCATTATAACCGGAATAAGAACTGCCGCTATGCCGTGAGAAAGCTGCATCCACAATGGAATCCATGGTAAATCCGTCCGAGATAAAATCAGTGCTGGATGTCTGACGCTGAAAACCATAACTGCCATTATACGAAACTTTCATCTGGCCCGATTTGCCCTGCTTGGTTGTTACCAGGATAACACCAAATGCGCCACGGGCGCCATAAATGGCAGATGACGCCGCATCCTTTAAGACAGAAATGGAAGCTATATCCTGGGGGTTTATCATATTAATATTACCGGGAATCCCATCAATCAGAATAAGTGGGGATCCTCCGGTATTTGTTATAGAGGCCATACCTCTGATATTATAATTGCCTGTTGTTCCCGGATGCCCGTCTGCAAACGTGATGTTCAAATTAGGTACGACTCCCTGCAAGGACTGAGCAACATTTCCAACCGGTTTATCCTCAAATATTTTTCCATCTGCCTGGCTTAAAGCGCCGGTCAGGTTTACCTTTTTTTGCGTTCCATAGCCCACGATCACGACATCATCGAGTTTTGTATTATTGGATTCTTTCATCCGCACCAGTAGACTATTGTTGGCGCCTGCCTTAACAGTATAGGCCTTTTGTTCATAGTTGACATATCCAATAAAAGAAAAAATGAAATCATATTGTTTGCCTGGTTGTAGTGCATAAAATGAAAAGAGCCCCGTACTATCTGTGGAAGTAATTTGCCGCTCATTTTTACCGGATTCATTGATAGAAACGGTAACAGAACCAAGTGGCCTGCCTGCTTCATCCAGTACGGTCCCCTTTACCTGTTGTGCAGGCTGCTGAGCATACAATGCGGTACTAATAAAGAATAATGCGGCACAGGACACCCATTTAATAAAAGAGAGTTTTCTCTTTGTGACGTGTTGTTTGTTTACTTGCATAGTCTTTTTATTTACATTTTAAACACAATACTTTCCCGCCCGCCTTTTGGAGCGGTTATTGGCAGGGATGCCAGTTTTTGTTTTTTTACTTGTTTTTGTGAATAATGAAGGTCTGCAGGTCTTTGCTGAATGTCAAATCATTCATTCTGCAAATATTGGATATGACCGTTTCTATTTTGTCGCCCGGTTCAATGGTGCCTGTAAACCAGAGATCTTTCATCTCTTTGTCAGCAAACTTAATTTTTACAGCATAATTTTGCATTAACGTATTGAATACTTCATCCAGTGGGCTCTGTGAGAATTCTAATTTGGCTGTTACTGTTTTTTTGTTTTTTTCTATCACCTGCGCTTTGTCCACTGATATTGCCAGGTCCGATTTTGCCGATACGGTTTTCTGTGCCGAAGAATCAATTTCTTGTGCCGGAATGTCTATGGCCAGCTGTTGACCTGGCCGAAGGATCAAATCATGCATGGCTATGCCGCTCTCTGCGGTAGCATGTATATTTATTTTTCCTTCAATCAGTTTTACAGTCACTTTTCCGTCAGGCAGGGAGCTCATATTAAAAACAGTACCTAAATCTGTGGTTATTATTCCTTGTGCAGATACGATAAAAGGCAATTTCATTTTGGCCACTTTGAATTGTGCGGTTCCTTTTATCAGGTCAATTCGCCTGTTTTGGTCGCCAAAAGCGGTATTGTATGCCAGTTCACTATGTCCGAACATGCGCACAATTGTACTATCCGGCAAGTGGATTATTTTAATCACGGAGGTAATATTTTCTTCCCTTATTTCCCTGGTTATTTGGTCTTGCTTTTCTGACATGGCAACAGCAGCGCCGGTATTTTTAGGCGTCGACGCAGAAAAATACCAATAAAGGCCGGTACCAATAGTAATCAGCAATACTGCTGCAGCGGTCCAACGTACCATGGATCTGAAAGTAAATATGTGTTTTGGCTTTTCATCCTGAGAGGGATAGCTGCTTTCAATGTTTTGATGTAGTGATGCCAGCATGGTATTGAACCATTCTTCTTTTTTATCCACGATAATACCTTTTGAAAGGGATTCTTCATACTCCTCTTTCAGGCGCTGCTTCCATCCCGCATCCGGATAGCTTATTTTTTCCAACAGGGACTTCTTGTCTTGCACTGTTGCTTTTCCTGACCAAAACAGGTCTATGAGCTTATCTATTGTTTCCGCGTCCATATAATAAAGACTCCGGGAGGGTAAAAATCGAAATGGTTTCTATATTACCAAATTATTAAGGAAGTAATGGGGCTGCGAGTTTAAAGTAAACACTAAATAAGTAATACAAGCAATGAGGGATTTTGCCCAAAAAAGGCACGCAGGAATCCTGGCCTTTGTCCGCCAATCAATTGGGACTTTAGTTATTGACCAAGATAAAAAAGCAGCAGAGTTATGCCAATGGCATCAGAAGTGCTGTATTTCACGGAAATATACTCCCGGACTAATCGAATTGATTGCTTCAGATATTCTGTTACTGAAGCCTGTGAAATATCCAGTTTATCGGCTATTTCATCAATATTTTTTCCTTCATATTTGCTAAGGATAAATACTTCTTTTTTTCTTTTGGGCAGGGAACCGACTGCTTCTTCAATAATGGATAGCTGTTTGGATGCGATCTCATTATTGTCCAACAGTTCTGCGGATACACTTTCAAACATGTCATAATTTTCTACCCATACCAAAGATTCCGAAACCTTCTTTTTTAAATAAGAAATAGATTTATTGTGGCTGACGACAAAAAGCCAGGAAGCATAAGATTGAATGGTGCTTTTTTCATCCAGTTTTTTCCATAGGGTTAAAAATACTTCCTGAAAAACATCTTGAGCGCCATCAGGGTCTTTAATAATTTTGAGGATATTGGCGTAGATCGCACGGTTATATTCCCGGTAAACCTCATCAAATAATATGAGGTTTACGTTGTATATTTTTTCAACTTCCACATTTTTCGTGCGCATCATAAATGCCATTAAATCGTTAATCACAATTTTAAAAGACGCTTTTTCAAACGACCCCAATTAAGTGTTTGGGTTGCAAAAGTATAGTTATAGAATTGTTCCCTACATTAACATTTTATTAAATGACGGGTATTTTTACTTGTATAGCCAATATATTAAAAGTACATATTGGCGAATAAACCGAATTAAAGTCTGTTTTTGTCCATAGCTAATTACATCCGCGCGGCATAGCGCAGGCAGGAGCAATTTGTGTCAATTTTTTTGTGAGAGTTATGTAACTTTGCGCACGTCTATAATTATTGCAAGCCATGGGGTGAAGATCAAAATATCGAATATAAACAAGCCTGGAGGGACGAATATCTTAAATGGATATGCGGTTTTGCGAACGCGCAAGGCGGAAAAATATTTATTGGAATAGATGACGATGGCAACGTGACCGGCGTTGAGGACTATAAGAAGCTAATGGACGAGATACCGAACAAAGCCGTCAATCATCTGGGTTTGGTGGTTGATGTGAACTTGCGTAGAAAATCAAGGAAACATTATTTGGAAATAGATGTGCCAGTAAGCAGCGTACCTATTTCTTATCACGGTGCTTATCATTACAGGACTGGAAGTACCAAGCAGGAATTAAGGGGAACATCCTTGCAGGAGTTTCTACTGAAAAAGATTGGTAGGACATGAGATGATTTGACTGTGTCTGGAAAAGCAACCCTGGCTGATTTGGATGAAAAGGTATCAACAACCTCCTGATTTGATAGGATAAAATCTATACTCGGACAACCAATCCCAGAAATTTGAACTGATCCATTTATTGCCGAAATATCCGTGTTAGTCACAATGTTGGTCAAAAACAAAAAAAGCACTATAAAAGTGCTTCATTCTGTGGGAGTTGACGGGTTCGAACCGCCGACCCTCTGCTTGTAAGGCAGATGCTCTGAACCAGCTGAGCTAAACTCCCTTTTTTCTTCCCTTTAGGTTACGTTTTCGTTCTAAAGGAGTGCAAAGATAAGGGCTAAATTATTTCTACAAAATTTTTTTGCCCTCATTTTGAAAAAAATCTTTGTAAATCGATCATTCCCTGATCCTTGCGACGATGTTTAATAATCCATCTTCGATTTATCCAAAGAAACGAACAACAGGAGGATGAAAAATATCCCGGCTCCGATACCAAAAGCCAGGAATGCCCAATCCAGCTTATGCCCGTTTCGTTCGGAAAAAAGAGCATACCGGGGCTCAAGAATAATGGCTGAATCCGGAGAAGAAGGGTAGAAAGAGCTCTTTTGAGCAGCTATCTCATAATTGTCCCGATTCTCCGTATTGCCGATACGATCCAGGTAAAAGGCGCGATTGAAATCGACCTCTTTGAAATCCTGCCAGCTGACCTGGAAAAAATCCTTCCATATCCGATCTTTTTCCGACGGTTCAAGATTCTTTTTAAGCTGTCTTTCATAATGAATACAGAGCCAAACCCGCGGCTGACCAGGATCAATGGGACCAATCGTTAAAGAAACCTCCCCAGGATCCAAAGCCTTGGAAGGATTTCCGGCTATGGGGGGGGCTTGCTTATTTTGTATCGTATCCGGCAGTTTCCCCATCGCCCCTAAAGCATTCTTCCCCACTATAACAGGAACAGGATCCTGTTTCGGTGTGATCTTCGTTGCCTCCCCGATCCGGGTGGCCTTTCCGGTATCCGATAGTACGATCACCCGTTTGTCAAAAAGGGGAGTGCTTATATAAATATGATAGGTCAGGGTTGAACTGCGGCCGCCGGCCTGGATTGCGCTTCTCTCTATCTGCGCCAGTTCCTTTTCTGCATAATAGCGTTGTACCGTATAATATTTCGTTGGCCTGACGGTACCGATCTGGCTGATCTTTGATAAAGTAGTTAGTTCTCCCGTAGAAGTTTCCAAATAATCCTGTAAAAGGAGAGTAGGTATGCTAATGGCAATGGATGCGATGAACAGGTAGCCGAAACGGCGTTTTTCGATGATATCCAGTAAACGGATGCACGGTCTTAGCCAGATCAGCACGGGAACCCATGCAAGGCCATACGGCAGCCAGAAATGAGTGACTTCTTCCTTCCAGGGAATCACATCCAGCCGGATCACAAGCCACCAGTCCAGGCATGTATAGACAAACATGAACCCTGCGGCAATCATTAGAAAAGGCAGAAAGATAAGTCGAATCTTATGACGAAACGTTTCCATTTAATAGAATAAGGTACAATCCGCCTTACGGCTTCCACACATTATTTTCCCTGTTCACATCCGGCAACACCTTATCCGGATCGATCGTCACGGAGAACAGCGCCCCATGGTCCCCTCCAACCTTCAACACATATACCCCCGACTGCAGCCAGGTCTCCACAGGCAGGGATACCCGCTGTTTCGTCCCATCCTTCCAACCCAGTTCCACCGTACACGGCATCACCATCCTGTCCAGGTTGGCGATCGTCACTTCCACGCCCTTCCCCGGGTCATTCGTTACATTTTGCACCGCCAGGTCCAGCCCCCAGTTGTGGAAGAACCACTCCCTCCAATACCAGGACAGGTCTTCTCCCGCCTCATTGTCCATCGTCCGGAAAAAATCATAGGGGGTAGGGTGGCGGTACGCCCAACGTCGGATATATTGACGGAAGGCATAGTCAAACCGGTCTTTGCCCAGGATCACCTCCCGTAACAGCACCAGCCCCAGGGCCGGTTTAAAATAAGCCATCGGATGCCGGTATTTTTCCGGGATCCCGTCGGCCCGGGTCATCATCACCGGCGCCAGGGGGTCTTTTAACAGCGGTACGATCTCTTCGACCGGGTTACCGCCGCCGGGAGCATATTCTCCATCCCTCTTCGGGGCGTATTCTCCTTTATTAAAAGCATCCGAGGCATACACGTCGATGAACGTATTGAATCCCTCATCCATCCAGGCATATTGCCGCTCGTC
The DNA here is from genome assembly GCA_015655015.1 of Chitinophagales bacterium. GTDB lineage: Bacteria > Bacteroidota > Bacteroidia > Chitinophagales > Chitinophagaceae > Puia. The sequence continues at coordinate 89,692 of JAATFV010000247.1, read as the reverse complement.
GGAACCGACGATCATGGGAAACCAGTTATGACCGATCTCGTGGGCCGTCACCCAATACAATTCACTCCCTTTATCAGCGATCCCGTCAAAAACAATCCCCGGATACTCCATTCCTCCGGCAATCCCTGCTTCGTTAATAGCCACCGGATAGGGGTACACAAACCATTGCTCCGAGAAGTATTCCATCGAAGCCTTCAGGTATTCTGTGGCCCGTCCCCAGGCCCCATCTCCTGCACTCTCTACCGGGTATACCGACATGGCCAGGGATTTTTTACCACCCGGCAGGTTCACCCGGGCTGCATCCCAGATATAAGCCCTGGAAGCGCCAAACGCCACATCCCTTGTATTATACATCTTAAAGTGCCAGGTCAGCTCGCCCCGCTGTACAGGCCGGCTCTTCGGATCTCCCAGCTCCGCGGCGGAGTGGATCATCACCGTTCTGTCACTGGCTTTGGCGGCAGCCAGTCGCGCCAGCTCTTTACCGGTCAACACTTCCTGCGGATTCTGGAGCTCTCCGGAACCCGCCACCATCATATCCCAGGGCACGGTGACCTTGTAATCAAAATCCCCGTACTCATTATAAAACTCGCCGCTACCCAGGAATGGCAGCGTATTCCAGCCCTGGCTGTCATCATATACACATAGGCGGGGGTACCATTGGGCGATCTCATAGATCTTACCGTTTTTCGTTGATACGTAATCCGTCCGGTTGCCGAAATCTCCCGGCACCGTATAGTGATAGCTGATGATAATATTAATTTTTGCTCCACCGGCCGGCAGACCTTTTTTCAACCGGATCTGCAGACGGGTGTCCGTCACTATATACTCTGCATCGGCATGCAGTCCCCCTTGCTCTACCTTCACCGACTCCAGGGTAGTCCCGTTCGTATGCTGATCGGGGCCGCCGGAAGTATAATAGTTCGAGCGGGCATCCGCCCGATAGGTATTCTGATCCAGGTACAGCCATAAGGAGTGGAGGGTGTCCGGGCTGTTATTGGTATAATGGATCGTTTCATTGCCGGTTAATTCATTCTTGCCGGTATCCAGCCGGACCTGTATCGTGTAATCAGCCCTGTTTTGCCAATAATTGGCCGCCGGCGCCCCGTTCGGGGAGTGGTAGGGCTCCCGCTGGTCGCTGTAGAATCCGGTTGCAAACACGGCATGGGGATCATAACCCGGGGAAACTGGCTTTTCCGGCATCCCGGCCACTACTTGTCCGTAAGTGTCGATCAATGAAAACAGGCCAATTGTCAGCAAGGAAGGTAATAGGGAGAGCCTCATCATGAATAATATTATCTTTTTATCAAATGGGAGATGGTAGCTGCAATATAGTAATTTCGCCTCATCACTCAAATCATCCTCATGGCTAATGCGGCACCCTCTCCAAAACCTTCCAGTTATTGCGAGGCCATCCTCACGATGGAAAAAGACAATGTGCATATACCTTATCACAATAGAGAATATGGGTTCCCCATCGACGACGACAATCAGCTGTTCGCCCGTCTCATCCTGGAGATCAACCAGGCCGGCCTTTCCTGGAGTACCATCCTGAAGAAAAAAGATAACTTTTTCAAGGCTTTCGACAATTTTGACGTCGCCAAAGTGGCCCGCTACGGACAACGGCAGACCGATCGCCTCCTGCAGGATGCAGGGATCATACGCAACCGCCTGAAGATCGGCGCGACCATTGAGAATGCCCGTCGTATAAAGGCCCTGCAAAAAGAATATGGTTCTTTTAAGAGCTGGCTGGACCATCATCACCCCCTTACAAAGGAGGAATGGGTGCGGCTCTTTAAACAGACTTTCCGGTTCACCGGCGGAGAGATCGTAAGCTCTTTCTTAATGAGCATTGGCTATCTGCCCGGCGCGCATATCGAAACCTGTCCCATCTATAAAAAATTGCTGAAGAAAAAGCCGGCATGGTTAAATAAAAAGAAACCCTAATTCAACTGCACCACCGGCAGCCGGTAATGAAGCCCGTCCACGGCGAACAGCTCATCGATCTCGATAGTCCAGAATTTAAAAAGAGGAGATTTGGAAATATATTTTTCAACGGAGGCCTTGTCTTCGGCGGAGACCGTGATCCACACTCTTTGCGTTTCCATCGACACTACATAATGATCTATCACTCCTTGTTCGATCAGCCGGTTTATATATGTTCGGTGAGGGGGGACAAGAGTCGCAAATTCATCATTAATTTCAAATTGTATAGTCACCTGGAATTTTCGCATAACACTTCTTACTTATACCTAACAATACTTCCGTTCCATTGTTCAAAATGGCATCTTCTGAGGATAAAGGTATTCTATGATAGCGAAAGAATCTCCCTCATGCAAGTGGGTATTTTTCGCCTCTTTTCAAAGAGACCTTCCTTTTTTTAGCGTTGAATTCCTGCCTGGCTGGCTGTCAACACGCAGATCGGGCCTTTCCTGCAGTTCCTCCTTTATAACATACGGCAAGTTTTACCAGACAGTTGCCTCATAACTTCCAGTCGATTACCTGGTTGACCCATTCAGGCCGGTAGGGGGTGGTCACCTTGATATAATTATCGGTATAACCTTCCATCATCGGCGTTGTCACATGTCCTTCCAACAATACTTTCCGGGTTTGACCCTCGTGCTGCCGGGTGAAATACTGCAATTTCTGGTAGGAGAGGTTGCGCAGGATTTTATTTCGCTCATTGCGGACAGAAATGGGGATTACCGGCTTGATCTCCAGGGCTCTTGTATGATCCCGCTCGGAATAGGTAAATACATGCAGGTAGGAAATATCCAGTTCATGCAGGAATTCGAATGTTTCTTTAAAGTGCTCTTCCGTCTCGCCGGGAAACCCGACGATCACATCTACCCCGATCGCACAATGGGGCATGAGGCGTTTGATCAGCTGCACCCTGGAAACATACAGCTCCCTTTTGTAACGCCGGCGCATCAATCCCAGGATCCGGTCACTGCCGCTTTGCAGGGGAATATGAAAATGCGGCATGAACTTGTTGCTGTTTGCCACCCATTCGATCATTTCCGGGCTGAGCAGGTTCGGCTCGATGGAAGAGATCCGGTAGCGGTCGATCCCCTCTATTTTATCCAGTTCTCTCATCAGGCCGAAAAAATCTTCCGGGTCCCGCTCCGTCATTCCAATATTGGCCAAACGCACTCCTTCAGCCTGAGACTCCTGTGTTCTCTTCATCCCTTCGGCTATATCCATTCCTGCGTCTACCTCACCGGCGGTATGCATCGTTGGATCAATACTGGCGAAGGTATGCGCCGCTGAAGCCGCATTCCTACCGGCGACGATCTGTGGTCCCGGAGCCGCACCTGTCCGTGCCCCCATTCCATCCGGTCCCTTCCCGAAATCCCCCAGGTTCACCCCGGTGAGCACGATCTCTTTCACATTGCCCCTGGCCGCTATCTGCCGAACCGTGGCGACCGTCCGGCTGATGGTATCACTCCGGCTCTTCCCCCTGGCCATGGGTATAGTACAGAAAGAACAGTTATAGTCGCAGCCGTCCTGGACTTTCAGAAAGGTCCGGGTACGATCATTCAGGGAAAAAGAAGGGTTAAATCCGCTCACTTCTTCAATATCACAGCTGCAGATCCGGGCCGGATCCCCCTTGGATAATTCCTTAAGATGCTGCACGATATTGAACTTCTCCGCAGCCCCCAATACAAGGTCCACCCCGGGAATGGCGGCGATCGCCGCGGGCTTTAGCTGCGCATAACAACCGGTGATCACCACGAAACTTTCCGGCGCTTTCCGCTGGATCCGCCGCACGAGGTGGCGGCATTCCTTATCGGCATTATCTGTGACGGAGCAGGTATTGATCACATACACATCCGCCAATTCGTCAAACTCCTTTTTCTCAAATCCCTCGCTCTCCAAGAGCCGGGAGAGGGTAGAGGTCTCCGAGTAGTTGAGCTTGCAGCCCAGGGTGTGGAAGGCGACTGTCTTGTTTCGAATTGGCTCCATAATGAGTACTAATGCTTTATCAGCCGGCAAAGATACTTTTTTTGCAGCTACCTGCCCAATGATGGCGATATCAATGTATATTAAATGATAAAAAAACGGACGGCGTATCGAACTGGGGTGACGGATCTTAACAACTACTTAATGCGCCATCAGCAATATCAGAATGACAATGGTCTCTCCTATCCTTGAGCGTAAATGACTAAGAGCAAGGCTCATTTTCTTTTCCACTGTCTTGATTGAAACACCCATTCGGTCCGATATTTCCCGATAGGTCAGATCTTCTTCACGATGCAACTGGAATATCGTTAATTGATCCTCCGGCAAACTCTTAAGCGCTGTGAATACTGTTTGTTGTAATTCCCGGTAGAGCGCCGGATCTTCTTGTTGCAGGGGTTGGGATAAAGATTTGATCTTTTCCTGGAAGACTGTGTTTGATTGATGTTGCCGATAAGCCTTCAGCACCTGAAAGCGAACCGCCTGAAATAACCAGCCTTTCAGCACAACAATATCTGCCTCGTGGCGCCGCTGCCACAGCGACACAAATACTTCCTGTACGATATCCTCCGATCTTTCACGATCTCCGGTAGCATTGCGGGCAAGCAAATACAGTTCGGAAGCATATCTTCTATAAATCTCTGTAAATGCAGCAGCATTACCGGACTTTAACAAGTCAACCAGTCGTATGTCCATATAATCACTCAAATCTATCATGCCGGCGCCTTAACTTTAGAGAATTTAAAGGTAAGGAATTGACTACCTGCTCTAATTGCCCATGCCACACTTAATACAAACGTAACAAAGTAACTAAGACATAAAAAGGCGAACACAAACGAAGATCAATTTTCTGTTTTCCGCTTTTTTGCAGGCATCGGTTCACCGGACTTCACCCAGGCAGTGTACCAGTAGTCGCGTAATTCCCTTGCCCCATCGGCGAGCCGCTCAGCCGTAAAAGGTTTGGCTTCTTTCGGTTCGTGACCGTCGCCGAAGCGACCCAATTTATCCCAGGCATAGATCTGCTCCACATGTGAATTAGTCGCGGCAATATACGTTTCTGCTTCGTTCAGCCAGTCTCCGATGATGCGGGGACGGCCATTCACCAAAGCGGCAACATCGCCCTGCTCAATTACCCGGTCGACATACTTTCCTTCATAGCGGCCGTGCGGATCATCATTTGGACCGGCATAGCCGTTGGGATTAGGCACGCTGGGATGCCAGCCATGCACATGTATGGAAGCATGAATGGGGTTTGACATATCCGTTATCCAATGCCCCAATACGCCGGCAATAAAGAGGATGCTTTTCTCCTGCATGCGTTTGCGCGTGATCCCGGCAGGCGTTGTTTCTTTCATAGCGCGCCAGCGGCGAAACGCTCCCGTAAGCATCTCGGCCCATTCCTGGATGCCGTAGGGTGCAGTGCCGTATTCGCGGACACCATTGTTCCTTGCCTCGATCTTACCCTGCTTCGCCAGTTCGATGATAAAAAGGTGCCGGTTGGCTGGCAGAGGTTTCGGTGCAATTTCCCAGCGGAATGTATGATTTACACCTGTGACTTCATCCAAATCAGGCTCTTCCGCCGTTCGCCAGTGGTCGGGTTCGGAGATCAACATCGCCATTTCCTCGTCAGCCTTACCGAAAAAGGCCGGCATATCAGATGGCAGATTTGCCAGCGCCACGCGCGCCTGCATCTGGTGTCCTTTACCCCCCCACGCGTATACCACATTAGCAATGCCGCATATCATAGCAGCAATCGCAAGAACGATTAATTTTTTCATGTAGATTATCATTGATTTATTTAGACAATTGTTTCATTTTCGCGGCATAACGTTGGCCGAAGACCCGCTGCGAACGCGCATCGAAATGCGTAGAGTCCGCATTGTAGGTAAACCCTGCGGCTGAGGCGACATCGTAATAGGAGATATCCGCTTTTGCTTCATAAAATATGCTGTCTATCGGATTGTGTACCCCCATACGCCGACCCAGTTCCCCGGCTATAAATCGCAGGTCCGGCGCCTGAAATTCCTTTCGAAGAGCGGTAACCAGGCTGATCAGTTTTGATTTGTACACCGCCACCGATGCAGGCTTCATATCGGCATTGCCCTGATGCCACAGGATGCCTTTCAACACGCCGTTCTGCAAAGCCAGTTTCGTTCTGCGTACGGCATCGTCATAAGGATAGGACTTGGTCTGATCCCAGAATTGTCCCGGTTCCCACACCCGGATCGGGGATCCCCCGCAGGCGGCAGGTATCAAGCCTATCTTGACATCGGGAGGAAGGCTGTCCAGCATTGCACGGGCAAAACTTAGTCCCGGGCCTACGCCTGCAGCTTTCGGTTTATCAAAATGAAGGGGCTCCTTTGCCACTACCCATTCATTGTCCTTATTGAGCGAAAGAATACGAGGGTTACCTATTGTGTCCTGTGCCTCGACAACCCCGCGTCCTGCCATATTGGATTGTCCGATCAGCAGATACAGATAAAACTTCTCGCGTGGTGTTACTGCAACATCCTTTTTTACAGCATAGCTGAACATCAATACACTCAAAAGAATGCAGATGAAAGGCAGCTTTGCCATATTCAACAGCTTTTTTGGGTTCATCATGGTAAAAATTATTAGAAACCGGGATTCTGGGGCATTTTTTTGGTCAGGTTGGCATCAATGACGACCTGCGGGATTGGGAACAGCGTATCTCGTGCCGCAGCAGTCTGGTTTCCTCCGGCAAAATTATGAGCCTTCACCCTCTCCAGCCACTTTCCTGTCCGAAGCAGGGTATAACGTCTGTGTTCTTCCGTGATCAGTTCTCTCGAACGTTCATCCAGGATGAAATCAATATTTACATCGGCAGGCGTTATATCGCTGGCATGCGCTCTTCTCCTGATAATGTTGATGGTTTCCGCCGCATCCACGCTGTTGCCCAGCTTATACTGAGCCTCAGCCTTCAGCAGATAAGTTTCGGCAAGGCGGAGATAGACCTGGTCGTTGTACTGGCCCGACTCCTGGATATTTGTGGGAATGACATTATCCCATTTCCGGATAAACGGCCAGTCATTGCGGGCAGACTTGGTCGTATAAACTAAATCCTTCGCCCAGCTCAATTTGATCGTATCTCCATACTTATATCCGGGAGGCAAATTGTCGGCAGGCGCCGGTGCATTCTGGGTAGCATCCTGCAGTGTATAATATTTGCGTATGGTATAATTGGAACCGCGGTCATCATTCGGTTCATACAGGTTGATCGCCCATTGTGACGGCACGGCGCGTGCAATTCCCCTGCCGCCTCTGTCGACGGTAAGCTGCAACGGGACAACTCCATTAATGGAAATTAAGGAATTGTAGTAGGTGTTACTATATTCTCTCCGCATAAGGCTGTTTCCACCGCCAACAACATTGTATTCCCACTGCCATACCCACAGCGCTTCCGTATTTCCTTCTTCCCTGTTGGAATTGCCGTCATAAAACATATCCATGAAAGCGCAACCTGGTTGACTCATCTTCACTCCATATCGCCGGGTGATCAATTGATATTCGGGCGTATTGATCACTTTGTTCGCATAGATCAATGCGCTGTCCGGTTTTCCTATGGTAAGGTATAACTCGGAAAGGTAATGTTGAACAGCCCCTTTACTTATCTTACCCCTGACGGAGGGCTCGACAGTAAGATATTCTTCGGCAAACAGCCAGTCAGACTTCATCTGGTCGCGGATCCGGGCGACGGGAGTACGTTCCCAGTCGGTCCTTATATTTGAACCTTCCGCCTCCTCAAGGGTCAGTGGCACATCGCCCCAGGAGAAAGTGAGGTGTCTGTACGCCCATGCGCGTAATGCTTTGGCTTCGGCAATGACCCTATTCCTGTTCTCGTCGGGAGTTGCGGTTCCTCCTTTCCAGTCGATGTCATTCCGGGTTTCCGCCCTGTTAATGATCGTATTGGCGGCATTGATGATCTTATACAACCACAGAAAGACGTCCGAAAACGCCGAATTCGTAGAAACATTCAGGTTTTTCCAGTTGAGCGTGATAGCACCTATGAACGCTGAGTTATGAGAGTCTAAATTGTCTGTTCCAACCGTTGCAATCATAGCAATAAGATTATTATTACTGCCATCGACAGCCTCTCTTTCCTGCCGCACGAGAGAATATAACCCATTCAGGCCGGCTTCAAAGCCGTTTAAATTTGTGTATAGCGTTTCTGCGGTGATCAAATTGGGAGGATTTTCTTCCAGGTCTTTTTTGGAGCAGCCTCCTGTAATGAATAGTAAGCCCGATAGGATGGCGATATATAATGACTTCTTCATGAGACGAAACTTTTAAATATTAAAAATCGATGTTCAACCCAAAAACATATTCTTTTTGCAGGGGAATGGCCCGTTGTCCGCTCAACTCGGGATCTAATCCCCCGAATTTGGTAAACGTATGGAGATTGGTTCCGGTGACATAGATCTGGCATCTATCGATACCAACCCGGGACAAGAGGTTTTTGGGGAAAGTATAGGCGAGTGAAATATCCTTGATCCGCACAAAACTGGCGTTTTCATAAGGATTCGCAGTCTGTCCTTGTTCTTTTGCGGCATCCAATTTATTCATGTACCAGTCGTTCGTCGGATTCGTCGGTGTCCACCAATTCTTTTTTATGGTTGTCATCCGAACGGACGGATCCACGGCCACATCATCCAGTAACGTATTATTTTTCGTCACTCCCTGTACACCGTAAACAAACACTCTGAGGGAGAAATGTTTATACGAGAAGGTATTGGTCATTCCCCAGGTATATTTCGGGTCTCGTTGGCCGATGATGACGCGGTCATAATCAGGCGACAGCTTTCCATCGGGTTTGCCGTTAGGGCCGCTGACGTCTTTGATCTTGATATATCCGGGCTGGGTGCCATAGGCAGCCGCCTTATCCGCCTCGTTCAGCTGCCAGACGCCATCCCATTTGAATCCATAATTTACCAGTATGGGTTTGCCAATAAACCAGGCATTTGCGACATCATCGATTTCCTTCCCATTTGCATCCTTGATACCGTACAGCGAAACGATCTTGTTTTTAATAAAAGATATATTTCCGCTGGTTTCCCATTTAAAGTCCCTGGTGTCTATATTTTTGGATACGAGAGATAATTCCAACCCGGTGTTTTCCGTTTTCCCGATGTTCTGGGTAATGGAATTTACTGCGTAGATGGGAGAAATGGTTCTGTCGAGGATAAGGTTGTAAGTGTTCTGCCTGTAAAGATTGATATCCCCGGTGATCCTGTTGTGTAAAATTCCGAAGTCTATTCCTGCGTTCAGCGTTTTTGTAGATTCCCATCCCAGATTATCCTGCCCCAGTGCGCTGGGAACATACCCGGGCATAGTGGCGGCGCCTGCTACAAGGTCCTGGGAGGACAGGCGGGAGATGGTTTGATAGGCGTCGATTGCCTGGTTTCCGTTGACACCATAAGAAGCTCTTAGTTTCAGATCGCTGAAAATGTTACGCCACTTGAAAAAGTTTTCACGGGAAATATTCCATCCCGCGGCCGCTGAAGGGAAAAAGCCCCATTTCTTTTCTGACCCGAAGCCGGAGTAACCGTCTCTGCGTCCCGTGAGTGTGAGCAGGTAGCGGCTGTTATACGAATAATTTACGCGCAGCATATTGGACAGCAACGTAGTTTCGCTATACGCGTAAGAGGGGACATGTGATTCTGCTTGTGCGGAAGAATACCATGTCAAAAAATCGTTGGGGAATCCCTGCGCATCGAGACTGTTGGTGCTGCTTTTCGAGTTTTCAAAACTATAGACACCGGTTACGAAGATTCTGTGTTTGCCAAACTCCCTGTTATAGTTCAGGATATTTTCAATAACGCTATTGTTGGAGTAGTTCCTGCTTGTAGAGGCGTCGCCACGGTCAGCAAGCCCCTCTTCTGTATTCTGCCCATAGTAAGTTGCGCGATCGGTAAATGTCATTTTAAAACCGGCATTGATGCGGTATTGCAAACCGGGCACAAAAGGGAAATCGACCATTGCAAAGTTATTGGATATTACCTGGTAATACTTATCGACGTCTTTTGCGAGGGTACCCATCAACGGGTTATGGAAATAATTGTCTTCGGGCCAGGGGTAAATGGTTAAGTTTCCATTCGCATCATATGCCGATGTCAGCGGGTTCAACGAGAAGACACCATTGTCTCCGTCCCAGGCAGGGGCAATACCGCCCTGATCGACATAATTAATCTGCGTCCTTGTTCCCAGTGTCAGCCAGTTCCTGAATTTGGAATCTAAATTTATCCTGGTGCTAAATTTCTTGTAGTTGTCATTTACAGCCAGTCCCTTTACATCGGTATAGCTGCCGGATATATAATATTTGGTTGCCTTAGACCCGCCTGATAAGGAAAGGTCGTGATTGGCTGTTTGTCCGTTGCGCAAGGCCAGGTCCACCCAGTTGGTAAATTTTCCTGCGTTATAGTTGGCCAATTCCGAAGGCGTAAAATCATACCCTGTGCCGGCAATCCTATCCTTTTTAAACTGATAGAAATCCTCCCCGTGCATGATGTCGGGCAACTTTGCGAACCGTTGTGTGGAATAATATCCATTATAGCTCAGCTTGGATTTTCCTTCGGTGCCGGCTTTGGTTGTTACGAGGATAACGCCATTGGCCCCGCGCGATCCGTAAATAGCAGCAGCGGATGCATCCTTTAGCACCTCGACAGACTGCACATCATCCGGGGTCAAATCGCCAAGGTCTCCGGCCACACCATCTACCACGACCAGGGGAGAATTACTGGCCGTTATCGACCGTCTTCCCCTGACCATGATGGATTGTGACGGCGCAGCGCCGGCTGTAGAAGTTGTTACCTGAACGCCGGCAATAGCCCCCTGGATGGCCTCGTAGAGATTGATGTTTGGAACCTGTTCAAGTCTGCTGCCAGGAAGTGAAGAGACTGCTCCCGTAACATCCCGTTTTTTTTGCGTTCCGTATCCTACGACCACCACATCGTCCAGACTCCTGGACTCGGCCCGCAGGCGTACATTAACAATAGCTTGTTGTTTTATGGGAATCTGCTGACTGATATACCCAACATAGCTGACTTCCAAAACGGCGTAGGCATCGTCTGTTGTTGCAATGACATAATTTCCATCGGGATTCGTCTGCACCGTCGTTTTGCGGCCCTTTAGCCGTACAGATGCTCCCGAGAGAGGATTGTCCGCCGTGTCCATAATTTTACCGCGTATGGTGTCTGATATCGCAGTGAAAAACGAATGATCCGTAACTTTTTTCGCAGGCGCGGATTTAAGGCTAAGCACGATATAAGCGCCTGACAGCTTAAAATCAATAGGCTCATCATGAAACAGCGTATTCAACACCGTTTCCAGTGGCTGGTGGTCGGCTTCTATACTGACTTTACCGGCATTTCCCAACAGGTTCTTATCGTAAATAAAGCTGCAGTGCGCCTGTTTTTCAATTTCATTCAGTACTTTTACAAGGGGCATGTTTTTCATGGACAGGGTAATATCCTGGGCAAGTCCATGTGCATTTACCTGCAGGCAGATGGTAATGCATAAGAGGCAGGAGAATTTCCTGAACATAGAGATTCCTAATCGCATATATTTGCAGAAATTGGGGTTTGCAATTTGTTTTTAATTGTCTTGTCGATTATTGAGAACGGATGAACTCAATTGCTGCCGTCATGCTTCCTACGCATGGCGGTTTTATTTGGCATCCGCTGTATTCATTGGGGCTATTATCCTGGTGGTTTTATTTTCATAACAATTACTTTATTTCCATCAATAGCGAATTCCAGTTGTTTTGTCATTTCCAGCAGATTTAAAATCCTGGATATATTTTCGTTGCGGCCGAGTCTTGCCACCAGTGCTATATTGTCTATGCTGTCTGCGTATTCCACTTTGATATTGTACCACCTTTCCAGTTGTGACATGATTTCTTGTATAGAAGCGCCGGTAAAACGAAAAGTACCGTTCTTCCAGGCCATCACTTCGTCGATATCCGCATTGGGAATAACCATCCATTGTCCATTCTCCGTGGATATAGATACCTGCTGTCCCGGGGTCAGGGTTATAGGTTGCGCCCTGTCCTTAATAATACGCACCGATCCTTCCAGCAAAGTGGTGCGTGCCCTGTTTTCGAATGCATTTATATTGAAATGGGTGCCCAGGACTACCACCTCCTGGTCACGGAATTTGACATGAAAAGGCTTTGACGGATCTTTCGCCACTTCAAAATAGGCCTGCCCCGTTATGGTTACTGTGCGTTCCTGACCCGTAAAGGCTGTCGGAAAATAGAGAGAGGACTGGGCATCGAGCCATACTTCCGTTCCATCCGGCAAGGTCAGATGATAGCTGTTTCCTTTGCCGGTAGAAATAGTATGAAATCTGATCTGCGTTGCATTTGGGGTATAGGCAAGTGCGCTGTTATCTTTTTGCACTTTTATTACATCATCCAGCACCAACGAACCATTATGCAAGCTGTCAAGGCGAATCTTCTTTCCATTATTCAGTTGCAGGACCACGCCCTGGTAGGCCGGGGCAATATCGTTTTTGAATCGCTGTGTCTGGGATAAGGAAGCAACATCCTTTATTCTGCCAGAACTTTTTAGCATAAACCATCCGCCGGCAATAAGAAGGAGCAGAACTCCGGCAATAGCATAGCGCTTCCATCGATTCGGGTGGAAAGGAATACGTTTTCCTTGCGGCTGAGGTACGGTCTTTGCTAAAACTGCCTGCAGAACAACTGTATCCAGGCGTTGTTGTTCCTGTTCGGAGAGTTCAATACTTCCTTGTGTCAATTGGGAATACCAGGATTCAACGATGCGTCGTTCCTCCGCGGTCGCAGTTCCCTCCAGATAGCGCTCAACCAGTTCGTAAAAAGTGGATTTATCCATAGTCGATTAGTAAATACCACGAACGGCTGGTTACCCTACACTGATCTGTAGTTTTTTTTTAAGAAGGTAAACGATAAGAGGCTTTGGCTGTCTTTATTATTTAATTATTAAATCTCGGGTAGTGTATTACTTTAGAGTATGTGGACTCACAAAAACACATATGCTGTTGGTGGGCCCGAAAATGTTGGATATTCTAATAATTCGGGTAGGACACTCGAAGAATCAGCTTTTGTAGCGCTTCGTACAACAGTACCAGGTATTTATCAAATTTACCTGTTAATAGCGATGGCAGGAGCAGTCGGAGTCATTTTTCGTTTAAGCTGGCTGAAAGATTGGAGAGGACCTGTCGTGGAAAAGGCATTTGCCAGAAAGGCGGGAATTTCGCCGCCGGGATTCCAGGAAAGCTTATATTCTACATGCATGGTGCCTGGCGAGGGAGCGGTAATAACCCACTCCGACCTCAGGAAAGGTATTCGTACGATATGGTCTGTTGATGGGAAGCTATCTATGTTGCGGGATGAGAGCCGCATTTGATGATTGGCTGAATCCATCCAGATTCTGGTGTTGCTATAAAAATCCCGGTTGGAAACCGGCCAGGGTGCCGAGATCCGGGAATAATAGATTATCTCCGTTTCGCTCTTTCTTTCGACGATATAACTGGAAGCAGTTCCATAAACCCAATTCTTATAGTTGTTAACATCATTCAAGATAAACCGAAGCTGCTCATACGTACCCGGCAGATCAAAAACCGCCCTTAGTTCCTTGTACTTTGATTCTTTGACAGATCGTGAATAAATTAGAATACCATTCTCATCTTTTTTCAGCTCCCAGGCCGATTGGGCAAACGAGTGTCCGATAAAAGCGAGGAAAAGGACTCCAAAAAAGAAAGATGATCTATGCATATTTTACAATATACAAAAAATATGTAAGTCTACCAATTAAATAGAGTAATGAAAATATTTTAACAATTGCATTCTCCTCCTTCACTTAAACGCGGACTCCAGCGCCTGCAATCCAACCTTAGGGTCCATGAGGCCATGATAAATGGGAGGTATCGGCTTATCCACTTTGAAATGATGATAGACTGCCTCCATTGCGCCATGGACTGAATATTCTACCGTAAATACCACGTCTTCCGGCATTTCCGTGAACTGGCCGAGGAAGGCAAAATTGGCGGCTCCTTTTGGAATGACGAGCGGCCTGTCCTCTACTTTACGGCAGGCAAAGAGCGCCGAAGCATAGGGTAGCATAACCGTGGTGACATCGGTAGTGGCCAATGCTTCCGGGAGTATGTCTTCAAAACCGAGCTGATGGATCAGCTCAGTAAGGATCTCTTTACCGGTGCATTTTGCCATCGGCTTTTTAATATAGTCTCCTTCCTTATCAATAAACAGTCCATATCCCCATAGGGTATAGGTGTCTTTGGGCTGGTCTGCAAAATGCGGCTGGTAAGGCACTACAACAGACATTAACCAGCCAGACTCGTAAAAGGTCATCAGGGCGCCTGTGCCAGGCTCATTCTTCGAATAGGCCACGATACGTTTCAACAAAATGTCCCCGTGCATGGTAAGGGTAAATGATTCCCATTTGTGATCATCCACTGCGGCGTAAAAGGCTGCGGGCCGACCAAAGTCCTGTGCTTTGCCGGCGATCCTTTCCCAGAGACTCCATCCGCCATCCCGCCGGTCACGGATCAGTTCCGGCACTGTATCATTTGAACCCATAGTAGTATCAGCCGTAATGGACCCGATGGTAACGAAAGCATAATCATGCTGACCCAGGGTTATCTGTTCCGCGCCATTTTTATTCTGAATATGCAGTGTGCTGATCTTTCTCTGGCCGTTTGCTTCCGAGAAATCAATGTCTGTTACCCTGGTACCGAAATGCACCTGTACATTTTTTTCTTTCAGCCAGCTCTGTATGGGCTTTACAATGGAGTCGTACTGGTTGTACTTAGTGCGCTTCACACCGGAGAGCGTATGGATACGCGGAAACTCCTGTATAAAACGCAGGAAATATCTTTTCAATTCTATGGCGCTATGCCAGTTTTGAAATGCAAAGGTAGTACGCCACATTTGCCAGAAATTGGTCCCGAAAAAATGTGGAGAGAACATTTCATCGATCCTGCGCGATCCGATCTTATGTTCAGAGAGGGCCAGCAGCCGCATCATCTCCAGCCGATCGTGCATGTTGAACCCCAGCGCCCCCGCGTCAATTACCTGGTGAAACTTATTAATAAGGCGGGCATGCGCTTCTGTTTTTACCCGGATGTTGAAGTCGATGATCTCCTGCCTTACGGTAACAGCCGGGTCTTCCAGTGAAGGAATGGATTCCAGTAAGTTCCATAAAGTCTGGTACGCTTCCTCCTCCAGCATACGTCCTCCCCTTGTGACAAACCCGTTTTTTAAGACAGGAGATACGGAACCATCCAATGAACCTCCTGCGATGTCCAGCTCTTCCAGAATATGAATCTGCTCACCGGGTATATTGGCATCCCTGATGAGAAAAACCGCGGCGGCCATAGAGGCAATGCCACCACCCACAAGCCAGATCTGATCATTTTCCATATTGATTTTTTAAAACGTTGCGAAGTATGTTAGTTGTTTCTTTCCGGCAAGCCAGTTGATCTTCCGGGAAAAGGAAGCAGGCTGCGACGGGATACGCTTAAATATACTTATCTTTTTTCAAACAGTCCAAGCGGGAGGCCACGGTCCGGTATTTGCAAAGTATAACCAGCGCGTTATAATCCCAAACACCCGACACGCCAATTCTTTCCCGCCAAGCGCCTGACAGGCGCTGTCTCAGTTATAATCCCAGGGGGACAAGCAGTATTTTGTGCGGGTAGAAAATCCAATAATTAATTAAAAGAAAAACAAAATGAAAAGATCACTATCCCCTATGACCGTTTTCTGTGCGCTCCTATGTTTCCTGTCTGTTGCTGCCTGTCAAAGATCTGTAAATGCCCCTGCACCCAGCCTTCGATCCCAACTTATCGGCAAGTGGACCATGGTCTCCGCTATCGTTAATGACACGGATTATGGTGTAAGCTACACAGACACCACCTACTTTACATCCGCCGATTATTTTGACTTCAAAGCGGACAGCACCCTGTCTATCATGGCGACCGGCGTGGCCTATAATGGACGATGGGAGATCGACAGCGCCAGGTTGTATATTACGGGTACCAATTACCTGGATTTCCCTCACGGCTTTGACCTGCCTGTCTTAGACCAGCACAATCTACAGATCCATGATACCGCGCTCACTACAAATACCATTACCGACCGAAAGGTTGTTCTCAGCAGGTAATCCAGGGTCTACAGGCATCAGCCTATGGTTTGTTCAGAAGCCTCCGTCGATCGGGGGCTTCTGTCGTAAAATGTGGCGGGAATGCTGCCTATTTTATCCCCAGTAGCTGCGCTACCCGGTCCTTATTCATCCGTGACACTTTTATGATATCGTCGTTTGCCATCACCGCCACCGGCGACTCGCCTTTTCTGAATTTTTTTATATGATGCACATTTACAAGGTAAGACTGGTGGACCCGCTCGAAATAATCAGCCGGCATCAGCTCCTGGGTACGGCCGAGATTTTTGGAGATAAGAAAGCTCTTCTCGTTGTCCAGGACAATCTCGGTATAGGCGCCGGCCGCCTTGCAGTAGATGATATGAACGGGATCGATCAGGTGGTATCCATCATTTACAGGCAGC
This sequence comes from Chitinophagales bacterium, assembly GCA_015655015.1. Lineage (GTDB taxonomy): Bacteria > Bacteroidota > Bacteroidia > Chitinophagales > Chitinophagaceae > Puia. The sequence goes on along the minus strand of JAATFV010000247.1, from coordinate 73,152 downwards.
GCAATTTTACCGGTAGGTCCTGCTTCCATAAAGCCGTTCTCCATAAAGTTCTTCAGAAGAACCTGCTGGTTAAACAGCATCGTATTCCGGTAGATGACTTTATCTACGGCCGCCTGCAATTCTGCAGGAACAATGGGTTTAAGCAGATAGTCCAGCGCACTTACCTTAAAGGCCCTGATCGCAAATTCGCTGTAGGCGGAGACAAATATGATTTGCGGGAGGACAGGCTGCTTCATCTCCCGAACAAAATCAAAACCGTTCATCAACGGCATATCTATATCCAGGAAGATCACATCCGGCGCCTTCTCTGTCATAAACTCCAACGCATCGGCGCCTTTTGTAAATTCTCCCCGGATGTTCACCCGGGGGCAATAGGCCCGCAAGTCGTTCCTCAACGTAATAAGAGCGCTTTTTTCATCATCGATCAGTATGGCATCTATCATAGTTCAGTATTAAATTGAATGATTACCCGTGTTCCCAAAGAGGCGCCATCGGGACCCAAAAGGTCCGTGGTCTGCAGGGAGCTGACACCTCCATTGAGCCGGTTATGCACCGTAATTCTCTCTTCCAATAAATGTAAACCTTTTGACTGGTGCAGGCGGCTGCTTTTCTGCTGGTATACCGCCGCTGCGTCACGGCCTATACCATTGTCCTCTATTTCGCAGGAGACAAACGGCCCATCCCGATAAACCCGGATACGGATCTGCCCGCCCTCTTCCCGGGGCAGCAATCCATGTACAACGGCATTCTCGACAATCGGCTGCAAAGTCAGCGGCGGAATAAGGGTCTGCCCCAGCAATTCATCATCGACATGGATTTCCCAGCCAATCCGGCCATCAAAACGCATAACCTCCAGCTCGAGGTACAGCCGGCAGGTCTCCAGCTCATCCTGCAAGCAAATTTCGTTATTGGTATTGTTGAGCTGTTTGCGGATCAGCGTGACAAAAGTGGTCAGGTAGTTAATTGCCTTTTTATCCTGCTTTTCCTGGATAAGGGCCTTTATGGAGTTCAGGCAATTAAAGATAAAATGAGGGTTCATGCGCGCCCGCAAGGCCATGGCATGAAGTTTTACCGCCTCCCGTTCGAACTGTAGTTTTTGCGCATGGGCCCTTTTGACGCTGCGGATCCGGACACTCAAAAAAAGATAAATGGCCAATAGCACCAGGACAGCTATCACCGTATAAAACCACCAGGTCTTCCAGAACGGCGGCGAGATAGTAATTTTCAGCCGAAGGATCCGGCTCCCCCATTTTCCGCTCGTATTGCTCGCGTTCAGCAGTAGGGTATAGCTGCCGGGAGGGAGACCGGTATAGGACGCCTTATTGTCATTTCCGGTCATTACCCAATTTTTGTCAAAGCCGGTCAACATGTGCCGGTATTGGATCTTTTCCGGGAGATCAAATTGCATGGCGGCAAATTCCGCCGTGATAAAATTCTGATCGGACCGGAGGGATAGCTCCGTGACGAGAGATAGCGGATCACTTAAAGGAGGCAGATTGGTTACACTAAGCCCGGTTAAAACGACGGGCGGATCAAACTCGTCCGTCTGTAGCTGTGAGGGGTTGAACAAGGTATACCCCAACGGGCCGCCAAAGGCAAGATTACCGTCCGGGAAAACCATGTAGTAATACCTGTTGAATTCATCATCGGTCAACCCATCCCGGGAGGTAAAAGACCGGACCGTCTGATTTTTTGGGTTGAACGCAAATATTCCCTTGTTGGAGCTGCACCAGAACAAACCGTCGTTCCCCGGTAAGATACAGTAGATCGTATTATTGGGAAGACCAGTGGCGATGCTGAATACCTGTGTATTTTTGGTGATCTTGTCCAGCCGGATCAGCCCGTCGGATAAAGTGCCGATCCAAAGGATCTCTTTATTATCGGGATCGTTGCTGATACTAAGCAAATCTTTGCTGGGCAGCAGGGAGACAAGCTTTTCGGTATTCTCTGTGATCACGTCCCACCGGATGAGACTTTTATTGGTGCTGATATAAAAAACGGACTCGCCATCCGGGACCATTCCGTTTATTTCTTCGCCCGGGTCGAGATCCATCGGGGGGAATGATTGGAAGTTACCTTTCCAGGTATTGAATTTCAGCGGCCGGCAGTGTTGATCGATACCCCACAAAACCCCTTCTTTCGTAAAGGATAAAAAACGGAAACTTCGTATTTCCTTTCGGGCAGCCGCATCCTCGTCCCGAAAAGTTCTTACGGAAAGCCGGCCATTGATGAAAAGCGCCAATTGAAGATCGGAACCTCGCGTATTTACATCCGCTATCCAGACTGTATCCTTCCAGGTCGCGCTGCGACTGGCATATGGAACGGATCTCCCCAAAAAGGATCTTCCTACCTGCGTAGCTGAAACATGGTAATGACCTAATATATCGCTGACAAAGGAGTTGTTGTTCTCGTAAGCCTGCATACCGGTTTTTGTCAGATTGTATTGCCTCAGTCCATAGCCGTTCGTACCGACCCACAGAACGCCTGACCGGTCGATATACATGCTGGTGGGAATGCCTTTGACGGCGGGGCTTGCCGGTGACCATCTGATCAGCGAATCATTTTTCGACAGGATATAGATCCCGGTGTTATATTCAAAGAAATAATTGCCGTCATGGTCGAACCGGGCAATCAGTTTACCCGGTGCATGTACCGGGAGTGGTATCCGATAAAAGAAGCCGGTCGTGGGATTCCATATTTTTATCCCGGTGGCATCCTTTATGATCCAATCGCCGTTCGTCCTCACATCCGACGAAAGGATATTCCTGGCTTCAGTATTGAAGGCCCGGATACTTTTAAAGGGGTATGGGGTGTTTTTGATAATTTGACCGGCACTATCGCATAAAGACAGATGCGTTTGAGTCATCAACACCAGCTCATCCTTCAGAAGCTTAATCCCGGTAACAGGCTCCGGAAGTTTCAGATCGGCCGGGGAAAGATGCCTGACAGTCATTCGGGGCAGATCGATCCGGTAGATGCCCCCGTCGCCCGCCATCATCCAGCATATTCCCAGACTGTTGCGTATGAGGCTTTTAAAGTAGCTGGTTTCGGAGACCAGCAGTTCGAAGCCCTTATTCTTCCATAAATGGACCACCTTTGCGGTAATGGTATTCAGCAGGTCCATCTTGCCATCCATATAACATAGCAGCAGATCATTTTTGCCGGCATCAAAAAGATGTAAGATGATATTTCCGCTGAGCCCGGAAGTGTCTGCGGATGTATGGCGGTAGTTTGTAAATCCCCGTCCATCATAGCGGCCGAGCCCGTTGAGGGTAGCTATCCAGAGGAACCCATTGCTATCCTGGAAAATACCGCTTACATACGATTGCGGCAGGCCATCTCTGACCGTTACGATCCTGCTGACATTGGGAGTCTGGGCGGCCAGATCACCCAACAAAATCAAATAAATGGTTAAAGTAATGAAAAATCCGACAAGCCTGGGTGCCATGATTAAAAATAGCGCTTATTGGCTAAACCCGCGGAAATTATGGGGTTGAAAATAAATTTGCGAAGCTGTCCGCGAATACGGATATAAAGGGAAAACCGCAGGTTCTGATCCCATAGACGACACTGATCAATTCAATCATGCCAAGCGCCCGGGCAAGAGATTATGCAGTCCTCTCTGCCTTGTATCTATTAAGAGTTTCTTCTATCTTGAGTGCCCAAACCCTACTAAAACCCCACTAAACCCAATCGCCAAACCTATGAAGAAGAACTTCTTTCTTCTCTTGCCCCTCATTCTTTTTCAGTCCTCCCTTTTTGCCCAGTGCGGATCGGGGGGCTGCCCTTCGGGCGCCGTCAATGTTCTGCCGGCAGGAGGCACTATCGCCGCGGGAACCACCTATTGTGTATCTGGCCCGATCAATAACACGACGGCCTATACCGTCAATGGGACGCTGATCATCCAGTCCGGGTCGGTGACAGTCGGCGATCTGACCGTCGGCAAGATGGGATCCATTATCGTCAATGGAGGAGGGCGGCTGATGGCCAACTCATATACCGGTGAAGCTACGGCTCCTGCCTCCGTGATTTCCAATGTGACTGTTTGCAGTAACGGGTACTTGTATTTTTCGGGCGCCATTAATCCCGGAGAGACCAATTTCACGGTGAACGACTATGGGATGTTCGTCATCCACGGGTCCTGGTCCACTATCATCAGCGATACCTGGTTCAAGTTAGGCATGGGCTCTATTGTCGAGATGTGCAGCTCCTTTATTTTTCAAAGCAGCTCCGGGTTCTTCACGGAGACCAGCGGTGGGCCTTCTTATGTCGTGACCCGGGGGGCTATGGCCAATTACGCCGGCAGCGGGTATCTGTCCACATTAGGTGACGGATCTCAGATAAGATGGGATATATCGGGTGGTCCCGTCGCCTGGGTAACGCATCCCGCTGCCAATACCTGCACCACTGCTTCCTGCGCCACTATGCTGCCCCCGGGTTCGGTTGACAATGGCTTGTGCGGTTCGGTCGCCGACAGCTACCAGATATTTCTCCTGCCTCTTCGGTTTCTCGATGTGGAGGAACAGTTGTCCGGAGGAGACCTTTTGATCACTGCAGCGCTCGGAGATGCCATACCGGCGGAACACATGGTACTGGAGGGGGCGGAGGATGGAGTCAATTTTACTCCGACGGTTTATACAGCCGTGGCCGGAGCAGGTAACAGCTACCGGTTCACCTTGCCGGCTGCTGCTGCCGGGAAGTATTACCGGGTTCTGGCTATCAGGGATGACGGGGCCGTCTATTCCAAAGTGCTGCCTCCTTCGGGAGATGGCTGGCCTCCCCGTCCCGGACAGGCCCGTGTATTCCCGGATCCTGCCACCAATTTTGTATATGTGTCCACCGCTCCGGATGAAATAATTACCTCGGCGGTGGTGATCAATTGCATGGGACAGGTCCTCCGGAGTATCCCTTTGTCTGCCGGGAAGACGGCCGTCCGTTGTGAACTGCCGGCCTCTCTGCCTGCCGGCATTTATTTTATCAGGTTAATGAAGAATGACAGAACTCCGTTGACGGTTAGGGTACTGAAGACTCCGTGACAATTATTTCATTTATTCTTTTCGCCGAACCTGCCTTACTGAAGGAGAAGCAAAGATCTGGCAGAATTTTTTTCCAGTGAAGCTATTTTATTTCAAACTGATAACTCCCTGCATTTACCTGCAATGGCCTGGACAAGTCCGGCGTTAGCCCATCGCTATAAACTTTCTTCCCGGATATTGCCGGCCAGCGAATGGTTGCACTTGAATTGGCAGGAATGGTAACTGTATAAGAGATCACCGTTCCTTTCCTCGACCAGCTGGAAACGATCTTCCCGTAAGGCCCGTCATGAGCAGATTCAAAATGATCCAGGCCTGTCACAAAATTAGGTTCCAGCAGCACGTTCTTAAAACCGGGAAACTGCGGATCTGCTTTGATTCCGCCAATGCCTTTATAGTACCAGGCGCCGATCTCCCCGAACATGATATGATTTAAAGAGAGGTCCGATCTGGCCTCTATATTCCAGTTCTCATAGAGGGTGGTGGCCCCGTTCACGATCCACCAACCCCAGGAAGGGTAGGTCTCCTGCGATGCTACCCGGTAGGCGACATCCGCATATCCATTGTCACTCAGAGCGCTGAGCAGGGCCTTTGCCCCCAGGATCCCTGCATCGAGATGATAGTTGTCAGCTTTGACCCGTTCCGCTAAGTTGGCCGCCACCTTGCTTTTTAACCCTTCGGGAACAATCCCCCAGTATAAGGGTACGCTGAGTTCGGTCTGGTAGCCTTTATCATAGATCCCGGTGCTGCTGTCTAAGTATTTTGCGTTGATCGCATTTTTGATCTTACCGGCCAGCGCACTGTATTTTGATTCATCGGCCGGTTTATGGAGGATGGCCGCGGCCCGGGCCAGTATACGGACATCCGTATAATAATAAATGGAAGAAGTCAGCTCTACGGGAGAGACGGATTTCACCGGCACCCAGTCGCCAAGCCCCCAGGTGGTAAGCCCCGAGGGGTACCCCTCATCGATATGATCTACATAACGCCGGATATTTTCATAGTTATCGGCCAGGGGCTTCGCGTCCCCATAAAAAAGATAAAGATTCCAGGGGATGAGGGCGATCGTGCTGGTCCAGTCCGGACCATTGCCCCATTCATAACCCCAGCCGCCTGTGGGAATGATCGAGGGCAGCACCCCATTGGGCTGTTGTTCATCGCGATGATCCGCCATCCATTTTTCATAGACAGTGATCCCGTCGAAATTATACAGGCCGGTCTCACTGGCAATATGTGCATCGCCTGTCCAGCCATTTTTTTCCCGCTGGGGGCAGTCGGTCGGGTAGCCGAAAAGGTTGGAGAGATAGGAGTTATTTGTCGCCTGCCATATTTTATTCAGCGTGTTGCTGGAGGAATGAATGCTGCCCGCCGCTGCCACGTCGCTATGCATAAAATAACCGGTGAGGCTTTCTTTTGTCAGGCTCACTGGTCTGTCGCTGCTGACTTCGACATACTGGAAACCCTTATAGTTAAAATATGGTTTGAACGTCTCTTCTCCTTTGCCGCTCAGAATGAAAATATCGGTTTGATAGGGATCTTTGTCATCCGTTGGTCTGTAATGCACGTCGATATTCGACTGGTCGGCACGGCCGTTCTTATCCAGCTTTTCAGCATGTTTCAGACGGAGTACGGTACCTGCTTCGCCTTTTACGGTGAGCTGGCTCACCCCGGAGATATTTCTTCCCAGATCGAACAGGTAAAGGGTATCCGCTATTTTTTTAAGATTTACAGAAGGGATCGTCTCTATATCGCGTATGGGCACTACCGTCTGCGAGACGATATTATTGGAAGGAGCAGAACGATATATGACTTTGTGCCAGGCGCTGTCTTCAAAACCGGCGGTATTCCATGCCGGCTGTTCCAGGCGGGCATCATAATGTTCCGCCGTGTAGATGCTATTGAAAATGACCGGGCCGGATGCAGTTTTCCAATGGTTATCCGAAGTAATCGTTTCCGTCGTCCCGTCATCATAGGTAATACGCAGGTCGAGGCAAAACGCCGGGCGTCCACGCCAGGGTGCGTGGTGGAAATTCCATACAGCGGTGGATTGGTGGTTGTACCAGCCATTCCCCAGCAGTACGCCAATCGCATTTTTCCCGTTTTGCAATTGCGCCGTGACATCGTATGTAACATATAAAGTCCTTCTGTCAAAGCGGGTATAGAGAGGGTCCAGCCGGTGGTTGCCTGTCTTCTGGCCGTTTATGTAAAGCTCATACAGGCCTGCCACGGCGATGTAAGCCCTGGCGGTCTTTATTTTTTTACCGATCGTGAAAGTATTTCTGAAATAGGGGGCTGGTTTGTAATTGATATCCCGGTTATCGCTGATCCAGCTGCCTTTCCAGTTGGCTTTATCCATGAGCCCGGTTTCAAAACTGGCGATGGAAGAGGGAAAACTCCGGCCTAACTCATCCCAGATCACCACGCGCCAATAGTACCGGGTGAAGGGCTGCAGGGAGGGCCCCTGGTAGATGATCCTGCTGCTGTCGGAGGTGGTTTTGAGGGTTTGCCAGGTGAGGTTCCGGCTGTGTTCATTGTTACCGTCTTTATCTATACCGGCAGAGTCAGTGCTTACCAGCAGCTGATATGCTGTTTGCCTGGCTCCTTGCCGCTGGTCGTCCAGCCTCCAGGACAGCCTGGGATGTCGGGAATCGATACCCAGTGGATTGACGAGGTATTCGCATTTCAGGTCGGACGCCCTGGCCAGGGGGGGGATATCTGCCGCTTTATGGTTGGAAGGGGTATGGGCAGCTTTGCTGTTGGAATTGGTATCGGCAAAACTGAGCAAGGTACTGGCGGATGCTGCCAGGCAAAAGGTAATTCTCTTAAAATTCAGTGTATGGAGTAAACGACGGATCATATGGGGATTTTATAATATTGGTCTCGCTGTGATAGATGCGGGACGAACTTAATAAGTTTTGCCCGAAAATCAATCACTTAATATTTAATCACTTCCAGTTAGTATGTAATCACTTCCGGTTAGTATGTAATCACTTCCAGTGTAACAGGACCTAAAAGCCCGGAAGGTTCCAGGGGGCTTTGCGGATGGAAAGGATTATTGACCGTCCAGGTTTTTCGTTGTTCGAGGGGTAATTTACTGTCCCCGATCAGGCGGTTAACCCAGGTATTGACCACTTTAATCTCCAGAACATTTTTACCCGGCTTCAGCGCCCTGGTAATATCCACCCGGTAAGGAGCCGTCCAAACACCCCCTGTTTCTATCCCGTTGACCGTTATTTTTGCCAGGGCTGTTACCGCGCCGAGATTAAGAAATACCTTTTCCCCTTTTCCGGTTTTAGAGAGGGTAAACACACGGTGATAGAAAGCTGCTCCTGAATAATCTTTTATCCGTTCGTCGGAGTTCGAGGTCCAATCCGTCAATGTTGCTAATAACACGGGATGGGAAGGCCCACGTAAGGCACTGTCAAAGGTCACCGTCCAGGGACCGGTAACGGGGATCGTTCGAAGGGGGGCCGGGTAGTTATTGTTGAGCGTGTCTTTTTTTAGCGGGGAATCCGGGTCATTGGGGGTGAGTCTATCCCCGGAGGCCTGGGGTACTTTCGGCAGAGGAGGCTTTTTCATCCCGGATACTTCTTTCATCCCGGATACGTCTTTCGTTCCGGATACCTCTTTCCTGAAGAGGATAAATGCGCTTTCCAGCGGCGCCAGCCGCAGCTGGAGGGAGGTGGAGGCGCCGCCTGTTGCCTCACTATAGGAAGGCAACAGGCGGATACTGCCGCTAACGGGATCCCATAGTTCCGGAACTTTCCGGGTCACCCGGAACCGGGCCGACCATTCCACGGACTTTGTCTTTTGGTTCGATATGAAATAAATATCGCCTGCCTCCAAAGTGCGATGGATGAATAAGGCCGAATCGGCCCGGGTAACGTGATCTGTCTCTGTGATCGCCAGATCCGGCAGTATGTCAAGGCTATCCAGGGCTTCCTGTAAATTCATCCCATTCATGACCAGCCCTTTGCCAACGCGCCGGATCTTTACGGGATCGCTGCCCCACAATTGAGTGGTCAGAGCCTGCAGCTGTTGATCGGCTGCGGGATAATTTTGTAAGCTGGGAGACCGGGAAGGCCCGGGACCTAATACGACAGCTCCCTGTTCAACGAGGGATTTGATCTTTTCCAGCAGCTCCGGTCTCATCGTAGCCAGCTTTGGCAGCACCAGTATACGATAGCTCATTCCATCCGGTAAGACCAGTTTCCCATTTGCTACCTGCAGCCTGGTTCTGATGACCTCCGCATTGATATAGTCGAAGGAGTAGCCGGCTGGGAGCGCCGGGTCCTGCACGCCGGTCATTTTGGGTGCATCTTCACTGATAAAGTAGGCGACATCGGCCACATACTTACCCTGCTGCAGCATAAAATTGCACCGTTTAATATACTTCAGGAAAATGTCCATATCGGCAAACCAGGTGTTGAGCCGGTTGAACTCATTTCCGAAGGGGGCATTCAGCCCGGGGGCCTTATCCGCTGCCTGCTCAATAAACACATGCAATAATGTATTGTTGATGCCTTCGGTAAAGAACCGGTCGGCCCGCTGTTTCATCAAGGCAGGATACCTTGAAAAAGGAGCGCCAGCACAGGTGAAGGATTCCGCCGACACTTTGTTCTTACCGTAAATATGCGCACAGGAGGAAGCCGCCCTGTTTTCGATATTACCCAGGCTGCCTTCACTCCAGAATTCGCCGCCCACTTCATCGGACTGTCCTCCGTATTGCAGGAACTCCCCCGGAAACCCCCAGTGCCCGTAATTCTCCAGCCAGGTCGTCAATCCATACCGGTGACAGATCTCTCTCAGCCCTCCCACATATTCATAAGCCACCTGGTCTGCCACCAGGCGCCGAAGGTCCCATAAAAAACGATCGGAACGGTCTTCGCTTCCTACCACCTTTCCTCCTATTACCGGGATAAAAGGCGTGGGATCATACCCGTAATTTTTCGTGAAAGTCGTTATAAACTGATCGCTCCAGTTCTGACCGCCCGTTTCATAACTGTCTTCCACCGCTACTTTCCAGGTTTGGCGGTCTTCGGCGGGAATGCGTTTCATGATCTCCCCCAAAAAGGCATTGAAATGAGCCTCGATATGTTGTTTGCTCATTTTATCAGTCTCCGGACCGGTGCCTTCGGGAGAGGCCGGACTATTATGAACTTTGGTAGGCAGCATGCCGCAACGTTCGATGATCCAATCCCCCGCGGGAACTTCCCATTTCAATACTCCATCGGCGGACATATGAGATGAAATGTCGATGACCTTGCCGGGATCGATGACAGCGGCGGTATTATCCACCACCGGCTGTGGCGCCCATTGATAGGCATCCCAATAGGGAAAAGGCGTTTGCCACATTTTGGCCAGGGTCTTTTCAATATAATTTTCGACCATCGGAGTGGAGGAGAGGCCGATCTCCGCGATACCGCCATTGGAGCTTACATCGGTGAACAGCACCCGAAAGTCTTTAGCGGTGGTAGCCGGGATAGAAATGACTGCCGGCCCATATGGCTTAAAACCGACGATCAGCTCACTATTGCTGCGATCGATATCGAAATGTTTGACGGTGGTATAGGTATCATTGTTCTTTACCTGCAGCTCACCCTTCAGCCGCATGGCTTTGTGCGCCGGATAAATAACCAGGCTGCGGACCGTATAGGGCGCAGATACCGATAGGTCCAGGGTATACAGCTGTTGGCGTTTGAGTCCGATCCAGGTGCTGTCATTGCGATCGACCAGGTATTCGGGATGATCGATGGCCGGAACGAGGCTGACTTTCGGATTCTGCTGCCTGATATCGTTATTGAAATCTTTGTCCACGGGATAGGCAATGACCCGGACATCCTGGAAGTCATTCCCCGGCTTGCTGAGGGGCGTATCCAGGGACAACGGACCTTTTATTGCTATTTCGGAAGAGGTGAGATAACGCATGGATTGCTCCGGTTTCACCCAGGGACCTCCCGACTGGCTCCAGCCGGGGCCGTTAAAGATCCCGATCTCTATCCCGAGCTGCGAAGCTGTTTTCAGTGCAGTATGCAGGATGTCCCACCACTCGTCCGAGAATAGTTTCACCTTGCCATACGGCACTTCCGGCAAGGCGACATTGCCGATAAAGGCCCGGTTGATGCCCACCTTTTTCATGGCTTGCAGGTCCTTGATAACGCCTTCCCGCGAAATATTATCGGATATCCAGTACCAGTATACGCTGATCTGGATAGAATCCGGTATATGGATAAAACCTGTTTGCATGGCTGTCCAGGTATTATCAGTTTTCTGGATAATGTCCGACTTCCCGGTATATCCGACCGTACCGGTTTGCGCCTGTAAGCCCGTACCGGCCAGCAGGCCGGGGGAAAAAGCCAATAAAGTCCGAATAGCGCCCAGCAGGCGAAGGCTGATTCTCTTACCATTCAGTTTATGGGACAAACGACCGGTCATCAGGGGATTTTTATAGTAAAGACTTCGCTGTAATTATACTTATTATTGGCATTGGCCGCAATAGCCGCAACACGAATATAATAAGTATTGCCAGATGTCAGGCCGGTTATAGTGTCGGAATATTGCTGTCCCAGGATACCCTGATCGGGGGCGCCTGACAGATCATGGGTAACATTGTACTCGTTAATGGCATTACTGACGGCAGGAACGGAAGATACCAGGGTTTTAGCCTGGGTGATCTTGCCCCCCGCCTGTTCCCTGGAAAGGGTATAGGTGACCGTGACTCCACCGGCGACGGGAGTCGCCGAAGCTGCTATCGTTAAAAAGGGTACTACTTTAAAATTGACGGTGACCAGGCCATTTACCGTCACTTCAGCGGTATCTGCGGGAAAAAAAGCCCCTTCGATCGGTACGATCTTATATTTATCAGCAAAAACGGCCGTATTTTCAAAAGAGCCGTCTGCCTTGCTCCAAAAATCAATGGGAGTTACATTATTCCCATAACTTTCTTCGATCATACGTATTTTAATACCATTGGGCTGCTCGGTCTGGATAGATACTTTCGAATCGCCGTCCGTAATAACACCCTGGATCCCCGCATTGGGAACTGCATAATTATCATGCTTGCAGGACGACAGGGCGGAACACAGGCCAATAAGGCTATAGACAATACTATTTTTCGGTTTCATTTTTTACATTTTTTTTTAAGATCAATACCCTGGATTCTGGATCAGATTGGAGTTTTTGGAGATTTCACCCGGATCGATCCGTTCATAATACATATTGGGCGTAAAGGTCTTGGGATAGCCGACTTGCTGGGTCTTATAGATATAGGCATTGCCGGGTAATACGAGATAAGGCAGGATAGCCGTAAGTTTGGTATTGTTAAGGAGCTGGTCGGCAATATGCCATCTCCGGATATCCCAGTAACGGTGGGGTTCCAGCGCCAGCTCTATCTGCCGTTCATGCCGGACCCTGTCCCTGGTCACCTGCGCCAGCGTCAGCGCGGCGATGCCTGCCCTGCTGCGGACCAGGTTGATCGCCGTCATCGCGTCGTCTGATTTTCCCAATTCCACCGCTGCTTCTGCATAATTCAGCAGGATCTCGCCATAACGGAGATCGATGAACTGCTGGAACGAGCTCTTATTGACGACTTTGGTGTTGTCATAAGCCGGCTGCAGGTATTTCCGTACATAAAAGCCGGTCTGCGAGACTTCTCCTCCTCCGCCAATCCCATTCAGGCCGATGATATGGAGCCCATTATACAGCGTATTATAATCGCCCGAAGTGATGGTCTGCCCGTTGTCGATGATCCCCGCCCTTACATCCATCGTATAGGATTTCCAGAGGCTGAAGGGCAGCAGAAAAGTACCGCTGAGCCTTGGGTCCTTATTTAAAAAGATATCCGAAGGATTGCTGTAGGAAATAGGATTGTTGGAGCCATCCGTAAATTTCAGCTTTCCGTCGGAACCGTCCGTATACTCGTAGCTCTCACACAATTCCAGGGAAGGATTGATCCGGCTGCCATACCCGATGGAGGGGCCTACGCCATTATGCGGCAGCACCCAAAGATCCCAGGAATGCGCTTTGTCCGGATAAGAGAACTGTTTGACGAGAATATTTTCCGGACTGCTGACATCGAGGAATACGTTGGTGTAATTAGCCGCTTTATCCGGGTTGCTGTTATACAGGGAATATTTTCCGGAATTGATGATCTGGCTGGCGGCGTCATACGCGGCCTGCCAGTAAGCCGTTGCATTGGAGGAGGGGATGCCCACGAGTCCATTCAGCTGTACGCTCCCATATTGGGCCTCGGCGGCGGCATAGATCATGACCCGGGATTTTAAGGCATAGGCGGCATATTTATTGGCCCTGCCGGCATCATTGGTCTCACTCAAAAGCAGCGCTGCAGAATCCAGCTCGGCTGCGATAAAATCATAGATCTCCTTTTCTGTATTCCTGGGAACTTTCAGCTGGTCGAGGTTACTGCCGGTAAAATCCTGGACATTGGTCACCAGCGGAACACCGCCATACCGTTTGGCCATGCCGAAATAGTAGTAGGCGCGGATAAATTTCGCTTCGCCCAGCCATTCATTGATCTGCGCGGCAGGGAAATTGGCTTTTGTTATGTTGGCGATGAACTGGTTGACATTTCTTACCGATGGATAGCCCCACCAGCCCAGGGAGGTTCCTCCGCCGATCCCAAGTCCGTCGCTGTTGACACAGGCCAATGACTCGTCTGTGATATTGGACGTTCCCGGCGCGTTATTGCCGTTGTTGAATCCTCCCCCCACGATATAATTGAAATCTTCGATGGGCAGATCGCTGTAAAGGGCCGCGAAATAGGCGGTGACGGCGGACTGGTTGGAGAATACCGTTTCGTCCTGGATGATGTTCTGTGGCGCTACGTCCAGATCTTTCGCGCAGGAGGAGAAAAAGAGCGATAACACCCCGATATATAAATAATTAAGCTTTTTTTTCATACTGGTAAATTAAAAGGTAAGATTAACGCCGAAGTTATAGTTCTTGGTAATAGGATACCCGTTGCCGTATGCAGCATTGGGATGTTCAGGATCGACCAGGTCGTTGAGTCCGGACCAGGTCAGCAGGTCGAACCCGTTGACATAGACTCTCAATGACTTGATATACCCATTGCTTCCCCACAATCTGGCGGGCAAGGTATAACCGAGCTCGAGGCTCTTCAGCCGCAGGTAAGTGGCATCTTTCATCCAGTAGTCGGAAGGTTGATAATTCCAGCCGTCGACGCGGGTGATCCCGCCTTTTATCCGGGTGGATGGATATTTCCCGGGGATCCAGGGGCTGTTGGGATCGAAGAGATCGGCATGATGCCACCTGTCCATAAAGACGTTCAATCCGTTCCTTCCGAATGCCAGCGGTGCGTCCAGCGCAATAGTACCCAGGTAGGAAACGGTAAAATTGGATGCTCCCTGCAGCAAAACATTAAAATCGAACCCTTTCCAGGAAGCACCTAACGTAAGCCCGAAATTAATTTCCGGCGTATTCATGTTCCTGCCTACGTTGTGTACGTCGTTATCGTCGATAATGCCATCGTGGTTGAAATCCTCGTATTTCAGGTCACCGGGCAGGACGCTACGGTTCCCGTTGCCGTCTTCCACAGGCGAGCTTTTGATCTCTGCCTCCGATTGGAAGTGGCCGATCACCTTGTAACCAAAATAGTTGTCATTCCAGCGATAAGCATTGTTATTACGCCAGTTAGAATAGGCGTTGGTAGGCGCCGCCTGTTCTATATAAAGGTTCTTCGTGCGGGTAAAAGAGACATTTCCGGTGATGTTGTAGGTGAGATCGCCCGCATGGTTATGATAGCCGATTATCAGCTCAAAGCCCTTCGTGAGATCGCTGTTCAGGTTCTCCTGGGGCAGAGCAGCTCCTACTGTCCCGGGTAAGCTGAGATTGCGGGTGGCCAGCAGCCCCTCCCTTTTTTTACTGAATACATCGGCTTCGATATGCAATTTGTTGTTCCAGAGGTCGGCGTCAATGCCGATATTGGCGAGCTTGTTGGTATACCAGCTAAGATTGGGATTAGCCAGGCCTCTGAAGCCCAGTCCATTGACCAGCGACCCATTGAATACATAATTGGAGCCGGGATAATTATAACCGGAAAGATATTGGTAGGTAGAGGAACCATCATCACCCAGTTTACCGTAAGATCCCCGGATCTTCAGATTGGTAAGAAAATCTGTTTTCCCTTTCAAAAAAGGTTCCTCGGAGATCCTCCAGCCTCCGGAGATGGCCGGGAAAAATCCCCAGCGATGCCCGGCTGCGAATTTAGAGGAGCCATCATACCGGAAACTTCCTTCCAGTAAATATTTTCCCCCGTAATCATAGTTCACTCTTCCTACGAGGCCCTGGTTGACATTGGGAATAACCTGTGTGGAAGTGGCCACCTGGTTGAGCGTATTGCCTGCATAGAGCTGGTCTACCGCATCCAGGGAGAATTGCCGGCTGCCCTGGAAGTCGTCGCCGTTCTGTTTTCTTTCTTCTACCAGTAAGAGCGCTTTAACATTGTGCACCGCCTTGAAGGACTTCGCATATTCCAGGGAGGCCTGTGCTGTCGTGGAAGTATTCTCCATGTATCTTTCCGTATAGGTAGTTGGGGCGTTACGGGACCCGGTTACATTATAGGTGTTGGTGACCGCGTCATAGTCATACAAGTTCACCTGTTTCTCGAAGGTCTTGCTTAGGCTGCCGGCATTATCATAGGCGTACAATACCCTCGCCTTCAGGCCATCGATGGCGCGTATTTTATAGTTGAGGGCAAAACTTCCGTTGAAAGTCTTGGTGGTGTTCGTGACATACCCCGAATAAGAAGAGGTGGTGATGGAGATCGGATGGGTGGCATCCGGCATATTGCTTAAATAGGCGGGATTGTTATTGGCATACACGGGGATGGTAGGAGGTTCCGACCATAATTCCTGAAAAATGCCTCCTGTAGTTTCACCGGGTGAATTTTTCGCGTCTTTGATACCATTAATCAGCACTTCCGCCTGGAGGTCCCTGGTAAGATCTGCTGTAATATTGGAGCGGAAATTGAACCGGTTGGCATTCAGGTCCCCGGATTTGTAAAGACCGGTTTCCCCGAAATATCCCATAGATAAAAAATACCTCGTTTTGTCAGTAGATCCGCTGGCGCTGATAGTATGCTGCTGCTCGGGAGAATATTTACGGACTACTAAATTATACCAGTCCGTACTGGGCAGCGTACCATCCTGGAATTGCTGAAGCTGCGTTTTGGAGAAAGGGGGCGTATTGCCGGCATTGAGATAGGCTTCGTCCGTCAGGGTAGCGTACTGGTAAGCATTGAGGATCTCCGGCGTATTGGCCGTTTGGGTAGCTCCCAGGGTACCGGAATAGATAAATTCCGGTCTTCCCGTCTTGCCCTTTTTAGTAGTGACCAGGATGACCCCATTTCCTCCTTTGACCCCATAGACGGCGGCGGATGCGTCTTTCAGCACCGATATGCTTTCAATTTCGTCGGGACTCAGCCGGTTGAATGTGCTTCTCGGTACCCCGTCTACTACGATGAGGGGAGCGCCAAATCCCCTGATATCGAAATCCGTCTCATAGTTGCCCGGCTCACCCGTTCGCTGTGTAACTCTTAGTCCGGGCAGTTTTCCTGCCAGCAGATTGACCACATTGCCATTGGTGGCGGTGTTGATCTCTTTGGATGAAATGGTGGAAACCGCTCCGGTAACGGTGGCTTTTCTCTGAGTTCCATAACCGACCACTACGATGTCGTTCAATTGGCTCTGCGACACCCTCAACGTTATGCTGAGGGTCTTCTGGCCTTTAATGTCAATTACTTTCTTCTCATAACCGATGGAAGAGAATTCGAGCTTGCCCGTATCCGATGGAATGCTCAGGGCAAACTCTCCGGACGGGTTAGTCGTCACGCCGATATCGGACCCCTGCCATTTTACGCTCACTCCCTGCAACGGTTCGCCTTTTTCGCCGGTCACCTTTCCTTTAATGACGATGGCTGCGAGGGGCTGTTCCTCCCCCTCCTTTTCGGCAATAAGCGTTTTCTCCTTTTGCAGGATAATGACCTTATACTTCCGCTCTATATAATCCAGGTTCGTATTATATAAGATATAATTCAGGATGGAAGATATCGGCTCATTCTTTTTATGGATGCTGATGTCACGATATTGCGCTACCAACGCATCGTTGTAGGTAAAGCGAAAAGCGCTTTTGCTCTCGATATCCGTAAGGATCTCCTTCAAGCTTTTTTTATTGGCAGCGATGTCGATCCTGGTTGCTCCCAATAGTTGTCCCGTGGTGTTCTTAGCCCACAGCAATTGGGTTCCCAGGAGACTGATTATGATGATGTAAAACGTGGACCTCATAATGCGCAGAATTAATGGCACAAGGCAATCAAGACATTTTTCCATATCTTTGAAATGGATTAGATGAATAATTTATTGTTTACTAATTCACAATGACAATCAGGGAGTGATTGGCGTTACTGAACTGATTGAGCATTGCCAGGACCGGTATGAATCTCTTCATGCCGGTTTGTTTTTTGGAGCTGACGGAAGTTATTTCATATGGCGTATTTGATTTGGTTAGTTTATTTTAATTAAGCAGTTAATGATTTTCCTTTAAGAGAATATTTTGCTTATCGATGGTATAGTTAAGATCATTCGCTTTGCAGATGGAGAACAGGATATCTTCCAGCTTATCCGTATGCTCGAATTCCGAGCTTAGCCGCAACTGGTTCAGGCTGGTATTTGAACAGAGGATCTTTACCTGGTAGGCATTTTCCAGGACAGGGATAATGACCGCCAGCGGCTGATCGCTGAATTTATATTTCCCATTGATCCAACCGATCACATCTGTCGCATTCACGTGCTTTTTGATGATATTCCCCGTTAGTTTCCCGATTATCGCCTGGTCGCCCGGCAGCAGGATCTCCGGGATGGTCTCCTTGTTATTCAGACCGGTTATGCCTTTAACGGCAACTTTTCCGGTGGTCACTGTTACCTGTACATCTTTTAAAAAATCATAGGCACATATATTGAAAGCCGTTCCCAATACAGTAGTATAGGTACTGCGGGCCTCTACAATAAAGGGCAATTTCTCATCCGGATGGATGGTAAAGTAGGCCTCGCCCTCTAAAAGGCTCACCTCGCGGGTGGACCGGTTGAATTGTTTGGGGTATTTGATCCGGCTGCCTCCATTCAGGTTGACTACGGAGCCATCGCTCAGCGTAAGGGTCATCCTGCTGCCTGGCGGCACATAGGTCTCGGCATATTCAATGGGGTTGAATCTATCTATGAGCTGCGTTTTATATTTAATGGCGAGCAGACCGATGCCGAACAGCACCAGGAAACAAGCAGCTGCCCACAGGATCCTCCGGTCCATTCTCCGGACCCGGGGAGGAGCGGTTGCTGCGGTAATCCTGCTTTGCAGCTCCTCGTTGAGCTCCTGTTTTTCCTCTTCCGTCCATTCCCATTGGCCGGATCCGGAAAGATGGTCAAACCAGGCTTCCAGCCTGACTTTTTCTTCAGGCGGGAGCTTCCCTTCCTGGTAACGCTGTAAAAGTTCCTGAGCTTCTTCTTTAGTCATAACATAAGTTCTATGACTAAGTCTGAAATTCCGGGTGGTGGGAGTAGATAAAAAGGAAAAAAATTAAACGGCTGAAGATCAGCGGATAAAAAGGAGGGGAGGGGCTTACGTGGAGGCGTACCTATTTCGCGGCGAAACGGAGCTTGAATTTTTTCAGAACATTGCTGACCTGTTTTTTGACCGTTTTGTCGGAGATCATCAGGTTTTCAGCAATCCATTTGTAGGAATGATCTTCCTTTCTGCTTAAAATAAATACCTCCTTCATTTTGGAAGGCAGTTTTTCTATTTCCTTATCGATCAGGTTACTTAGTTCTTTCGCGGTGTATTTGTCATGGACGGAGTGTGTTGCCAGGTCAATATACAGGGCCATCGATTGCAGATACTTCTTTTTACTGATATTCTCCCGGATATAACTCAGTCCCTTGTAGCGGCCGGCGCTGAATAAATAAGCCTTTAGTGAGCTGATGGCTGCCAGGTTCAACCGGCGGACCCATAGTGAAATGAAAATTTCCTGTACAATGTCTTTCGCTCCCTCCCGGTCCGTTATTGCTTTGGCTACATACAAAAAGAGCTGCTCCCAGTACCGGTTGTAGATCTCATTATATGCCTTTTTATCATCCTCGACCAATAATTTAAGCAATAGTTCGTCAGAAAAAAGATTATAATCTTTATCAGGCATATGGCGATCGATTTATTCAATTCAAACCGGCTACTAAATGACTTGCACCAATCAAAATTATTCTATTATGTAAATTAAATAAAAAAAAGTTACAAATTGAGGTGATTTAGTTAAGCCGGCTGATCTGTTTTCGCGAGCTTATCGATCATGCCTCTGAAGATGAAATAGTGGAAGGGTAACATGGTATACCAATAGACCCGGCCCCAAATTCCTATAGGCCGGAAGGTAGCCGTTTGCATTAGTATTGTCTTTGATCCCTTGTTTTCAACCCTGAATTCGAGCCAGGCTTCACCGGGAAGTTTCATTTCCGCATAGAGCAGTAATCTTTTATTTGCTTTGTCCGCGACCAGCACCCGCCAGAAATCCAGGGTATCGCCTGAATGAAGCGTAGCCAGGCTGGTCCGGCCTCTGTTCAGCCCTACGCCACCGAAAGCTTTATCCAGCAGGCCTCTGAATTTCCACAACACGTTTCCATAATACCAGCCCCTGTTCCCGCCGATGTGCCAGATATTATCGAAGACCTTTTCTCCGTCATCCTGCAGTTCTTTTGTCTTACTATCTTTAAAACAGCCGAAATTGGGAACTTCCGCATGTGCTGCGATAGCCGGATCCGTATTGGATGCGCTAAAGGCGTCCTTCCAGCTGCTGACCACCTCATTTTGGTCTATTTTTTGAAATGCCAGCTTCACCGATTCCCGGTATGACAATAAATTTATTTTCAAATCGTCTGCCAGGTGGTTGGGCCGGCAAACGACATTTACCTTCATGCTGTCCACTAAATTTTTGGCCAGGGTGTAAGAAGTGGAAGTGACAAAGTACAGCCAATAGCTGGATAGGCGAGGGGTCATCACAGGCACGGTGATGATCAATCGCTTAAGTTGCCGGACCGCGGCAAAGTCCAGCAGCATCTGTTTATAAGTAAGAATCTCCGGACCGCCGATGTCATAGTCATGGTTAAAATACGCTTCATTCAGCAGCACTCCTGTAAGAAATTCGATGACGTTGCGGATAGCGATTGGCTGGCATTTCGTTCTTACCCAGGATGGGGTGATCATGAACGGAAGCTTCTCCACGATGTCACGGATGATTTCGAAGGAGGAGCTTCCCGACCCCACTACGATACCGGCCCGAAGGACCGTCACGGGGATAGGTCCGGACTGAAGGATCTTTTCCGTTGCCAGCCGGGAAGCCAAATGTTGGGATAATATCGCCTCATTGACGATGCCACTCAAATATATGACCTGGCGGCAGCTGGTTTCCGACAGACGCCGCGTAAACTCTTTTGCGACCGTCTTTTCCATTTCCTGGAACGCCTCACCTTCGCGCATGGAATGAATGAGAAAATACGCCGCATCTATTTCCTCCGGGAAGGCGTCTCCGTGCGAAGGATCCAGGAAATTGACTTCCAGGACTTTGATCCGTTCATTCCCTTTCTCCTGTTCGAAGCGCCATTTGTCCCGTACGCAGCAGATCAGCTCATGACCGGATTCTTTCAGAGAGGATAGTAGTCTTCTTCCTATGTACCCGTTGGCCCCCGCGATCAGTATTCTCATGTGATCGCTAACAATGGAATTGCTGAAAAGGTTTTCCTTTCTGATGGATGATTTGCGTAAATTTGCCGATTCATGTACGCCGAAGTCATCATACCCTTAGCGCTGCCGAAGAACTACACCTGGTCCGTACCGGAACAATGGCGTTTACAGATCCGCGAAGGCTGCCGGGTGGAAGTGGAACTAAGAAATAAGAAATATGCCGGCATCGTCAAACGGCTACACCTGGACAAGCCGCCCGCATTCGAGCCCAAGGCGATCGGGAACCTGCTCGACGTAGAGCCCATCCTGCATCCCGCCCAGCTGCAATTATGGGAGTGGATCGCCGGATATTACCTCTGCAGCGAAGGAGAGGTCATGGCAGCCGCCCTGCCTGCCCACTTCAAGCTCAGCAGCGAAACCATCCTCGTTTTTAATGAAGAGCGGGGGGATGATTTTTCCCATCTCGATCACGACGAATACCTGGTAGCGGAGGCGCTCACCATCAAAAAAGAGCTGAAGCTGACGGAAGTTCAGCAGATACTGGACTCTTCGCATGTTTATCCCGTTATTAAAAGACTGATCGAAAAGAAGGTTTGTTTTGTCTGGGAGGCTCTGAAAGAGACTTATTCTGCCAAAAAAGAGAGTTATATCCAGCTAAATTCCGAATACAGCAATGAAGATAAGCTGGCAAAGCTGCTCAATGAATGGGATCAACAACCTTCCGGCCCCCGGGCCCCCAAACAGCTGGAGCTGCTGCTGGCCTACCTGCACCTTTCCCGCACCCAGGGCGAGGTCACCAAACCCGACCTGCTGAAAAAAGCCGGCGCCTCGGATGCCCAGCTAAAAGGATTGGTCGAAAAGAATATCCTCTGGATAGAACGGCGCAGCGTGGACCGGCTGAAATACCTGCCCCGGGATATTACGATCGACTTCGAGCTGAGCGCTGCCCAGCAGAAGGCTTTTGAAGAGATCGGCCAGGTTTTCCAGGATAAGAACGTCTGTCTTCTGCATGGCGTCACTTCCAGCGGAAAGACCGAAGTCTATATCCGGCAGATGGATAGAATGATCCGCCAGGGCCGGCAGGTCCTTTACCTGCTGCCGGAGATTGCGCTCACCTCGCAGATCATCCGTCGCCTGCAAAAACATTTTGGAGGATATATCGGCATCTATCATAGCAAGTTCAGCCAGAATGAAAGGCTGGAGATCTGGAACAAGATCCGCACCGGGGAGCTGAAGATCATCCTGGGCGCCCGGTCCGCCCTGTTCCTGCCATTTGAGGACCTGGGACTGATCGTGGCCGATGAAGAACATGATCCGTCCTACAAACAACAGGAGCCGGCTCCCCGTTATCATGCCCGGGATGCAGCCATTTATTATGCCTCTCTTTTCCAGGCGAAAGTGTTGCTGGGCAGCGCCACCCCCTCGGTGGAGACCTACTACAACGCTTCCTCGGGTAAATATGGCCTGGTAGAGCTGAGCGAACGGTTTGGACAGGTGCAAATGCCGGAGATCTCGATCATCGATACGAAGATCCTTCGTCAATCTGCTCAGCGTCAAGCCTGGAAGGACGCTAAGGATGCCCGTAAAAACAGCAATACCCGGTATCCTGACAACCCTTTCCCCAATACGATCGATCCGAACGCTCCCCGGCCGGGAGAGCCCATTTACGGAGGTCTCCCTGACAGCGCTCAACCCGACGGCTCCCGAAAAGGACCCGGCAGCTCAGACCCGGGTAATCGGGGAGACGCCGATAGTACGGCATCCTCCAACCGGGACAACGGTAAGATCATTCTCAGCCCCCAGCTCCGCGAAGCCATCGAACATTCTCTGGCCGCCGGCAAGCAGGTCATCCTCTTCCAGAACCGCCGGGGATATTCCCCTTACCAGGTCTGCGAGGTTTGCGGCTGGATCCCCCAATGCAGGAACTGTGATGTATCCCTCAACTTTCATAAGCTGACCAACAAGCTGCATTGTCATTATTGCGGCACCGTATACCCGCCATTAAATACCTGCGCCGCCTGCGGCAACCATCGTTTTGTCCAGCGGAATTTCGGGACGGAACGAATAGAGGAACACCTGGAAGAGACCTTTCCCAAAGCCCGGATCGCCCGTATGGATATCGACAGTGTCCGGGGCAAGACAGCCCATGACAGCCTGATCCAGCAATTCGAGCAGCAGCGCATAGATATCCTGGTGGGTACCCAGATGGTGGTAAAAGGACTGGACTTCATGCATGTCAACCTGGTAGGCATTCTCGATGCAGACAGCATTTTGAGCTTTGCCGATTTTCGGGTCAATGAAAGGGCCTTCCAGCTGATGGAACAGGTGAGCGGCCGCGCCGGCCGCAAGGATGGGGAGGGGAGAGTGCTGATCCAGGTAGCCAATACGGCGCACCCGGTATTGTCTTATTTAAAAACGCATGATTACAAGATCTTTTTCCAACATGAAATAGCGGCAAGGCAACAATTCTTCTATCCCCCGTATTCAAGGGTCATCATGGTAACTTTCCGGCACAGGGATAAGGAAGTCGTGCATTCCGCCGCTAATTTTTTCGCGAATAATCTCAAACAGGATTTTGGAAAATACCTGATCGGTCCCGCCGAACCGTCAGTAGGCCGGGTGCGCAACCAGTTCCTGATGGAGTTGATGCTCAAGCTGCCAAAGGATGGTCACACCATCAACTTTGCCAAACATGTTATCCAGCAGCAGACAGCGATCCTTCACAACGATAAAAAGTTTCGCAGCGTGGTGATCATCCCGGATGTAGATGCGATATAAGCTCCTGCATTTGCGGATACTCACAGATATGGACCCCTTTTTCACCTTGTTTGGCCGCAGCGATCATCGCCTGGGCCACCTCGGAGGAAGAGATAGGTCTGTATTTCGCCCACTTACCTCTAAGCAGCGAGGATAGGGGAGGCATCAATATCCTGGCAAGGCTCTCCACGGGCCTGGAGGCTTCCCGCTGGCCTAATAACAAGGAAGGCCGCATAATATATAAGCGCTCGAAAGAAATAGCTTCCAGCTTTTTTTCCACTTCCCCTTTCAATCGAAGATAGAAAGTCCTGGACCGGGGATCGGCCCCAACAGCAGATACCAGCACAAACTGGCGGATACCATTCTCATATCCTAACCGGCCGGAATTCACCGGAATATCCAGGTCTATTTCGCGATACAAAACCTTGTTGCCTTTTACCTGCTTCATGGTGGTGCCAATACAGCAGAAAAGAGTCTGGCCATTTCCCAGGGCGGCCTTCAGGGAAGGAAGATCGTTGAAATCTACCAGTTTACTTTCCAGTTTGGGGTCCAGTTGGTCATAGGACCTTCTTACCAGGACCCGCACTTTTTCATAATAAGGGTCTTGCAGCAAATGGGTGACCAGCAGGCGGCCTACCTGCCCTGTAGCTCCTATGACGATGGCGGTGTTCCCGGACATTTTTTTATTGAAAAGTAGCCTATTTTTGAGACATGGGAAAGCTCATGGAAAATACTTCGTTAAAAGCTTACAACACCTTTGGAATAAATGTGGCCGCCAGGTGGTTCTCTTCCTTTGAAACAAGAGAAGAGTTGGAAGAGCTCCTGTCCTCCTATTCAGGAGGAACCATAAAAATTCCTTCCGGGCCGGCGGGATCGGGCCAAAAGTCCGAAACCAGACCGACAAAACCGGGAGCCAATCCGTCCCTGCTCATCCTCGGCGGCGGCAGCAACCTCCTTTTGACAAAGAACTTCGATGGACTGGTTCTGAAGAACGGGATCAAAGGAATAGAATTGATCCGGGAAGATGAGAAATATGTATACGTGCGGGCCGGGGCAGGGGAGAGCTGGCATGGATTTGTCCAATATTGCCTGCAGCGTAACTGGGCCGGCGTCGAAAACCTATCCCTCATCCCCGGCAGCGTAGGAGCCGCTCCCATGCAGAATATCGGGGCCTATGGCGTAGAGATCAAAGAAGTGTTCTATGAGCTGGAAGCCTGGGATCTGCAGGAAGGAAAAGTGTTTGCCTTTAGCCTGAATGACTGTGAGTTCGGCTATCGGGAAAGTGTCTTCAAAAAGAAATACAAAGACCGTTTCATCATCCTGGACGTCACTTTCCGGCTGAATAAAATTCCGAAATTCCGTACCGGGTATGGCGCCATCCGACAGGAGCTGGATAAGATGGGCGTCCATGAGCTGAGTATACAAGCTATCTCACAGGCTGTGATCCATATCCGGTCTTCCAAATTGCCGGACCCCCGGCAGATCGGCAATGCAGGCAGCTTCTTCAAAAATCCCACTGTCGCTGCTGACCGTTTTGAGGCGCTGAAGGCCTTATTTCCGGATATCCCGGGTTATCCGTCGGCGGACATTGTACCGGAATATTCCTCCGGGGCAAAGAACGAAGAACACCCGGGAACAACTACCGGAAAGAATAGCGGTTTCCCTATGGCCGGGGTAAAGCTTGCAGCCGGCTGGCTTATCGAACAATGCGGATGGAAAGGGTATCGAAGAGGCGATGCGGGATGCCATGCCCTTCAGGCCCTGGTCCTGGTCAATTATGGACAGGCCTCCGGAAAAGAGATCTACGATCTCAGCGAAGAAATCCTGCAGAGTGTACAGGCAAAATTCGGAGTGACACTGGAGCGGGAAGTAAATATTGTGCCCCCTTTAGGCGGCTAGGGGGACATCATTCTAGGGGGTGCCCTTTTTAGAAGGCGGCAGCTTTGCCAATTTGACCCTGCCCGCTCCCACAAAACATCTTTTCCAGTAAGGATCGTCCAGGCAGGCAATGCTCACCCCTTTTGAAGAAGAAGAATTTACGAACATTCTGTTATTAAGGTACAATCCAACATGGGAAATGATCTTGTCATCCATCGTCCTGAAAAAAACCAGATCACCTTCCGACAGATATTTAGTTGAACCGAAGCGGTCTATCCATTCGGTAAAAAACTGCTGAACAGAAGTGCGGGGGATCTCGATCTTATACACCTGGGCCAGCAATTTTTGCATGAAGGCCGAACAATCAATGCCCTTTTCATTGTCGCCTCCCCATTTATAGGGCGTATACAGCCATTGATCGATGAATTGGTAGAGGCGTATGTTTTGTATTTGCGCGGGAGGAGTATTAAGATACCTGGCATATTTCAATTGAAGGGAATCGTATCGGACAGCAGAAGCCGTAGGAAAAGGAGGGGATTTGGAAGGACTGGATTCAATGACTATATCATTGTCCGGACGTGGTGCTTTCCGGGTAGAGCTACAGGAAAGCAAGAGAAGGGACAGGCTGCCCGAAAGGATGAATTTATAGCAGTCCATATGAATTGAGTTTTGCCGGATCCATACCGGGAACAGAGGATGTAAACCATTCAGTCTTTGGAAGTTATCCGGATATGTAACTTACAAAGACTGCTTTAAGATAGTATTATTTTTCCGGAAAACGTATTTATACTTTTTCATATTCTCATTTTAATTATTATCTTGTCGGACTTATAGCGCTGACCCTCATTAAGAATTTTATAGTCAAACCTTTATCACAATTAGTCGTATCCGGCCCGGGCTCTGTTAACAAGGATTAGTTGCATCCGACTCTATGAGTCATTTTATAGTACCAATTTAGTATCATGAAAAGATCATCCTCTACTTTCCGGGTGGATGAGCAGGTATATATTACCATGGGCATACTTTGCATTGTTGCGCTGGTAACGCTGGCGTTTCGTTATGCAACTTCTCATCCCTGCTCGCCTATAAATATTCAGGTCAATGCAAATGCCTTTGTAGAAGGCAATGTGATTACTTTCAAAGCAGTCACTAAGGGAGGTACGACGTTTGCCTGGAATTTCGGGGATAATAACGGGACAGAGGAACAAAATCCTTCTACCACGCATATTTATAAAAATGCCGGAAAATATACCGTCACCGTCACGGTGAACGGGGAATGTACCGAAGTGCAAAATGTGGTCATAACTGAAGCGGCAGTGATAGCCAATAATAGTTTGCAGTTATTTGACGGCCCGGATACAGCTTATGTAAACCAGCCGGTCAGCTATGAAGATCTCTCTCTTAACTCTACCAGCTGGGAGTGGTATTTTGAAGATGGCAATACCGTAGACGCCAAAACCAGGAAAGCATTGCATACCTACACCACGGCAGGCCCTAAAAAAATACTGCTTAAAGTAAATGGCAAGGCTGATCTCGTAGTCGGCCGGTTGATATATGTCATCGACCCGCAGGCCCAGAAGAATGCAGCCAGGGATGCAGCCGTAAGACATGAGACGCCTAAGCCCAGGCCCAACGTTATCGTATTACCTGCGAACCCGACCGTGGCCCCTCTGACGAACCCTACCGTTCCCGAAGAAAAAAAGCCCGAGGAAAAGCCGAAGGCCCCCACGGTGACCGATCAGCAATTGGAAACGATGATAAAAGATGTGATAGCCGGAAATAAGGCTGCTGCTGACTTCTCGTCCTTCTTGTGCAATAATCTGACCATGAGCGTGACCTATAACGGTGAGAAAACCACCTTCAGCGCGATGTGTGAATCGCTGAAAGAATATAAGAAGAAGAAACTGAAGAAGGTCACTGTATCCACGGTCAAAGATGCAACGAATTGTATTCTTTACATGCATGTTACCGTTGATAAAAAAGGCTTTTTGGGATTATAATTAAATCGTTCAACTAAAATTAAATCGTTCAACTAATTTCAGCTTATGCCGGTTGTAACTCAGGATATACTGCTCGCCGACGATGCTAAAAGGGTGGTGAAAATAGCCCAGGCCATCGCCCGGGAAAATATGAATACCCTTCTTACCCCTTCGCATTTATTGAAGGCGTTGATGCATAAGGAGGCAGGATTGCAGGATCTTCTGAAGCAGCTGGATAAGGATATTTATTATATAGAAGAATGGGCGGAAGTAAGGATCGAGTCCATCCCCAAATCCCCTTCGCCAAAAGAGACGCTCAGCGGGGATGCCGCCCTGGAAGAAGTGATGAACGAAGCAGATAATATCCGGTTAAAAATGGGGAAAGATGCTATTGGACCCCTTCATCTTCTGGCCGCTATCAGCACCCCGGGTGTCGGATTCACCTACGAACAGCTCAAGACCCTGCCGCTCAGGCGGGATGAACTGATACAGACCGTTGCTGAGACGGAGGAATTACAGTCGGTGCTGGGGAAATCCCCCGTTGCGGCAAAAAATCAAAATGGTAAGCCGGTTGGGCAGCATGCCTTGCTAAAATACTGTGTCGATAAAACCCTGCAGGCAAAAGAGGGTAAATCGGACAATGTTGTTGGAAGGGATAAGGAAATCCGCATGATGGCCGAGATCCTCAGCCGCCGTTCCAAGCCCAATGTGCTGGTGGCAGGCGAAGCCGGAGTTGGCAAATCAGCCCTGGTAGAAGGTTTTGCCCAGGCAATCCTTCAGCAAAAGGTTCCGCAGTTCCTTTATACCGCCCGCATTTTCGAGCTGGATACCGGTGCGCTTATCGCCGGAGCTTCTTATAAAGGAGAAGTGGAAGACCGGCTCAAAAGCATCCTCGCAGAAATCAAACAGTTCGATAAGGCCATTCTCTTTATCGATGAGATCCATACCCTGATTGACAAGAACGGGCCTGCCGGCGGCGCTATCAATCTCTTAAAGCCTGAGCTGGCAAGGGGGGAAATTACGTTGATCGGGGCAACTACCCTGGATGAATACCGGAAATACATAGAAAGCGATGAGGCTTTCAACCGGCGTTTTGAACTGTTACGGGTAGAAGAGCCGGATAGCCTGGTATGTTTCCGCATGCTGCAGGGAATCATTCCCCGTTATGAAAAGCACCACGGCATCACGGTATCGGATGAGACTATTAAAGAAAGCATACGACTGTCAAAAAGATATATAAAGGACAGGCGCCTGCCGGACGCTGCGATCGACCTGGTGGACAGGTCGATGGCCGCTTTGCGGATGATCAATGATACGGCCGGCGCCGATCTGGAAGTTTTGAAAAGCCAGTATGACCAATGGGTGCTCGATGATCAGGGTGTTACCCCGCATACGCTGGAGGACTGGCAATGGATGCACCTGCAGATGAAACACAAGCTGAGCCCCATTCTCTGGGCTTATTTCCAATCAGAGGATGATCCGGCGTCCATGACTGCCGAACAATCTGTAAAGGAATATATCGGGTCTGCGCTACAAGCCTTACAGGCAGGGACTGTCAATAAGCACACTGTACTGGAAAAGAGCGATGTAGCGGCTATCGTATCCTATAAGACCGGCATTCCATTGGGAAAGGTCCAGACGCAGGAAAAAGAGCGGCTGCTGAATATGGAGGCTGTATTGAAGCAACGATTGATCGGGCAGGATCATGGTATCAAGAGCATTGCGGAAGCCATCCTGGAATCCAGGTCCGGGTTAAGCAAGCCCGGCCAGCCTATCGGGTCCTTCTTTTTCCTGGGACCGACGGGTACCGGTAAAACGGAGCTTACCAAGGCATTGGCTTCCTTCTTATTCCAGGACGAATCTTTTATGATCCGCTTTGACATGTCGGAATTTAAGGAAGAGCACTCTGCGGCGTTGCTGTATGGGGCGCCTCCGGGGTATGTGGGGTATGAAGAAGGCGGGTTGCTCGTGAACAAGATCCGTCAGAAACCTTATTCAGTGGTGCTGTTCGATGAGATCGAAAAAGCACACCCTTCCGTCTTCGATATTTTTTTACAGATCATGGACGAAGGGAAATTGCACGATAAGCTGGGTAAAGAGGGCGATTTTTCCAATGCAGTCATCATCTTTACCTCGAATATTGGGAGTCAATATGTGGTTGATTCCTTTAACAAAGGGGAGATCCCTTCTTCCAATTCGTTAATGGAGATCATGGCCAAACATTTCCGGCCGGAGTTTTTAGGAAGGCTTACGGAGATCATTCCTTTTGCACCAATGACCCCTGAAATGGTGCAGAATATATTACGCATCCAATTGAAATCGCTCTATGCTGCACTAGAGAAACAGGGCATCCGGCTTACTATCTCGGATAATGCCGCCAGGATCCTGGCGCAGATGGGATTTACGCCGCAGTATGGAGCAAGGCCATTAGCGGGAGTGATCCGGTCGCAGTTGAGAAGGCCTTTATCCCGGAAGATCATCAGCGGAGAGATAGGGCCTGGTAGTAATGTATCCGTGGACATCGGCGCGGGCGACGAGATCGTATGGAAAATTGATATCGAGAGCCGCTAAAGCTGGGGGAAATGGGTAGAAGACATACCACGAACATGGTATTTCTCACTGATTTCTGCCCCGATATTTAGAATTACCATAAAAAGGTTATATTTTTAAATCGTTGTTTAAATCACTGTAATTCCTGAAACCTTCTCCTACTCTGATAAACCTGTCGCAAGTCCATACCCTTCCCATTCACTAAAACAAAGCAAAAATATGGCTGTTGAAAAATATACCATTGGTGGTACAGTAGCGGAAACAGAAGCTTTCGAAGCCTTCGCCGACATTCCTCAGAACCGTGTCCTGCTGGCTGAAAAATTAACGGCGAATACTCCCGTAAAGCCGGAAATTGTAGAAGGGCTGACTACCGTTGAAGATGTTTTCGGACACTTCAAGCCTAAGATCGAAATGGATTTTGAAACGGAAGAAGGCGCCGGTAAAAAGGAAACGCTGCATTTCCGGACATTAGGTGATTTCGGAGTAAAAGGCATCACTGCACAAAGCAGCTTCCTGGAAGAGCTGACCTTGAAAAAAGAGCAGTACCAGAAAATAATCAAGCAGCTGAAGACTAATAAGCTGCTCAAGCAGGCTTTGAGCGACGGCGATTCCAAACAGGGACTGATCAATTCGTTACACGCGCTGATAAAAGAGCTGGAAGAAGCAAAGTAAGACCGGCTTATCAACAACATTCATTTTCTTTAAATAAAATAATTATTATCCCTATGGCGCAGGAACCATTAAAAGCTGCCGAAATACAAAGCAGGGTGCTGGAAGCTGTTAAGAGCATTGACAAGCCGGCGGAGGTGCTGGAAGCAGGCCTGAAAAAGCTGGAAAAGTTCGGTGGCTTCGATCTTCTGGAATCTACTATCGACGGCATACAAAATATCAATCCTGAAAGAAAGGCCCGCAAAAAGATCTTTCTCGAAGAGTCGGTTAAAAAGGCAGAAAGAGAATCACTTAAAAAAACGCTGCAATGGTGGAGCGAAATCCTGAACAGTTCCGATGACCTGGCTGATATGATAGAGACCTGTCAGGAAAAATCCGATCTGGCGGACCAGGTGCTGAAAAAAAATCTTAAGGCCGCCGTTGAAAATACGAAAGAGCTGGAACGCTCGTACCGGTCGGTAGCCTTGTTCTATAAAAATACAGAAAGTACGAAAGTAAAGAATGTATCTATTATCAATGTGGAACCGGATCAGCTGAAAGACCTGGATAATACCCGTTTCATCGATGCCATCCAGGCCGAGCTGGTTGATAATTATGACCGCCTGGACATGCGCAGCAACTATGGATTGGTCGTATTGCCGGGATACCTTGGCTCGAATAAAGTCGTGGAGAAATGGGCCAGGATCGCGTATGAGAATAAGGCTATGCTGGTGACCGATTTCGAGGATCTCGAAGCTCCGGATGATGTCATGGAATTGTTCGAGGCAGCTAATCTCACCGGGGGGGATAACTACCGGAGCAATGTGATCATGTCCTGCAACTGGCTGGTAGGAAGAGGGAAGTTCGACGAAGTCGGGGAAGAGGAAGACCTTTATGTTCCTCCGGCATCTGCATTGGCCGGCAAGATCTATAATACCCTGATGTCACAGGTGACTGCGGGAAAGAAACATGGCGGAATGAATGAGACCGACGGCGTACGCTTCGATCTCAAAAAAAGTGAGATTGCCAGCCTGGAAAAATTAGGCCTGGTGCCGATGGTGAAAGAATATGGTAAAGTGATGGCATTCTCCGCCAAAACATTGTTCAATGGCGACAACCTGGGATTACAGACCTATTCGGTCGTGAGGGTATTCGACTATGTGGCCAAAGTAATGATGGATTTCCTGAACCGCAGGGCTTTCGAAAACTTCTCCGCAAATACCCGGAAGGAATTGAATGGCCAGATCGTGAAGTTCCTGGATAGCATTACCGGTCCCAATAAATTGATCGAGAATTTTACCATCAGAAGATTTGAACAGGATCCTGTACAAAAGGACAAAATTTATCTGGATATACACCTGAAGCCCTATTTCCCGGCGAAGACATTCCTGGTAAAGCTGGAAGGTCAGAAGGGAGATGATGGGAATGAATGGGCTTCCGAATATGCGCAGGATAAATAGGTAAATTCGGTTTCCCTCCGTTTTTTTTCTCTGAGAGAGCTCTACACAGTAATCTTTGTTGAGGTGTTGCCTGAAAATGGCAAAATTTCGACCCTGGACAGCTATGCTTGAAATGTAAGTTTTATTCGATTTTTTTAATACCAATTGTTTCATTTTTAAAACCTTTTTTATGTCTTTCAAAGCAAAATTAAAAGTGGCTGGAAAAGAGTTGAACGTGCTCACTTGCCATTATGCCCTGAAACAGGAAACTGATGCGACCGGACGTCCTTCTTCTGTTACCCGCGGTGGTAAGATCAGCATCACTGTCGAAGCGACGGGGGATACGACTTTCTTCGAATGGATGTGCAATAATTTTGAAAGAAAGGATGGGTCTGTCGTTTTTATTAAACGTGATACGGATGCGACCCTGAAGGAATTAGGCTTTAAAGAAGCTTATATGGTGGATTATGAAGAGAACTTTGACAGCACTGGCAGCAACCCCATAACGGAATCATTTACCCTTAGTGCAAAGGAAGTTAGCCTCGGCAGCGGCAAACATGCCAATGAATGGGTACAGTAGGCTGTAAATATCTTTAAAACGGGTGGAAGAACGCCATCCGTTTTTACTATTTCGGGTAACCGCGGAAGGTCAATCCATTAATTATATACTATGTCATTCATTGCCAAATTAAAGCTGGACGGTGAAGAAATGAATGTGCTGCATTGCGGGTTCAGGTTCTCACAGGGTACAGATGCAACTGGTAAGCCGACGGCCATCCCGAAAGGAGGAACGATAGACCTGCTGGTAGAGAGTACCGGCAGTACGGATCTTTTTGATTGGATGATCAGTCCTACCCAGACCAAGAACGGGGTGATCACATTCTATCGCAGGGATACGAAGAGTAAATTAAAGACCCTGGAGTTCACCGATGCGCATTGTGTAGATTATTATGAGACTTTTGATCACGTAGGAGAAAATCCTATGCGTATACAGTTGACCATAAGTTCCCGCGAATTAAAATTAAATGATTCGGAATTTAAAAATAACTGGCCGCAGTAATAATAACTTCAGGAAACAGGTTCCTTTTTTTCACCATAAAAGACAATCTCTTTTTTATGGCACAATTCGTAGATGTTGGAATCGATATAAACGGGAAGAGCATTAAGCAATTCAGCTCTTTTTCGCTGACGCAAAGTATATTTGAGCACCATGCCTTCCGGCTGGTATGCCCGACAGAAGCGATTGACGGGACTTCAGGGAATATCCTTAATAATTCCAGGAATATGATCGGCGGAAAGATCAATATCCAGATTGATGCGGTGCTCCCCAGCAAGGGACAAATGAAATTTGCCGGGGTCATTACACAGGTAGAGGCAGCCAGGCATAGCGGTCATACGGGAGATGTTATCATCAGCGGGTATAGTCCCACGATCCTGCTCGATAACGGCGCTCATTGCAGGACATGGGAAAAGAAATCGGTAAAAAATGTCGCGCAGGACACTTTACAACCCTTTCCACAAAATTTATTGCAGCCCAAGGTAGCGCCAACTTATGGAGAGACCCTTTCCTATGTGGTTCAATATAAGGAGTCGGCGTGGCAATTCCTTTCCCGTCTGGGTGCTACTTATGGAGAATGGCTGTATTATGACGGGCAAAAATTGATGTTGGGATCACCGCAGGGCAACAAGGAAAAATTGACTTATGGAAGTGATCTGCATAGTTTCAATATGGCATTACAGGTAAGACCCGCCAATTTTCAGATGATGTCCTATGACTACATGAATACCCAGGTATATGTCGGTCAGCCTGGCGGTACGGCCGATAAAGCGGGGTTGAACGATATCGGGAAGCTTGCCTTGCAGAAGAGCCAGCAGTTCTATGGCATGCAGCCCAAGCAATGGCATAACAATTTTCTTACCAATAAGAAACAACTGGATGATTTCGTCAATGCCCGGGCCGCCATGCAAAGCAGCAATATGGTACGTTTCAATGGCAGCAGCGATCACCCGGGGATACAGTTGGGCGGATCTGTCAACATTCAGGGTACGAATGTATTCAGCGGGTCCAATGAAATGTATGGCGACTATACGTTGATCGGCGTGAATCATTACTGCGACGGGCAGGGTAATTACTCCAATGATTTTGTCGCCATACCGGCTTCCGTAAAAATGCCTCCTGTTACACAATATACCGAACCGCGTTGTGAGACGCAGAGCGCCCTCGTAACCGATAACCATGATCAAAAGGGCCTTGGCAGGGTACGGGTGAAATTCCATTGGATGGGGGATGGTGAAAAGTCCCCGTGGCTACGGGTTACCAGCCCGCATGGTGGTAACGGTAAGGGTATGTTTTTTATCCCGGAAGTAGGGGAGGAAGTGATCGTAGGCTTTGAAGGGGACAGTCCTGTCAAGCCCTATGTTATCGGAACGGTATATCATGGGCAGGCAAAAACCGATTTCAGTAACGATCAAAATGACGTAAAGGCCATACAGACGCGGAGTGGGAACCTGATCGTCATGAATGACAAGGAGGGGAGTGTACATGTGGCCGACGCCAAAGGGAATGATATGATGATAGACGGCAGCGGGAATGTCAAGATCACAGCCAGTGACAGTATTACTCTTACCTGTGGCGATGCAAAGATCGAAATGAAAAAAGATGGAACGATCAATATTACCGGGAAACAGATCACTACGACGGCTACCGAGAAGGCGGAGATGACGAGCGGGCAGGCTACTTTTAAGGCGGACGGAAAACAAAATCAGGCAGATATGAAGGGAATGAAGGCGAATGTGAGCGGCAGTACGGAAGTGAATGTGAAGGGAATGAAGACCTCTGTCAGCGCCGACACCAAGGTAGATATTAATGGAAATGCGCAGGTTTCCATTGGTTCTTCAGCCATGGTAGCCGTGAAGGGAGCGATGATCACATTGAATTAAAATTATAATTTATGGCAATCGTTGATCTTAATATATGCATTTAATTTCAAATCTTAAATAGCCAGGGTTATGGGAAAGCCTGCTGCCCGCCTGACCGATATGCACATGTGCCCGATGGTGACACCGGGACTTCCGCCTATTCCGCATGTTGGCGGGCCTATTACCGGACCGGGATGCCCTACAGTATTGATCGGAGGTATGCCGGCTGCGGTGATGGGGGACATGTGTGTATGTGTAGGGCCGCCGGATACGATTCTTTTGGGGTCCACCGGAGTAATGATCGGCGGCAAACCAGCTGCCAGGATGGGAGATCAGTGTGCGCATGGCGGAGCTGTCATTCTCGGATGCCCGACGGTGCTGATCGGAGAGACTTCTTCGGCCTCTGCAGGGCCGGGCAGCGCAGGTGGAGCAGCAGCAGGCAGCAGCCTGAGTAAAACCGGCCGACAGGCTGTCATGAGTCAATTGAAGGCTCCTGCCATGAAGAGTTTTCTGAATCAGCAGGCATTGACGGATGCCGCTGCCGCCGGAGACGGCCTGGCGCCCAGGACTGAGGAAAAAGACCTGAAAGCTCAATTTACATTGGTAGACGATGCGGAGAAACCCGTAAAAGATGCCGACTATGAAATTGAAACTACTGACGGGAAAAAGTATAAAGGGAAAACAGACAGCAGCGGAAAAACACAAAATATATCAGGAGTTACACCTGCTGATTGCAGGGTAACCTTTTTTAACACGTAATTTTTGTATGTTATGGGCCTCGTAACGTCACAGCAGGCAGCAGGAATGGGGGGCGCCGGTAAACCCGCAGGCGCGCAGGCTGATAGTACGTTTCAAAATAAGGAGGTCAGGCAGCTGGTCGTTCTGGTCCGGTTTAAACCTGCACAGAGGGCGCAGGCTGAGTTGGATACTATGTCAGCGGCAGAAGGCATGGTTAAGAGTGTCACAGGAGCAGTAGAGGGTGCGGTAGACGGTGCGGAAAACGCTATATCCAATATTCCTGGGTTAGAAATGTTCATCAAAGAGAAGAAAACAGACAGCCCTTCCGAAAAAGACTATACCTACGATTATTCCGATTGGGATTCAAAATTCAGCCAGATCGGATCTGCTCTCCGGGAAATGAATTCAAATAGTAAGACCGATACATTCGAATTCAGCTCTACAGACGCAGACGGGAGAAAAGCCGATGGGGAGAAACTTTTCAAAAAGGTGAATGCCGACATTGCCGGCTGGAAGGAATATAAGGTCTGGATCCATTTTGTCGGGATCGGACAAGGCGCCAATGTAATTAATGAATGTACCGATCTTTTATCGAACGATGCCACATTCAGATCTGAAAGGTGGTGTGTAAAGTCGGTCGTCTATATAGGCGCCTCACTTTATAAAAGTGTTCATATATTAAATACGGATACCTTTAAAGGTGAAGGACAGGTTTTCTCTTTTGGCAGCGACTTTGATCTGACCCAGCATGCTGTCAATTATTTCGAACCTAATGATACGCTGGTTCAGATGATAAAGGACTCCAATAAGAATACCGTGTCACTGGCTGTTGGAAAAGTGAAGCTCAGGGTCATCACGATACTCGCTCTGGTACTGGGAGGAGTAGAGATCCATGGCATTAGTCAGAACTTCGTTGATAAGTTTGATAAGGTCAAATCCGAAATTACCGGGATGATCGATGATATTATAGGTTTTATAAAAAAGATCAGCACCGACACCGCCGCTTTTGTAAAACTGGGAGATCTGCCCGATTTTGGAAAAATGATGGATGGACTTGGTGAAATACCCGGACAATGTAAAAAAAGGCTGGATAAATTTTTCAGCGATCTGGGTGATTCGGCGCTCGACCAGGTTAAACATGTTGATGTCAGCATGACCCCGCAGGATCTTGCCGGAGTCCTGAATTGCCTGTGCCCTCTGATCGATCATATCACTCAGTCAATGGGCCTTATTAAATACCAATCGAAAACAGGCGCGGATCTTGCTCAGCAGATCATCACCAATGCCGGCGTTACAACGGTCTACGCTGCCGCTGATATATCCGATGCCGATCTCTCACGGTCAGATCCCTATTATCCGAAGTTCAGTAAAAAGATCCAGGATCTCCAGCCTGATATGGCCAAGGCCTATGTGTCACAGGCTAAGAACTTAATAGCGCAAGCCGCAGAAAATGGCAGCGATATAAAATCTTTTGCAGACGATCAGAAAATAGCGCTGGCAGAAGCTATTTATTTAATGGCCCGACCCATGCTGCTCTCAAAGGAACAGGTGTATAAGGAGCTTCTTACCCTGATGGACAGCTTTGTCAATTTTGAATCGCTTTCAAAAGACATCACCACTAATAAGCTGACGGACTTGCCCGCAGGACCGTTAAAATCCCTGAATGTCAGTTACCCTCCCGAATTGGAGGATTCTATTGCAAAGAATAACCAGGAACTCAGCCGGATCAAGGGTTTTTTTGCCAAAAATAATTTTGGTATGGACGCTGATTCGCAGTACTTCATATTCAATTCCCACAATGTGGTATGTAGTACAATGCCGGACGCTGTTTGGTTTTGCCTGGATCAGGCGACGACGTACGTGGATTACGAGCGATCGGTGGGGAAAGATAATCAATTTGCGGTTACCGGGAAAAATGAGTACAAGACGGCCGGAAGCAAACAAAAGGATAATGTAATGCCGGCACAACCATTACCTGTATGAAATACCTGATTTATGATACGGCCCTGAACTCATTGCACACCTTACTGCTGCTGCAAAAGTATTATGGGATAAATGAATCGCTCTTCAAGGGTACAAAGGATCAATCGTTGATTGATGTGTCCCCCTGGTTGTTCCGGATCGATGACAAGCTGAAAGAGAATCTTAGTAATGAGATGGAGGTCTCCCTGCAATTTCCTCTCATGTTCGAGGCCACGGGGGATATCCATCTACTCGCCGCTCATTTCAGAAAATTTATTTATCAGACTATCGACGGCAGGGAATATTTTTTCCGGTTCTTTGATCCGCGTGTCCTTGAAAAATTTCTTCCCACCTGCGATAGAGACCAGGTCCGGGAATTCTTCGGACCTGTACAGTATTTTATGGTGGAGGGAAAGGCTCCGGAAGAGGTGATTCGATACTGGCAGGAGAACGGATACCTGAAACAGCAGGTCATACCTTTCAAAGAAGTATTTGGAATGGGGGAAACCAATTCCGTGTAATTATTTAAATTATAACATATGCCTAAATATTACCGGTTCCAGAACGATATGCCGAAAATTGGCGAATCCGTGCATTGTTATACGAACAAGCATGATTTTTTGAATTTTGTCAATATGATGAAAGGGCAGGATGCCCACTTCAGTCTGATGAAGTTCTGGGAAATAGAAGGACAGATTGTAAGACATGATGAGGGAGATGCTGTCGTTAAAGTAGCTTCTGTAAAACAAATAAAACTTTAAAGGGAAAAATATGCCTGATCCTCCCGTAAGATTACGCATCCCGGTCATTGAGAACCTGGCTACCCGGAATGGGGATGCCTTTGCCAGGGATAGCCGGGTATTAAGTCCCGGAGAAAGGGAACTTGCCGGTTTCATCTTCGGGCAGTCGGTCGATCTTAATAAAGTAAGGATCGTGACCAGTATTCTTATTGCCGCCCCCACCACTTTCGGGAATTTTATCCGGATACCGCCGGGTTATTCATTGGCCGATGCGACCCTTATACATGAGCTTACGCATGTATGGCAGTATCAAAACCTTGGGAATGCCTATATTTCGGACTCCCTTTTTCATCAGACGGTGGCGATCATCACCACAGGGGACAGAAACAATGCGTACACATATACCATTATTCCCCAAAGACGGTTTAGCTATTATACGGCCGAACAGCAGGCGATGATCGTGGAAGATTATTTTTCAAAATTGCCGTTGCGGGCCAACCCGGATTACCAAAGATTAATAGGGGAATTACGAAGTGGCCAACCTTCCCTGACCGATCAGGACCGGTATTTCGAATCTTTATATGGGACTGGTTACCGGAATCCTCATTCAGATATTTTGGGGAATATCCCTGGCATTAATCCGACAAATACGATCCCTATATTCCGGGTGGAATTTTAGATGTCCGTCTTGTATATCCGGCAACTTTATATTATCTTACAACTCCTCCATAATCCTTGAGAATCATTGCTTTTTGCCAGATACAAGTCCTTCAAGACAATCCCTTTTGAATCTTGTACAAAACATCCCGTATATCCTTGTGAGAGGCTGATTATCATTGTTTTGTGTCGTTAAAATTCATTTATGCAACTCGAATTCTATTCATTACCCCTGGTAGTGGACCGGATCATGCACAAACAGGAACATGCCCGATGCTCCCTGCAGCAGTCTGTCATTCAGCATCTGCACCTGCTCCTGATCACGGCTTTTGGTGAATTTCCGGCGGATGAGGGATTCGGCTGTGGTATCTGGGACCATGATTTTGATAATGTAACCAGTGCTCATAAGCTAAAGGAGTTTATCCGGCAATCCCTGCTGCAATCGGTCCAGCTACATGAAAAAAGGCTTGGTAATGTGCGCGTAGAGATCCTGTTACGGCAGGAAGAAGTACCGGAGGGGGCAGGAGGGCACCGGGTCAAAAAAAAGATAGACATAACTATTGCCGGCATTTTGCAATCGACGAATGAACGATTTAATTTCAGGGACAGCTTTTTCGTTGGCCCTTTATCATATTAGCTAACCTTCTTAAACTTATCTGGCCAGCATGCAGGAATCCAGGGACCATATCAAAACGCGCCTCTTGAAAAATGCCGCCCGTGCCTGGGGATATTCTGAAACAGAGGCTGAAAGCAATTTCGATCCCCTGGTCTCCATGCTCCTGGCAGCCTGTTCCGCCGAACTCGAAAAGATATCCGGGGAGATCGAGGCCTCCCGGGGCAGGATGCTGGAAAGGCTCGTACAGCTCTTATCGCCCGATGCCCTCACAGGGGCTCTGCCTGCCCATGCCGTTGTCTGCGCCACCCCGGTAGAAGACAAATTGGAAATAAAAGAAGACACCCAATATTATACACCGCGTAAAGTACAGGGGCTCTCGGAAAATGAGGAGTCGCAATGGAAAGATATTTATTTTTCTCCGACGGCTGACTTTCGCCTGACCAAGGCCAGTATCCGCTTCATGGCGACAGGCAATACCCTCTACCAGGTCAGCAACCCGATCAGTAAAGAGGTCCTCGCTCATGCCGAACCCGGCAAAGAGCTGCCGGCTTGCACGTTGTGGCTGGCAATCGACGAACCTGGCATAAGTCTTAAAGACACACAGTTCTATTTTGATTTTCGCAACGAGGCCGACCGGCAGTTGTTCTATCATCAGCTGCCTAAGGCAAGCTGGTATTGGAATGAGCAACCCATCTCCCATGTCCCCGGTTATGGGAAAAAAACGATCAGCGGGGAACAGATCGACCTGGAAACAGTGCTCAGCAGGGAAGATGATACCAGTGGGAAGATCAAAAAACACATCAACGCATTTTATAAACCCAATTTTATTACCCTGCTGGATGAAGAAGATCTGACGACCAGCCAGGACAATAATATGCTGACGGCCATGATCATGGATTCTTTTCCGGCGAAGTCGCTGCAGCAGCTGGCAAAGCATGACTTGCGCTGGATCTGTATCGATTTCCCCCAGACGATCGGCAGCCGTCTTTTAATGGATGTGGTATGTGTGATGAACTGTTTCCCGGTGGTCAACCGCCGTCTGCATGAAATGACTTTTCGTCTGCAGGAAATCATCAATATTGTCCCTCTCCAGACGGACGACCTCTTTCTGGATATGGACCAGGTGATCAGCGATGATGGCAAAATGCTGAATACACGTTCTTTTGAGAAAAATGCAGAAGACGGACTAACCATGTTGTTACGCAATGGAGGAGTGGGACGGTTTGACGAACGGGATGCGGGAGCTATCGTAAATTATCTGCTGCAATTATTACGGGATGAAAGTGCTGCTTTCTCCACTCTCGGGAATGACTTCATGAACAGTGAAATGAAGCAGCTGCAGCAGATAATCAACAAGCTGGAACAACGCCTTTTCGCCCGGCAGCTTCATCGGGAGCAGACACCTTATCTGATCATACGCAATAACAGGAAATCTTCCTGGCAAAATATCTTTATCCGGTATTGGAGCACCTGTGGCACGGAAGGGAATAATATAAAGACAGGAAGCACCATGCGTCTGTACAGGGGCAGCGGGATTGAAAAGAACCAGGTTTTGATGGTGACGACCACGCAGGGCGGACGGGACAGGCTGGGGACTGCTGAAACGGTCCTGGCATATAAGAGTGCTTTATTGTCAAGGGACAGGCTCATCACTATGGAAGATATCAAGACCTTTTGCCATTATCAACTGGGAGAAAGGGTAAAG
This sequence comes from Chitinophagales bacterium, assembly GCA_015655015.1. Taxonomy (GTDB): domain Bacteria; phylum Bacteroidota; class Bacteroidia; order Chitinophagales; family Chitinophagaceae; genus Puia. Next base: position 31,778 of record JAATFV010000247.1, on the reverse strand, counting down.
AATATCGAAGTGCAGAAGGGCATCATGGTTCACCCGGATCAGCAGCAGGGGTTCGTAAAGACCATCGATGTAACGATCGGGATCCACCGGTCCGCTTATGATGAAATGATGGAAAGGGGAGAGATCTCTTTCTGGAAGGATAATCTTAAATTATTATTGGAAGAGAAGTCGGCGGCCCTCTTGCCTTACCGGGTATTTATACAGCAGGCCGCCTGAAATCTTATTATAGTATGGATAATCTTATGCTGATAGAACAACTGCAACAGGAACTGAAAAAAGCTGCCTGTGATGCCAGGGCGGAGCCTCAGCTTGCCCTGGCTATGCAGAAGGGACTATTGCCGGATGATTTCATGGTGAGCTGCGACAGTCTGTTCCATCGCGAATACAGCAAGGACATCATGGATGCGGAAATAAAAGAGGATGCCCGCAAACGGAATCTTCTTCAGATACACCTTTCACGCAGTGGCATTTACGACCAGTTACCTGAGGGGCTCTTTTTTCAGCCGCAGGAACAAAGGGGAGCCTCTTCCGGCGCGGATATGGCAGCAGGATATAAGCTGAATAAAAAAAAGGAGGAGGAAATACGAAAATTTTTCCTCCCTTTCGAGAACGATTTTTTCTGGCAACGTCTACAGATCGAACAGGAGGAGGCACGATTGCTGGAAGGACTGCAGACTGATATCCTTAACGATTATTTCAGGCAGCTCTGGAATATACCGGATTCCATTCCTCCGCGATATGTGGTGCAATTGATCCTGCTGCTCCCGCATGCGTATAAGATTGCCGGCAACCTGCCCCTGATGGCGCAGAGCCTGGAGCATCTGCTGGAGGAAGAGGTGGTGGTGAGAAAGACGAGGCCAGCCGTTATCCGCATGGAAGGCGGGGTTTCGTCCGGATTGGGAAATGCACAGTTGGGATTGAATATGGTCTGTGGGGAAGATTTCTTTGAGGATTTCCCGGCTATAGAGATTGTGATAGGGCCGCTGATTTATTCCCGGGTCGGGGACTACCTGAAAGGGGGGGGGCGGAACAGCCTGCTGGAAACTTTCATCCGGTTTTTTGTGCCGGCAGGTGTTGACACGGAGGTGATCATCACCGTACCGGAAGAAAAGCAAAATATGACATTAGCAAAAGGAAAGGAACCGATATTGGGATATTCAAGTGTACTGGGATAGGAAAACAAAGAATCCTCAAATTGTATGAAACTGCAATATGGAAAAAGTGATTAACAACGAATTGGCAAAATTATTGGTTGTCTTAGGCGCTGTAACAGTTGGCCTGGTTGCCGTATTGGCAAAAATGATCACCAAAATACAGGGAAGCTTTAAGCCCTACCGGAAAGCTACCTTGTTGTATTTATTATGCGGCCTTTTATTTTTCGCGATCGTGGCCTGTGCAGCCTATCCCGGGTTCTTTGGCAGCAGGACCGGCGTGTTTGTATTTTTTCAGGCTTATTTCCTGCTGCTCGGGTCGGCGCATCTTTATTTTATGCACCAATACCTGGGCTGGAGCGGGAATAAAAGGGCATTCTGGCTGGAGTTGGTATTCACCTTCCTGATAAGCCTTTTCGGGAGCATCAGCTTTCTGTTTATCTACTACCTGGTCAACCGGAACGGGCTCCAATATGTAATGGCCGGCAGCCTTCTCTTCTTTTTAATTCCTTTCTTTTTTTATTACACTTTCCAGGGGGCTATCGACATTCCCCCTAAAATATTAAAAGAATGGTTCTACCCGGTACAACAGGAAGTGGAGGAACCGGAGGACAGCAAGATGAAGAATCTTCTGGTGATCAGCTTTGAATTCCAGAAAATGACCCATGATCCGCATTACACGAACTTTCGCGCCAAGGCGCCCGTGGATATGGATATGGGGCAGCTATTCTATTATTTCATCAACGATTACAACGAGAGGCATCCCAACGGAAAAATTGAATTCGTCAATCCTGCCGGGGAGCCTCACGGTTGGATATTCTATAAAAAGAACCGCTGGTATTCGGTATTGACAAAATATATCGATGCCGAGAAAACCATTTATAATAACCGTATCAAAGAGAATGATGTGATCATTTGCACGAGGTCTCTGATCTAAAAAACGTTTTATGCAGGAAAATATTTATTTGCCGGTAAACTGGATCGATGGAATGAAGATCAATAAGTCTCATTTCCTGGCCCAGGACAATGCGTTGGTCTATCAGCTTGCCCAGGCTGCAGGCAGCTTGTTGAATGAATTTAATTATGGGGTGCTGCCTGCGAGTGAGGGCGGCGCCGGGCTGAAATTGTTCCTCAGTACGGACAACCAGCAGAAAGTACAGGTACGCATCCAGGAGTGCCGGGCTATCACTGCAGGAGGCTATTATATTCAGTTCAATGAAGATACGGCCCTGCAGGGCAATAACCTGCTGACTCCCGTGGTCAGCTCTCCGGTGCCTTTCAAAGAATTGAAAGGGAAATCTTCCGCCTTTTATGTGGTGTTGACGATCAACCCTTACCAACGGGTGCCCTATGGCAGCACCAATCCTGCTGAGACTCCTACGCGAATACCCTATACGCTTCCCTTTTTTGCAGTGGACCTGGTGCCTGTGGCGGAAGTGGTCCGGAATAAGCTGGGAAATTTCCAGCTGCCGGTGGGTAAAATAAAGGTCGAAGAGCAGCGGGTTGTGCTGGATGATGATTATATTCCCCCATGCAGTTCGGCCAGCAGCCATGCCGATCTGCTGGAAATACATGCAGGGCTCGAACAGTTTTACAGTAAGCTGGAGACCTATTCCCTGCAGATCATCCAAAAAATATTACAGAAGAAGCAGTCTAATGAAATGTCGGTCATCGTACAGAAACTTTGTGACCAGATCCTGGTTTTTACGGCCTCGCAGCTGGCTGAATTCAAGACAATGGGCCTGATCCAGGCGCCTGTATTCCTCGTGAGCAAAGCCTGTGCCCTGGCCAGACTGATTAAGAATAACCTGGATTGTTATATGGGCAGCGGGAAAGAAGATCTGGTCAATTATTTTACGGAATGGTGTAATATCAGCCAGGGCGAGCTGGAAGGGGCCATTGTGGCATTAGCTACCCACCAGTACGACCACCTGGATATTAATAAATCCGTTGAAAGGATATCGGCCTTCACCAAGATATTGTCGCATCTTTTCCACCAGCTGGCCAGGCTGGAATATATCGGTAAACGGAAGGAGTCCGGCATCTTCGTGAAAGAAGAGGTCATTACACAATCCTCCGAACAGCCTGTGCCTAAAAGAAGAAGTTTCCTGGCCGATTAAAAATTTAAAATGCCCGTTGTATGCAGCAAGTATTAAATAGCAAAGAGAGAAATGAAGCCTTTCTTAAATTCCTGGTCTTTTTTTTAGTAACGGTGATTTTAGTCATACTGGCTATCTATTTTAATTTCAGATTGCCGGTAAGGGAAAATAAAATGTTGCAGGATGAGATCGAAACGCAGCGTCAGCAGGATATGAACCAGACTAAGTTCGTTTCAAAGATGCAGGAAGCTGTCGTGCTGCTGGATTCCCTGGGGAAAGGCGGTCCGGGTGCGGACCAGGTTAATTTGCAATTGAACGGTAAGCTGGCGGAAATGGCCGGCCTCGCACAAAAAGATAATAATTTATACGGAAAGATGGATAAGGCCATCGTTGAAAAATTCAGCGACCTGCAGCTCTGGAAAAGAAACCTGTTAAGTCTCCAGGAGAAAGCAGACAAGATCGGCACGCTGGAAGCTGAATTGAATACCACCAAGTCCCAGCTGATTCAGGCGCAGGCCGATCTGGATGCCTACCGGCGTCAGGCTTCAGGGTTTAAATAATAATCAGGTCATGCAGCTGCTTAAAAATTTGTCAATCCTTGTCATTTTTGCCAGTCAGCTAATGTCCGTGACAGCGCAGAAACAAGCCACTTCCGCCGTGACAGCGCAGAAACAAACCACTTCCGCGAATAAAACTCCCGCAGCGATCGATGCTCTGTTTGCTGATCTGCCGATCGATGACGCCGCCGGAAATTCTGTTCTGAGCAAGGGCGAAAGCGGGGAAGAAAAAATAAAGAAGAACATATTCGTCACAGGCGCCCTGAACAAATCCGTTTGTTATACCGGGGAGCCTGTTTTACTGACTTATCGTTTGTATTCAGCCCTGCAAAGCAAGAGCCTGATCGCCCTCCGCCCGACGCTGAATAATTTTAATTCGGAGGAAAGACCGCTCAACAACGAAAGTCCTCCCCAAAAGAAAAAAGAGGGTAAAATGTATCGGGTCTTTACCATCTGGCAGGTGCAGATGAGCCCTTTCCAGCCGGGGAACCTGGTCATCGATCCCCTGGTAGTGAACAATGAAGTGAGTTATACTTCGGATAATAAAACATATTCTTATTCCGGTACGGTCAGCAGCAACCAACCCGGGCTGACCGTCCTGCCGCTGCCGGAATATCACGGACCGGAGGGGTTCTCCGGGGCGATCGGAAAATTTCAGATGAAGGCCTTTGTAGTGTCGGTCAGAACTGCCGCAGAGGAAACGGACAGCCTCTGTATGGAAATAGAAGGCTCGGGAAACTTGAATGATATTTCGACACCGGCGATAAAATGGCCGCCTGGATTTGAAGATTTTTCGGCCAAAGAGAAATGGGAGCTCCATAAGAATGCCTTTCCGCCGGCAGGTAGAAAAGTAGTGACGATCCCTTTCGTCGCGCATAAGGAAGGTCATTTTACCATCCCCTCCATCCGGTTCTCCTATTTCGATCCTTCTCTTAAAGCATATCAGGAGCTGCAGAGCGGCCCCATCGTTCTGGATATACTGCCTGCCTTGGGAGGAAATAAAAAGCCGCTTCCGCTCTTGGCTCCGCCTGCTCCGGTGTCTCGTCCGGATTATACCTGGATACTATGGTTGCTGGTTTTCCCGGGTATAAGTGTGCTTGTATTCGGATTGGTGAGAAAAAGAGCTCAAAAACTTCCCTCCTCTTCTTCGGGGACTTCTTCAGGATCGCGTTCCGGGGAATCTCCCGGAGAGGTTCCGGACAAAGATGTTTTTGACAAAGATGCTTTTCTTGACTCATAAAAATATAAACAGATTACCATGACAAAAAGTGAAGCCCTGGAATTTTTGGAATTACCGGAAACTGCTACAGAAAGTGAGATCAAAATAAGAGTAGAAGACAAGTTGGCCTATTTTGAAAGACTAAGCGAAAAAGCCCCCAGCGATTTCTTAAGAAGACTCCATGCCAGGAACGCAGCAAAAGTCAGCGAAATTCAAATGGCTTCCAGGAAATGGCCCTCTTATATACCTCCTGTCGGGGAGCAGCGGGAGCCTCAGCCGGAACCAGCGCTTCCACCGGAAGCTGTTGCGGTTTCTCAGCCAGAACCGGAGCTTGTTCCGGAGCAAGCTGAACCCGAACCTGTTCAGAAGCAAGCCGAACCAGAGCTTCAATCCCCGGCCGAACCGGAATCTTTATCCGAACCGGAACCTGCCTCCGATCCCGAGCCTCCATCTGAGGCTGCGCCCATCCTGCAGCAAGGCGACCCCGCGCCCATCCTGCAGCAACGCGAGCCGGAACCGGTACTCCTGTTCGAGCCCTCCCGCGAATTCCGGGCGGAACCGGAACCTTCATCCGAGCCTAAGCCCATCCTACGGCAACACGGACCTGCGCCCACCCCGCAGCAACGCGAGCCGGAACCGGTACTCCTGTTCGAGCTCCCCCGCGAATCCCGGGATGAACCGCAACCCGATTCCGGGCCTGTTCGGGAGCAAGCCGATCCGTTGCTGCAATCCGAACCGGTACCAGTTGCCTGGTTGATACGTCACACGGAAAATCAGTCCTCCAAAACCTTCCCTTTATATCCGGGTAAAAATTTCCTGGGACGAAAGCCTAAGGATGGACTGACCCCTTTCATAGAAGTCGAAGAAGATCCTTATATCAGTAAGGTGCATGCCGTATTGTATGCGGAAAATGGGGATATATCTGTTAGCGATCCCACGGGAGAGGTTGGGAAGCCCAGTAAAAATGGAATATTTATTAATGCAGATGACAACAGGCTGACAGCAAAAACCCGCTTGTGGGAAAATGACACGATCCAGATAGGCGTTACCAAGCTCATTTTACGGCACAACAATAAGGCGATCGTAAAAATAGTACGGGAAGTGGAGGAGCTTGACTACATGCACACCGTGGTGATCGACATTTCCTGACAAGAGCGGATTGGAATGAGGTGTTTTAGCAAGTTATGTGAATGGCGGTTGTTGCATATTTTAATGCAGTCTATCCGGACGTCTTTCTATTTCTAATAACGTTGAAGATGCATATTCCGACAGCTTGTCCTCAGTGACAATTTTTTTATTCGCACTGATATCAGAAAGCGTTTTAAGCGCATTTTCATACGTCGCAAACAGATCGGGCCGTTTTGGTCGTGAAATCAAAAGATCAAACCGGATATTATCTTTTTCTGCCTCACGCTGTAAGTAATTTAGCTGAGCAGTTAAGAGAACAGATTTGTCTAAAATGGCTGTCTCGTCTTTAAGGTCAAATGATATACCCTTAACAGCATTTAGCGTTCCATTTTCCCACACCAGGTCAGACTTGAAATGAGCTCTTGTATTTCGCAGTTCAATTCCTTTCCGTATATACTTTCTTAAATTCTCGTCTTTTGTAAATAGCAGATTTTTGTATTCTGCTGTAATTTGCCGATCTGAGACCGGCTTAAAATGTTCAACATCGACCATTTGATAATTCAACTCCGGGTTTTCTTCCGGAAAGTATAAATTGAAATAATGGTCAGATATGGCTTGAATGTCGTCCACATATTGAACGACCGATTGCACTTCATCGAACTGCAGGGTGGACGCATCCCGAGCCAGGAAATGTTTCTGCAATATGTCTTCAAGTTTCCCGGAAATCTTTTCTTCGCTCAATTTTTTGGCCCTTTTCTCAAAGGACTGTAGATAAGGCTTGATCGCAGGTTCTGTAAAACTTTTATAAGCCTTTTTAAGCCTATCAATATTTTTAGGATATCGAAATATCAAACTGCCCTTGTCTGGGAAAAACAAAATAATACCCAGGTTCAATTCCTCTCCCAGAAACTGAGAGTGAACATATTTTAGAACACTATAGGTAAACGTCTTGCTCATTGTATTGTGTCAGTAATTAACTGAATAAAAGTGGTTGTTTTTTCCTGAACAGTGCAAAGATAGTCCTTAATCGATAAATAGGCATCTATCGGATGGCCTAAGTCGTCTAACTGCTCCATTATCGTATCAATGGACTTGAAATTGACTAAATCCCTGAGGTAGTAGGAAAAATCGTCGAATAATCCATCGTTTTCGGTAAAATTTAAGTTTCTCAGAACTTCATAAAATATATGCCGCTTGTAATTATGTGCCCATATGCTGTTGTTTTTGCAAACACATTCTTTGAATACGGTGCAATTCTGCTCGTTGTTCTTTTCTGTATATAACTTAACAACATAAATTGCCGGTGCCCCATTTTTTAAGACAGTAACCTGCCAGGGGCGGGTACTCCCGCCAATCATCTCGTCTTTGAACTCTATTGCCTGATAAACCGGTATCATTAATACTAAAGAAAAATTAATATTGAATGAAAATAGGGAATTTCATCAAATTGCCAATTTCGAATTTGCAGACCTGACTCAAAAGAATAAAGACCTTGTATTCCCTTTGAAGGGTTTCCATAAAGCTCGCCTATCGAACGACCTCGGCATAAATGCCTTCAAGGGAAGGAAGAAAAGGGTGAAATCGGTGGTATAGGGAGGGGTAATGTTGCCCCCGGTCGGATCAGGGTAGGGGGATCTTGTATTGCCCCACCTGGCTTCTGTTCTTCTCCGTTACTTCCAGATTTCCGTTATAGACCGAGGTGTTATTACTCAGGCTGGTAGCCTGTATTACATACGTTCCGGGCACCAGGAATACTTTCAGGATCTTACCGGCTTCCAGTTTTCCATAGTCTTCCTGATTGATCTTTACCGTACAGCTTTGCGTAGTGGTTAATAACAGCACATATTTCTGATTGCTGTTGCCTGCGGCCGGGACTTCCTGATTTTCATTAGCAGCAGCCCTCTTCGGTTTTTTCTCTGCGTTCGCAGTGGTTGGCTGTCTGGCAGAGAACCCTGCTTCTCCGGAGGGGGGGCTTGTTTTTTCCGGGGAGGACGGCTGGGCCGTGCTATCGGCCGTTGCTTGCGCAGGTGTTTGTACCGGAGCCTGTGGAGATGTCTTCGCAGGAGCAACCGATACATTCGTCGTCGGATCTGTTTTTTTAACGGCAGGAGCCGATAAATTTTCGTTCTTATTTTCCCGGGAAAAAAAATAAAATGTGATGGCCAGGAAGGCCACGATAAAACCTGCCGCTAAACCTATAAGAACAACTCTTTTTTTACGTTTCGTATTGATTGGAACTTCCGGGCGATCGGTAACGTTGTTCTTTTTAACGGACCTTGATTTCCCGGTTTTCACGGCAACTTCTCCCTCCTCTCCGCTTTCAATAAAAAAGGACGTTTTGCTTTTGGGGACAGTCCCGGATTCAGCTACGCTTCCTTTATTGGAGAGAGGGAGTAATGGCAGGGCAGGAGGGGGCGCTTCCTCATAATTGCCATGCAACAGTACGATTAGCTCCTCTGCTTTTTGGGCACGGTCTTTAGCGTTTTTGACAATGCAATGAGACACGATATCCCTGAATGGCTGAGGCAGTTCCCGGATCTTTTCCGGCAGCTCGGGCGCCATTATATTTGTCATGATCTGTTCAGAGCTATCCTGCTCGTTATTCTTGAACAGCACTTTGCCCGTCACTACTTCATAAATAGTTACCCCCAGTGACCACAGATCAAGATTATAGGAGATTTTTTCATTGATCCCATATTTTTTCACATTTAATTGCTCGGGCGCCATATAGGGAATGGATACGATCAGGGCAGAAGAACTATTATTATTAACTGAATCCGAGGCTTTGCTGATGCCAAAATCCGTGATCTTCGCCACCGGACCGTCAATGGTCTGTTTTATCAGAATATTGGCCGGTTTTATATCCCGGTGAACAATGCCGTTCTTATGAAGATAGGAGAGGCCATTTAATACATCGTTCAGCAGGCTCTTCAGCACCTTTTCGTTCTTGTTGGCATTATAATACTGTGCGAAAGTGCCCCCATCCAGCAATTCCATCACGCAGATCTGGGTGATCTCTTTTTCTCCGAAAGAATTGTCTTTTTCAATTTCCTCCATATCAAGGTAACGGCAGATATTGGGATGATCCAGGTTCACCACCCTTCGTATCTCGGCAATCGGACTGTAACGGTCGGCAAATTCCCCGCCCTTGTAGATTTTAAGAGCTACCCACCTGTTCAATTTTTTATCAAAGGCTTTGTAGACCCTTGAAAAGCCGCCTTTTCCTATCAGGCCGGTATTGGGATTATATTCATAACGGTTGAAGAGAGACAACAATTCCTCTTTTCGGGGTCTCAGTATTTGTGTTTCGTCGGATGGAGGCGTCTTCGGCCCGGGATTCAGGTTCCGCGTGTCGTCAGAAGAGACGGACGGAGATTTAGGCGTCAGTATTTGCGTGTCGTCAGGCGATGTGGATTTTGGGCTCAAAATCCGGGTATCATCGGAAGAAGCAGGCTGGGACTTCGGACTTAATATCTGCGTGTCGTCAGAAGAGACGGACGGAGATTTAGGCGTTAGTATTTGCGTGTCGTCAGACGATGTGGATTTTGGGCTCAAAATCCGGGTGTCATCGGAAGAAGCAGGCTGGGGCTTCGGACTTAGTATCTGTGTGTCGTCAGACGAGACGGACGGAGATTTAGGCGTTAGTATTTGCGTGTCATCAGGCGATGTGGATTTTGGGCTCAATGTCCCGGTGTCATCGGAAGAAGCAGGCTGGGGCTTCGGACTTAGTATCTGTGTGTCGTCAGACGAGACGGGCTGGGATTTAGGCGTCAGTATTTGTGTGTCATCAGGCAATGCAGATCTTGGGCTCAATATCTGAGTATCATCGGAAGAAGCAGGCTGGGACTTCGGACTTAATATCTGTGTGTCGTCAGACGAGACGGGTTGGGATTTAGGCGTCAGTATCTGCGTATCGTCGGTGGAAACTTGCTGTTCTGCCGGCTTATTGGCATTCCGGGAAAGATAACCGTATACAAGGTCCCGGAAAGGCTGCGGCAGGTTCCCGAACTTTTCTGTTTCGTCCGCAGAAAGGATGGTATCTCCGGTAAGCAGTTCATAAACGATGGAGGCCAAAGACCGGAAGTCGCTATTATAAGATGACTGCTCGTCGATATCGGACTGATTAACGGTCCCGAAATCGGCGATCTTCGCAACGGGTCCCTGTGCTGTCTCTTTTATCAGGATATTGGAAGCTTTCATATCCAGGTGGGCAACTCCGCTCTTATGCAGATAGGAGAGTCCGCTTTCCACATCGTTCAGCAATTTTTCCAGGGTGGCCGGATCTTTATGGGACTGATAGTATTGAGTAAGATTTCCCCCATCCAGCAATTCCAGCACGCATACCTGTATGGTTTCGGTTTCCCCGAAGGCATCTTCTTTTTCCAATTGCTCGATAGCTGTATAACAGCAGATATTGGGATGGGACAACCCCATCAATCGTTGCCTGTCTGCAAGAGGGATAAAGGGTGCTGAAAGCGCCTCGCCGGTCTTCCATATCTTAATGGCTACAACGGTATTCAGCTCTTTATCCAGGGCTCTGTAGACCCTTGCAAACGCCCCCTTGCCGATTAGGTCAGCCTGGGGATTATATTCATAACGGGAAAAGAGTACCATAAACAATCATTTTAAGATCTGAACAGGAGCGGAATCTTTCACTTTACTTACCGTATCCTTTAATGGAGCACCCTCGTTCCGGGAAAGGGTGTTTTCATGAATAATGGAATCTGCATTTTCCAAAGAATCCTTATTGATATTCACAGGAATTACTACATTCATGACCTTTTTCGGCATGAAGTAATTTTCTTTTATAACGAAAGCTACGGCTGCCAGCAAGACGAGCAGCACGATAGCCAGCCAGCCGATTGCGTTTTTTCTCTTCTTCTTCCCGTCCTCTTTCCCTTCTGTCTTTACCTTGACGAGGTACATGGAGTAATTATCTTTGGTCTTGTCCTGGCAGAACTTTTGAACGGAAGACACCAGGTCGATAGAGCCTTTATCATTTTGCTCTAACAGGAATTTAATATCCCTTTCGCCGATATTCTCCAGCAGACCATCCGTACATAGCATAAAATAATCCCCCCCCTGTACCTCTTCCGTCCAATGTCCGTCGGCTTCGGGGTCCGGTTCGTCCGCATTGACAGCCCTTAAAAGCATGTTTTTCTGTGGGTGGTCCCGGGCATCTTCTGCTGTTATCTCCCCGCTCTTGACCAGGGTGCTCACCAGGGAATGGTCTTCTGTTTTGTACAGGATCTCCCCCTGGCGAATATGATAGACCCTGCTGTCGCCGCACCAGGATATAAATGCCTTTTCATCGATGAACAGCAGCAGTGAAAAAGTAGTGGCCATATGAGTGCTCATCTGATGCAACCGGGCATAGTCTATTAATTTTTGCCGGGCATCACTCAATAATTGATTGATAAAAGGGATGTCTATTTCCCGGTTGGCGGATTTTAAAAGGGCCGTCCCGACAGATTGTGCCACTATTTTACTGGCTATCTCTCCGTTCTCCGACCCGCCGACCCCATCACAGACAATGAAAATTTTATCATCCGGCGAGGCCGTTCCGGGCACCGGCCAGATATAGTCTTCCTGATTCTTCTTCCCGCCGATTTCATGTAAATAATAGATTTCGCTAAGATTCATGATCAGTAATATTTTTTCAATAATGCCTTGAACTTTTTGTCGTCACGGATATTAGCGATAAGCTTGTCTTTTTTGATCTCCCCATATGCCAGGGCCTTCGTCTGAAAAGATTTGTCAAACCAAACCAGCGACTCCTCGTTCTTTCCCTTTTGAACAAGGGTGGCTGCAATCCCATAAGAAGCAAAACCATTCGTACTGTCCTTTTGGTAGGTCTTATTGTAGAAGGCATAGGCGGAATCGTATTTGCCGGTATTCAGATAGACGTTCCCCAATTCAATATTAAAAGAGGATATGGCCGTATCCAGCTGTAAAGAAAGAGCGCGGGAATAAGCGGGCAGCGCAGCCGTATAATTCTGCAGCTGGTAATTGCAATGTCCCAAATAATAGACGGCATCTGTGAATTTTAGCCCTGTATCCAGCTTTATACATTTGCTGTAATTAGCGGCTGCATTGCTAAAATCCTTTTTGTCCTGGTAAGTCTTCGCCAGCACATAGTACCACTGCTCGTGCTCTTCCCCGAATGAGAGGGCTTTTGTCACGTCTTCGATGGCATCGGACAGCTGGCCCGACTTGTAATAGGTATGCCCCCTGTTAAAGTAAGCTTCGGCAAGATTTTTATCATTTTTTATAGCATTCCTGAAATTCGCCAGCGCTTTTTCGAGGTCGGCCTTCTCAAAATAAGATTTGCCCAGGGAGTTGTCGATCTCAGCCAGAACGGTTGGCATTAATCCATTCTTCTGGGCTGCGTTTATTTTAAGGCAGGTCTCATAACAGGTGGCGGCGTTGCTATATTCATGCAAGGCGAAATAAGCGTCTCCTTTCTCTTTTTGAGCCATGAGGTCCTGGCTATTCAAGCTCAGCACGGCGGAGAAATTTTCAATGGCAGGCCGGTAATCTTTGAGGTTATAATACGCCAGCCCCCGTCGGTACAGGGCGGCATTATAGTTGCTATTCAATTGAATAGCCTTGTCATAGGAAACAATAGCCTCTTTATTATTGTGCAATGCATAATAATATTCACCCCTGCTGAAACGGTACAGGCTGGAGGAGGGGTCGATGGAGATGGCATAATCCACCAGCACGATGGCGGAATCTGCCTTATTGTTATTGAATTGAGTAACAGAGCGCTGGTAAAAAGCTTCCGCATAGGTCTGGATGTTTTTAATATCGTTGCTGTCAAGTCCTTTACTGCGGGCATTCTCAAAGTCGGCGGCTGCATTCACTACATTATTGAAGTCGAGCTGGCATTTCCCCCTGTTGTAATAAGCCAGCGCATTTCCCGGATCAATACGCAGGGTAGTCGAGAAATTCTCGTTGGCGTCTTTATAATTCTTTTTCTGGTATAACAAAAGGCCTTTGCTGTAATAAACATGTGAAGCTTTGGGATTGATGACCAGCGCTTCGTCAAGGTCTGCTATGGCGTCGTCGGGTTTTTGAAGCAAGGTATGCAGCTCCGCTTTTCGCTCGTAAATGTCGATATTTTCCTTGTCGATGGTCAAAAAGATCTTATAGTCTGTCAGGGCTTTAAAATAATCATTGTTGCGGGTGTAATATTCCGCCCTGTACCTCAGCGCTTCCAGGTTATTGGGATCCAGGGCGCAGGCGCGGTTATAATCCTCCAGCACCTTGGCCCGGCTGCGGGAGCCGTCCGCCAGCTTTTCGGCACATCGTGCTCTTCCGAGATAATAATCGGAATTTTTATCGTCGGCCTTTATGGCATCATTGTACTCTTTAATAGCTTCTTTATAGAGGCCCGAACGGTATTTTTCATTCAATTCATCGTATTTGCCGTAGCGTACATTGAGCTCCACGATATGTTGCTTATAGCTGGCTTCTATCGTCGGATCATATTTGAAGGCTTGCTGGTAGTTTTCCAGCGCTTCCTTATACTGGCGGTTCTTCTCCTTTAATTTGGCCTTTTCGATGAATTGTTTGGACAGGTCGGTAGCTTTCGTAGCGTATGCGGCCATGGCATCCCTGGTTCGTTTGATCTTGACGGTTGCCTCGGGGGTATAAGGGCTTAGCTCCTTTGCCTGTGTATAGAACTTCAGCGCATTGGGAAAATCATCATTTTCCAGGGATTTATCGCCCTGGCTGATCATTTTTCGAAATTGCGCCTGGTCATATTTCTCCTGTTCGATCATTTTTTTGGTTTCCTTTTCTGCAATTTCGTCATCAAAGCTTTGCTGCCTGACGACTGCTGCTGCGCTATCGGGAGAGGAGGCCAATTGTTGTATCTGCTGACTGATCTCATGTTTTAACGGAATATTATTGGCGATATCATTCACCGTATCGGAGGGGGCAAAGAAGGCAAGCCGGACAATATGCAGCTGCCATTGGCTGCCATCCTTATCGACTTTTATTTCGGCCACCCGGTTCGTGGGGCCGTAGGCCGTATCGCTGATCGTATTCTTGTTTTTAAAAAGGGAGGTGAAATAGACCTTGATATAAATATTGTCCTTTTTTTTGATGCCCGAACAACGGATATTCTGGAATTCGACGGAAGCCGTATCGCTTTTTTTATACATCAGATCGAAATCCCTGAGATATTTTTCCAATACTTCATCTCTTGACTGGCCGGAGCTTTTAAAGGCCGGGTTAATATCATCCTCGACCAGGATCATAGAATCCCGGAAGATCCGGTTGCGTGTTCCGGAATAACAGGAATGTATCGTCTCTTCAATTTCCGTGGATTCAAAGGCGGTGCTGGCGAGCGAATTCAACAATTCATTGAATTCCTTTTTAATGAGTAATTCTGCCTTATGACGGATTTCGGATGCATCCCTGATAGACAGGGAATCCTGGGCAATGGAGTTCTGCGCACACAGAGCGCTGAGGAAAAGAACGATAACTGTTGCTGAACCTTTCATAAACAGAGTTTATTACGATTTGGTAATGAGTACAGGAGTCCGGATGACATAACTATTCTTCCAGTAATTTTTTTATGTATAGATGCTTCTCTGATTCCGTAACATTTTTTAAATGGTTGATCAGCCAGCCTGAATTCAACGATTTGCGTGGAAAATTTTCGACAGTAAAGATCCATTGGTCCACCTGCAGATAATGATATCGGATGTCCTTTACGGTAATGAACCGGATCCGGCTTTTCAAAAGGGCGTTATAAAACCCGATTGAATTGGCTCTTTTAAAAAAAGAGGTATCAAAATAATCCGATAAATGTTCCTTATCCTCAAAAACTCTTCCCAGCTCGATGAAGCTATTGGCATGGCTGGCAGGGTTGATGAATTTGTTTTTTCCGGCAGGTTCGGCAACCGGGAGTACGTTGGCGTCCTGTTTGATGGAATTGGGTTTTATAGCTGCGATCATCCATTTGGCCCTTTTACCGGCATCGGTCTCTATCCTGAGTATAATGGGGATCTCAATGACAGCGCCATTATATTCAAACCGGCAGTTAGCCTCGGCATACCACCCGTTCCCATAAAAGTCCAGCAGCAGGGGAGGGGCGACATTGATCACGGTGTGTACAAATTGATTGATAAGCGTACTATCCCAGGACCGGTTCTCATAGTTGAAGAGACTTTTGATGAGCTGTTCCCGGCTTAGGTTATATTTTATATGATAAGAAGCATACTGTTTGCGGATAAAGGAGTTGCTATCGTCATTAAATCGCTCAAAGAACTCATCGATCTGTTTTACTTCATATACAAAATGTTTTTCCCTGGCCCCGGCATTATTTTCGAAGACCTGGCCGGTCAGTTTATTGAATACAAGGGACAGAAGGAATAGCCAACCTGTTTTTAGCATTAAAGAGTTCATTGCTTGATTCATGGATTAAAGTGATTTGGTAGACATTACCCCGATATCGGATAACAGGACGTCCCAGATGCTTTTGGTTGTTCCTTCATAACTCTTTTGATAAGTTTTCAATACCACGGTGGCATTTTTGCGGGTTATGTCGCTATAGACCAATTTCCCATCCCTGTATCCTCTAAATTCCTGCTCGAAGCTGACCACTCCATAAAAATTACCGTCGGGTCCGGGTTTCAGGTCGCTTACATACTGAACATGGGTCCATTCGATCTCGATTTTATCATATTGTATCCTTTTGACTTTAAGCAGGTAATCTCTCACCTTCAGCCTTGAGATGGTATTGCGGTTATTGGAAGAGGTCTCTATCATTGCTCCTTCATTGACAAACAGCGTTATAGCCTGGCCAATGGCTTTATTGATCTCTTCATAATCGGCTGTTTTATCGCAGAGGATCTTCAGGTATTGCGTGAACTGCACTGTTTTTTGGGTGGCTTTTTCTTCAAATTCTTTCCGGCTGACATCGGGCGCCAGCCGCGAGAAATCCGCCGGCGCGGCAGTATCCGTAGACGGGTTTGGTATTTTTAAAGCCGGCTTTGGGGGCTCATTTCCGGAAAGGTCGTTTGCTGTTGTGACGGATGTGACGGATGTGGCTGGTGGGGGAGACGGGGGAGATGGAAGGGGCGGATGTTGAAAATTCGCCAATACGGCGGCTACGCTGTCAGGGGGGCCGAATATTTTATGCGAACCATTGCTGTAAATTATAGCAACGATCCTTTTCCTATCGATCTTGCCCGTATCCGATAAATATAGATAATCATTGTCCTCCCTGGTGATGTGGCCCTCGATACGGATATCCGGTGTCAGGAACAGCTGATCTGCCAGGGAATAACTGGTGTCGGCGGCGATGAAATGGCTGATCCTGCGTTGCGAATAAGGACTACTGCTATCGAGCCTGGAAGGAACCAGGAAATCGCCTTTGCTGTTGATGATAAAAAGGATCTTTTCGGTGGGGACCAGCAGGGATTGGGAGGATTGTTGCGGGTTCTGGTATTTGATGGCCGTAAGAGAGATCTCCGTTATCTTTCCTTTTTTGACGTCTTTTTGCAGGTATAATTCATCCTGGGCATACACAGCTTGACCTGCCAGAACGAAGAGTACAAGAACAAACGAACAATCGATTACGCGCATAGAGAACCGGTTAGTGTGGGAAATGTATTAACGTAGGGTGGATGGAACGGCCTTCGTAGAACGGAAATTTGGTAGGAGTTGGTTTTCAACAAGTTAGTGAAATGCAGCTAAACAGGTCCTGATCGTGCGCTAAGATGCAAAAAAAAAGCTTCCGGTACAAGTAGATTGCTCTCTATCTTTTAGGAATTTTCGTGGTATGCCGCTACCCGGAAACCACTACTACTAACAGGTAATGCCTCCGGCGCGCAAATAAAAACCCCTCAGGACCGCTGCTTGTAAGGCAGTAACTCCTGAGGGGCGTACTATAATATTTTTCACTCCCTCTTTAAGGGGGCTTTTTCACTCCCTCTTTAGGGGCCGGGTCAATTCAGATCATCTCCTTCAAGATCCTCGTCACTAAAGGATCCTCCGGAAGAGCCCAGGTTCACCATGGAGCCGATCAGGTCCTTGAATTCGATCTTTCCTTCCACAACCTTTTTGCTGATAAGAGAATAAGCTGCCAGTCCGTGTAATACGAACTCCATCAGCAGCGCCGTCTCTTTTTCGTTTGCCAGCTTGAAATATTTTTTCACCAGCGCATGGAGGCCATCCACCTTATAGAGCTGCTGTATTTTTTCGTCGTCTTTTGTATTGAAGAACAGGTTGAGCTGATTGCCTTTGTCAAACCAATGGGTCACCGATTTAAAAGGATTCTCATCCCTTGCCTCTGCCTTTCGTTTTTTCAGCTGGTCCGGGTTGGGGAAATAATTGACGAACTGTGTGCGGAAAGCTTTTTCCAGCAGATTGAAAGCCACCTGGTACGGGCCTTCCTGTTCTCCTTCATACACCAGCTCTATCTTGCCGGTGATGGAAGGAACGATACCTACCAGGTCGCTCATCCACACCTGCGTATCTTTTTCATTATTGAGAATAGCTCTGCGTTCGGCCGCGCTTACGGCATTCTCAAAAGCCGCGATGGTGAGACGGGCGGAGACGCCGCTCTTTTTGTCCACATATTCGCTTGCCCGGGCCTCGAAAGATACCTGCTCGATCAGTCGTTTGACCAGATCACTCACGTTCACCCTGCCTTTTTGCTCGGGGTGAATGTCTGCCTCCTGTTCGGTAATCGCCAGGGAAATGTCCAGTGTTTTGGGATAATGGGTCAATATCTGGCTTTCGATCCGGTCCTTCAGCGGGGTGACGATCGAACCCCGGTTAGTATAGTCTTCCGGGTTGGCGGTGAATACGAACAGCATATCCAGCGGCATGCGCAATTTGAAGCCTCTTATCTGGATGTCCCCCTCTTCCAGAATGTTGAAAAGAGAAACCTGTATTCTTGCCTGCAGGTCAGGAATTTCATTGATCACAAAAATGCCGCGGTTGCTCTTCGGGATGATGCCGAAATGGATGACATTTTCATCGGCGAAATTAAGACGGAGATTGGCTGCTTTGATGGGATCGATATCGCCGATCAGATCGGCCACGCTGACATCGGGGGTAGCCAGCTTTTCCCCGTACCGCCCGCTGCGATGCAACCAGCTGATAGGGGTCTCATCCCCTTTGTCGGCGAGCAGGTCACGGGCATACTTGGAGATCGGGCTGAAAGGATCGTCATTGATCTCACTGCCGGTGACGAAAGGAATATATTCATCGAGGAGCTCGATCATCTGGCGGGCCATTCTTGTCTTTGCCTGCCCGCGTAATCCCAGGAACAAAATGTTATGGCGGGAGAGCAGGGCCCGTTCTGTATCTGGAATAACGGAATCTTCATAACCGATAATGCCCGGGAAAGTAGTCTCCTTATTCTTCATTTTGGTGATAAGGTTCCCGCGGATCTCTTCTTTGACAGATCTGTTTTTGTAGCCTGTTTTCTTTAAATCTCCAAAGGTTTTTACTTTAGTAATGTCCATTTCGTCTTTTTATGATTTCTTCTTAGCAATTAAATGGTCTTTCCGGTGTCCTCTTCATCTCCCTTCAGGGGGGCTGGAGGACAGTGTCTTTTTTCGTGAGGTTTAATAAACTGAAACTAATAAACCGTCTTCCTTTTTCCGCTCTCAAAATCCCGGAAGATGAAGCTGCCCAACCGGTCCAGGGATGCAAAAAAGGCCTTCCCGTTATTTGTCTCCGTAAATTCCGTTACAAAACGTTGCAGATAAGGATCGCTCGCTATCATAAACGTAGTAATGGGTATTTTTAGTTTTTTGCATTGTGCGGCCAGGTTCAGGCACCGGCTCGTTATCTTCCTGTCCAGCCCGAAGCTATTCTTATAATAGCGTTTACCCACCTTCAGGCAGGTAGGCTTCCCGTCCGTGATCATGAAGATCTGCTTATTGGCGTTTCTTCTCCGGCGAAGGATATCCATCGCCAGTTCCAGCCCGGCTACCGTATTAGTATGGTAGGGACCTACCTGCAGGTAGGGGAGGTCTTTGATCTCCACCGGCCAGGCGTCATTGCCAAATACGACAATATCCAGGGTATCTTTCGGATACTTTGTCGTGATCAGCTCACTCAGGGCCATTGCCACTTTTTTGGCCGGTGTGATCCGGTCTTCCCCGTACAGGATCATAGAATGGGAGATATCGATCATCAATACCGTAGAGGTTTGGGATTTATAATCCGTTTCCCGGATCTTCAGGTCGTCCTCCTGCATGGAAAAGCTCTCGACGCCGTGATTGATCTGGGCGTTGCGGATCGATTCGGTAAAGTCGATCTGCTCCAGCTGGTCGCCGAACACGAAGGGGCGGGTCTCGGGATTACTTTCGTCTCCCCCTCCCGGTTTGAAGGTATTGTGATTGCCCTGTTTGGTCTTCTTCAGCTTGCCGAAGATCTCTTCCAGGGAACGGCGGCGTATACCCTGCTCCGTTTTAGGAGTGATGGAGATCTCTCCCGTCTGTTTGTTATCGTCAATATACCCCTTGTCTTTGAGATCTTCGATAAAGTCTCCCATCCCATACTCCTGGTCAGTCAGCTGATATTCCTTGTCCAGCTGATTCATCCATTGCAGGGCCTCGCCTACATCCCCATTGGTGTAGCTGAGCAATTGCATGAATACGTCCAGCAGCTGGTCGAATTTTGGTTTTCCCTCCTCGTTGGGATCATATCCTTTAAAGTGAAATCCTATCATATTCGTTCGTTATAAATTACGTTAATTCCACTGGAACTGAAGTTAAGAATAATTTTGTTGTGGAGCCAGCTTTCCGAAAAACTACTGCTATAACTTAATAGTATGCCGTAAACAGCCCCCATCTCCTTATAGAACAATTGATTGGACGTTTAGTTCTCTGCCGCAATTCCCTTCACGGTCCTCTTTGCCAGCCGGGATTGCCCGCCAGGATCATTTCTTCGTCTTTTTGAGTCCATTTTCTCACCCCCGGGATTCTCCGTGTTGCGTCCCCCGCTCTCCGGTCATCCTTCCATCCCGTGATCCCCCCAAAAAAGAATCCCGGGACTAAGCCCGGGATCTCATCGTTTGTGATGTCTTATTATAACGTATTATTTGTCTTCTAGGGTTTAGCGGTGTCTGTTTTACCGCCTTTGCCGCCGGCAGCCTGGTTACTGATGAGTGTAGGGCTCTTTTCACCTCCCGGCTCTTGTCCGGACAGGGCCCCGTTGCCGGAGTACTGCTTTTCCCAATCCCCCAACTGCATCAGCATCTGGTAGGAGGAGACAATATCCTGCGCGAACTGCATCTGTCTTTCCGAAAGATTGCCTCCCTTGCCCTGCATGAGCATTTGTGCGTTGATAGCCAGCTGTTCATTCGGCATATTATCTCCCAGTCCGCTGTAATAGCGCATTTGCTGGGTCAGATCTTTTTTTACGGAGGCTGCGACCTTTTTGGCCAGCTCCGGATCTCCGGATTGGTAGCAGGCCAGCAGGAAGCTCATGGAAATTCGGTTGTGCTGGTTACCCCTGTTGGAAGTCATGCCATAGGGAAAATTGGATTCCAGCACTCCCTTATCGAAATGTTCCAGGATCTTGCGGGCGGAATCTTTTTTGCCGGCTTCCACCAGGCTGAGCGCCAGCTGGGAATAGGAGGCACGAAGGGTATTCAGGTGGCGGCGGTTTTCCTCATCATAATAGACTCCCGGCTTATCCGCATTCCCGAATGAGAACATCGTCATCATATTCCTGTACGCCACATCATTATTGTAATTGCCGGCATTGGTATTGTTGCTTTCTATCGGAACCAGTCTGCCGGCGAGTCCGTCCTGCCGGATATATTTGGCCAGGCCCATATCCTCCAGTTCGTAGGTGGAGTTGAAACACAGGGGCCGCTGCCATTTATTGGCGGCGATCAGCGCCAGGATAGCCAGCTCGTTCTTGAACAGGTAATTCTTATTCTTGGAAATATCCAGGTGTAATTCATTTACGATACTGTCATCCGCGTTCACGGTGCCA
This sequence comes from Chitinophagales bacterium, assembly GCA_015655015.1. Taxonomy (GTDB): domain Bacteria; phylum Bacteroidota; class Bacteroidia; order Chitinophagales; family Chitinophagaceae; genus Puia. The sequence goes on along the minus strand of JAATFV010000247.1, from coordinate 10,645 downwards.
TTGCTTCGTACCAGGTTGGCATCTACGGGAACGGATAATTTGTGAACAGGCAAAAAGTGATAGGTATCCCCGTCTTCTGTCTGGGTGGTATACTTTGGATCATCGCTGCCGACTATATTTTTCAGCATGTCGTAACAGTCATAATATTTATTCTGGTCAAAGCCGGGCAGTGCGTTGATCGGTACGGCATCCCGGGTATTACCCTGTATTTGCTCGGGGGTGAAGATCACGTCGGCAGGGCCGCTTTTATTCACTTTATACCGTAGCTGATTAATATACCAGTCGGTGCCCAGCAGGCTATAGTTCATGACGCGGACATCCGGGCGAATGCCTTCCACTTCCTGCGCATACCAGAGGGGGTAAGTATCATTGTCCCCGAACGAGATCAGGATCGCGTTAGGCGGGCAGCTTTCCAGGTAATCCTTTCCGATGTCCCTGGCCAGTGTTTTTTTACTCCGGTCATGATCATCCCATTCCTGGCTGCCCATGAGGACAGGAACTGCCAGAAAGCACAGGCCTGCGGCCGCATAGGATGCCATGGCCGCCTTCCCCTTGAACAGGTATTTTTCGAAGACTTCCTTTACCCAGGGGACGCCGAGTCCGATCCAGATGGCAAAGGCATAACAGGCGCCGGCATAGGCATAATCCCGTTCACGGGGCTGATATCCGGCCTGGTTGAGGTATACAACGATGGCAAAACCGGTAAAGAAGAACAGCAGCCCGGTCACCAGGAAATCCTTGTTATTACGGGTGTATTGGAAGACCAGCCCGATAATGCCCAGGATCAGGGGCAGCAGGAAGAGCTGGTTATGGGATTTGTTGTTGGAACGGATGCTATCCGGCATTTTACTTTGATCTCCATACATAAGGTTGTCCAGGAAGGAGATACCGGTGATAAAGTTACCGTCACGAGGGTTGCCGAAGCCCTGCAGGTCATTTTGCTTGCCGGAGAAATTCCACATAAAATAACGGAGGAACATCACCCCGTTCTGGTAGCGGATAAAATACTTGATATTGTCGGCCATGGTGGGTACATCCCCGTCCATGCCGGAGAAATTTTTGTAGCAGTCGATCTGTCCCCGGTCGTTGCCTCCGTCCCACATACGGGGGAAAATATGCGAAGAAGGCGTATTGCCCCAGTCCTGAGTGGACATCTTACCGGCAATTTCATACTTCTCTTTTCCTTTTACATAGAGATTGCCGTTATCTACGCGGGGGGCGCGGTCCTGGAAATCGGGACCGTAGAGCAGGGGCCAGTCGCCATACTGGTCACGGCTGAGATACCCTACCAGGCTCACGGGATTGTCCACATTGTACATGTCCACGGCCGGGTCGGCATTGGAGCGGATCAGGGTGGTAAAATAGGTGGAATAGCCCAGCAGCATGAAGGCTGCGCTCCAGAGGCCCATCTTGAGATAATAATATTGTTTGCGTACAGCCCAGCGGATGGCCACAACCAGGGCTGCCGTCAGCAGTACAAAGAAAGTGGCGAACCCGACGAAGAAGGGCAAACCCAGGGAATTGACAAAGAAGATATCGAATGCCCCTGCTCCCTTGATGGTATACTGGATGACAAACTTCTGAATGATGCCGGTGATACCGCAACCAATGACAAAAGCGATGATGGTGCCCCAGAGGGTAGGTTTATATCGTTTGAAATAAATGACCATGACGATGGCCGGGATGGTCAGCAGGTTCAGCAGGTGGACGCCGATGGAGAGGCCCATCATATAAAAGATAAAGATAATCCATTTATCGCCTTCCGGTTTGTCGGCATTATGCTCCCATTTGAGGATGGCCCAGAACACCAGGGCGGTAAAAAAGGCGGAGGAAGCGTACACTTCCCCTTCAACGGCGCTGTACCAGAAGGAATCGCAGAACATATAGGCCAGGGCGCCTACGACGCCGGCGCTCATGATGGTGACAAGCTGCTGGTTATCCGGTTCGGTGGCGGTATTGTTGTTTTGGACGAGCTTCCGGGCGAAATGGGTGATGCTCCAGAAAAGGAACAGGATGGAGAGCCCGCTGGCGATAGCGCTCATGAAATTGACGCCTCTTGCGGCGGTGGCGGGATTATCGCCGAAAAGGATGATGAAGAAGCGGCCCATGAGGACGAAGAGCGGGGCGCCGGGGGGGTGGGGGATCTGGAGCTTATAACAGCTGGAGACGAACTCGCCGCAATCCCAGAAGCTGCCGGTAGGCTCCATGGTCATTACGAACACCGTACAGGCAATCAATCCCACGATCCAGCCTACAATATTGTTCACTCGGTTAAACCTCATATATAGAAATGTTTTAACGCTGATTTTCGCGAATGGACAAATATAAGGAGCTTACCGATATGGCCTATAGCTATTTAACAAAAACCTTTACCACTTTCCTGCCTGCATCCGTGTCCACCCGCACAAAATAAACCCCTCTGGCAATCCCTCCCGGAGAGATCGTATTGAGCAGTCCATGCGCGCCCGTGTTTAAGATCACCCTACCCGAGACATCTACCAGCTGGATACTTTCACAATTGGCAGAGCTGGTAATATACAAACGGCCATCCGGCTGAACGGGATTGGGATACACCGATACCTCCAACCCGCCGGTGGCGGTATCATTGACCACCCGAACAGGCGAATAAATAAAAGGCCCGGCCGTCCCCGCTATTTTCAGGCGATAATAGTTGGCGCCGGACCAAAGCTTGCCATCCGTATAGGAATAATCGTTCACCGTATCCCGGTTGCCAACGGCGTTTATGGAGTCTATTGGGAAAAAGTGGAGGCTGTCCCTGCTTTTCTCGATGACAAATCGGCTGGTGGCTGTCTCCTCGATGGTGTTCCAATGCAATAGCGCCTTGTCCCCCGTTTTCAGGGCGGTAAAAGAGAGGAGCAACAAGTCAGGAGACTGATTCTGCCCCGCCAAACCGCTATCGATGATATGAATACCGTCTATTCCCACCCCCTCATCCGTGACGGCGGCATCACTGCGGAAGACGATCCTGAACCGCGTATCGGCTGCCCTCACAGGAATATTATAGCTGGACACATGCCAGAGCGGGTTGGAAATTTTCCAGGCCTGGGCGACCGCATCATCATACCAGTTGGTCCCCGAACCAGCAGCCCCCAATTTTACCCAGTTCAGCCCATCCGTGCTGTATTCGACCCAGTGATAATCACAGTCGCAGTTATCCTGGGTATGGAAGATATGGCTGAAGGACAATACAGGATTGGCAAGGCCGCTCAGGTCAAAACAAGGGGAATACAAATACGACAGCTCATTATTATTATACCCCCCGGTAAGACCGGTGACCCAGGCCTTTGTTCCATTAGCAGCCTTGTTGATGATCGTCTTGGCAGGTGCACCCCATGCCCAGCTATCACCCGTCCCATTGGTATACCAATACCCATTGCCGTTCTCAAATCCTTCCAGGTAAGGGAAGCCGGAGATGACCGGGACCGTCTGGAAATTAATGACCGGCAGGCTGTCATTAGAATGATTGCTGTCTCCCTCATAACTCACCCACGCGCTCAGGGTATAGTGCTGATAGGCAGACAGGTCTGCCGGCTGGGTGAAGGTATAAACGACAGAGTCCAATGCAGGAATGCCCGGAATATTCTCCGTAACTGTAAGCCCGTTCACCGCGTAACTGACGGGTATATTCGTAAGGGTATAGGCACTGTAATTTTTTACTTTCACCCGGACGGTTTCGTTATTCGATAAGCCGCAGATCGGGGAGAGGCCTGGCGCCACCAGCGCTGTCACCCCCACATCGGTAGCCGGCCGGGTATTGATCCAGAACTCGGAGAACCCACCCACCTGATACTCCGCATAATAACCGTTGTCATAAGGAATGACACTTACTTCCTGATGGGGTAAGATATAATGGAAGGCACCGCTCACGTCATTGCTTAAAGCTCCGTCCTCTTCCGCCGGCGCCGGGCTGCTATACTGCGTAACGCCGGACTGGTAGGCATCGAAAAGAGTGCTGCAGGCGGCGCAGCCCGAGGCCCCGATAAGATGGTCTGCTTCCGAATCCAGGAAATAATAACGCACGCTGACATTACCTGTCGGAGCATTCGCCGGCCGGATCACTATATTCCTGTCCAGGTAATACGTTTTGCCGTCATTCCGGACAGGACCCGTGTTGATATAGGCCTTCACCGTGGTATTTCCCAGATCCTGCCCATTGGGATTGATGGAGACCACCCGCTGGCCGCCCATATCGAAATTCACCCAGTTATTACCGCTGACGGGCAACGTGATCCCGCTGCTGATATTCGGTCCGCTGTAAACAGGGACCTTATCGAATATATGAATATCATCTATTCCCACCCCTTCATAATTAGTCCCCCCGTCGCTGTTCATCGCGATACGGAACTTCACACGGGCGGCCGTAACAGGAATATCATAACTCGACACATGCCATTTGGTATCGGATAGCTGCCAGGCTTGCCGGGTAACATTGTCATACCAGTTCGTTCCACCCCCGACGGCTCCTAATTTTATCCAGCTAATACCGTCCGTACTGTATTCGGCCCAGTGATAGTCGCAATCACAGGCATCTTCTGTCTGGAAGATATGGCTGAAGGACAGCACAGGATGACTAAGGCCGCTCAGATCAAAACAGGGCGAGTACAGGTAAGACAGTTCATTATCATTATAATTTCCGGCAAGGCTGGTGACCCAGCATTTTGTGCCATTGGCGGCTTTGTTAATGATGGTTTTGGCAGGAGTTCCCCATTGCCAGCTATCGTTGATCCCGTTTGTGTACCAGTATCCGTTATTACTCTCAAACCCCTCCAGGTAGGGAAATAAGGAAATTACCGGTGTTGTTTGAAAAGAAATGACCGGCAGCGTATCATTCAGAGGATAGTTATCTGACGGCGAGCTGACCCAGGCGCTCAGCGTATATTGTTGGTATGCAGAAAGGTCTGCCTTCCTGGTAAAATGATAGACAACGGAATCAAAGGCATTAATGGAAGGTATGCTCTCGGTAACGGTCACCCCGTTGATGGAATAGGTCACAGGTATATTGGTGGCAGGGCCGGCACTGTAATTTTTTACTTTCAGACTGATCGTTTCGCTGTTCGACAGGCCGCAGATAGCAGACAGATCGGGTGTTACCAGGGCAGCAACGGCTATATCTCCATCCGCTTTTGAGAGTGTGATATCATCGAAGGAATAACCATTGTCCAAAGCGCCATCCGGCGTTACCGAATTCGTGGAAGTGTATCCCTCTTCTCCGAATTTCACCTGGAAGCTGCTGCTGACGACCTGTGCAGGCGTCGCTTTTTTAAGGATACCGGTGACATCGATAGCGGGCGCCGCCTGGTAAATGCCGATTCCGGCATTACTGATGTCCAATGCCAATACGGGCAGCCAGGCTGCCTGATCATTGCCCCGGATCCAGACCTGGTTGCCGGGAAGCGCGAAATTAATACCCGCATTTCTGTAATAGAAATTCAGCCAGATCTGGTCGCTGGCCGAATAGCCGGACAGGTTGAACGTACTGATCAGGCTGTCAGCAGTGGAAATGCCATTATAATGACCAAGGTCAAGGGTCGCACAGCGCGATCCGGTCCTGGAGAATCCTGTATTAATAAAGGTTCGGAGCCTTCCGTTGGTATTGCTGGTACGGAAATCATACCGGTCCGTCCCCGAGAGCCCCGATACAGGACTGATATAGGTACTGTCTGCGGCTGTCTCGAAGCCATCCTTAAAGGAAGGGTTGAGCGTCAGGGGAGCATTGGATAGCTCCCTGATCAGCGTGTTAAGCGTATCATTGGCCGTTTGCGGATCTCCCGGGTAGCTGACCCAGGTCTGCAGATTATAATCACCCGGGGAAGAAAAATCATATGTTTGGGAAAACGTATAAACATAAACGCTATTGGAAGTTATAACGGCGTTCGAAGTCTCCGTTACGATAGGGCCGCCGTTCACCCGGTAAGAGAGTGAAAAGGAGGAGCCGGAAGGGATCGTGCCCAGGTTCTTCAGCTCCACCCGGATGGGGGTGCTGCTGCCCAGCTGCGTGGACGTGAATTGCCGCCCCGTCAACGGACTGATCAGCGAATCGATCGTGTAATCATTATTCAGGGCCGTCAGGGCGCAGGCCCCGCCGGACGGTATGATATTGGCAGCCAGTGACCGCCTTCCGGCTCCGCCGGTTTTGACGGCGCGTACGGCCAGCCAGTAGCTGCTGTCACGGCGTAAATTTCCCAGTAGGAAAGAAGTCCCCGTCGTCGAAGCGATCTTTGACATCGAGTCCCCCTTTAATTGCATAATATCATAACTGCTGGCCGATGGGATAGCGCTCCAGCTGAGCTGCGCATATCCCTGGCAGGGATTGGTGGCCGTTATAACGGGTTGCCCCAGCACTATAAAGTCATTGTCGCTGACATCGGTGTAGCCGGTACCATTACGGCTGACACGGATCAGGGCCTGGTTGGTGGCGGTGGAAGGCGCCGTCCAGTTATACAGCCGGCTGGCGGAAGGCACGGAATTGCTAATGGTCGTCCAGCTGTTGCCGTTATCGGGTGAATATTCCAGCGTGAACGTATTGGGCGCACCTCCATAAGCGGACCACCGGACGATCAGCGGCTCTCCGGGCGCCAGGGTCTCGCTGCCGGTAGGATATTCCACGGTGACGGAAGGCCGGATGGTCTGGTAGGTCACTACATAAGACTGGGTCCCGGTTGGAATGCTGGCGCCTTTTACGGTAAGGGTGAAATTCCCTGCCGGCGGATTATTGATCACCACCTGTTCGATATTATTGAGATTATCTACACCCTCTACGGCAATATCATTAACATGCCCTGCCGCGGGATTTAAGATCAACGGATAATGTACGGTAGCATCGGGGGCGGTAACGGTGAGGTCCAGGTTATTGACCAGGGCGGTAGCTGCATCAGGGGCTCCCGGATAATCCGGCCAGTAGAGCATCACTTTCAGCTGCTGCAATCCGGCCGGGATCCCGGACAAAGGGATCGTCACCGTGCCGGAATTATTCACCGATCCCGTGCTGTATTGATGGTTTTCCAGGACTTCCACCGCGGTACGGACATTGAGGCTTCCAAACCCGTACAGATAATCGGGGCCCGGATTGCCCAGGTCGGTAGCGCTGTTGCAGGCCACCGCCTTGATAAGGGCCGCGGAAGGATCCACTCCACCCTGCAGTTGCCGGTATCGCTGCACCAGCAAAGCGAGCGAACCCGTAACGGTGGGAGATGCCATACTGGTTCCTGTAACAGAGCCATAGGTGTTATAAGGCAGCGTGGACATGATATTGGTGCCGCCGGCGACGATCTCCGGCTTGAGCCGTCCGTCATTTACCGGGCCTGCGCTGCTGAAGTTACCAATGATATAGGTGCTGTTGTCCAGGTTCCCCACTGTCAAATCGTTCTTGGCGCATTGGTAGCCGGACTTGATGGTAGCATATGGGGCGAAATAAGGCGTACAGCTGTAAATGCCATCATTGCCGGATGCAAAGACATGCAACAGATTGGGATAAGTATATAATTGTGCGTCCAGGCTATACGCGAGGACATCGTATTCCCCCTCACCCGGACAGCCTCCGCCGGCAGCGGTATAAGAGTTATTGGTGAGCACCATATCGAAGTCGGTGACATAGGTAGGCGCATTCACCAGGATATCGCTGAAATACTGGCTGACGATCGTTGCATGAGGGGCCATGCCTTTATAGCGGGGATCCAGGATCCCGCCACCGCCCACGGTTCCCGACGTGTGGGTGCCGTGCGCGGCGATCATCGGGCCAAATCGTTCAATCAGCCTTCCCGTAAAATCAACATGGGTATAAGGGTCGGAGTCATCGCCCATGCCAACCGTTACGCCATCCCCCTGCAGGTTCCTGCCGGCAGGGTTGCTGATAACGTCCACCCCGTGTGCAGCCCGGTTATTGTCGTTCAGCGCCTGATCTTTTAAAGATTGGGGAGCCAGGTAGCTGACATAGGGCAGTTCGGCAATCCTCTCCAGGGCTGCTGCGCCGGCCTGAATGAATACTACATGGTCTGGCTTAATTTTAGTGGGAACGATCGTGGCTCCTGCCTGCTTCAGCGCACTGCTGACCTCGTCCGGCGTGAGGGTCCCAAAAAAACCGACGGCAATGGGGACATCGGCGTTATGGGCGTATTCGTCCGATATCTTATAGGGCAATAAAGACTGCCGCCCTGCTGCCCCGGGAGGAGCCTCTGCTCCGTTTGGCAACAATTTTCGGGAAAATTTAGATGTTGCCGGCAGTCTGTATAGTCCGCTCACCCCAACTCTTTTCAGCTCACCAGCAGAAAAGCCCTCCGGTACTTCCGCCTGAAAGGAATGATCAGGGATATAATTAAATAAATGAATACCCATCCCGGCCAGCTCCTTTTTTTCGGCTATCCCCGGTAATTGATCAAACTGGAGCAGGGCATAATAATTCTTTTTATAATGGACGGGGCGTAAAGAATCTTTGGAAAGAGGTTCATTGAGCATATTCCTTTCTCCCCTGAAAAGGCCATTTTTGAAATGGACAGCCCTCTTTTGTTGTTGCCCCAGAACGGAGCCCGGGGTGAAGAGAACGGCTATTAACAAGAGGTGAAAAAAAAGCCTGCAAACTTTTTTAGAGAGAAGTCTTCGGCTGAACGGGGAAATTATTTTGATTTTCAACGGTTTCCGGGGGGATTTTGGAGGCCATGTTACGCTGACTATCTACTAAAACGCTGATGTTTGAAAAATATTATCTAAATTTCTGGTTAGTATGTCTCCGGGTCAATACCATCTGCATGAGGATAAATTACTGTTAGTTTTGCTTCGGCAAGGCGATGAGCAGGCCTTTGACGCCCTCTATAATCGCTATGCCCGGGAGCTTTTGATAAAAGCTCAATATAAGACAGGGCTCAAAGAGATCAGCGAGGATCTTGTACAGGATATTTTTACCGGGTTATGGATTAAAAGAGAACAGATCGAGGTCCGGCAATCGGTAGGTGCATATCTCAACGGGATATTGGACCATAAGATCATTGATTATTACCGGCAAGCCTGTACGCACCTGAAACATATCGATCATTTGATAACCATGCTGGACCAGCCTGAAATTTCCCCGGCCGACAGGATGACCTATAAAGAGCAGGAGTCTGCCCTGCATTCTTATATCTCCGGCCTGTCGGAAAGAATGCGGGCTGTTTTCATATTGAGCCGCTATGAACGCCTTTCCACCGATGAGATCTCCCAACGACTCAGCCTTTCCAACCAGACGGTCCGCAACCAGATCAGCAAAGCGCTGAAAATATTACGCGAAAAAATGTCTCCCCCGGAATTACGCTCCGACCAGAATAAATAGATAGTACACGGGAACGCCTCGCCCCGATTCTCCCCCAATAAATTTTTTTTCCCGGCCATGGTACATTTTCCCTGCTTCCCCGACAATATATAAATGCCGCGGATGTCCATTGATCAAATACGTGCCTTGCTGGAAAAATATCAGAAAGGGCTCTGTACTGCCGAAGAACGAAAGATCATCGATGAATGGTACGATTCCCTCCGGTTAGGAGATGCCGATCCATTGCGTGCCGAAGAGGGTTGGGGGAATGATGCTATTGACAGCAGCCTGGAAAAGATCCGCAACAATCTCCGGCAGGTCACCGGCTGGCCGGCTGCTAAAGCTCCGGCAGGCGGGGATACCCCCATGGCCAATGAGGCGCCGGCAGACATTAGTACACGAGAGACCGGCGATAACCCTTCCGGCAACCTGGCCCCAGTGATCCGTCCCTACCGATGGGGAAAAACAGCGTGGATGACCGCCTGCGCCATCCTGACAGGTCTTCTTGCAGGATCGGTCTGGTTATTATTCCATCAGCAGGGACCCCGTCTACCGGTCGCAGCCAATTTGAATAGCATCGATACGATGGTGACCACCAGCAGAGGCGAGACCAAACAGATCATCCTGCCGGATGGCTCTACCATACAGCTGAATGCGGGAACGGAATTCCGGTACCCGAAAAGTTTTTCGTCCTCCGGACGGACGGCAACACTGGTGAAAGGGGAAGCGTTTTTTCAGGTGGTCAGCGATCCGGCCCGGCCTTTTACCGTAACCTCCGGAACCGGTACGACTGGTAAATGGCGAACCACCGTTCTGGCCACTTCCTTCGACATTCGCGCTTACGATCAGGATAAGGGTACACAAATAGCATTGCTTACCGGGAAAGTAAAAGTCACCGGAGAAAAGGGCGGGTTATCTTGCCTTCTGCTGCCCCATCAATTGATCAGGATCCTTCCGGGGACAGAAAAAATGCAGCCCGATAAATTCGTGAATGATTATGAAGTAGCCGCCTGGAAAGAAGGCGCCATGCATTTTAAGGATGCTTCCTTCGGAGATATCGCTTTCGAACTGGGGAATAAATACAATGTGGCGCTGATCAATAAAAGTAACAAACAACGATGGAGCTATACCGGCCTGTTTCGCAATGAAAGCCTGCAGGAAGTGATAGAAACTCTTTGCCAGACGGAAAATCTCAGTTATCGGTTTATAGATGGCGGCATCGAGATCCTTAACCGGGATCATTAATCTGCCTGATCATCGGGCGTTAAACCGCAATCGCCGAACGATGCGATCGCCGAACGATGCGATCAACCTAACGTTGCGATCAACCTAACGTTGCGATCAACC
>JAATFV010000109.1 GCA_015655015.1 Chitinophagales bacterium | reverse complement strand
TTGTCATGGGCTACCAGCGCTATGCGTTTGGAGCCACTCATTTTTCGGATGGAATTCGGCATGCGGGTTCTTTTTTATTCTCTGGTGGAAAGATAGTCCGGTTTTAAGAAGATTATAACAAGTATAGCGAAATTTTAAAGGAGGCATTTCGTTTTTTATGGCCAGGCAGCTCCTGGTGGATGGTATTATTTATTTTTTTTATCAATCGCCGGCTATGAAGAAATTTTTTTGGCTGACCCAGGTAGCTTTTTTTTGCTGCTGTGCTACCCGGGCGCAACAGGCAGGCGAAACCGCAGATTCTGTAACGGGTCTGAGGCAGGATCTTAAGGAAGCCACGAGGGCTGTATTTGTGAATTTCTCCGGAAATGTAAGGGATTACAATAAGGTATGGTTGCAATGGAAGGTAGATAGTGCGGAAGACGGGGATTATTTTGTGATTGAGCGGGCTACGGATGGAGATCAATTTGAAACGATCGGTGTTTTGAGGAAGACCGGGGAGAATAATTATTATGAGCTGACGGACATTGCGCCACCGAATGGAACGGACAATTACCGGATCAAATATACAGGGCAGGGAGGAAGGGTCATTTATTCAAAAGCGATCCAAATGAGTCTTTCCGGAGCTGTTTCCTTTAAGTTTTATCCTAATCCTGTAGACAAACTGTTGATCATCAGAACCGAGCATCGAGTAGAGATACAAGTAACGGATGCAATCGGAGCCATACGCTTAAGTAAACATTTACAGCCTGGTATACAAGTAATTAATCTTTCATCTCTTGAAAGAGGGATGTATATTCTGCGGGTTGCGGATAAAGAGAGCAACCGGATCACGTCTAGTAAGCTTTTAAAAAACTAAAATACCCTTAAAAATAAATTACCGGAAAATGGTATTGCAGATTTGATTTGAATCCTCTACCTTTATCTCGGTTTTTCATAGGATATTGGATTTTAAAACGGGGTTGAATTTCTATTCAGACCCCTTTTTTATGCCCATTCGGGGCTGATGGGAAATATAGCCCCTCCGTGCATAAAAAAGGTTAAGGATTGTCCTTCGGACAGTGGACTGGTGGTCCACTCTGTTATGCCCATTCGGGGCTGATGGGAAAAATAGTCCTTCTGTCTTTCAAATAAAGCGATATGCTTTGTTAATATCTCCTTCCGGATTTTGCCGTTCTTCCTACTATTTTTGTTATTGAACCAGCATTCTGCCTGCATATGAAAAAAGCAAGATCCCGTACCTACAAGGGCAAACAAAATAACCGGCAAGTCAATCAATATGATAAAGTTCTCAAGGAGAATATAGAGGCTGCGTTGCCGGGGCTGATCAAAAACCTATTGGGCATCCATGCCGTACATACGGAAGAATTGCCTGATGATATACAACACACCAAAGAGCGGAAACCGGATGTGCTGAAAAAAGTGACTGATAAAAATGGGGAAACCTTTGTGTTACATATCGAATTCCAGGTTAAGGACGAGCCGAAAATGGTATTCCGGATGGTGGAATATTTTAGTATGCTGTTACGTAGATATGAGCTTCCGGTGCGGCAATATGTCATTTACATCGGCCCCGGCATCCCGGTCATGACGGATCATATCCATTCGGGACAGATGAATTTTAAATATGAACTGATAGCCCTGTCCGCGGTGGATTATCATCTGTTACTTCGTTCCGATAATCCGGAGGAAAAAATATTGGCAATTTTAGCTAACTTTGGGAAAGGAAACCCTACAAAAGTCGTAGAAAACATTGTAGAGCAAGTGATTATAACCTCGAAAGGGGACTTTTCCAAGCTCAGGCACATACGGCAGTTGCGGATATTGGCGCAGTTGCGTAATTTAACACCGGAAAATTTAAAGATTATGGATAGCATTGCAAACTACATATCCGAAGAAAAGGACATTCTCTATAGGCGAGGAGAAAAAAAAGGAATGGAGAAGGGAATGGAGAAAGGAATGGAAAAAGAGAGGGAAACTTTTGTAAAGAACCTTTTGCTCAATACTGATTTTACAATAGCCAAAATCGCCAGTTTGAGTAATGTTACCGAAGCCTTTGTAAAAAAAATAAAGAAGACCTTGAAATAAGCGATTACGCGTATTTCGACTCTAAGATATGTTAGGCCCCTCTTCGGGGCCTTTCGTTTTCCGGGCCTGCCGGCGCCTGAGATCGGCTTTATGGGCTGTTTAATTAATGAGGTAAACTAAAAAAATCGGCTCCGATAGAAATCGGAGCCGCTGTACTTACTAACCCAATTAAAATTCTTTGGCAATTATGCTGCGTTCATTTCTTTTACTTTCTCCCGGATCTTGCTTTCAATTTCAGTGGCCAGCTCAGGATTGTCGTGGAGTAGTTGTTTCACGGTATCCCGTCCCTGTCCTAATTTATCGCTGCCATAGCTAAACCAGCTACCGCTCTTCTGGACGATGCCTAGTTCCACACCCATATCGACAATCTCGCCTACTTTGGAAATGCCTTCTCCAAAAACGACGTCGAACTCAGCGGCCCGGAAAGGAGGCGCTACTTTATTTTTCACCACTTTTACTTTCACCCGGTTGCCCACAGCTTCTTCTCCGTCTTTGATCTGAGCCATACGACGGATATCCAAACGTACAGAAGCATAGAACTTGAGGGCATTACCACCGGTAGTCGTTTCGGGATTGCCGAACATGACGCCGATCTTTTCACGCAGCTGGTTGATAAAAATACAAATTGTATTGGTCTTGCTGATAGTGGCTGTCAGCTTTCTCAGGGCCTGGGACATCAGGCGCGCCTGAAGGCCCATTTTGCTATCCCCCATTTCGCCTTCCAGCTCCCCTTTGGGCACCAGGGCTGCTACGGAGTCAATAACGACTACGTCCAATGCGCCGGAGAGGATCAGGCGGTCTGCGATTTCCAGGGCCTGCTCTCCATAATCCGGCTGTGAGATCAGCAGGTTGTCGATATCTACTCCCAGCTTTTGGGCATAAGCGCTGTCAAAGGCATGCTCCGCATCGATGATAGCGCACATGCCCCCTTTTTTCTGCGCTTCCGCAATGATATGCGTGGCAAGGGTCGTTTTACCGGAAGATTCAGGTCCATATATTTCAACGACTCTTCCTTTAGGCAGGCCACCTACTCCCAACGCCATATCCAATCCGATGGAGCCGGTAGAAATGACCTCCATGGGATCCTGGCTTTTTTCATTCATCATCATTACGCTCCCCTTCCCGAAATCCTTATCTATTTTGTCCATCGTCAGCTTTAAAGCCTTGAGTTTTTCTGTATTTGACATAGTCTTAGTTTTTTTGTTCTCCCAAAATTATTGATTCAGCAAAGGTAGAATAATTATTTTATACACACTAATTATTTTAGTATTTTCCGGCTAATTTTTTTCGCCAAGCTGGCAGGGGAGACACGTTTATTACCGTCACCGGTCCTGTCCTATTGCGCTCACCGGTCCCGTCCTGTTGTGGTCCTCGATTTTGTCCTGTTCCGGTCATGGTCCCTGCCTCTTATTCCGGCTTCGGCCTGTCCTGCTATTCCGGTCGTCGGTCCTGTCCGCTGCCGGCGCCCTTTGCGGTCATTGCTGCTGTTTTGCCCAGGCGTCCATTTTCTTTTCCAGGACGTCCAGGGGCATGGCTCCGTCTTTCAGGATCTCGTCGTGGAAGCCGGCCAGATGGAATTTGTCTTTTAATTCCGTTTGGTATTTATTGCGAAGCCCTCTTATTTTCAAGGCGCCGATCTTATACCCCAATGCCTGTCCGGCGATGGCCATATAACGTTCGATCTCGGCCGTAGCGCCTGCCTGGCTGATGGCTTCATTATCCGTCATATATTTTATGGCTTCTTCACGGGTCATGCCTTTGGTATGGATAGCTACATCCACTACCAGGCGGATGGCCCGGTGTATCTCATCGCCCAGTGCGCCCATGTATTGGTAGGGGTCGGTATAGAGGCCCAGCTCCCTGCCGAGGGATTCACAATATAAAGCCCATCCTTCGACATAGGCGTTATTGCCTCCGAAACGGCGGAATGCAGGTAATAAGGTGTCCTCCTGCTGGAGGGAGATCTGATAATGATGGCCGGGAATGGCTTCATGAAGGAAGAGGGATTCCATGCCGGAGGTCGTATTGAACCGCGTAGCGTCGAGGATCGGCACGTAGAAGATACCGGGGCGTTTGCCGTCTGCAGAACCCTGGTTGTATTCCGCGCTGGCGCTGGCGGCACGAAAAGCCTCCGTTTGCCTGATCTCGAAACCCGTCTTCGGCGTATGGTCGAACATCTTTTGCAGGTTAGGCTGCATAGTCTGATGGATCTTTTCAAAAGCTGCCAGCACTTCCCCGGGCGTTTTATAAGGCATGAATCGCTTATCCGTGTTCATATAGGAAAAAAAGGCAGGCAGGTCACCTTTGAAGCCGACGGCATTTTTCAGGCTGTCCATTATGCCCCGGATACGGGTCACTTCTTTTAGCCCGGTCTGGTAGATCTCCTCCGGAGTCAGCGACGTGGTCGTCTGATCCTTTACCAGGTAGGTATAATAAGCGATTCCGTCAGGCAAGGCCCCAATGCCTGAGCTGGCCCTTGCTTTGGGCAGGTATTCCTGCTGAAGAAAATCCGCCAGTTTTTTATAAGAAGGGACGATATCCTCTTTGATCAGATGTATATATTCCTCCCGGAGCTTTTTAACGGCCGTAGTATCGGGATTTTCCTTCAGCTTGCCGACGGGGCCATAGAAAAGGCTTTTCTCCGGCTGATCCGTCACCATTGCCTGCATCTGCGGAATTATTTTCAGGACCAAAACCCGCGGCAGCACAAAATTTGCGGCGATCCCTTTCCGGAAGTAGACGATTGCGCTATCGGCCCAGGGGCTGAAGGCTTTTGCACGCCGGATCCAGTCTTCATGATCTTTTATGGTGCGAAATGGCTGGAAACCGTCACCGCTGCCTAATTGTCCCAGGGTCAGCGGCACGGCGTAGAATTGGTTGAAGGGGATATAATTGCTGTGGTAATTCAGTCCTTCCAGGCGGGTTCCCAATTCCCAGGTCAGAATATCATAGCTAAGGCGATCATTTTCGGTTAACCCTGCCCGGTCAAATTTTCTCATCCCATCCCGGAAGAGATTGTAGAAAACTTTCAACGTATCCCGATAGCTATCGGTGAAATCTGCTGGCAGAAATGCATTATAGCGATCGTCTCCATTTTGTGTGGCATCCAGGGGAGATAATTTCATCCGCCCTTCATAATAATCGTTGAGGAACCGGGCAAAATCCTTGTTGTTCTCTATCGCCGGTTGGTTGGTTTCTGCCGCTGGTTGCTCCCTGGGCATCAGCTTACAGGCTGCCAGCAGGATAAACAGGCAGCTAAATAAAAAAAATTGTCTCATTGCGCGTATGATTTAAAAATACATGGATAAGCTCAAAATAAGCTATCGAAAAAGATAAATAAAAGCCTTTTTCTATGTTCAATTCTCTCTGCAGCTGATATTTTGGCATTAAATTAGCCTTAATTTTCTCTGCAACAAATTAGCTTTTTTGTTTTGTTGAGTTATCTTTGACATTATTCCTCACATTCGCATGACCTATAGCGGGGGAAGGAATAATTAACTTTTTAAAAAAATGATATTACTATGAAGCTTAAACAGACCCTTCTTTTCGTCGTCCTGTCCGTCTCCTTATTTTCCTGCGTAAGTTCTAAAAAATTCAAAGCCGCTCAGGCAAAAATCGATTCCTTAACTGCTGCCAATGCAAAGCTGGCCGGGGATCTGAAAAACTGTAACGATCTTACCGCCACGGATGCCAGCCAGAAAACAGCTCTTCAGAATCAGATCGATGCCCTGAACAAGCAGATCGATTTCCTGAAACAAAATCATGATGCCACCCTCAAGCAACTGCAGGATCTTTCTGTTATCTCCGGAACACAGGCAGAAAGCATCAAAAAATCTTTAGACAATATCGGAGCTAAGGATAACTACATCCAGAATCTCCAGGCAGAGCTGGCACACAAGGATTCGCTGAACATGGCCCTGGTGATGAACCTGAAAGGCGCCATCGGCAATATGGATGACAAGGATATCAACATTAAAGTAGACAAGGGAGTTGTTTACATCGATATCTCTGATAAGTTATTGTTCAAGAGCGGAAGCTATGATGTAGCGGATGCTGCAAAAGCCGTCCTCGGTAAGGTAGCCACCGTTCTGAAAGCTCAGCCTGATATCGAATTCATGGTAGAAGGCCATACCGATAACAAAGCATACCACAGACCTGGTCAGCTGAAGGACAACTGGGATCTCAGCGTAAAACGCGCAACCTCCGTTGTCAAGATCCTGCAAAATCAGTATGGTCTGGATCCTGCTCATATCACGGCTGCTGGTCGTGGCGAGTATGTTCCAGTTGCACCTAATGATACGGAAGAAGGCCGCGCCGCCAACCGTCGCACCCGGATCGTGATCCTGCCGGCTCTCGACCAGTTCTTCAAATTGCTGGAAAAGAAATAACGCTAAATAAAATTTTTCTGTAAAAAGAGCGGTTCGCATATGCGGGCCGCTCTTTTTGCGTTAGTTAGCTGGTTAAATTGATTAAAATCCGATTAGTAGCCGGCTTATGGAAGGAGTTATACCGAAAATAAGGTATTTGATGCTGATGGCAGCTGTCTGCATTGCAGGCTTCGCCTATGGAGAGCCCGGTCCGCTCGCAAAAAAAGGCATATTGGATCTTCGCAGCCTGAATCTGTCTGATAAGCCGGTGGCCCTGGATGGGGAATGGAGTTTTTTCTGGAAACAGCTGATAGCGCCCGACAGCCTGGCCGCTGCCGGAAATCCCCTCTATGTTCCCTATCCCTCCCGTTGGGCAAATCTCCGTATAAATGGGCAGAGCTTGCCCGCCCAGGGGTATGCTACTTATTCCCTTACTGTCCTTCTCCCTTCAAAGAGATCCCGTATCGGCCTGGAAGTTCCGGATGTCTATTGTGCCTATAAATTATATATCAACGGAGTGCTGCAGTCCCAGAATGGAGAGCCGGCCAGGACAGCCGCTCAGGCTATTCCCTTTTGGGCGACCCGCACGATCGCCTTACCTCCGGGAGAGAAAGATACCCTGGTCCTGGTAATGCAGATCGCTAATTTCTGGCATGCCAAAGGAGGGCCTTATAAACAGATACTGATCGGGGACAAGGATGAGCTGTTCCTGAAAAAGAACAGGGATAATGCCTATGATCTCGTTTTAGCAGGTTGTATGGTCATGGGCGGTTTGTTCTTCCTGGGATTATTTATTTTCGGCAGGCATGATAAGACCACGCTCTATTTTTCCCTCTTTTGCATTTTCTACAGCTATCGTATGGTGGGGGCCAATGCCTATGTGCTGCATACTTTGCTGCCCAATCTGAACTGGTTCATCACCATAAGGCTGGAATATATCACCTTATGTCTTTGCGCGGCATTGTTTACCCGGTATACGAAACATCTTTATCCGGACGATGCGCATCCCGTCATCATGGGTGTCATGTGGTGGTTTTGCATGACCTATGCTACTCTTTGTCTCGTCACCCCGCCGATCATCTTTACCCGGTTCCTGAATATTTTCCTGGTAGCTATGTTCATCTGCACGACCTATGCCTTATATGTTTTTTTTCAGGCGGCCCGCAATAAGCGGAGCGGTTCTCTGTATGCACTGCTTAGCACGGCAGTCATGCTGCTGATCCTCTTCCTGATCAACCTGGAATATTTTGGGATGATCACCGCTATGAAAGTCGTGATATTCGTGGGATATATCGCCTTTTTCTTTTTGCAATCCCTGGCTTTATCCCATCGGTTTGCCCACAGTTTCCGGCAGGCCACTTTCCAGGCGCAGCAGGGCCTGAAGGCCAAGTCGGAGTTCCTTTCCACCATGTCCCATGAAATAAGAACTCCGCTGAATGCCGTGATCGGGATGACACATCTGCTGCTTCGTCATGATCCCCGGGCAGATCAGAAAGAGGACCTGGGCGTATTGCTCTTCTCAGCCAATAATTTATTATCGATCGTCAATAATATACTTGACTATAATAAGATCGAAGAGGGAAAGATCGGATTTGAACATATCCCTATGGATCTTCCGGCAATAGCCCGCAATATTATAGCCGGGCTGAAAAGCGCCGCGCAGGAAAAAGGGATCGACCTGCTGATAAATGTTGACCCGCGTCTGGATAAAAAGCTGATCGGGGATCCTACCCGGACCAGCCAGGTGATCAACAACCTGGTGCATAATGCTATTAAATTCACCAAGGAAGGACATGTCAGCTTATTCATCCAGGTGGCTTCCTTCACAGAGGAGTCGGCCAGGATCATGATAAGCGTGAAAGATACCGGGATCGGTATTCCCCGGGAAAAGCAGCACATGATCTTTGACCGGTTCACCCAGGCAGACTCTTCTACTTCCCGCAGTTATGGAGGTACGGGCCTTGGGCTGGCCATCACCCGAAGGATCCTGGAATTGCAGGGGGTGACCCTTCAGCTGGCAAGCGACACCGGAAAGGGCTCCGTGTTTTATTTTACGCAGCACTTTCTTTTTAGCCCGGAGTCTATCAGAGAGGAGGAAGCATTACAGCCTTCTGCCGACCGCGATCATTTGCTGCAAGGGATTAGCCTGCTGCTCGTGGAAGACAATCCTTTGAATGTATTGGTGGCGCAGACTATCCTGGAAAATAGCGGGGCTGTTGTAGAAGTTGCCGTCAATGGATTGGATGCCCTGGAAAAGCTGGACGTTACCCGGCATCATCTCATCCTGATGGACCTGCACATGCCGGAGATGGATGGCTACGAGGCTACGGTGCTGTTGCGTAAAAGAGGGGAGACTTTGCCTATTATCGCCCTGACGGCCAGCATGCCTACAGAAGTGGAAAGCGAAGCGTATGCAGCCGGGTTGACAGATGTTATCGTGAAGCCATTTAATCCGGAAGATCTTTATCGGGTTATATTACAGCATGCCCGACCGGCCTCCTCGTAGGAAGCAAAATGAGTTTGCCGGAGACGGGTTCTTTTTCGTAAAACCTGGCTCCGGCAAACAATATTTAACCGCTCGTCCTGTAACGATCTAATCCGTTTTCTTTGGCGTTTCGTGTTTGCCCGTGACGTTATCCCAAAGTCCTTTGGCCTTATCCGTCAGCTCGTGTATCTTTTCTTCTGCCTCCCCGAGCTTTTCTGCTGCTGTTTCTCTTAAATGGGTCAGCTCTTCTTTTACGTCCGCGGATTTTACTTTGTCCCAGGTTTCCCCGGCCTTTTGCTTTAGCTGATCTGTAAGCGCTCCGGCTTTTTCTGACAGGTCATGTAATTTTTCAGTAGCCTGTTCTTTCAGGGCATTGGCCTTATCGGCCAGAGATTCATTCAAGTCTGACATAACGAATGATTTTAGGTGATAAAATGGGGCGACGGTTGTTCTAAGGGGAATGCATACAATATACGAAATTGGATCGGGATTGACGGAAAGGGGATGGTTAACGCTGCATTAAGCCTGCGGACCTTTCATGAGGATTTATACCGGAATGGAATAGGCGGGAACAGGGCTGGCGAGGGGGATTTTTACCGCCTGAACCGGGCCTCTTCCAGGTCCAGCTCGAACTCTTTGTTCCGCAGCATTTCTTCGGAGAACTGGTTGTCCCGGCGCATGTGCGTCAGCTCCTGACGCTGGATCTTCACTAATTCCAGCAGGAGCTGGCGGTACCTGGGCAGGAAATTGGGCGCAACATCTTTTCCTTCATCTTTTTCCAGTTTTTTTCCGGTGATCTCTATCATCCGCTCATAACGGCCTTTCAGCCGGCTGAAAGCGTCGATGGACGCGGCCTCCTGGGCATATTCCGTTTCTATATAGTCCAATACGACGTTTGCCAGCCGCAGGCGAATGGAAAGTTTCTGTTCCTCTTCATTCTCCACTACTTCGATCTTAAGGAGCCGGATCAAAAGAGGCAGGCTCAGGCCTTGTAATACCAGGGTGAAAAGGATCACGACGAAAGTAATGAAAAGGATCAGGTTACGGTGCGGAAAGCCTGCCCCGTCGGTCAGTGTAAACGGGACCGCCAGGGCGGAAGCCAGGGAAACAACTCCGCGCATGCCGCTCCAGCCGATTATGAAAACAGGTTTCCAGCCGGGATTGACCTCTTTTGCCCGGATCTTTTTACTGCAGATCCGGGGCAGGTATGCTCCCGGGTATACCCAGGCGATCCGGATAATAATGGTAACCAGGCTGATGACCACTCCATAAAGGATGGCTGACGGTAAAGAGTATTCTCCCAGTCCCCGGACAATACCGGGTAGCTGCAGTCCGATAAGAATAAATACGACTCCGTTCAACAGGAATATCATGACATTCCAGACACTTTGCGACTGCAGGCGGGAGCTGTATGCAAAAACTTCATGTGAGCGGTAGCTGAGGAACAACCCTCCGCTTACTACGGCCAGTACCCCGGAATAATGAAAATGCTCCGCTGTAATATACATGAGATAGGGAGATACGAGCGTAATGGCGGTATCGATGCTGGGAGTGGTCGGGAGCCATCGGTAGATAGCATAAACGATATAGGCGATCGCCAAACCAACCACCAGGCCCATAGATGCAACCAACAGAAAACTAAACCCGGCCTTCCACAGAATAAAGTGCCCGGTAAAGATCGCAGCAAGGGCAAAACGGAATACGATCAGGCTGGATGCGTCATTCACGAGGCTTTCCCCTTCCAGGATAGTAACTACCCTCTTGGGGATCTTCAGCGTTTGCAGCACACTGGTGGCCGCAACGGCATCGGGAGGGGAAATGATCCCGCCCAATAAAAACCCAAAGGCCAGCGGAAAATCAGGGATCATAAGATTCGAGACAAAAGCTACGGTTCCTGCGGTAAAGATCACGAGCCCGATAGACAACATGCCGATGGACCGGCGCAATAACCAGAAATCATGCCAGGAGGTATTCCAGGCGCCAGAAAAGAGAAGGGGCGGAAGGAAGATGACAAAGACGATGTCCGGATCCAGGCTGATCTTCGGGATGCCGGGTATTAAGCTGATCAGCAGGCCGGCTATCACCAGGAAAATGGGATAGGAGATACGCAGCTTTTCACTGAGCATGGCCAGCATGGAAACAGCAAACAGCAATGATATGATGACTAACAGATTGTCCTGGAGCATAGTTGCCGTAATTTAAAATTTTACTGTCAATATTTCAATTAGAACCTCCGGTTGGCAGGGGGAATTTATTCCACAGCCCGGCGGACAGTACCGGTGGTTTAAAGTGATGGCCTTGTCCAGGTAACCGCATGGTCCGGTTGTAAACGAGGGTCCCCCGGCCGAAGCGATCCCGGGCCGGTTAAACCTGTGAAGGAGAAGGACCGTTTATTGGCATAGTTTTCGACTTCTTTAAAAAACACCCGGGTGAACCGAAGCATTATCCTACTCTAAAACGATGCTACTATAAAAAATGTTAACCATCATGAAAATACTCATCTCAGTTTGCCTGTATTTGCTCCTGGCTTGCCAGGAGCAGGCTTCCAATCATCCGGTTCCTGCGGCGGATACAACCGCAATAGCGGCTCCTCCATTTTCTAAAACACCTGATACTACTACTTTAGGAGGAGCGTGGTATTTACAGCCAGTTCTGGCTTCGGATGCGGCGACCGGTAAAACGCCTTCCCTGCGCCTGGAGCTTTCTAAAAAGCATTTTTCCGGGAATACGGGCTGTAATAACATGAGCGGAAAATTCTGGTACAGCGACAAGGACAGCAGTCTCTCTTTCAGCGAAAAGATCACCACTACGAGAATGGCCTGTCCCGGTTACAATGAAACCTCCTTTCTTAAAAGCCTGCAGCATGCCAATCATTATAAGCTTAGGAATGGAATACTCATCCTCCTGGCGGAGGATAATTCCGAGCTGTCCAAATGGGGGCGAAAACCCGCGGCGGCTGTGAAATCAGATAAAGTGTAACGTGGGCCGGATGCGTTTATTTCAATACTTTGATCCGGACATTGCGGAAGAAGATAGGGGCGCCTGCGTGTTTGCCCTGCAAGCCAATATGCCCGTGCAGGGGAAGGGTGGCCATGGGGTTGCTAAGCCATTCCGGCGCCTTCGTACCGTCGGGGTTATTTTGAGCGGAGGTGAACAGGCTCATATCACAGGAGTTTACTAACTGCCCGTTCAATACGACCCAGATCTTTCTGCCGATGCAGGTGATGGTATAATGATTCCATTCTCCGGGTTCATTGACCATCCGTTTGGTGGCGGGCTGGTGACCGAAGATCGCAGCGCATTGCCAGCTTTTGGGCGCTTTCGACCATTCATCTGCAAAGTCATCGGCGATCTGTATCTCGACGGAGTGGGGGATCCAGTCTTTGGTATTGCTGGCATGTACGACCACGCCGCTATTGGTGCCTGGCGCATTTTTAAACTCCAGGTCCAGGACAAAATTATCATAGGATTTCTCACTCCAGATCGCTTCATCTTTATCAGCTGTCAATACTCCCTCTGTAACGGTCCAGACGCCTTTGGGAAAATTGGCGTTGGAAAGCCGTTCGTTGAAGAGCGGGGCCCATCCTTTGCCGGAGACATCCGGATCGATGAAAGCGGTGTCCTGCGCAGTCCCTTGCAGGGCCCAGGAAAAAAACAGGAAAAAGACGAGTACGTTGATCTTATGCATGGCAGCGTTGTTTGAGTGCTGTTAAAAAACCGGGCACAAGGTTAAAGGTAAAGCCTAATTCAGAATTTACCCATGCTAAAACGGAGTATTTGTTTTGCAGAGCCACGCGGAGATGCTGCGTAATGCACAATTCCTGCACAACACAGTAGGATAATATAAACTTTACAATGCGGTAATATACTTGCCGGAACTTTCCGTAATTAAATTCCGGAAGATTATGATAAACACATTAGTCGACCTCACAAGGGAATTGCTGGGCAGCGGGGTATTCAACCATCTGCCCGATAATGAGATCGCCCGTCTGCACTGGATGATCGTACAGGGCGGGCAGGATGAACGGCTCCCTTTGCAGCCTTTATTCAGCTACTGGTACCGGGGAGATTATTATTCCTCTAATGGGGCGCCCCACCTTCTGCAGCAGTGCAATGAGTACCTGCAGCGTTTGGGCCAGCCGCTGATCGATGCGGTCGGGGAAGAATTTTATGAGGCCTGAATGGTTATGCGGCTTACTGCGGGCCGGGATAATAACCTCCGGGGCCCGTCAGCACTTTTTTCCATTGCCGCTGGTGACTGTCCTGCCATTTCTTATTGGGGTGTACCGCCCAGTTTGCTTTCTTCAGCTGTTCGCGTATAAAATCCCTTTGTTCCGGGTGCACATATAACGGGTGAAGATACCACCATTGCGGATCTTTCGTCAGCTCCCGCCAGAATGCGGCAAAATCCGGATAGTTTGTTTCAAATACCTTTACCTCGTCCTTGTCAGCATCGTAAGTGCTGTGATTATAATAAAAGGAAGGAGGACCCTCCCCGTTGTTGATCCGGTACAGGCTACCCCCGCTTTCCGCTGAGCTGATATCGAAATAGAGTTCACGATGCATAAGTGTAAAAATAATCTTATCTTTAATCCCGTTTCGCTTTTTGCTACCTTATAAAAAAATTCATATGTCACTTATTCCCAATAATAAAAAGAAGAAAGACGGCAAAAATGCCCCGGCCCAGAAAGGCAATACTTCAGGTTTTCCCGCTCCCAAAGGGAAGGCGAACAGCAAAGGAGTTCCTAAAAATACCCGGTTGACAGGCGGTTCTCAGAGGGGATCCTAAGGGTTCCAGGTTTTTGGTCTTAAGGGTTGTATCCTTTTGATCTTACAGGTTGTATCCTTTTTCTGATCTTTCCCTGATCAATTTATCTTTCTCTTTTTTTGCCGCGTCCTCATCGGGAAAGGTCTTTACCTGTATCTGTCCTTTTGTGCCCGTCCTTCCCCACCGGATAACCAGCTTATTGCCCTCGGTGGCGGTTTCCCAGAATTTTCCGACGCCTCCGTCTGTAGTATGTAGCCGGTGAAAGTCCAGGTGATCGTATACGGTTGCCGCGTGGGCAGCGATGCCGCCCGAAGAAGCCCCTTCTCCCATATAATTGACTGAAGGGGTTGACATTCCCGGGTCTTCAGCAGTGCCTTTGCTGCCCTTGATCTCCTCATCCTGAGCCGAAGCGGCCGGTTGGATCATTTTGCGGATCTGTTCCATCACTTTCTGTGGCTGATGCAGCCAATCCCTTGCGAAAACCGGGAGGACTTTCCAGCCAAAGTTCCGGAGGATAGCGGGGCGTTGGTAATACTGTTCGATCAGGTTCTTATTCTGATAGTGCTTCTCATCGTCGAGAAGGATGCCCAGGACATATTGTTCGTCTTCCGGTCGTGCTTTTATAGCCAGCGAACATTTGAAATCAGACTGACCTACCTGCTCCGCCACTTCATAACCCATATGTTCGATCTGTTCTTTGATCTGCCGCAGAACGATGGAAGAAGAAGGTACGGAGCGGGTCTCATCTTTGTGCGGGACGAGGCTATCCAGGATGGTTCTGGCCGCTTCCATGCGGCCCAGGCTGATCATCTCGGCATAATGAAGGAAACGCCTTAAATAATTGGCCCCTTCATTATATTCATTTGTAATATGATGGTGCCGGATGCTGCTGACGACAGCCATATGCATTTTGGCGCGGCTGAACAGGACATTCAAACGCTTCTCCCCGCCTCTTTTATTGACCGGGCCAAAGTTCATCAGCATTTTTTTGCGGGCATCAAAGCCATAACAAACGCTCATAATAATAATATCCCGTTCATCTCCCTTGATATTTTCGAGATTCTTGATGATGAGGCCGGTGAACTGATCATTTTCCGTACGATTATAGGCTTCTTCCAGCTTCTGTCCGAAAGGGGTATCTTCTCCGGCGAGTTCGTCGAGGGCCTCTTCGATGGTGTGTTGCTGTTCCTGGCTGAACGCGACGATGCCGATGCTTTCCCGGATATTTCTGTTCAGAAGTTCCCTTACCAGGTGGGCGATATAAGTCGCTTCCGCCCTGTTCCCTCTTTTTTCATAGATACTATCTGCATGAAAATGAAAGCTGATGCTTCTGTCAAACAAGCTGTCTGTATGCCGGGCAGCGTCTTCGGGGCGGGTGATGGTGATCGCCGCTTTTTCTTTATGATGGATGGTCTTGTCGGGAATGGTAAGCAGTCTGCCTTCATAAAAAGCATGGTTGCTGAAGCTGATCAATGTTTCATAATGACTGCGGTAATGCCAGCTTAATAAAGTGCTGTCCAGTTTCCGGGAGCCCTGGGCCAGCAGGCTGTCTGCGTCATTGCTGAGCCATTCATCTCCGTCGGCCTCTTCCATTCTTTCCAGGTCATCGGGGTCATTATCTTTTGCCACCGCGCTGAAAAAATTCGTCGGCGGCATCTGTTTTTCATCACCGACGACGATTGCCTGGCGGCTCCGGTATAAGGCGGGTACGCCTTCTTCCAGCGTGATCTGGCTGGCCTCGTCGAAGATCACCACATCAAAATGATCGCTATCCAGCGGCAGGCTATCGCTTACGCTATAGGGGCTCATCAGCCAGACGGGTTTTATATCCTTCAGCACCAGTCCGCTTTCTTTAGCGGATAACTCACGGATGCTTTTATAGCGCATGCTCTTCCCAAACTCGTTTTCCAGGATCTTTCTTCCTTCGTTATAGCTTTTTTTGAATTTCTTTTTTTCGTCATTTAACTGGCTTGCCGCCGTATTGGCCAGGTCTACCTGCTGAAGGAACCGTTGCCGGATAGAGGCCCTGATATAGTCGGCATTCAATTGCTGTAAGGAGGTATAACATTCACCCAGCTGCTGAACGGCTTTTTCAATAGACAACCGGTCGATGGCGGCAAAGGTCCTGTTGGACCGGTAGACCTGGTAAAGCGCATTTCGGGCGATGGCCGCCTCTGTCTGTAATGAATTCAGGGAAAAATGCCGAAGGGCGGCCTTTACTTCTTCGGGCAGCCCGGTAAAAGATCGCAGAGCGGGCAGCAGGTCCCTCAATCCGTCTGCATTCATCTGTATGTTTTGCAGCTCATCGCGGAGAGCGGAGAGTTGACCGGCGCCGGGATCGTGCAGGCATTGCCGTAATTGCGTTTCCAGCTGATTGAGGGGCTGATGAAGGGTGTGGAGGGAGGTTATCAGTGAAGGAGCGTCCGGATGGTGCAGGAGGTAATCCAGTGTCGGCTCACCTTTTTTATTTTGCAATATTTCAATACTGAGCCAGGCGGTATCGATATTGTCAAGCCGGTGAAACTCCTGTAACCGGCGTCTCGTCCCGGCCAATTGCCGGGCCGCTTCATACTCGGCGTTGAGCCCTTCCAATACGCTTGTATAGGAGGGTCGTACAGCATGCCGGGAGAAATCATAGTTCTCTTCTAATTGTCGCTTGAGCTTTCTCCATGTCCCGTTGAAAAACGAGAGGACGGCGCCTTCGTTTTTGACGGCGATCGCCAGACTACCCGCAAGATCCTGTTCACTGAACCTGGATTTCCATCCGTTATTCTTTTCCAGGGCCGCCTGGTATGACTCCTGCTGGCGCCGGTATTCCCGTATTTGCCGGTCAAGCTCCTTCGACTCTAAGCTGGCCGGATCCGCCAACGGGAGATTGTTAGTCAGGGACAGCGGATACAAGAGCACTGCGAACTGTACCATGTTTTTAAGCTTGCCCGGCGCTGTATATTCGGCTGCGATCTGGTTTTGCCCGATGGCTGTTTCTATCTGCTGCAAAAGGCTTAAGGCCTGCTGCATGGAATTATCCAGTAAATGATAGGGGTTATCCGCCAGGAAAATTCGCTCATTGATCTTACTGAAAGGATGTTCGGCGAAGACAGGATCGTGTCCTGCTGCTTCCAGGGCTTCACAAAGCGCGGTAATGACGGCGCCGGATACACGCCATTCTTTATAGGAAGGCAGGAGCTCTTCCTCTTTGGGAGACAGGTCTACCAGGTGCTGCCGTGCTTCGATAAGGCGTTCTATCAGCTCTCTTACTTCGATA
Organism: Chitinophagales bacterium; assembly: GCA_015655015.1. Taxonomy (GTDB): domain Bacteria; phylum Bacteroidota; class Bacteroidia; order Chitinophagales; family Chitinophagaceae; genus Puia. The sequence continues at coordinate 21,140 of JAATFV010000109.1, read as the reverse complement.
CCGATCTCTTTTTTCTCTGTGACGCCGGTGGAATGAAATTCGCGGATTCCTTCCAGCTGCCCGTTCATATTCTCCAGGACGGCTGTCCGTTTTGCCCGGATGGCGCCCAGGTCCATCGTACGGGTGGTAAAATCCTCGTAAGTCGCTTTAAGATCTTTGATGAATTCCCGTTTGTCTCCCTGGCTATCGTGAATGTAGCAGCATAGTTCATCGAGCCCGTTTTGCTTGAGCCGGTGATATACTACGTCCAGGGCGGCTCTTTTTTCACACACGAACAAAATATTCTTTCCTCTCGCCACGAAATCCGCGATCAGGTTGGTAATGGTCTGGCTTTTTCCGGTGCCGGGAGGACCCTGTATGATATAGCTGTATCCTGCCCTGCTTTGCAGGATGGCCCGGGTTTGGGTTGGGTCTGCCGTTATTACATGGAACCAGTCATCCGGTCTGTTCAGATCGAAAGGGTGTTCTTTAAAGACCCGGGGCAATTCGCTGAACAGGTCGTCGAATACGGAATGCTGCAATTGCTGGTCGATGACCAGGTTGTAATCTCTTACGAGACTCATTTTCTTATAATTGAAATTGCCCAGCACCATGTGGCAGCAATCGAAATCCCAGCTATAGGGATTGCTCTCGCTTTCTGCCAGCTCGAAGATCTCTTTATTCCGAATGCCTGTTTCCATGCGGGTCTGCCCTGTGTCTGTGCTTTGACTAATCTCCCTGGGTTGACCTGTTTTTGTATGGTGATCTGTCCCGGTTGGTTGATCCGTCTCCGCGCGTTGACTTGTTTCTGTACGTTGATCTGTCCTGATGTGTTGTCCCGTCTCCGTGTGTTGTCCCGTCTCCGTGTGTTGATCTGTTTCTGTGTGTTGATCGGTTTCCGCAAGAAACGGGGGAGGTTTTTTGGCCTCCTTATTCACCAGGAATTCAAGAAAGCTTGTTTTGGGTTCGATCCGTAACCGGAAGATCTCCAGCCCCAGGGGTTTATAGTGTTCCGGCTGATAGCTATAGGGAATGTTGTGATAGCTGCCGGTCTGGCCGGGCAGCTTTCGAAGGCGTCGCCTGTAATTGTTGACGGTCTGCCGGGCTTCGCCATGGATGAGCTTAATGCGGGGCTTATCGATATAATTGAGCACGATGCCCTGATTGGCTTCCTCGATTTGCGCCTTGAGCTGTTGATGAAATTGTTCGGGGCTTATTTCTTCCAGGTCGATAAAATCCGGCAGCCGGATACCATAGAGGTCTTTCAGCTGTCCTGCCAGGACCGGATTGACTTCAGCCGAATTATCCAGGACCTTCAATACATAATGATCTTCCTTAAGCTTTTTATTTTTCTTCAGCTCTACCGGTATCAGCAGCAGTGGGCTCCGGATCCTTTCGGCGGGATCTTCTTTCAGGTTGTGCCAGTTCAGGAAAACGATCACAAGCTTCAACTGGCTGAATCCATATTCCTGGATAGCCCGTTGGGATTCCACCCGGACCCTGTCCAGGGAAGAAGGAAGATAACCATGGTCTTCAAAACGCAGGTATTTGTTCAGCACGATCTCTTTCATCCCGCTCACTTTTTCTGCCAGCTCGCTGTTCCAGATGAAAAGGTGTTCCGGACGGATGCTTTGATAATGCAATACGATCGGCACGCTGCTGACGGTCAGATTGACGAAACGCATATTGGGCTTATAATAAAGCAGCCTGTTACGGCGGCTGGTATCGAAGAGCCTGTTGCGCAGCTTGTTCAGGATAAAGGAATCTCTTTCTTTCATTCCCTTATTTACCCAGCCAGCTACTTTGCCAAGGTCCGTTTGTTTTTCGGGGTCGTAATCCCGGTAGTGCTGCAGGCGCCGGATCACGTCATATAGATCCTGTGTCCGCCGGACCCTGTCCAGCTCGGTCATTTCCGTGATCAGCCTGCCAAGGGTAGGGTGGATCCGCGGATGAACCAGCGAAGGGTTGGAGCGGACCTGTGCAAACAATAGCAGGTCTTCGATCTCATAAAGGTCCAGGCTAAGGGTGATACTGCCGAGGATCAGTCCAAGAGAAAAGATATCCGTTTGCGGGTCATGGTGGCCTACCAGGGATTCGAAGCATTGATAACCGGGAACATAGGCGGGGTATTCCAGCGGCTCGCGAAAATCCGTATGGACCTGGAGGTTTTCTGTATCCATGCTGCCTTCCCCGGTGTCGGTCCGGATCTTGATCTTGCCGACTACGTCGAAGTTTTCAGATGCTGTCCGGGGGAAAAGGGCCGATACGTCCGAAAGAGCAAAGGAAGGCGCATGCGCAAGCTCCTCATCGATATCCAGATGCAGCTCTGATAGGAACAGAGCCTCTTCCCTTTCAAATGGGGCTACTTTTCCTGATTCATGAAAGCTTAATACTTCTCTGAACAAAGGCAATACGAAAGCGATCACGTCATCCGTGGTGTAGTCCCCCTTGTCAAAGGCTGCCGGTAAAAATTCTTTAAAGCTGATTCTATTCGTTTCCATGTGATGGGTCTCCATTGGGGTCAGGATTCTTTTATTCCGGCGTAAGCGGCCAGCGTTTGTTGTTTATAGTACGGCCATTTTTTCTCACTGAGCTGCAATTCTTTCCGGGCAATGGGGTCATAAACGGCTGAAAGCTGCATTTCTTCTGCAAATTGGAAGGCGCGCCCGGAAGGGATCTCTTCCAGGGAAGGATCGACCAGGGCGAAATCCAGTAATATATAGGCGAAATATTCTTTGATGCCGGGATGGGCAGGAGCGATCCTGGCTGTTAGCTGTGCTGTGCTCAGGGTCGGTTCGTCCAAAGAAAGATCCGGGAAATATTCTTTTGCAAGGCTGGTCACCAGCGTGCTTTGAAACCATTTTGGACGAAGATAAGCCTGCAGGAAATCCCGGGTAAGGGCGGCTAATTCCTTTTGTGAAAAGATATCCAGCCTGTCCAGTTCGGGGAGGCCTTCTATCATCCTGGTAATTTCTTCTTCCGCACCTTCTTTCTTTTCCTGCCAGAGCCGCAGGGCCTGGGTACGGATAAAATTTTCAGGGTGCGTGAGTTTAGCGGACTGGGTTGCGGGGGAGGCCGAAAAGATTTCTTCCGCCTGTTTGCTATAGCTGTCGGCATGGACAACGGCCAGACCGGTAGCGATCTTCAGCAGCATATTGATGACAGGGGTCTTGTCTCCCAGCACCATCCAGGCTCCCCGATCGCAATAGATCTCCGTATAAAGGCAGAATAACCGGGCCGTCTCATAGTAGACAGGCTCGCTGGTGCTGTTATTGGCAATGGCGTTTATGATCCGGTCGGCTACTTCCAGCTCTCCGTCAGAAAGGGAATATAATTTGACATGGGCCAGTTCGTGGGCAATGACGGCCAGCAGTTCCTCTTCGTTAAGACTTTGCGTAAGATTCCCGCTAAATACCAGGTGCGCTTCCCCGTGGAGATAAATAATGTTAGCATTGAGCTCTGTATTATACTGGGCCTGATAGGCTGTCACCGGAAGATCCCCCAGCTCCAGCCGATCTTTGGCAAAAGCGATCTTATCGTAGATAAAGGAGTCGGCGTCCGGCTGAAACTTATAAGTATTCTTTAAAAGCTCCGTTTTGAAAGAGGCCAGCTGCTCTTCTTTCCTGCCGGCAGCGGCAAAAAAATTCCAGGTTCCCCGCTGCTGTTTGAAATGGTCACGGACTTTCAGGTGATAAAGAGGAGCGACAGATAGCATAAACTGTGGGTAGTTGATCAGTAAATCTAAAAAAACTTATCGGAAACACAGCTTTCTTTGAGAGCTGCAAATTCTCTGAGAGCTGCAGGTCACAAGCTCAAGCGGCAAGCGTTGAGGAGCGTTGAGCCCGGAGATTCACAAGCTGCAAGCTTCAAGCCAGAAATACATAGAGTATTAATTTGTTATTCTCTGATAATCAACCTATAGCAATTTGCGACATATTGATAGCAATTGGCAGCCCGCAGCTTGAAGCTTGAGGCTAATTGATTACCTTCGCGTTATGCAAGATTATATCAGTGAATTGAATGACCGGCAGAAAGAAGCGGTATTGCACAAGGATGGCCCTATTATGATCGTGGCAGGGGCAGGCAGCGGTAAAACAAAGGTGCTTACCACCCGTATTGCCCACCTGATGTCGCAAGGAGTAGATGCATTTAATATCCTGGCCCTGACTTTTACCAACAAGGCTGCTAAGGAAATGAAGGAAAGGATCGAAAGGACCCTGGGAAATACGAATGCCCGTAACCTTTATATCGGCACTTTTCACAGTGTATTTGCCCGTATTTTACGGGGAGAGGCCCAGCACCTGGGCTATGAAAGGAATTTTACCATCTATGATACGGATGACGCAAAGAGTGTCCTGAAGACCGTGATCAACGAGCTGGACCTGGACGATAAAACGTATAAGCCCAACGTTGTATATAACCGTATTTCTTCGGCGAAGAACAGCCTGGTAGGTCCGGTGGAATATGCGAATGACTATGGGCTTCAACAGGAAGATATGCGGGCCAACCGGCCGGCGATCGCGCAGATCTATGCCGCATATGCCAAGCGCTGTTTAAAGAACGGCGCGATGGATTTTGACGACCTGCTCGTCAATATGTACAAGCTGCTTAAAAATTTCCCGGAGAGCCTGTTTAAATTCCAGCATAAGTTCAAATATATCCTCATCGATGAGTACCAGGATACCAATCCCGCTCAGTACGAGATCATCAAGCTCCTGGGGGCTGCGCATGAAAATGTCTGCGTGGTAGGGGATGATGCCCAGAGCATCTATAGTTTCCGCGGGGCTACGATCGAGAATATATTGCAGTTCCAGAAAGACTATGATGATGTAAAGGTGGTGATGCTGGAACAGAATTACCGTAGTACGCAGAGCATTATTAATGTAGCGAACGAAGTCATAAAGAACAATAAGGGTCAGATACCGAAAAACCTTTGGACGGATAACGCCAGTGGAGAAAAGATACGGTTGGTGCGCATGATGACGGATAATGAAGAAGGGAAGTTCGTAGCCGACACGATCCAGGAACAGAAGCTGCGCAATCATTACAATAACCGTGATTTTGCCATTCTATACCGGACGAATGCCCAGAGCCGGGCTTTTGAAGAAAGCCTTCGCCGCATGGCGATCCCTTATACGATGTATGGGGGGGTAAGCTTCTATCAACGCAAAGAGATCAAGGACCTGGTGGCCTATCTGCGAATGATTGTCAATCCGAGCGATGAAGAGGCGCTGAAGCGAATTATCAATTATCCTACCCGGGGCATTGGAAAGACCTCGATCGACCGGGCCGTCCTGGCGGCCAATGAGCACAACATTTCCTTATGGGAAGTGCTGGGAAGGGCCGCGGAATTCGGGTATAAGGCAGGCACCCTGGAGGCGATCGAGAATTTTGTGCTGATGATCCGGAGCTTTACCAGTATGCTGGAGACGAAAAATGCGTATGAGGTAGCGACACATGTGGGTAAACAGACGAATCTTGTAAAGGAGCTCTTTAATGATAAGACGACAGAGGGCCTTGCCCGTTATGAGAATATCCAGGAGCTGCTGAATTCTATTAAAGAGTTTACGGAAAGGCCGGATGAAGACGGAGTGCTGGAGACAGAGACAAAGGGGCTGGGAAATTATTTACAGCAGATCACCTTGCTGACGGACGCCGATGAGAAGGATCCGAATGCCGATACGGTGAAGCTAATGACGATCCATGCCGCCAAAGGTCTTGAGTTCTCCTGTGTGTTTGCTGCGGGTCTGGAGGAGATGTTGTTTCCTAATGCGATGTCCATCAATACCCGGGAGGAGTTAGAGGAAGAGAGAAGGCTGTTCTATGTGGTCATTACCCGGGCCAAGCAGCGTTTGTGGATCACCTATGCGAATACCCGCTACCGTTTTGGTTCGCTGGTCCAGAATGAACCCAGCCGTTTCATTGAAGAGATTCCGGGAGAGTACCTGGATCGTAGTTTTGCCGGCGGCGGCGCCCGCAACCAGGGGGCCAGCAATATAGGATTTGGCAATACCTCTTCTTCTTTTGATCGTATGAGTGCCGGCGGGTTCGGAAATACAGCCGCGCAGGCGGAGAAGAAGTACGGCCCTCCCCCGAATAAAAAAGAGGCCAAGCCGGCGTATGTACCTATCAAGCCGTACATGAAAACGATCGAACACAATCCCAGCCCTGATTTTACAGCGAGCGATACTTCTGCGCTGCAGGTGGGCCAGAAAGTGGAACATCAGAAATTCGGGTTTGGAGAAGTGGTCAGCATGGAAGGGTCTGCACATAATCCGATCGCTACCGTAAAGTTTCAGTACAACGGAGAGAAGAAGATCATGCTGAACTATGCAAAACTGCGGATAGTTTAACTGTCAAATCGGGAATTTTTTTTCGCAAACGTGGTGGGTCCGCCTTTAAAGGGAAACCTCCGGATGCAGTGCAGGCGCAGTTATCGGCCTCTCAGGCCGGGAATTAGTCCCTTGTTGGGAAAAACAATAGGGCCTATCCGGAGAAAACAAATAAATACCCTTTTTAGACTGCCGGAGTAAGGGGGTAATTATTGCTTTTACCAAAAGTTTGCTACCTTTTACGAATGACCGAAAACAAGATACAGCCTAAGGGATTGTATTTTGTAACCCTAACCGTAGTTGGCGGGATTGATATATTCACCCGCTACGAATATTGTGATCTGCTGATAGACAACCTGAACTATTGCATTGAGAACAAACGGCTACGGGTATACGAATACGCAATTCTGCCCAGCCGCCTTTGTATGGTTGCCGGAGTGGAAGAGGGAAAGCACAATCTCCCCAAAGTACTAAGAGACCTGAAAAGCAATTCGGCCAAGCAAATCCTCCGGGCCATTGCAGAACATCCCACCGAGAGCCGCAAAGAATGGCTGCTGCGATTATTCCAGTTCTTCGCTAACCGCTACCAAAATGATTCGGAGCATCATTTCTGGCAATTCGGCAATCAGCCTGTTGATCTTGAAAAATATGTTAAAAAGGGACTGGATCTGCCCTCTGCCCTGGAGAGCCTGCTGAAGGAAAAGATCGTCGATCTCCCGGAACATTACATTTATTGCAGTGCCTATCCTCTTCAAAAGGTTAAATTATCCCATGTGAGACCTGGTCCTGAATAGAGTTTTCTGCGGCCTGGCTTCAGAGCCGGGCCACCGTGCACCCGTCCGCTCCGGTATTATAAAAAATTTAAATAACAGGTTCGATAAAGAGGCCCGGATTTTGTAACTTTAGAATTACCCCCTTCCTGTACCTGTTATGATTTTTTATTTTGTCATTCAAAATGAGCGGTTATGCTGCCACACGACGAATCATTGGTCCCCCGGGAAACTTGTTATTTTCTCACCCTGAATGTAGTCGACCGGATCGATGTATTCGTCCGGCCTACTTACAAACAGGTGATTGCGGATGCGTTAAATCATTTTGTCGAAGTACAGGGGGTGACAATATATGCCTGGTGCCTGATGACCTGTCATCTCCATCTGTTGATCAGAACAAAGGAAGGGTATGGCCCGGCTTATTTTGAGCGGGATTTTAAAAAGTTCACCACTCCGGAATTAATAAAGGCGATCGAGATGGAAATGGATCTTCGGCGTGACTGGATGATGCAACGGTTTGAGGATTTCAGCAAATCCCTGAAGCGGATAGAAAAATTCAATTTATGGCAGAATTGCAGCAGTCCGTTGTATATCGATAGCGGACAGCCAGGCTTGTTGCTCGACCGCATCGACCATATTCATGAGAACCCTGTACGTGAACGGATCGTGGAATCGCCGGAATCATATCTATATAGCTCTGCACGCGATTATGCCGGAATAAAAGGCCTGGTAAGGGTGAAGGTCATCCAGCAGCAGGGGCTTTCAAAGTTCAGGAGGCTGTCGGCCAATTAACGGGAGCAGCGTTCCGTCTGCATAAGCCGGAAATGCTATCGCAGTGAATGTGCTATGAATAGTCTTATACGTTTTCAGGGAGGTCGTCGACGATAGACAACGGAACAACCAGGCTGCAAGTAGTCCTATTTATTTGTTATAGCTGCCTTATCTGTTATAGCTGCTTTTAAGCCCTCCACGGTCTTTGCGTCGCTGCCTACGAATATCTTGCCGCCGGTGAGGGCTACCGGGCGTTTTAAAAAGGTATATTCTTCCAGGATGAGCCGGCGATAGTCTTTTTCGGTAAGCGGCTTGTCTTTCAGGCCCATTTCCTTGTATTTGATAGCCCGCCGGCTAAACAGCGCTTCATAACTGCCCGCTTTTTCCTTTAGCTCATCTAATTGGGCGGGGGTGATCTTTTCCGTTTTGATATCCTGCAATTCGAATCCTTTTTTTTCAGCTTGTATTTCCTGCAGGATCCTGTTACAGGTGCTGCAGGTGGAGAGGTAATAGATCTTTTTCATGCTGGTATGCCGGTATAATGTATTCTTTGATGGAATTTTTGTTGCCGGGCTTAGATTTTGGGGCGAATTTACGATGAATTCGCGTTGCTCCCTTTTTCTGTAATATTTTCGTCATTCCCGCGACGAATGGTATTATTGCTAAAACCTTTCTATTTGCAGAAACCCGCCACACAGGAAGAATTTGTGACGCTGGTGCAGGAGCATCGTGGCATGCTGCATAAGGTATGCCGGCTCTATTGTTATTCCGAACATGACCGACAGGACCTTTTTCAGGAGATCATTATCCAGTTATGGAAATCTTATCCCAAATTCAGGGCTGATTCGAAGTTTAGCACCTGGCTCTACCGGATTGCGCTGAATACGGCCATTTCCGACCTACGCAAACAGCGCCGCCGCATCAAACCCATTGACCCCGACCATCTGCCTACCCAATTACAGGATATGCAGTATTCTAAAGAACAGGAGGAGCAGCTGCAGCTATTGTATGCTGCCATCGACCAGCTGACGGAGGTGGAAAAAGCGCTGGTCATGCTGTTCCTGGAAGACAAAAGTTACGATGAAATGGAAGAGATCCTGGGGATCAATCAAAATAATCTGCGGGTAAAAATGAACCGGATCAAGGAAAAATTACGCAAAATCACAAAGGACACCGCTTATGGAACTGGAGAGTCTTAAATACGTATGGCATACCCTGGAAGGTAAGCCTGCCGGGAGGCATGGCAGTGAACAGGAAATTATAACCCTGCTGCATAAGAGATCCAAGGGACCGGTTGCAAAGATGAGACGCAATCTTTTGGGAGAGCTGGTCCTTATCATAATGACCTATATTCCTGCCATCCTGTTCTATTTGCTGGATTTCGGGGGCAGGCTGTCGGGGATCGCCTGGCTGTTCTTCCTGCTGATGCTCCTGTTTGCGGGATATTATTACCGAAAGGACAAGCTGCTGAGAGAAATGCAGTGTGTAAGCTGCCAGGTGCGATCCAACCTGGAACGACAGGTTCGGACCCTGAAAAAGTATACCCGGTTCTATACCCTGACCGGTACGCTGATGATCCCCGTCATGACCATTCTTTCTTACCTTATCATCCGTTGGAAATATCCTACTCCTTCCGGCTCCTCCCTTTATTACCGGATAAGCGGCATTCCCTGGTGGCAGAGCCCTTTGTTCTGGATAAGCCTGCTGGCGCTTCTTACGATCGGGATCTATTATATCAATGTCTGGTACGTAAACAAATTGTACGGCCGCCATATTCAAAAACTACAGGAATTACTGCAGGAAATGGAAGGAGAGTAAGTATCTTACTAAAAAAAGATCATGAACGGCGTTGCTCTCCCAAAGAACCTGTATTTCCGAAGAAGCTATTTTTTGCCCGGTCTCTTTATTTTCCTGTTTTGTACCGGCAACGTATTGACGGGCGCTGCGCAGTCCGGCAAAACTCCGGCAGAGGATGCCGCGGCTATTCAAAAAGTGATGGCGGCCCAGTCGGAAGCGTGGAACAGGGGCAGTATCGATGACTTCATGAAGGGTTACTGGAAAAACGACTCCCTGCTGTTTATCGGCCAGTCAGGCATTTCCTATGGGTATATGAATGCGCTGAATAACTATAAAAAGAATTATAGTGACGCGGATAAGATGGGAAAGCTGTTCTTTACCCTGCTCAAAATAAATAAGCTTTCGCCGGACTATTGTTTTGTGATAGGGAAATGGTTTTTAAAGAGAAAGGCGGGAGATGTGGGGGGGATTTATACTTTGTTATTCCGGAAGATCGATGGGAGGTGGGTGATTGTGGCGGATCATACGAGCTAACTCCGCCGCGGGCGTTTGTCCCAACCGGGTGCGGCGAAGGGTGCGAATGTAACTGAGCGAAGCGAGAGTTACGAACGGGTCAGAGCGACTAAATGTCGCTCTGGCGAAGTTCTGAGCGAGGACGATGTTTCGACAAAGTTCTGCCATCATCAGACCCGAAAGATGGACGGATTTATACGTGTCGTCATTCGTTGGAAATGCCCCGGCTATTTTGGCCTCTCCGGCTGGGGTGCCTGTAGCATATTTAGTGTTAATATTTCTTTCCTGGTCGTGCCGTCCTTATCACTACTTTTGTTTTTGAATAAACAGATTGCTTGAATATGGGAAAAGCAAAATCCGGCACCCTAAAGGTCAAACAAAGCAACCAGCAAGTCAACCAATACGATAAAATTCTCCGGGAAAATATCGAAGCGGCTTTGCCCGGACTGATCAAAAACCTGCTGGGCATTGACGCTGTATATACCGAGGAGTTACCGGATGATATACAGCATACCAAAGAGCGCAAACCGGATGTGCTTAAAAAAGTGACTGACAAAAAGGACAAAACCTTTGTACTGCATATCGAATTCCAGGTAAAGGATGAGCCGGAAATGGTATTCCGGATGGCGGAATATTATATTATGCTGCTTCGGCAATATCAGCTTCCGGTCCGCCAGTACGTCATTTATATAGGTGAAGGAAACCCCACTATGCCGGATCATATCCATTCGGAGCAGATAGATTTTAAATACCAGCTGATAGCCCTCTCCGCTGTGGATTATCACCTGTTACTTCGTTCCGATAATCCGGAGGAAAAAATGTTAGCAATATTGGCTAATTTTGGAAGTGGAAATCCTGGGCGGATCATAGAAAGCATTGTGAAGCAAGTCATTAATGCCTCAAAAGGAGATTTTTCGAAGCTCAGACGTATCCGGCAGTTGCGAATATTAGCGCAATTGCGTAACTTAGCACCAGAAAACTTAGCTATTATGGATAGCATTGCAAAATACATATCGGAAGAAAAAGATATTCTCTACAGGCGTGGAGAGATAAAAGGTATCGAGAAAGGTATCGAGAAAGGTAAAATAGAAGGTGAAGAGAAAAAGAGCTACGAGGTAGTAAAAAACCTTTTGGTTGCTAACAAGTTCACCATTGCTGAAATCGCTAATTTTGCCAGCGTTACAGAAGCCTTTGTAAAAAAGGTGAAGAAGACTTTAAAGTAAGCGCCTGCTACTATTAATCCGGCATTAAAGATATATAAGGCCCCTTTTCGGGGCCTCTTTTTTTCAGGTACATTTTGGAAAACTGATTCCGACCGGGGGGCATGTTTTAGTTGACAAGCAGCTTTTTAAACTCCGCCGTATCTCCATTAAAAACATCAAAATCCACCCTGGTAAGGATCCCATTGATCCTTCCTGCTTCGCTATGTTGCCAGAACGTCCATTCCCGGTAAATACGGGGTCTTTCTTTTTGCAGGTAATGTGCTACCCATAGCGGGTATTGGTCAAAATCATCCTTCAGATACTGTTTGTAGAAGTCCACATTCGTATAAATGATCGGAACAATGTGGTAGTATTCCTGTATCGTCTCCAGCCATTCTTTCGCCCTTTCCCGTAGTTTGTCGGCCGGCACGCCATAGGTTTGCTCGATATCCAGTACCGGGGGGAGATCACCAGGCAGCAGCTCGACAGAATTGATGAAATTCTCTGCCTGGGCCTTACCGCTCTTGGTAGCCAGAAAAAAATGATAGGCGCCCCGGGTGATACCGGCATCTTTCACCTTTTTCCAGTTACGGGGAAAATAGGCGTCTTCATTGCCCAATCCTTCCGTAGCCTTGATGAAGGCAAACCCCATTTGTACGTGGCCTACCTTCATGTCCCTGACCGATTCCCAATCGATGATGCTCTGGTATTTAGACACATCGATGCCATAAATGCTATAATTGACCGGAACGTCGATGCCGAACTCCGGATAACGGACAAAATGGGCTTTTCGTTCCTGCCACCAGTCATATGCCACAAAACCGAGCATGACTATCACCGCAACGGTCAGGGAAAGCAATAAGATCCTCCAGGCTGTATTTTTCTTTGTTTTATTCGCCATAATATTTGCTAAGCCAGTCCGGTCCTTCAGCTAATGCAGCCCGGACCGGCTTAACGGTCTGATGATTGGTTGTCGCCCGCAGCTTTCTCCCGGAAGGTTGGGCTGAGCCGCGTGACGGCTCCGGGAAGACAACAACGGTAAAAATATAAATTTAGTGCCAACGAACCGTCCAGGATAAAATTTTCATCATAACACACACCGGGATGAAAATTTTATCCTTGTAAGCCCATCCGACCGATAAAAATGACAAAATTAACGGATGAATTGCCAGTAATCGTTGCTGAATAATCGATAAAGGTTAATTTTATCCTTTCATGCCCGCTTTAAACCGGAACGATACCATCAATCTTTTATCCAAGCTCACGGGAAGACGCCTGTGGAATGGGGTAAAGGTATTGAGCAGCTACTACCTGAGTAAATGGACCGGAAGGGCCGTTCAGTGGGGCTATCCTGTCTCCATCTCCTTCGAACCGACGACTTCCTGCAACCTGCGCTGTCCCGAATGTCCCAGCGGCCTGCGGTCTTTTACCCGGCCAACGGGAATGTTGCAAAAGGATTTTTTCAGGGATACGATTGACCAGCTGTCCAAAGAATTGCTCTACCTGATCTTTTATTTTCAGGGAGAGCCGTATCTGAACCCTTCTTTTCTGGACATGGTGGCTTATGCATCCGGGAAAGGGATCTATACAGCCACCTCCACCAATGCGCATTATCTCAACGACAAAAATGCGAAAAGAACGGTGGAGAGCGGGCTGGACCGGTTGATCATTTCTATTGACGGGACTACCCAGGACGTGTATGAACAGTACCGGGTGGGAGGGAAGCTGGAAAAAGTGCTGGAAGGGGCCCGGAATATCGTAAAATGGAAAAAAGAGCTGAAGAGCAGGACGCCCTTTGTGTTTTTTCAGTTCCTGGTGGTCAAGCCCAACGAACATCAGCTGGAAGAAATACGGAGCCTGGCCCGGGAGATCGGGGTGGATGAGGTCCGGTTCAAGACCGCCCAGGTCTATGATTATAAGAATGATCCCAATCAGCTGATACCGGAGAACAGGAAATACAGCCGGTACCGGAAGGATAAAAAGGACGAATACCAGATCAAAAATACGCTGGACAATCATTGCTGGCGTCTCTGGCATGCTACGGTGATCACCTGGGATGGCCTGGTGGTGCCCTGCTGCTTTGACAAGGATGCACAGCACCAGCTGGGAGACCTGAAAGGGCGGCCTTTCAAAGAGATCTGGAACAACGAACAGTATGTGGATTTTCGCCGGAAGGTCTTGCAAAGCCGGAAGAATATCGATATTTGCGCCAATTGCAGCGAGGGGACAAAAGTGTGGGAGGATTAAATTGTTTATTTACGGATGAACCATGACGCTTGAAAAAGAAATAAACCAACGTAAATTCCGGAATGAATATCAAAAAGCCGGGATCAATCTTATTTATACCTATAACTGGGTTACGGAAAAAATAGGCAAGATCTTCGATGAATGGGAGATAACCTCCCAACAATTCAATATCCTTCGGATTCTCCGGGGCGCCGGAAAACCCCTGTCCACGCTGCAGATCCGGCAGCGTATGCTGGATAAGATGAGCGATACCAGCCGGATTGTGGACCGTCTCGTGAAAAAGGGGCTGGTAAAAAAAAGTATCTGTAAGATGGACCGACGCCTCGTGGATGTGGTCATAACGGAAAAGGGGAAGAAGCTGCTCGAAAAGATCGACGCCTATGACCAGCAGATGGATGAGATCCTGATGAATCTCACGGAGGCGGAAGCGAAGACCCTGAATGAGCTCCTGGATAAATTACGCAACCAGGACCCCATCGTGGACGGGGATACATAGTTAGGCCCCGGTCTTTTCCAAAGGACGGAGATTTAATAGAGGAGACAGCTTTGTCCGAAGGAATAGCGCTGTCCAACCCGCTGAGCGTGCAATTTGCATGGATGATTTATTGACCGACTAAATTTTTTTGAAAGGATGAAGAACCGCTCTCTGATCAACATAAAGAACATATTGCTTGCTGCCTGCCTCCTGGCCATCCCGGCCCTTTCTTTTTGTCAATCCAAGTATGAATTCAGAGCAGCCTGGGTAGCCAGTGTGGAAAATATAGACTGGCCCTCTAAAAAAGGACTGCCGGCAGACAGCCAGCGGGTGGAGTTCATCCGGCTGCTGGATATGCATAAGCGCAACGGGCTGAATGCGGTGGTGGTCCAGGTGCGGCCGGCTACCGACGCCTTTTATCCTTCTCCTTATGAGCCCTGGAGCGAATGGCTTACCGGCATACAGGGCCGGCCGCCTTCGCCTTATTATGATCCGCTGTTATTCATGATCGAGGAGACGCACAAAAGGGGCATGGAGTTTCATGCCTGGTGTAATCCCTACCGGGCGGTACATACCATTGGAAAATCCTCCATAGCTCCCAACCATATCACCCGGCTTCATCCGGAGTGGTTTGTCCGTTTCCAGAACACCCTCTATTTCGATCCGGGCAATAAAGAGGTGCAGCAGTATGTCACGATGGTCATACGGGACCTCGTTCGCCGTTATGATATCGACGCCCTGCATTTCGATGATTATTTTTATCCGTACGATATTGTAGAAGGCAGTCCCACAAAGGATTTTCCTGACAAAGCCAGCTTTGCAAAATACGGGGATGGATTGTCAATAGGAGACTGGCGGAGAAGTAATGTGGATTCCGTGATCCTGCGGATAAGCCAGGCAATCAAGGAAGAAAAAAAATACTGCAAGTTCGGCATCAGCCCATTCGGCGTCTGGCGTAATAAAAGCAAAGATCCGGAGGGCAGCGATAGCCAGGCCGGCCAGACCAATTATGACAATCTCTATGCGGATATCCTCTTATGGCTGAAGAATGGCTGGATCGACTATGTCGCCCCTCAGCTCTATTGGGAGTTCACTTTTTCCCATGTGCCTTTCGGGACCCAGACGGAATGGTGGAGCCGTCATACCTATGGCAGGCAGTGTTATATCGGCCTGGGGATCTACCGCGCCGGCAGCAATCCGGCCTGGCGGGACCCTACCCAGCTGACACGTCAGATCCAGACATTGCGGACCTATCCGGATATACAGGGAGAGATCTACTTCAGCAGTAAATCTTTTGAAAGGAACCCCTATGGCTGGAATGACAGCCTGCGGCAGAACTATTATAAATACCCGGCTCTCATCCCTCCGATGTCCTGGATCGATACGGTAAAACCCCACGAGCCGTTCACCCATACCGAATACAATCAAAAGGACTCTTCCCAGGCTGTCTGGCTGGCGAAAGGGGCGCCGGAGGATACGCTGCGGGGATATGCCGTCTACCGGTCGGATTCGGCTAATCTATCCATTGATTCAGCGAATGTGTTTGCCTTTATCCCCTATGATCCGGTGGCGGGGTTCTCCGTAAAGTCAGCCTCGTTATCGCCGGGGAAAAGCGCTTATTACTTTATCACGGCGGTAAGTAAGACCAATGTCGAAAGCCGGCCTGTTACGATCATTTTTTCTACCTTAGCGGCCGGGTCGGGACCCGATAGAATTCGTGACTTTCCAGGCCGCGGGGCCGAAGGCCAATAAATTGAGAGCATTAGCCATGGCAAGCCATGGCGGAACAAAAGTTTATCTAATAATAAAATCCTAACAATATGCCTGGTTTTGAATTATTTGGCCCGGAAGAACGCAAAGAAGTGAACGATGTCCTGGAAACCGGTATCCTCATGCGGTACGGGTTCGACGGTCCCCGCAAAGGGATCTGGAAATCCAAAGAGCTGGAAGCGGCGATCTGCCAACGGTTTGGCTGTAATTTTGCACAGCTGACCTCCAGCGGCACTTCCGCCCTGACGACAGCGTTAACCGTGCTGGGCATCGGGGCCGGAGATGAGGTCATTATGCCTGCTTTTACCTTTGTGGCCAGTTTCGAGGCTGTACTGAGCGTGGGGGCGATCCCTGTGCTGGCTGAGGTAGATGAGACCCTTACTTTACAGCCAGACTCCGTACGTCAGGCGATCACTTCCCGGACCAAATGTGTGATGCCGGTGCATATGTGCGGAGCGATGGCCGACCTGGACGCTCTCCTGGCTATCTGTAAGGAACATAACCTGCTCCTGCTGGAAGATGCCTGCCAGAGCATCGGGGGCCGGTATAAGGGCCGACACCTGGGCACGATCGGCAACGCCGGAACTTTCTCCTTTGATTTTGTGAAGGTCATTACCTGCGCGGAAGGCGGGGCCGTACTGACCAATGATGAAGCTACCTATACGAAATGCGATGGTTTTACGGACCATGGCCATGATCATACGGGCGTTGACAGGGGCGCGGACCTGCACCCTTTTATCGGGTATAATTACCGGATCTCTGAATTACATGCTGCGGTAGGCCTCGCGCAGATCCGCAAGCTGGACCAGTTCCTGGCCATTCAGCAAAAGAATCACGGGCAGCTGAAAACGATTCTCTCGCAATTGCCTGAAGTCTCTTTCCGGACCATTCCGGACCCGTCCGGGGATAGCTGCACCTTCCTCAGCTGGCTCCTTCCTTCGGAGACATTGACCAGGGCCGTCATTGCCGAGCTGAAGTCACAAGGCATTCTGGCCGGTAATTTTTACTGGTTTGATAATAACTGGCATTATATCCGCAAATGGGACCATCTCCGCCAGGCAAGTACGCTGAATAACCTGAATGACGGGCAGCGGCAGGCATTGCAGAAGCTGTCGGTCACCACTTTTCCTGCCAGCGACCGGGTCATGAGCCGTTGTATCTCTACGGCTATCGGGCTGTTATGGACGGAGGAACAGACGCAGGAAAAAGGGGAGAAGATCGTAGCGGCGATAAAGAAGGCGCTCAGCAGGGAGCTGGTCAATTAAAGTCTTATTAAAAGTTGTCTTTGCCTGATAACTGACTATTTCCCTTCCAGATAATTGCATTGTTCGAGTGAACCCAGCCGGAAACGGAGCGGGATGCGGGTCGTTTTTTCGAATTCCAGCTCTTTTTTGCAGAAAAAGCCCAAATGATGGGAATAATAGTCATCCCCCAGGGCCTGGACATTTCCCGGAGTTTGCAGGGAGAAGGGTCCTGTCGATTCCGGGGAGGCGGTCCGATGCAGATAAAGGCCCGTATCCCAGTCCATTCCCCAGCCGGTATTCCAGCCCGTACCCCAGTCTTTAAGCCAGGTGGATGCTTCGGCGGCCAAGGCCAGCGATGAAGGGATGCCAAACCTATTCCCGCTCGGGAAATACCTGTTGGGCATACTCGTAGGAATACTGGTAGCCAATGACCGTACCCGGCTGACCCCTCCGGAATAATATCCGGAATGACCCCAAAGGACACCGGCACCCCTGGAAAAAACTCCTGACGGAATATTTTGTCCCCAGGCCTCCCCCAGAAAAAGTATTGAAATACATACAACAAGAAAACATTTTAATCGTTGCATGGTCTATCCCTCCTTTTTATGTAGATTTACGGCCTGATTTTTGTGGTTCGCGCGCCCTTTTCCAGAAACAGGAAAAGGAAGCAGGACAAAACCCCTGGAAAGAAATGTCGTTAAGTCAATCATTACAGCAAAAGTTACTACAAAAACTGTCACCACAGCAAATTCAGTTAATGAAGCTGCTGCAGGTGCCCACGGCTATTCTTGAAGAGCGGATCAAGGAAGAGCTGGAGGAGAACCCTGCGCTGGAGGTAACGGAAGAAGATCATGAGGATGGGCTGACAGATGAGACAAAGGACGAATTTGAGACAGCGGAGGAATTTGAAGAGAAGGATGGCAGTGAGGATGAATATGAAAACATCGATATCAGCGAATATGTGAACGAATACGATGACGATGTAGCTGATTATAAATTGCGGGATGACAATTATCCCGAGCTGGATGAGGACCGGGTGATGCCTCACAGGGTGGAAACTTCTTTTCATGAGCTCTTATTGGACCAGCTGGGCATGTTGGTGGTTGATGACCGTACCCGTAAGATTGCCGAGCAGATCGTGGGCAGCATTGATGACGATGGCTATTTGCGCAGGGAAACGACCTCTATTGCCGATGATCTTGCTTTCCGTCAGAATATTGAAACAACGGAACAGGAGATCGAAGGGCTGATTAAAAAGATTCAGCAGTTCGATCCGCCGGGCGTTGCCGCCAGGGACCTGCAGGAATGCCTGCTGATCCAGCTGCAACGTAAAAAAGGGAATGGCAAGAGCGTAGAGATGGCGATCGATGTGCTCACCTATTACTTTGATGAGTTTACTAAAAAGCATTACGATAAGATACAGCGGGGGCTCAACCTGACCGATGACCAGCTGAAAGACGTGATCAACCAGATCATTAAGCTTAATCCCAAACCAGGGGGTGACGTCAGTGAAGCCAACAGGGGGGAGAGCTATGTTATTCCTGATTTCTTTATTACGAATAGCGCCGGTAAGCTGGAGCTGTCCCTGAATTCAAAGAATGCCCCGGATCTCCGGATCAGCGAAGGGTATAAAGAGATGCTGAAGGAATATGACAGGGGCAGTAAAAAGGATAAGCGCCAGAAGGAAGCGGTGCTGTTCATCAAGCAAAAGATAGATGCCGCCAAATGGTTTATCGATGCGATCAAGCAGCGGCAGCAGACTTTGTATAATACCATGCATACGATCATGGATTATCAGTATGAGTTTTTCCTGACAGGAGATGAGACCCGGTTAAGGCCGATGATCCTGAAAGATATTGCGGAAAGGACAGCCCTCGATATTTCTACGGTGAGCCGGGTGGCGAACAGCAAATTCGTGCAGACCGAGTTCGGAACATACCGTCTTAAGTTCTTCTTTAGTGAATCCCTCAGTACGGACAGCGGAGAAGAGGTGTCTACCCGGGAAGTGAAAAAGATCCTGAGCGATCTGATAGAAGGGGAAAGTAAAAAGAAGCCCCTGAGCGATGAGAAGCTGACGGAATTACTCCAGGAAAAAGGATACAATATAGCCCGCCGGACAGTTGCCAAGTATAGGGAGCAATTGAATATACCTGTTGCAAGGCTGAGAAAAGAGCTGTAGATATGCAGCGGCAGGCAACAGTGCGGGCGGCTGGGAACGATCCTTGCAGGCCGATGGCGGCTGCTTTCCAGCTGGCTGATCAGGACGGCCGGCGAAGAAAGAGGTACCGGTGGTGGATATAACTGGCTACCGGTGGATGCAACTGGTTACCAGTGGATGTAGCTTGCGAAGATGGATGTAATTGCGAAGATGAGCGTAAATAAAAGATACCGTAATGAATGAACTCCATGTAGCTATGGCCGGCGGATCTCCGAAGGCAAATTCTTTTTCACCGGTGCTGCGGTTTTTCGGTCAGCTTATTTCTTACCTGTTTCATCCTTTATTCATCACCAGCTATGTGGTAGGCTTCCTGGTTTTTTTCCATCCCGCTGTTTTTGCCGGGATCGATGACCGGATGAAAATGCTTCGTTTCCTGCACGTTTTTGTTTTCGACGCCTTATTTCCTGCCTTTTCCGTCTTCTTATTATGGAGGTTGAAATTTATTGAATCCTTCCACCTTCGCACGGAGAAAGAACGGATATTGCCCTATATCATCGCCATGATCTTCTATTGGTGGACCTGGAATGTCTTTAAGAACTTACCGGATGTTCCGCCTGTGGTCATCCGTTTTTCACTGGGCGCCTTTCTGGCGCTCTGCGGCGCCTGGATGTGTAATATCTATTTTAAGATCAGCATGCATGCGGTGGCAATGGGGGGATCGCTGATGTTCTTCCTGCTGTTCTCTTTTAATGATGATTATGCTTCGGGGCTTTACCTGTCTGTGGTCTTGCTGGTAACCGGCCTGGTGTGCACGGCCCGTCTTATTACAGGCGCCCATAACTTTTTCCAGATCTATTCGGGTTTATTTGTGGGATTGCTGGCGCAGCTGGTGGCGTGGCAGTTCTGACCGTACCCCCAGCTCCCTAAAGGGGGCCGGGGGGAAAAAGAAAAGCCCAATCATAGGGTACGAACCTAAATTGAGCTTTTTCACCTTCAAACCATCTGAAGTATGCGTCCATGCTAGCCGTTAAGTATCTTCGATCGGGTGATGTATTTTTTATCAGGGTGATAAATGAATAAGCAGGATCCTTCTTTAATAGCGTCGATCAGCTCTCCGGCCTCGTCTGCAGGAACAGCAGGGCATCCAAAACTTCTGCCGCTGCAGCCATTCATGCGGAGGAAATCAGGGCCCACATATTCCGAGCCGTGGACCACGATATTCCGGCCATTCGCCTTGTCGTTAAAACCTCTTTCCAGCCCCCGGACTCTAAGGGAAAGGCCATTGTCCCCGTAATAGGTTTCCCCGGTCACATAGAAACCCAGGCTTGTCTTATGGGAAGAGGGGTTATTGGAAAAAGACCTGGCATATTCGAGACCGGAATTGCGGCCATGTGCTACATAGGTGTTTATCAGCACCGTTTTCTGCTCCAGGTCCAGCACATACATACGTTTATTGCGGGAGGATTGACTAAGGTCACAGATAGAAAGAATATTGGTCCTGGCTAAACTATGATGGTCCAGTAAATAGTAATATCCTTTAAGGGCATATTCAAAAGCTTGCCTGGTCAACCCTAATGCCTTGAGGTTGATCTGATCATACAATAAAGAAACCTCTTCTGCGAAAGCGGCCTTTTCAGCATTTTTATGCTTTGCCGGGCCCGTAGGGCCTCCTCCGGCTTTTAATCCGCTCACAGGCACGGCAAGTGCTACCAGGACACACCAAAACAATGGATTTAAAAAGCTACGACGCATGGTTGAACAGGTTTTTTTAAGTGGTTATAAGATAAGCCCTTCGGCGTAATTATAAACGGCAGGGATGGTAAAATATTATCTTATTTGCAATGGTGCAAGCAGCATTTAACAAATATTTTTATTGTGCATT
>JAATFV010000113.1 GCA_015655015.1 Chitinophagales bacterium | reverse complement strand
TACTTCCCTTCTATCGCTCCCCTGCGGGCCATCATCAAAAGACAGCTCAGCACGAACAGCCGCCCGGCAATTACCGGGTTCCCAAACTGGACGGCCGTAAGGGCCTTTGAAAATGAGCTGAGCAGCCGATTGCCTTTTCAGTATGAACGCCCCTATGTCGTTGAGCAGCTGCGGCCTGTCTGGTTTCTTCAGCAATGGTGGCTTCAGGATGATCAACAACAAATGATTGCCCTGAAAGATACTTACCGTAATATCTGGAAGCTCTTGTCTCTCAGCGGCGGCAGTCCCCTCAACATGGCAGTGATCGGGCAGGGAAAAGGATATGCACCGTTGGGGCTCTGGCACGAAAATGAATATAAGATCGTTTGACATGGAATTTTGGAACAATATCCTTCATACAGCCCTGCTGGGAACAGATAAGAAACAGGTCAGCCCCGAAGAGCTGCCGCCGGACCTCGCGGCAATCGCCGAACAGCTCCGGCAATCCGGCGGCAACAGGGAAGAACAATTCCTGCAGCTAAGCTCCGTGGCTTTTAACTACCGGCGTTGCGGAATGATCCCTTATTATAAAGAAGGCGTCTCTATTTCAACATCGCCTCCCGAAGAAAATAGTTATTGCCCGCCGGCAGCTATTCAGGCTTTAAAGGATATTCTGTCCCTGGGAAACAATGCCTTGCTGGGTTATTGGCTGCGGCTCTGCCAGGAAAAGAAATGGCTGGTAATACCGGATTTGTTACCTGACCTGTTGCAACTGGGAGAAATGCAGAAGGCACTGCGCCCGATGCTGGTGGACTGCGGCGGCAAAAGAGCTCAATGGCTGGCCGGCTTCAATCCGGACTGGATGTTTGTGCAATCGGGCAAGCCGTCGGGAATCAGACCGGAGCACGGAACAGGATCAGGGATCAGATCGGTAGAGGAAGCCGGATCAGCGGCGAAGACGGGCGATGGCATGGGCGCCGGCATGATAGCGGGCTCCAATGCGGACGATAACCTGTTGGCCGGCACGATGACGGCCCCCGATACAGGCGACGATGTGTTGGAAACCAAAGCCAGCTCCGACGAAGAGCTCTGGCAAACAGGCAACCCCGAACAACGCAGACAGATCCTGGCGCAACTACGGCAAACCGACCCCGATAAAGCCCGGGAATGGCTGCAACAGACCTGGGCGCAGGAAGATGCCAATAGCAGGGCAGACCTGCTGAGACAGCTGTTGGTCCGCAGCAGCGAAAAAGACCTTCCCTTCCTGGAAAGCCTTCTAACGGAAAAGAGCAAGAAGGTAAAAGAAGAAGCCATGACCTTGCTGAAGACCATTCCGGGATCCCCCATCGTTCAGGCCTACTGGAATCTTCTCCGGCAGGCCGTCAGCCTGAAGAAAGAGAAGAGCCTGCTTGGACTGGTAAATAAATCCTCTTTACAAATTGCCTTACCCGCCGACATGGACGAAGCGGTATTTAAATCGGGGATCGAAAAGCTTAGTAAGCTAAAAACCGTCTCCGACGAACAATATATTATCGCCCAGCTGATCGTCGCGGTTCCCCCCTATTTGTGGGAAGGCCATTTCGGATTGACGCCGCCCGAAATCGTCGCCTTGTTCGGCAAGACAAAAGAAACCGTGCCGCTGACAGAAGCATTAGGTGTTGCGGCAGGACGATGGGGAAGTAAGGACTGGGCCCCTGCATTTGTTGCCGACGATAGCAGGTTTTACCCTGATCTATTGCCCCTTTTGTCTTTGGCAGACCGGGAAAAATATCTGCTAAAAGGCCTTGCAGTCTCGCCGGACCCCGTCATCCGGTGGCTCACAGAAAGTGAAGAGGAATGGAGCCTGGCAGTAACCAGGGCCTTTTTTACCCATGCGGCTAAAAATCCCTCGTATTTCAACCGCGCCTTTTTTAATCAGCATATTTCTTCGATACCGGTCTCCATCACCGGTGAGCTGGGAAAATTCACGGCGCAGGAAGGCTACCTGCAAACCACCTGGAATAATACAGGCGAACATATCTCAAAACTATTGACTCTAAAACAAAGAACGGCCAAAGCCTTTAACGAATAAATATCTCTTATGTCAAGCATCTTACGTCAGCATGCCGAGCAATTGTACGCACAGGAACTGGAAGAATTAATACAGCAGGACAATGACCGGCGTCCGCTGAACTGGCAGCTGTCGCCGGCATCGGTAGTAACCTACCTGATCGGGGGCAAGCTGAAGAACGGATTTGTCGTAACGCCCAAATACATCGGCAACCGGCGCCTGATGGAAATCGCCGTCGCCACATTGACAACGGACAGGGCGCTGCTCCTGTACGGACTACCCGGCACCGCCAAGAGCTGGGTCAGCGAACATCTCTCCGCTGCAATCAGCGGCGACAGCACCCTGATCGTCCAGGGTACAGCCGGCACCAGCGAAGAATCCATCCGTTATGGCTGGAACTATGCGCGGCTGCTGGCAGAAGGTCCCAGTGAGAACGCCCTGGTGGAAACACCGGTGATAAGAGCCATGAAGGACGGAAAGATCGCCAGAATAGAAGAGCTGACAAGGATTGGCGCAGATGTACAGGATGCGCTGATCACCATCCTTTCTGAAAAGTCCCTGCCGATCCCCGAATTGAATACCGAGATCCAGGCTGTCAAAGGGTTTAACATCATAGCGACGGCGAACAACCGGGATAAAGGAGTTAATGAGCTGTCGAGCGCCTTAAAACGCCGCTTCAACACCGTTATCCTCCCGGTGCCCGATTCCATGGAGGAAGAGATCGACATCGTACGAAGAAGAGTGGAGAGCTTTGAGAAGGTGATGGAGCTCCCGGCCGAACTCCCGGCCCTGGAAGAGATCCGGCGCATCGTTACCATCTTCCGGGAATTACGCAGCGGGGTCACCGTCGATGGGAAGACAAAGATCAAAATGCCCAGCGGCACGCTCAGTACGGCCGAAGTTATTTCTGTGGTGAATAACGGGCTGGCCATGGCAGCTTATTTTGGGGACGGACAGCTAAAAGCGGCCGATATTGCCGCAGGCATCATCGGAGCGATCGTGAAAGATCCGGTACAGGATAAGATCGTGTGGCAGGAATACCTGGAGACCGTGGTAAGAACGAGAGAGGACTGGAAAGATATTTACCGGGCCTGCCGGGACATGTTCTAATACAAACATTCAATGGCAATACATCTACTTGGCATACGGCATCATGGACCAGGCTCGGCCAGAAATGTAAAAGAATTCCTGGAAACAGTCAGGCCTGATATCGTATTGGTGGAAGGACCGCCGGAAGCGGATGCGATCCTGTCCTGGGCCAATCGCCCGGATCTGAAGCCCCCGGTCGCTATCTTATGTTATCAGCCGGACAATCCCCGGGAATCTGTCTTTTATCCCTTTGCCCTCTTCTCCCCCGAATGGCAGGCAATTCAGTATGCCCTTACCAACAAAATCCCTGTTCGGTTCATGGACCTCCCGATGGCCAATCATTTTGCCGTCGAAAACGAGATCAGAGAAAAGAAAAAAGTTGGAATGGAAAAGAATGTCAGCGCCGGTAGAGAAGCAACAGGAGGTAGAGAAGTAGAAGAAGGTAGAGAAGTAGCAGAAGGTGATGCAGCAGGCGACGAAAAGGCAGGAGTAACCATTGAGCCCCACCCCCTGGTTAAAATAAAATACGACCCCGTCGGCTACCTGGCCACCGCCGCCGGTTATGAAGACGGAGAAAAATGGTGGGAATTCATGTTCGAACAACGCACGCGAAATGAACAGGTCTTCGACGCCGTACACGAGGCGATGACCGCCCTGCGGCAGACCTTGCCGCAACGGGAGGACTACCTGGAAGACCTGCGGGAAGCTCACATGCGTAAAACTATCCGGCAGGCAGAGCGGGAAATGTTCGGCAACATCGCCGTCATCTGCGGCGCCTGGCACGCCCCGGCATTAACGAATATGCCCAAACAAAAAGAAGACAATGACCTGCTGAAAGGACTCCCCAAAGTCAGGGTGGAGAGCACCTGGATCCCCTGGACCTACGACCGTCTGAGCTTTTACAGCGGTTACGGCGCCGGCATCGGATCCCCCGGCTGGTACGATCATCTGTGGAACTATCCCCATGACGATGGAACAAGATGGATGGCGGGAGTCGCTAAGCTGTTCCGGCAAAAGAATATGGATACTTCCGTAGCGCATGTGATGGAAGCGGTGCGCCTCTCGAATGCACTCGCCTCCCTGCGCAAGCTGCCCGCCGCAGGATTGGAAGAATTGAATGAAGCAACCTTGAGCATCCTCTGCCATGGAGAGCCGATCCTGATGCAGCTGATCCAACATGAGCTGATCGTCAGCAACCGGCTCGGGGAAGTACCGGTCGATATCCCCAAGCCGCCCTTACAGCTGGACATCGAAAAACAACAAAAAAGATTAAGGCTTCCCCCCACTGCCGACTGGAAGGATTATACGCTTGATCTGCGAAAGGAGACGGACCTGGAAAGAAGTATCTTCCTCCACCGGTTGTTATTGCTGGGAATAAAATGGGGACATAGATCCGAGGCAGGCGGTAAAGGAACTTTTAAAGAACAGTGGCGGCTCCAATGGGATCCGGCCTTCTCCATCGACATCATTGAAAGAGGTAACTGGGGCAATACTACCGCCGAAGCCGCAGCGAACTTTGTTATTAAAGAAGCGGAAGACTCCGGTTCTCTGGCGGCGGTATCTGCCCTGCTGGCGGAAACTATTCCTGCAGAGCTGCCCGGAGCCGTAGATACTCTTATCCGGCAGATCAATAACCTGGCGGCGGCCAGCGGAGATGTCATCCAATTAATAGAAGTCATCCCCGGACTGGTCAGCGTAAGCCGGTATGGCAATGTCCGCAAAACGGATGCGGACCTCGTGCTGGGCATTGTGCACAGCATGATCACCCGGATCTGCATCAGCCTGCCCGCAGCCTGCACCGCCGTGGACGAAGAAGCCGCACAACATCTGCTGGACCTCATTTTCAAGCTGAATGATGCCGTCAATGTATTACAAGACCCTTCGATTACCCTCCCCTGGCAAAATGTACTGCAGATAATGGCTCCCAATAAAAATGTAGCGCCGGTAATTGCCGGTTACGCCACCCGGCTGCTGGCGGATTATAAATTATTACAGGACGAGGCCCTGATCCGGGCTTTTTATTTTGCCATGTCCACGGCCGCTGAGCCGGCAATTGCCGCGGCCTGGATGGAAGGTTTCCTGAAAGGCAGCGGAACGCTCCTGCTGATCGATAATGCATTATGGAATGTTGTCAATGACTGGGTGGAACAGCTGAGCCCGGGCGCCTTCACGCAGGTATTGCCGCTGCTGAGAAGAACCTTCTCCGCCTTCACGCAGCCGGAAAAAAGAAAGATCGGTGAAAAGGTAAAAGGCGGCGGAGGCGGTACGGTTATGAAAAAGGCGGAAGCTGGTTTTGATCCGGAAAAGGCAAGGACGGGAATCCCTGTTGTATTGGAAATACTGGGGCTTCAGCTATCTTTCCCCGAATATTAACAGTTATGAACAATAAAGAAGAACATCTCCGCAAATGGCGGCTCATTTTAGGAGGGCAGCTCAACGACGGAACAGGTTTCTCCCTGAATGAAAGGGATCAGCATATCGATAAAACCCTGGAAGCCCTATACGATAATGATCGCAAAGGCGGCCTGGGCCCCTCCTCTCCCAATATTTCCCGGTGGCTGGGAGATATCCGGGAGTTCTTTCCCTCCTCGGTAGTACAGGTAATGCAGCAGGATGCATTGAAGCGGCTCAACCTGACCCAAATGCTGTTTGAAAAGGAAATGCTGGAAAATATCGAGCCTGACGTACAGCTCGTGGCGACCCTGATGACCCTGAGCCGCGCGATACCTGATAAGACCAAAGATACCGCCCGCCAGGTCGTGAGAAAAGTAGTAGAGACCCTGATGAAAAGACTGGCGCAGCCGACGCAGCAGGCCATCACCGGCAGCCTGAACAGAAGCGCCCGCAACCGGAGACCCCGGCATCATGAGATCAACTGGCATGCCACCATCCAAAAGAACCTGAAACATTACCAGCCCGAATACAAAACCATCATCCCCGAAATAAAGATCGGTTATGGGCGTAAAAGGACCTCCCTGAAAGACGTGGTCCTCTGCCTCGATCAAAGCGGTTCCATGGGTAGCTCCGTCGTTTATTCCGGCATCTTCGGCGCCGTCATGGCCTCCATCCCCGCCATCAAAACAAAAATGGTGGTCTTCGATACGGCTGTCGCCGATCTTACCGAAGAATTGACCGACCCGGTAGAGCTGCTCTTCGGAGTGCAGTTAGGCGGAGGTACGGATATCAATGCAGCCCTCACCTATTGCCAGCAGATCATCACCCGCCCCCCGGATACGGTGCTCGTGCTGATAACCGACCTGTATGAAGGAGGGGATGTGGCAGGCATGCGTAAAAGAGCTACGGAACTGACGGCAGCAGGCGTACAGGTGATCGTGCTGCTGGCCTTAAATGATGACGGCGCCCCGGCTTATGACCATGGCAATGCGCAATTCCTGTCCAACCTGGGCATCCCCGTTTTCGCCTGTACCCCCGATCTGTTTCCGGAGCTGATGGCCGCCGCATTGAGCAAACAGGATATCGGCGCCTGGGCCGCAAAAGAAGACCTCGTCTTGAAAAAATAATGCCCCGGTAAAAAATAAATTTGACGCTCGATTATTACTGCAGTTTGGAGAAGGAAATATTTTGCAGGATTACGGTTTATCTATTGAGATTCACGAGTATGTACCCGGGCACCTGTACGTTTCCTTTTCAGCCCTCATGACAGAATTGATGAATGACATTATCAGGAACGACAGCAGGGAAGTATTTGAAGAAACTGCTGAAGGAATAAAAAATAAGATCCAACAGTTTATAGATGCTGAAATTAAAATGCTTTTATACTTATTGTTTGATCAATCGAAAGTAATGATAGGACTTTCCTTCGTTCTGGTGTATCCAAATTCAAATATTGCCAAACAGGAACTGACTGGTGTAAAAAAACAATACCGGGGTAAAAAATGGGATAGCGATTTTATAAAATAAATATATTAAATTGTAATCCAACCACCGCGATTATGGAAAAGCAACCCACAAAAGTTATGCAGGTATATTCAGCCATCATAGCTATTTTAGGATGGACAGCCGTTGTACTCCAATTTTATCTTATTCTGCTCAACAGAACGGCATCGGTGGCAGAGACCATCATCCGGTTCTTCAGCTTTTTCACGATCCTGACAAATATCCTGGTCGCCTTTTGTTGTACCATGCTTTGGCTGAGACCCGGCTCCTCCCTGGGACGGCGCTTCTCCATGCCCGGCACCCTGACGGCCATCACGGTTTATATTACCATCGTCGGTCTTGTCTACAACCTGGTATTACGGAGCTACTGGGAGCCCCTGGGCCTGCAGTTAGTGGTGGACGAGCTGCTCCATTCTGTTATACCTTCCATCTTCTTAATTTTCTGGATCGTTCTTGTACCGAAGAACAAGCTGCAATGGAAGGAAGTCCTCCCCTGGCTGATCTACCCCCTTGTATATATACTTTTCATTATAGCCCGGGGAACGCTGTCGGGTTTCTATCCCTATCCTTTTATCGATGTCAGCAAGATCGCTTATCATGATGCGCTGATTAATACCCTTGGACTGCTCATCGGATTTCTGGTTCTCTCCCTCCTGCTGGTAGGCATCGGAAAATTAAGCCGATGATATTTGAAAATCAAAGGTTTTTGTTCATTTTCAAAAGAATAATGTCCGTGATACTCTCTTTCTTTGCTCCATAAGCCTGTCAGGAAATATTCAATCAACACCCTTCTTTCATTTCTGTAATATGCGCCAGGCATAGTGCCGGGAGCAGTATAGACTATTTTTTCATCTCAAAACCTTAACAATGACCCTCGTATCAAATGCAATCGGATCCATCAAAAACTGGTGGTGGTTTATTATCAAAGGAATACTGTTCATTATCGCAGGTTTAGCCGTCTTATCAAGACCCCTGGAAGGTTATGTCGGTCTAAGCATCCTGTTCAGCATCATAATCCTTAGTATCGGGATCTCCCAGCTCATCTTTTCCGTCAGCAACAGAAAGCTGCTTCCCGGCTGGGGATGGACTTTTGTCTCCGGAATTATTGATATCGCTGTCGGTTTATACCTGTTACTGTTTCCTATCATTACCATGGCGACCCTGCCTTATTTTGTCGGATTTTGGCTGATGTTCCGCGCATTTTATATAATGGGGGCTTCCTTTGATCTCGACAGTTTCCAGGTATCCGGCTGGGGATGGCTTTTTGCGGGAGGCATCCTTCTTTTGATCCTTTCCTTTCTCATCATTTACTTTCCCATTGCCGGCGTAGCCGGTATCATCACCTGCTCAGGCGCAGCCTTCCTGACAGCCGGCATCCTCAGCATTGTGATGGCTTTTAAATTAAGGGACATCAAAGAGACCGTAAAAAAACTGGTCTAGCAGGTTGCAGATTTGTCATACTCCTTAAAAATTAATAATCATAAAACAGTTGAATTATGGAAAATCTTGTCTTCACCACTTTTTCAGATGAAAAGAATGCCACCGATGGATTAAAAAAAATACAGGAACTGGACCAGATCGGGGATATAACCATCTACAATATAGCGCTTGTTAAAAAGAACAGCGACAACAAGCTTATCATATTACATCACGAAGGCCCGGATATTGCTGACCTCCCTGCCGAAGGGGCAATCGCAGGTTCATTGATAGGCCTGCTTGCCGGTCCGGTAGGTATGGCCATCGGAATGCTGACAGGGGTAATGGCGGGAGCGGCTGACGAGGATGAAGCCGGAGACGTGACGCAGCAAGTCCTGGATAAGGCAGGAATACAGCTGGCAGCCGGCAACTTTGCCATAATAATGGACGTGCAGGAGGACACTACTTTCCTGATAGATTCCTATATGGCCCCCCTGAAGGGACATACCGTTCACTCACCAATAGCTGATGAATATGATCAGAATGCCAGTGAACAATGGGAACAGCTCAATACGGAGATCGACGAAGCGGAAAAGGAATTCAAAACAGCGCTATCAAAAGACAAGGCAGATCTGAAAGCTAACATCGACGCCTTAAAAGAAAAAAGGGATAAGCTAAAAAAACAAACAAAGGAAAAAGCCTCCAAAAAGAAAAAACAATGGCAGGACAAGATCCGGACCCTGGAAACAAAAATCAGCCATGCGAAAGATAAAACCGGGGAAAAGTTAAAAAAACAGCATGAAAAATTGCTGGCAGACCTGGATGACTACAATGAGGCTGTCGCATATGCATTTGATTAACAAAGAAAAAAAATATTTTTAAGTTTTCGGGAAAAATGAGTTACTTACATAGCACGATCTAATGCGGCCGGCCTCCTTAAAAGAGGCCGGTCATTTGTATTACGGCAGGACTTGTTAATGAATACGAACTGGAATACGAACCTTATAACCAAAACCAGCCCCCTCCATTGAACAGCAATATAAGTGACTCAGAGATCCTGGAAAAATACAAAGAGGTATTCCAGCGATTTATGAAAGACGGTATTATCGACCTGGACAAAAGGCTAAAGCATAAATTCAATTTTCAGATTTATCGCCTCGAAACGGTCATTCAGAAAATAAACGGCGTGGTACCGCCCAATCGCCAATCGTCCTATTATATCACCCTTTTCAAGAAGGGATCCGCCGAAAAAAGTGTCGGGTTATATAATTTCCCCATAGTAAACAATACTTTACTCGTCATCCCGCAAAGAGTGATCCATTCCACCGTTTACCGGTCATTGAAAAGCTCAGGGTATGTCCTTAATTTCAATATTGATTTTTTTCTGAACAACGCGTTCCCCAGGAAACATGTCATCGACAAAAAAGTCTTCAAATCTTCTTTGAGACCCTATCTGTCCGTCTCGGCGGCACAGAGAAAAAAACTGGAGCCCATTTTCGAATCTATCCTCTCAGAGAATGCCTCAGCACACTCCGATAAAAATCAAATGATCGCCCTGAAAATATTGGAATTACTGATTCTGTGCGACCGGTTCTTTACGGATGCCGAAGCAATGGGAAAAGAGAATATTTACCATCCGGCTATTGAAAAATTCAATGAATTGCTCGAAGAGAATTTCACTAAAGAAAGGTCCGTTCAATTTTATGCAGACGCCCTGAACGTTCATCCGGGACATTTGAATTTTTTAATGAAGAATAATAACGGGCTGAATGTTAAACGAGCGATCGATAACAGGATACTGCTGGAAGCCAAATTCCTGTTGACCACCTCTTCGTATTCCATTAAAGAGATAGCACACCGGTTGGGTTTCCCGGATGTCAATTATTTCTCCTCCTTTTTTCGGAAGATGGATCAGATGTCTCCGCGGCAATACCGTGCGGAGGTGGGGGAACAGAGCCCACGGTTACAGAATACCGGGGGCAACAATATACTAAAATTTAATAATACATAAAATACTATAATTATTAAAAACTTACCTACTTTGGCGCACAAATAAACGTTTAACTATGAAAAAGTATTTCGCTGAAGGCATTGGCACTTTCGCCCTCGTTTTATTTGGCTGCGGCGCAGCCGTCGTAGCCGGGAAAACGATTCCGGCCACCGTTCTCTCAGACGCTCCCGCAGGCATCGGCGTTCTGGGTATTGCACTGGCTTTCGGTCTGTCGGTAGTCGTTATGGCCTACGCGATCGGTCCCATCTCCGGATGCCATATCAACCCGGCCGTTACCATATCCATGCTGGTAGCAGGAAAGATCAGCCTCAAAGACAGTATCGGTTATATCATCGGCCAGTTCGCCGGGGCCACGCTGGGTGCGGCCGTACTCTACGAATTTCAGAAAGGCAGCCCCGGATTTACCATGGGAGAATGGGCCCTGGGCTCTAACGGATGGGGACCGGGATACCTGGCCGGTTATAATACTACATCGGCTTTTCTGACGGAGGCTGTCCTCACCTTCCTCTTTTTGTTCGTCATATTTGCTACGACATCCAAACTGGGAAACAGCACGATGGCGGGACTCGCAATAGGACTTTGCCTGGTGTTGATCCACCTGGTGGCCATCCATATCACCGGTACTTCGGTGAATCCAGCCCGGAGCTTTGGTCCTGCTATTTTCGCTGGAGGTAAGGCATTAGGGCAATTGTGGCTGTTCATTATCGCCCCCCTCGCAGGAGGGATTACAGCAGCCTTGTTATGGATGGGAGTATTCGAGAAAAGTGCAGCGTAAACAGACCGGCAGCATTTTATAGTCCGCAGCCTTTTATAACCCATTATCGCTATACGCGACCTCCGGATCATACTCCCGCCTGACCGGCTGACAAACCGGGAGTATGATCCGGAATAATGCACCTTCATCAGGCTTGCTTTCTGCGGTTATAAAGCCATTATGTTTTTCCACGGTCTTTTTACAGATTGCCAATCCGATCCCGGTTCCCGGATAAGCTGCATTATTGTTCAGCCTCTGAAAGATCGTAAATATCTTGTCGATATACTCCGGATCAAAGCCAATCCCATTATCCTTTATATAGAATATATAAAAATTTTCGTTCCGCCTGCTTTCCTCCATATTATCGATCTCCTCCCCTTTTACGCTTTCGTAAGTAATGGTAATATGAGGGATAACACCGGCCTTTATGAATTTTAGCGCATTGCTTATTATATTCTGGAACAATTGCCTCATCTGGCTGGAATTAGCTTCAATGACCGGCAGCTCTTTTTCAATTGTGATCACCGCCTTTGTCTCATTTATGACCATCTCAAGATCGGAAATAATTTCGTTTACAATGGATTGAAGGTCGGTCTCGTTAAACACAAAATCATTTTGAGATAACGCTGAGTATTCCAGAATATCATTGATCAGGCTTCGCATGCGTGTCGTCGCGTTCTGGATCTTATTTATATAACCCTGTCCCTGTTGATCGATACTATCAAAATACCCCTTTCTTAACATCCCGCTATAAGTCAATATTTTTCTAAGCGGCTCCTGAAGATCATGAGAAGCTATATGAGCGAACGTGGCTAACTCTGCATTAGTATCTTTAAGTATGCTGATACTCTCCTCTAATCTGTCATTCAGAATAATTACCTTATTTTCAGAAAGCAAACGCTCTTCAATGGCCCTGCCAAGATTTTCATTCGCAATGATCAATCTTTCCTCAACATTCTTTTGTTTCGTTACATCTGTCCATACAAGATTTAGCGCCACAGAATCCTGTAGATGCAGGGTATTTAAGGATACAAGAAAATATGTACGCTTCCCGGCATGATCCGGGATCGACAACTCCACCTTTGCACTATTCGGGGGAAATTCGCTGAGAACCCGTTGAAATTTTTCTATATATTCATGGGGGATCAAATTTCGGAAGGCTGTCCCGATCACGTTCTCTAGCGGCAGGTTGACCATCTTCGCAAAACTGGAATTACTGTAAAGTATTATTCCATCCGTATGGATCGTCACCACGCCTTCTGACATATTCTCAATAAACCGCCTGTAAGCCTGATCAGCAGTCGCAGACACCAATACCTTTGCAGATTCGCTGTGAGCACTAAAGACAGCATCGATATTTCCTTTTTGTATGCTTTCTACAACCTCCCTGGTCTCCTTCAATTTTTTATACAGTTCATCCCTTTCGTGGATCAACTTTTCATTCTCCTTTAAAAGCCGGTCAATATCCGTTACCATGCATCTGATTGTTAAGCGCAATTAAGAATTTCTAACACCTTTTCAACATCTGAAAGATCGCCGATTATCCTTCTCTCCGGCAATGGATATTTTATGATCATTACCGGAACAACAATTACCTGCTCTCTTATAGCCAGATCAGGCTGCTGGTAGATATCAATAATTTCCAGCTCGTAATTACCTTTTAAATTCCCCTCACATATCTGGTTTATATTTTTAATGGCACGAACGGAATTGGGCAATACCCCGGATACAAACAGGCGAAGAATGTATTTCGGAATACCATTCTTTCCTGATCCTGAGGCAGGTTTATCCCGGGATCGCTTTTTTTGTGCTGACATTCTTAAGATTTGTATACTGTAAGCCTTATTTATTCCTGTTTTTCGATTTTTCGGCCGAACTTCTCGTTTTATCTCTTAACCCGATAATTTCTATTTTATTCCTTTCCTTTGTTTTCTCCCGTATATCGTTTTCAGCCCGGGTCTGACTTAAGGCATCTGCCTCGGATTCAAACTGAGCCCTTAACAGCGCGATATTTTCTTCCAACATTTTCCGTTTTCTTTCAATTTCGTCATTTTCACTCTTAATTTTATTTGCCAACAGAGCCTTTTGGTCTTCTTCCTTAAGCGTATTTTCCAGTTTGGCGGAACCTGTTAGAACTCCTCCGGGACTTATATAAATAGGCATAAGTGAGATCCCATCATCCGTGATCACAAATTCCCTTACCTGGGTGGAATGGTTCATCCCCCGTGATTTCAGCACATAAATACCCCGGTTTCGCTCGCTGTTATGTTCAATATCCCGTACCAGTATCCAGGTATCCATCATGGCGGAGATCCCCTCATCGCTCGGATTGCTTTTTATCGTCTCCAGCGTAATGGCAGCCGTGAATAAGGTGGTTACATTCTGGCCTTTTAAAAAATCTACAAAATGCGCCAGCATTTGCCTTATTTCGCTGTTGATCCCTTCTGACATTAAATTAGTGACCGGATCCAGCACGATGATCTTAGGCTTGAACTCTTCAATAATTTTTTGGATCGCAATTAAATGCAGTTCCAGGTTTTGTATAGTCGGCCTCGACGAATACACTTTCAATATCCCCGATTTAATATACGGTTCAATGTTAAGGCCAATTGAACGCATATTCCTCGCTATCTGGGCAGCTGATTCTTCAAATGCGCAATAGAGCCCGGGTATCTTCTTTTTGCAAGTCTCATTAATGAGAGAAACAGCTATGCTTGTTTTACCTGTACCCGCAGAACCGGAAACAAGTATGCTGCTCCCCTCGAAGAATCCCTTTCCATCCAGCATGCCATCGAGATCTTTAATGCCGGAGGTGATCCTTGCCGATGACAAATTCTGATACGCCAATTGAGAAGTAAGCGGCAAAACAGCAAGTCCGCCTTTATCAATAATAAAGGGGTATTCGTTAATGCCATGCGCAGACCCCCGCATTTTTATTATTTTCAGTCGTCGGGTGGTAGTCTGATTGATAGTCCTGTTATCCAATGCAATCACACAATCAGCAACATACTGTTCCAATCGGTTTTTATCAAGAAAGTCGTTATCGAATTCGGAAGTAATGATAGCAGTGACTTTTTTCTCTTTCAGCCATTTAAAAAGCCTTTTCACCTCGTGCCTTAACACCCCATTGTCAAGCCTGTAAAAAAGTGCATCCAAAGAATCAATCACGATACGTTTTGCCCCAATGCTGTCAATAGCATTTTTCATTCGTGCAAACAGGCCTTCCAGGTCATAACTTCCGGCTTCAACAACCTGGCTTTTCTCAACATCCAGATACTCAATATATAACTTCTTGCTTTTTATGAGGCTGGTCAGGCCAAAATGGACAGATTCCATATTATGAATGAGTTCCGAAAC
>JAATFV010000157.1 GCA_015655015.1 Chitinophagales bacterium | reverse complement strand
GTCATACTACCCCAGGAGTGTCCGACTGCAATGATCTTCGGGATTTGTAAACTATCTAAGATCTCGATCAGCATATCCGCACAATCATTTAAAGTCCAATTTTGTTTGATGTCTTCCCGGCTATCGCCATGCATAGGCATGTCTACAGAAATTACGGTGCAAAAAATACGGGTAGTTTACCAGATGCGTTTGGTTTAATATGAACTGAAATTTTTCCAACTTCGATCCTTTATGCAGCGAACCGAAAACATCAATCCAACCGATACTATAAGCGGCTACCCTTGCGGATTCACTTAGTGAGCCTGTTGTACGGGGTGTTCAGAAGGTGAACGGAATCGTGCCCCAACGGCTTAAACTCCGGCGCATTCTGTTCAAAACCGACGATAATAAAGTATACGCCTATGTAACCAACAACTTTACCTTACCAGCCGCTCAAATAGTTCTGTATCAAGTGACTAACCCAGTACGGACATGGTGAGATTGATGATGTCTTCAAAAATGGCTTTGTCGGTGGCGGATTTACATAGTAAAGAAAGTCGGATTTGAGTATAAGAGAACAATAACGCCTTGTCTCAAACATAACTGCACTCAAATCCTCCTCTTTACGCAATTAAGACTTCGTTTTCTCCTGGTACGACCTTTTTCGGGATCAGTCTATTGAACTATTTTTCTTTCTGTATTGGTCGGGAGTAAGACTGGTTATACGTTTGAAGATTTTGAAAAAGTAAGGAATGCTTTCAAACCCGGTATCCAGCGCTATTTCTTCAAATGTCATTGTGGTAGTGGTAATAAGACATTGCGCTCGCTCTATCCTTTTTTCTTGCAGATAATTGATAGGACGGATGCCGGTGGATTTAAAGAAAAGCCTGGAAAAATAATCCTGGTTTTGGTTTGCCCTCTCTGCCAAAAGAGCTACGGTAAGATGATCGTTCAAGTTAAGGTTGATGTAACTGATGGCATCCAGTATTTTTGAAGGGATAGCAGAAGAATTCTTTTGATAGAAATCTTCTGCATTCATAAAGCGGGAAATCAATTGCATGATTATACCCTGGGTTTCGATGAAATATGCCGCGTCTTGTCTGTTATTCAATTCCTCATATTCCCTGTAAAAAGCATTTTTTTCATAGATTTTCGGGTCGTCTGAACGATTGATTCCCCTCCCCGGATTAATGTCCAGTAACTTTTTAAAAATTCCCGTGTCGATATCGCTTGCTCCTACTTTCATCAACGAACGGTTGTAGTGAAATAAAGAAATGCCATCATGGGAGTCTTCCATGCAATGAATGAAATATACGCCTAAATATTCCGGGCAGTTCAGGTTACACATGGTAAAACTTGGAATAATATAAAGGTAACCCGGTTCCAGCTTTAAATTTTGATGGGGATTGGAAACGACGCCTGCTCCGCTATCCACCAGGTAAATGCGGTAATACGGACTGATGACATTGTTATAATTCCATTTATTGGTCAGCCTCACATAATCAATATTCAATAATGAAAATGAATGTTTTAATATCCGTTTCACGCCCCCTTTTGTCGCAATGTATGATAAAAAGTCGTTTATGAGGAAAATAAAGTCTTAAATAGCTAACAACAGGATTAGCCACATTGGTACTTTTGGGATAATCCATCGAGAGCCGATTATAATAACCATGTTCTGGTAGAACAGAGAAATTTCACCGCCGTCAGGGATTATTTGTTCGCAATACCCGCTAACGAATTGAGTTTAAATCATAAATTGACGCAAAATCCGGGTTGGTGAGGTGATAAGAGAAGGATAATGATTGATCAACTTATTATGGCATAGCCAAATATAATATGAAATTTTTATTTAGTATAATTTTGCTGTTGCTTTTTGCAAAGTCCGATTATAGCCAGGTCGCCCCGAAGCCATATGGCAAATTGCCGGCTCCAAGGCAGTTGAGCTGGCAGGAAACGGATATGTATTGTATTATCTGTCTCGACATGGCCACCTTTACCGATCAGGAATGGTGTTATGGCGATGATCCGGCATCGACGGTCAATCCCGGCGACTTCAATGCCATGCAGATCGTAAGCGCAGCTAAAGCCGGCGGATTTAAGGGCGTCGTGATCGTGGCCAAACATCATGACGGTTTTTGCCTGTGGCCAACAAAAACTACGACATATAATATCAGCAACAGCCCCTGGAGAAATGGCAAGGGTGATATGGTAAAAGAATATCAGTTGGCTTGTCAGAAGCTGAATATGAAGCTGGGGCTCTACTGTTCGCCATGGGACAGAAACAATGCGCTTTATGGTAAGCCGGAATATGTAACGGAAATATACCGCAGGCAGTTGGAGGAGTTGTACGCTAATTACGGGCCTTTGTTCATGTCATGGCACGACGGCGCAAATGGGGGCACGGGGTATTACGGGGGAGCGAGAGAATTACGGGAAATAGATCGTTCAACCTATTATGATTGGGACAATACTTTCGCGATTACCCGTAAGATGCAGCCGATGGCTTCTATCTTTGGAGATGCCGGGCCCGATGTGCGGTGGGTCGGTAACGAGGAGGGACATGCCGGAGAAACTTCATGGGAAACTTACACCCCTCATTCGAAGGCGCCGGGTAAAGTCCCGGCTAACGGAACGGTAATAACAGAAGAAGGCACGGCGGGTACCAGGAACGGAGCGTATTGGATGCCTGCAGAATGTGACGTTCCGCTCAGGCCCGGGTGGTTTTATCACAAGTCGGAAGACGGGCAAAGCAAAAGCCCCTATACATTGCTCGACCTCTATTACAAGAGTGTTGGCCGGGGAGCGTGTCTCGATTTAGGCCTCGCACCGGATAAAAGAGGATTGATTACCGACGAGGATCTGAATATTCTGAAACAGTTTAAAGCCTTGCTGGACGAGACTTTTTCCGTTAACCTTGCCAAAGATGCGATATTTAAGGCAAGCAATGTAAGAGGGAAAAATCCGACCAGGTATGGCCTTAAAAATCTTGTGGACAATGACAGCTATTCTTATTGGGCAACCGATGATGCAGTTGTCCATCCTGAACTTTTGATCGACCTGCATTTTCCAAGAACGTTCAATGTCATCCGCTTACGGGAAAACATCAAATTGGGACAACGTATCGACAGTGTTGGGATAGATGCTTACCTGGATGGGACATGGAAAGAGATAGCCCGGGCCACCAGCATAGGCGCAACCCGCCTTATCCGCCTGGCTAATAATGTTACCGCCCGGAAAATAAGGCTGAGGCTGTTTTCCCCGGTTTGCATAACACTTAGCGATTTCGGGCTGTTTAAAGAGCCGGTACATTTGACCCCTCCCCTGATCAGCCGGGACCAAAGCGGATATGTCAGCGTCACGAGTGAAGCACCGGTTGCCAGCATTCATTATACTACAGATGGTGCGGAGCCTTCACTAAGCTCTCCGGTATATACGACCCCGTTCTTATTGCTTAGCGGCGGCGCCGTCAAAGCGAGAAGCTTCGACGGTGAGCAGACCAGCCCTGTCACCAATCGGGTTTTCGATCATAGCAAGACAGGATGGCGGATTATCAACACGGAGCGGGGTACTGATCGGAATTATACCAACATTACCGATGAAAATCCGCATACGATATATCAGCGGAAGATCAAAGACACGACAATAACATTTGAACCCGAAGCGGTAGACGTGGACATGGGAAAAGTGAATGAAATTAAAGCGTTTACCTACCTGCCCCGTCAGGACAGGCAAATGGACGGCGTTGTAGACCGCTATACATTCTATATCAGCAATGACGGCAGCCAATGGAAAGAACTGGTATCGGGTGAGTTCTCCAATATCAAATCGAATCCTATCGAACAGGTTATCAATCTAAAACAGCCTGTACAGGTCCGCTACTTTCGATTCACCGGGCAGCACGTTCTAAAAGGCAACAGTATTTCGATAGCAGAGCTGGGCATACAATAACGGGCCTGTAATTATGGTACAGGTGGAAAATGAATTTGGCTCCTATGTCGAACAGCGAAGTGATATA
This sequence comes from Chitinophagales bacterium, assembly GCA_015655015.1. Taxonomy (GTDB): domain Bacteria; phylum Bacteroidota; class Bacteroidia; order Chitinophagales; family Chitinophagaceae; genus Puia. Next base: position 1,169 of record JAATFV010000157.1, on the reverse strand, counting down.
CCGTTCGGGGAGCATCGTAAATATGAAGTGGCTATCCTGGAAATGCTTAAGGAAGCAGGATTTGATGTTCCCTTTTATACTTCCGATGGCGCATACGCCTTCAAAGTAGTAAAGGCCTTTATGAAACAAAAGGGCTTTACCGATATGAACCGGATCCAAAGCTATTTCAATGATAATATGCTCGCTTTTTTCAGATTGAAAGGGAAGGTGCTCGTGGGCTGGGATGAGATCATAGAGGGAGGGATCGATTCTTCGGCGGTGATGATGTTCTGGCGGCCATGGGCGCCTGATGCTCCACTCGAGGCGGCAAAAAAACACAATAACGTGGTAATGAGTCCCGATGGACCATTGTAGGCAGAGCTTTATAAAAGGGGCTTCCCTCGTGCGGCAATCATACAGGGAGCTCCGGACAGTATTTTCACCGTACCGGCAGCGACTATACCGAAAGCTATCACCACACCGGCTTTTGGATTAAAGCTCGGTGGTTATATCGACGTTCCTCAAACGGGAGTTTATACCTTCTATTTAACCTGTAATGATGGCGGCGTACTTTATATCGGTGGTCAAAAAATAATCGACAATGACGGTTATCACTCCGATATACAAAAAGGCGGACAGGCAGGTTTGCAGAAAGGACTTCATCCTTTTGTTCTAAATTTTATGGAAGGGGGAGGAGGATACGTGCTTGATCTGAAATATAGCTTCAATAACAGCGAAGCCCGGGATGTCCCGGCGTCCTGGTTCAAGTCAGCTGACCAATAGGCCATACTGTCAAATTATTGAATTTTATGTATTTTGGGGCATTTTTTATCTCAATGCTGCCCTGGAAAGCAATCATCTGCACTACTCAATTAGCCGGTTCACTAAATTAGAAACTTCCAATGGATTTTCTAAAGGACTGACATGTCCGCCTTTAACTATCACTGTTTCAATCTTGGGGGGTATTGGCACAAAGTCTTCTTCACCTTTTAACGCAATGGCTTTAACTTTTAATGTTTTGATTAAATAAGCAGTTTCCTCTGCGTCCGTCATAACAGCTTTGTCGACTTGCTTAATTTGCTTATTAGATAAGATGCCCATTGGTCGTTTAAGCTGATCTGTCAATGAAGGATTTTCCTTTAGTGATGTATTACCAAACAAAGTTTTGGCAGACTGTTTTGTATAAAAAT
>JAATFV010000066.1 GCA_015655015.1 Chitinophagales bacterium | reverse complement strand
GGTCTCCATAATTTGTTCATCCCGCAAAACTAAATGTTTTTTCCGGCAAGTTTGTTGGGGTATGGCTGAACAAATCCCGGGAAATCAAGGCTGGTTTCCCGGGGAAGACGATTTTTACTGGTTGAGGAGGGTAAATTTTACTGATTCAGGAAGTTGGATCCTATTGGTTCAGGAGGTTAAATGCCTGTATTTTCTCCCTGCTGATCACCTGCACGACCAGGTAATTCCCGGAAGTTACCGAAGCCGGCAATTTTACCGGGTATACCGTTTGTCCTTTCAGGGAGGTCCGCAGTAACAGCTGCCCGCTCAGGTTGAATATGTTCACCAGGATCGGATCGGCAGAAGCCGTTCTGATGGAGAAAGTATGGCCGGTGGCAGGATTGGGATAGATGCTGATCGCTCCCGGTACATAATCGATCGTCACGCTGCCGATCTTTGAATAAATGGATCTTTCGTCTTTATCTATTACCTGAAGACGGTAGTAATCCGTGCCTGCCTGTGCCGCGGGATCGGAAAATTGATATTCTCCCGTGAAATACCTGTCGGCTGTCACGGTGCCGATCGTAGTCCAGTCCAGGCCGTTCAGGCTGCGTTCCACCAGGAAGTGGTCGGCCGTACTCTTGTCTCCGGCAGACCATGATAAGGTGACGGCATCTGTACCGCCGAGGACAACGGACAGGTCCGGAGTGGCGATCGCCAGGATGGTACAGGCTAAACCACCGCCGCTGTTCAGGGTGGCGCAGCCATATACATACCCTGTTGCACAGCTGTTAGCATATGTATGCATGGCGGGACTTGTGTTACAGCTGATCGTATTGGTTTTTATCGGGAAACCCGTCGAACCTCCCGTGAAATTATTGGCGTTGGTAAAAAAATAGTTATTACCGTTGCTGATCTTCAACAAAGAATGATCAGCGACAGTAGCCGTGTTGTTGGATGACAGGTGAGCGGTGCTGGCGAGCGTGCCGTCCCCGACACTGAGCTCGCTGGTATTTTCAAGGGTGACATTGTTAGCTGAGACAGCCGAGTTCCCATTCAGAAAGACATTGCTGGCACTGACATCGAAACCGTTATTGAGCGATAATGAGCTACTTCCTCCCATGGTGAGCGTGCTGCTGCTTTGAACGGTAGAGGAGTTGGCCTTAACATTGGAAGAGCCATTTATAGCAACGGTGCTGCCCGCGACATTGAAAGCGTTATCGACTTTCAGGGTGGCGCTGCCATTCATGGTCAGGTTGCTGTTGGTTCCTACAGTAACGGAGCTGCTTTTGAAGGCAGCGCTGTTATTCATCGTAACGGTGGTGCCTGTCAGATTTAGCGCATTGCTGATCGTAACGTTCGTGTTGTCACTGGCTGTGAGGGTGCTGCCGGTAGCAGTCAACGAACTGGCGGTAAGGGCAGATGTGCCGCTCATCGTTATATTGCTGTTCTGGAGGGTCAGCGCATTGTCTGACTTGAATGAGTTGCTGCCATCCATTACGACATTACTATTATTTTTAAGTGTGACGGATGATGCGTGGAAAGTAGCATTGCCGTGCATATAAAAGCTGCTGCCATCCGCAGTCGTCGCATTGCTGATATTAATACCGGAGCCGTTGGCAATGGCAAAAACGGAGTTGGTAAAGGTGCTGGCCTGGGTGCTGATCTTCGCGTTGTTGGCGAGCGTTACATGACAGCCCGAAAAATCACCCGGTGCATTCGAAAAATTCATATTACTGTTGAGGCGGATCGAATCATTGGTCAGGGTGGCCGAATTAAAATTCAGGTTGGCATTTACGGAAAGACGGCTATTTGAAATGAGGGCTGTTCCGTTCTGGTTGGAGAGCGCGGCATTGATAGCGACGCTATCTGAGTTAAAAACAAAATTGTTAGGGTTGGTAGAGGTATTGATCAGGAGCGTGTCGTTGTTAAAGGTGGTCGTATTATTAAAAGTGAAGCCCGAAGTGATCTTCACCGTACCTCCATTGAATGTGCAGCCGCTGCAGGCGCCATTGGAATTCAGCAACAGGGTCCAGCCGGCGGGTATATTAATGGTGCAGGGGCTGCAGGTGACGGATCCTGCCAGGGTGGCCCAGGATTCATTGTTCGTGGTCACAGTCAGGGTCTGGGCGTTACTGTAAAAAGGCAAACCTGCTATCAGGAAGAAAAGGGCGGTGAACAGGGAACGGATCGATTTCATGAGTTTTTTTGGTTTTTCTAAAAAGGATAAGGATTTCGCTGTTAGAGACGAAAATGGTGCCATATTGTATAACTTATTGATAATCAGAGTAAATAAACTAAGTGTTCTCATGTAGTTGATTCCCGATTCTGGAATTTTTTCCCATGTGGGAAGGCGGGTAGATTCTGGAATACGTGTTATCCGGGGAGAGAATTTGGCGGAAGGGAGCCCGGAAGAGGATATTAATTTCTGGTTTCAGGAAGGCGGTCGTAGCTTCGCGCTCAATTATAAAATCCTAAAACTCAATCCATGTATACCGGACTATTGTATTTGCATAGTATTCTGCGCTGGGTCATTCTTTTGTTAGCTATTATAGCTATTTATAAGAGCTATACCGGTATGACGGCCGGCAAGCCATTTACGGCAGGAGACAAGAGGACAGGGCTGTTCCTGATGATCGCTGCTCATACGACCTTTTTGATCGGTTTGTACCAATGGATCGTGGGGCCCTGGGGACTGAAGAATATTGAGAATATGGGGATGGGAGCTGTCATGAAGGATTCGGTTGCACGGTTCTACGGAGTGGAGCATTTAACAGGAATGATCATCGCTATTGTGCTGATCACAATCGGTAGGGGGGTGAGCAAGAAAAATATTCCGGATGGGGTCAAGCATAAAAAGACCTTCTGGTTTTTCCTGGTGGCGTTGATTATTATCCTGGCGTCGATACCCTGGCCTTTTAGGGTGGGGATTGCCAGGCCGTGGTTGTAGAAAGCGTTTTTCCCCTATAAAAAAGAGCCGCCCCGGGATATCCGGGGCGGCTTAATTTTTTTGTCAGGGCCAACAATTTCCAGGTTCGTTCGTGGGGATCGGATCATCTCATTCAAGCGGATTTACATATTCCAGACTTGCCACTGGCATTTGTTGATCTTTAACAGGAAAATTTGGATTCTTAAATTAGTTGTCGATTTGCGTTCAGAGATCTTGGTTTTGGTGATTAGATATTGTGATTGGTTTTTCGGATTGTCGGATCTTACTTGATTTTTGGTTTGGATGTTGGATGTTGGTTTTTTTCAGATCTGGATCTTACATTACTTGTTGGTCTTTCGTCGGAATGTTGGATTTTTCGGGTTGGTTTTTCGCGGATTGTCAGATCTTACTTGGTTTTCGGTTTGGATGTTGGATGTTGGTTTTTTTCAGATCTGGATCTAACACTACTTGTTGGTCTTTTACCGGAAGTTGGATTTTTTCGGGTTGGTTTTTCGTGGATGTTGGGTGTTCTCGGTTTTTCTTCGGATTGCCGGATCTCGATTTGGTTTTTCGGAGATTGGGTTACGATTTTTTTTCGGTTTGGATTTTTTCGTTTCTCAGGATTTAGGTTCGTTTCGTTTGCTGATACAAATATGTAAAACAGAACGGGAGATAGGAAACTTTTTCGACTAAGCGTCAATTATACCCGACGAAAGAAAGATTTACCCGATGAATGGATTCAGAGGATGTTCAACCGGCCTACCAATTCATCTTTATGGGCTTTGCCGACGGGGATCTGACTGCCCTGGAGGTAGATCATATTCCCCCTTATATCTTCGATTTTAGTAATATTTACGATATAAGAGCGATGTACTTTCAGGAAGTTTTGGCCTGTTAATTTCTCTTCCATGTTCTTAAGGGTGCTGTAGGTAATATAGCTTTTCCCGGGAGTGACGAATTTTACATAATCGCGCATGCTTTCCAGGAACAGGATGTCGTCTTTCTTCAATTTGATCAGCTTGTCTTCCGCCTTGATGAACAGGAAGTCCATATCAGGAGATGGGGAAGTAATGGCCGGGGGGGCGGGAGGCAGGGGAGGGGCCGCCTGGATCCTTTGGATCGCTTCCAGGAAGCGCTTGTATGTAAAAGGTTTTTTCAGATAATCGTTGACATGGTATTGGAAGGCGTCGAAAGCGTACTCTGTTTTAGAGGTTGTCAGGATGATCTTAGGGGTGTAGGTGAGCCGGTCAAGCAGATCGAATCCACTGGCGCCGGGCATTTCGATATCCAGGAATATCAGGTCTGCCTTGTCCTGGTCGAGGAATTTCAGGGCGTCTTCTGCATTCAGGAAATGTCCTTTTACTTCGATCAGCTCACTTTTTTCACAAAATTTCCGGAGGAAGTCGGCGGCGATCTGAATGTCTTCCACTATGATACAAGTTGTTTTCATCATTCATTTTCTTCATTAAATTGTTTTAACCGGGCATATTCTTTTTCTATTACCTGTTGAGCGATTGCTTTTTTTTGCAGGAGGATCATATAATCTGCTTTTAATTCTTCCGGTGTTTGATGATCGCAGCTATTCTCAAATTCCTGGCAGAACTCCTGAAGGTCGGTGAATCCCACATAGCCAAATAAGGTTTTACATGTATGTACGCAGGTACGTAACTCGGTGACATTCCTGTTCTGATATGCGGCTTCTACCTGTTTCCAATAACCGGGAAGGTCCCTTATAAAATCTTCAAATACCGTCTCTGCGTATATACTATCGCCTTCGAAGAGTTCGTCCAGAAAAGCTGCATTCAGGCTGCCATTGAAAACGAATTTTTTAGAAGGAGGCTTTTCCATAGAATTACAATTTTTTAGGCTGGATTTCGTTTAAGATAATATATGTAAAAACTACATATATTATCGCTGCCACTGCAACAGCTTCTTATCCATACGAGAAAAAATTGCAATTATTGTTTTAAAATCCAAATTGTTATGAAAAAACTTCGACCTCTATTCCTCCTGCTCATTATATTCGGAGTGCTAAGTTCCCCGCCTGCTTTCAGTCAGGCGAAGTGTAACTTATTACCCGCGGATAATGCCGTTGGGCTGTGCTGAAAAAATTTTTGAGGGTAAGAAATAAGGGTGCTGCCGGTAAAGCGGGTGGTGCGAATTTATTTTTATACAAGAGATTGTTCGAGTTTTTAATAGGGCGCATCTCTATACCCGGAAAGGCGGAGCAGCTGATCCAATTAGCATACAAATCCGCCGGGAAAAAACCGGAAGAGGTTTTTCATACTTACCTGCTTTTCGAGAAATACCTCACTTCCTTTGAGCATGCTGAACAGTATACCAGGGCATCCCTGCGGGAGAGCGTCCGGATGCGGTTCCCGGGTTTGCTGCAGGAGCCTATCTTCAATCTTCTCTATGTCTCGGAGACAGAGCAAAAGAATACGCTGGCTACGCAGTTCCTCCAATCTTTTCTGAATAACGTCAGTAACAAGTTCGGGCGTAGCGGGGAAGGTTATTTCGAAAAAAAAATGAGGGAGCTGGCGATACTGGCCGAAAGAAAGGGGGAGGCCGAAGTTTTCAGAAAATTACAGTTCTTAAGTTTCGATGCCTTCCAGTTTGTCAGCAGCAACTACGGGGAAGCTCAGGCGGGGAAGATCTTTGAAAAGACTTACGAGAGTTTTTCGGCCAAGTATAAGGAGCTGGAATTCTTCCCGCATATGCTTACGCTTATTCCGAAGGAGATCGTGGACCGCGAGCACCTGGGCATCTTTTCACAGGCGCAGATCGAACAGATCTTTTTGGAGAAGCTGGCGGAATCGGAGCAGCTCAATATTGCCCTGGATCAAAAGATAAGGGAGAATGAGGAAACGGGAAAGCTGCTGCGGAAGAATGAGATCATGCTGAGCAGCGTCATTTCTTCTGCTCCTGATGCGATTGTGATCACCAACCAGGATGGAACTATTATCCGATGGAATAGTTCGGCCGCTGAGATATTCGGTTATACGGAGGAAGAAGTGCAGGGGAGGACATTTATGGATACCATTATCCCGGACTCTTTCCTGACCATGCATGGGAGGGAGTTTTACCAATTCCTGACAGAAGGCGGCAGCAATATTCTTAACAAAAGGCTGGAGCTGACGGGTATCCGGAAGAACGGGGCTGAATTTCCGATGGAGCTGACCGTTACGGGCATCCAGCATGACAATGATTATTACTTTAATGGATTTATAAGGGATATTTCCAGCCGCCGGCAACGGGAGCAGGAATTGGTGCAGATGAAGGAAAAGGCGGAGCAGGCTGCGAAAGCCAAGTCCCAGTTCCTCAGCGTGATGAGCCACGAGCTGCGAACGCCGCTCAATGCCGTGATCGGCATTACCCACCTGCTGCTTCAGGGCAATCCCCGGGAGGATCAGCAGGAGGATCTGCGCACCTTGCAGTTTTCCGGGGAGAGCCTTCTGCATATCATCAATGATATTCTTGATTTTACCAAGCTGGATTCCGGGAAGATAGAATTATCGGCTATTGATTTTAATCTTCGGGAATTGGTTCAGAGCCTCTATCAATCCTTCAGCTATAAAGCTAAAGAGAAGGATATCGTATTTGATGTCGAGTACGATGAGAATATGCCGTTCATGGTAAAGGGGGATAGTTTCCGGCTTTCACAGGTATTGAATAACCTGATCAGCAATGCGATAAAATTCACCAGGGAAGGGTCGGTCAAATTGAAAGTGGAAATGGTGGAGAACAGGATCCATTCTTTCATCACAAAATTTTATGTCATCGATACCGGGATCGGCATTCCCGAGGAAAAGAAAGACAAGATCTTCGAACAGTTCACCCAGGCCGACAGCAATACGACCCGTATTTATGGAGGAACAGGGTTGGGGCTTTCCATATCGGCCAAGCTGATGGAATTGATGGACAGCTCCATTCTCATCGATAGTGTTGTAGGGAAGGGATCCGTTTTTCATTTTACGATCATATTGCAAAAAGCGGATACGGTAGAGGTGGCGGCTCCGGCGAGAAAAGCTGTAGTGAAGAATAACGACTCCTTCCGGAACAAGCTCATCCTGCTGGCAGAAGATAATTTATTCAATGCCAATATCGCCCGTCGTTTTATCCGGGGATGGGGCGCGGAGATAGACCTGGTAGTAGACGGGAGGCAGGCGCTGGAATTTACTTTCCGGAGGAAGTATGATCTTATTCTCATGGATGTGCAAATGCCTTTGCTGGATGGCTTTGCCTGCACCAGGAAGATCCGTAAGCATTTGCCGGATATTCCCATCATTGCCGTTACAGCTTCCCCTAAAAATGAGATCATCGGCGAGATCATGGCTTGCGGGATGAATGATTTCGTCAGTAAGCCTTTTAAGCCTAATGAGCTGCGCAGTAAGATCCTGGAGTATTTGTAATCTTCCCTTCCCACTAAGGGAGATTTATTGGTTATCCCCTTTTCCCCAGCTCGATCACTTCGCAATCTTTCATGTTATTGCCGTCGATGGTGAAGCGGATCAGGGTGCGTATTTTATGCCAGCCCTGGTTGCCGGCGGCGCCGGGGTTCATGTGCAGGCATTGGAGCCGGTCGTCATACATGATCTTAAGGATATGGGAGTGGCCGGCAATGAATAGCTGCGGCGGATTGGCCTCCAGCTCTTTTTTTACGGCAGGATTGTATTTAGGCGGGTAACCGCCGATATGGATCATGCATACATTTACTTCCTCTGATCGCCATCTTAGCTTTTCGGGATAGGTCTTTCTGATATCCTGTCCGTCGATGTTGCCATACACTCCCCGCAGGGGTTTGAAAGCTGCCAGCTTTTCCGCTAGTTCAGCCGTGCCGAAGTCGCCGGCATGCCAGATCTCGTCGCATTTCTCAAAGTGTCGGAAGATGTTCTCGTCCAGGAAATGGTGGGTGTCCGCTAAGAGGCCTATTCGTAACATGCGATGCGGTTGTTAAAGTCATTCTATTATTATATTCAGGCCGTAAATTACAATTTATTACCTTTAGGACAACGATCAGCTTATGCCTTACTTTCGCAATTTCACTTATTGGATAGACAAGCGTAACTGGAAATATTATTTCCTGATGGCTGCTTTGGCGATGGGACGTTGACCTGTCGGCCGGGACTGCGTCTGCGACCATCGTTTCGATCAGCCGGGCCTGAGACCTGTCGCGTTATGGCGGCAGTCGGTCATCCTTTTTTTACATTTTTGATCACTCTTTTTCCAAATTCACCCACATGCCACATTATCATACACTGGGAGTCATCCCGCATAAACGTCATACCCAATTCCGCCAGCCGGATGGCAGACTGTATTCAGAGCAATTATTTTCCACGGAAGGATTTTCCAATGACTCTTCCTTATTGTACCATTGTCATCCGCCTACGGAGATCATCCGCACGGATGAACCCTACGATGCAATGCCCCGCATTGCGGAAGAAAAGATGCTGAAGCACCGCAGCCTGGAGGGATGGAAGATCCCCCCTGTGGATGATTACCTGCAAAGCCGCAAGGCTGTCTTAGTGAACAACGACTGTCATATTGTGTTAGCGGCTCCCCGGCACAGCATGGCTGACTATTTTTATAAGAATGCCGATGCGGACGAAATGATCTTTGTGCATAAAGGGAGCGGGGTGTTGAAGACGATGTATGGCAAGCTGCCTTTCGGGTATGGGGATTACCTGGTAGTGCCCAGGGGTACGATCTACCAGGTAGAGTTCTCCGATACGGATAACCGCCTGTTCATTGTTGAATCTTTTAGCCCTATCCGTTACCCAAAGAAATATCTGAGCCCGTACGGGCAGCTGCTGGAACATTCGCCTTATTGTGAAAGGGATATACGGGGGCCGCAAGACCTGGACACGATCGACCAGAAAGGAGATTTTCTTATCCGGACCAAAAAAAGGGGAAGGGTCTATGGTATTCATTACGGCCATCACCCTTTTGATGTGGTAGGCTGGGATGGCTGTTGTTATCCATTCGCCTTCAGCATCCATGATTTCGAGCCTATAACAGGAAGAGTGCATCAGCCTCCGCCGGTGCACCAGACCTTTGAAGGACACAATTTTGTCGTATGTTCCTTTTGTCCCCGCCTCTTCGATTATCATCCCCAATCGATCCCGGCTCCTTACAATCACAGCAATATCGACAGCGACGAGCTTTTATATTATGTAGATGGGGACTTTATGAGCCGGAAGAACGTGACGAAGGGAATGATCACCCTGCATCCGGGCGGTATTCCCCATGGACCGCATCCCGGGACAGTGGAGCGCAGTATCGGAGCAAAGGAGACAAAGGAGCTGGCCGTGATGGTGGATACTTTCCATCCCCTGATGCTGACTGTCGAAGCGCTGGAGATCGAAAATCCCGGTTATACGATGAGCTGGGCGGAATGAGGCGATATTTAAAGTAAATTCGTCTGCAAATAATTTTTCCCGTTATGTTCAAGAAGCGACACGCTCTTTCGACACTCCTCTTCGCGGGGATATTATCCATCGGTTTATCCGCCTGTCATTTCAACTCCAAAGAGCGGGCGGACCTGGTCCTGCTTCATGGACGGGTGTATACGGTGGACAGCGCCTTCAATAAAGCACAGGCTTTTGCTATAAAAGATGGAAAGATCATTGCCGTGGGAACCGACCAGGAGATCTTCAGGCGGTTTGAGTCACGACGGACGATCGATGTAATGGGGAAAGCTGTTTATCCGGGCTTTATCGATGCCCATGCTCATTTTGTCGAATATGGGGCGTCGTTATTCTCGGCCAGTCTTTTCGGCAGCGCCAGCTTTGAAGAGGTGGCGGCGAGAGTGCAGCAATTTGCAAAAGCTCATCCCGATCTGCCCTGGATAACGGGCCGGGGCTGGGACCAGAATAAATTTCCGGGAAAGGCCTTTCCTGATAATGAGATGCTCAACCGCCTGTTCCCTGTTACCCCGGTGGTGCTGGAAAGAGTGGACGGCCATGCCATCATCGCCAATGCAAAGGCCCTGGAGCTGGCGGGAGTGCAGCCCGGCCAGCAATTGACGGGGGGCGAGATAGAGACAAAGGGGGGAAAGCTGACAGGTTTACTGATCGATAACGCCCAGAGCCTGGTGTGGGCTAAGATGCCTGCTCCTTCGAAGGCCGATTATGAGCAAATGCTGGTGACGGCGCAGCAAAATTGTTTTGCTCAGGGACTAACCACCATTACGGATTGCGGGCTCAACCGGTCGGATATTGAGATGATCGATTCCCTGCAAAAATCAGGTAAGCTGACCATGCGCCTTTATGTAATGCTGAGTGATAATAAGGATAACCTGGATTATTATATTCCGGAGGGACCTTACAAGACGGACCTCCTCTATGTGAAAGGGGTGAAGGCTTATGCCGACGGGGCCCTGGGCAGCCGGGGAGCCTGCCTGTTACAGCCTTATAATGATAAGCCAGGCTGGTCGGGATTTTTATTAAGCAATCCCGCTCATTATGACTCCCTGGCTAAGCTGCTGGTGGGCACGGATTTTCAATTGTGCACCCATGCCATTGGAGACTCGGCTAACCGGGTGATCCTCACTATTTATAATAAGTACCTGGGAGGCAGGAATGACAGACGTTGGCGAATAGAGCATGCACAGGTGATCAACGGGCGCGATTTTGCCCTTTTCGGCAGGGGAGATATCATTCCTTCTGTCCAGCCTACCCATGCTACCAGTGATATGTATTGGGCCGGGGAGCGGTTGGGCGCTGACCGGCTGAAAGGAGGATATGCGTACCGGCAGCTGCTGGAACAGAATGAATGGCTGCCGCTGGGAACGGATTTCCCGGTAGAAGATATCAGTCCTTTTAAGACTTTTCTGGCGGCTGTGTTCCGGGTGGACGCAAAGGGTTTCCCGCCGGGCGGTTTCCAGCCGGAGAATGCCCTCAGCCGGGAGGAAACGATCCGGGGGATGACGATCTGGGCGGCCAGGGCGGATAACCTGGAAAAGGAGGTAGGCAGCCTGGAGGTGGGAAAGAAAGCTGATTTTATTATCCTGGACAGGGACCTGATGGAGATCCCTGCCAGAGAAGTCCTGCAGACAAAGGTGTTATCTACTTATTCAGGAGGGGTGAACGTATTTCAGCGCCGCTGAGAGGACCCAAACAAGCCTGGTCAGCAGGCGAATGGGACGGATTCTCTATATTTACACTGAAATACCATCTAACAGCGTCATCCGTGCAAAGGGAATCTATCAATTATGAGCGGGCTTTACTGCAGGAACTGGCAAATGGCCAGGAGGCCGCATTCCGCACGCTGTTCCACACCTATTTTGACAATCTTTATGCGGCCGCCTTTGCCTATACAAAGGTCCATGAGCAGGCCGAAGATGTAGTTCAGCAGGTATTTCTGACCCTCTGGGAGAAGCGCCAAACTTTACCTTCCGTTGACAACCTCGAAAATTATCTCTTCATTATTGCCAGGAACCTGATCCTGGGGCAGTTCCGCAAACAGGTAACCCACGAGAAACATATTACCTATCTGCGCGAATTATTCGGGGCTGGGGACAGCCTGCCTGATGAGATCCTGATATCCCGGCAGCAGCGGGACCTGCTGGAGGAAGCGGTCCGCCGGCTGCCGCCCAAACAGCAGGAAGCCTACCGGCTCAGTCGGGAAAAAGGACTTTCGCATGAAGAGATAGGCCGGGCGATGAATATCTCCAAAACAACAGTGAAAGAACATATTTCCAATGCATTAAAATCTATCCGGGCATTCCTGGACGGGTACGCCCTGCAGTTGTACCCATTCATACTGATATGGCTTATAAAATAATTTTTTATCCATACCCTCCCTTTTTCCCACTTGCGCATCTTTATATAGAAGAGGCGCCTTTTCACTTCATAAACCGACATCGATGACCCCGGAACAATTCAGGGATTTATTACAGAAATTCCAGCGGCAGGAAATGACACAGCCCGAGCTTGAGAGCTTTCTCGAGGCAGCGGCTGGCGGGCAGTATGAGACATTGCTGGAGGAAGATCTGACGCAGGGACTAAAGATGGCAGCTTATCCCGGGGTCAGCAGCGCCGAAAGGATGGAGAAAGTGTACCAGCAGTTCCTGGAAAAGAAAAAACTCGAAAAGAAAAAAGAGACGCCGGAAAGAAATAGAAAGGCCGTCCTTATCCGCAGGTTCCAATGGAGGGCTGCGGCTGCCATCTTATTGTCTGTAGTGATGACAGGGATCTTTTATTACAGGCATCACGCTGCTCAGGCAGGTACGTATGAAACAGCCGGGCTGCAACAGCCCGCGCCGGAAGTTCCGCCGGGCGGCAATAAGGCAACGCTGATCCTCGCCAATGGAGCACGCATCACCCTGGATAGCGCCCATAGCGGGGAGCTGACCCGCCAGGGCAATATGCGGGTCATCCAGCTGGATAGCGGCAGGCTGGCTTATCAGCCGCAGGCAGGCGCATCCCAAAGCCTGGTTTACAATACCATTACAACACCCAGGGGCGGCCAATACAGGGTGGTCCTGGCGGATGGTACCCAGGTCTGGCTGAACGCCGCTTCTTCCCTGCAATACCCGACAGCCTTTACAGGAAAGACCAGGGAGGTGATCTTACAGGGAGAAGCCTATTTTGAAGTAACCGCAAGGGCTGACAAACCCTTTGTCGTACAAACGGGTAAGGATACCCGCATTGAGGTGCTGGGAACGTTTTTCAACGTTACGAACTACCCCGATGAAAAAAATATACTTACTACGCTGATAAAAGGCTCTGTCAGGGTCGATGCGGGTAAGGAATCCCATCTGCTCTCACCTGGTCAGCAGGCGCGTGTTACCGCTTTACCGGAAGGCGGCGCCAGGCTGACCGTAACCAGCGATATAAATCCCGAACAGGTCATGGCATGGAAGGACGGGCTCTTTAACTTCCAGGGCATGCCTTTCGACAGGGTCATGGCACAGCTATCCCGGTGGTATGATGTCGACGTGGTGTACGAAGAGGGCATACCCGATATCAAATTCGAAGGACTGCTGGGCCGTGATGTCAACCTATCCAGAATCTTATTCTTCTTCCAGAAAGTAGGTGTACACTACCATATGGAAGGAAACCGTAAGCTGGTGATCAGCAAATAAGCTGGCCCACCGCTGCTCGCGGGACTACGATCCGCCATTCACATAAGAAAACCAACCAAAACAAAACTGCATGAGTACAAAGGCTCTTTGTTACGGGGCTTGTATTGCCCTGGCTGTATTGCTGTTCACCTGTACGCAGGCTGCAGCCCAATCCAAGCCCTCCTCCCCCGGCAAAACTGTTTCTATTTCCGGGAAGGATCTTTCCCTGGAGAAAATATTCACCGATATCCGTCAGCAGACTGGTTATTCCGTCTTTTATACAAAGGCTACCCTGGAAAAGGCCAAACTGGTGTCGGTAGACGTGAAGAATATGCCCCTGACGGAATTCCTGGATTATATATTCAGGGATCAGCCCCTGGAGTACACCATCGAGAATAAAACAGTGATGGTCATACCCCGAAAAATGAATACGGGATCTCCGGGCGTCTCTGCGATGATCGAAGGATTTGTCAGGGACTCGGCTTCCAAACAGGCGCTGCCGGGCGCGACAGTCGCGGTATTTTCAAAAGGCAGGTCGGTGATCACGGATCGCTGGGGGCATTTTAAGATCCCCGCCAGTCCCGGCGAAAAGCTGATGGTTTCCTTTATCGGATATGCTCCCTCCTTTTTCACTATTACCAATGGGATGGCAATGGCCAACATCATACTGGCGCCCAGTGAATCCGCTATGAAGGAGGTCACGGTCTCCAATGGTTACCAGAAACTGGATGGCAGAAAGCTGACCAGCTCTATCGCCACCCTGAAAGCTGCGGATGTCCTTGTCCCGGGCATGTTCTCCATCGACCAGGCCCTTGAAGGCAGAGTGCCGGGGCTGTTTGTCATGAACAATTCAGGGGAAGTAGGCGCGTCTCCCAGGATACGCATCCGGGGTACTTCCACCATCCTTGCCAGCCGTGAACCGGTGTGGGTAGTGGATGGTGTGGTAGTGAACGACCCGGTGGGCATCGACCCTTCTACCATCAACGATCTCGACTTTGTCAACCGGCTGGGCAATGCCATTTCCGGGCTGCAGCCTTATAACATCGAGCAGATAGACATTTTAAAAGATGCATCCGCCACGGCCCTCTATGGTGTGCGGGCGGCCAATGGCGTCATTGTCATCACGACAAAAAAAGGACATGCCGGCGCCCCTGTACTGGACTTCAACAATTCCACCATTCTAACCCAGCGTCCCCGTTATACGGATCATAATATCAATGTCATGAACTCCCGGCAACGCATCGACTATTCCAGGGACATCCTCAACAGCGGGCTCACCTATCCCACCAATATCAACTGGGTGGGGTATGAAGGGGCCTTGAATGACCTGTATTCGGGTAAGGTCAATTATACCCAGTTCCAGCAGGAGGTGCATCAGCTGGAAACAAACAATACAGACTGGTTCTCCCTGATCACGCAGAATGCTGTCTCCACCCAGAATAACCTGAGCATTTCCGGGGGCAGCGACAGACTAAGCTATTTTGCTTCCCTGGGTGAAGCTACCCAGATGGGCACAGTGCGGGGGGAAGGGGTCAACCAGTATAGCGCTTTTGTAAAGCTCAATTCCAATGTCAGCAAAAAGCTCAGCTGGGAATTCGAGCTGCGCAACAATATCGAAAAAAGGAACTATGTAGCGGCCTCCGTCAATGCGCTGAACTATGCCTATAATACCAGCCGGGCCATTCCGGCTTTAAATAAAGACGGCTCTTTAAGTTACTACCAGAGTTACAGCGCGCCTGCATATGCCTTTTATAATTTTAATATCCTGAACGAAATGCGCAATTCCACGGATATTACCAATATATCCGGCCTCAACCTGACGACGAACCTGAATTATAAGCTGACAAGGGATCTCAGCGGGACCGCCCTTTTTTCCTATTCCAATAACAATACTGATGAAGAGATCACCTATGGTGAGAATACCCTTTACGCTGCCGGCCAGCGCAGAAGTGAATACGGCGTACAGCCGCCCCCGGCACAAACGCTCATGCCCTATGGCGGGGAATTGCAATCCAATACCATACGCAACAGCTCCTGGCTGGTTCGCGGACAGCTGAACTATGCAAGGCCTGTAGGGGCGTCCGGAAAGGACAGGGTGGATGTGATCCTGGGTACGGAAGCTTCCTCGAATGCTTATAAGGGGCTCAAACAGGTTAGAAGGGGTTACTTACCGGACAGGGGCGAGACTTTTGCGCCGGTGGATCCCCAGAAATACCCCGCCTATGCGGCATGGGAACTGGAGACCAATATCGACCAGGTGCAGGACCAGATCACCAACCTGGTATCGGGTTATTTCTCGGCCAGTTACACTTTTAATAACAAGTATATTCTGAACTTCAATACAAGGACGGATTTCTCCAATAAGTTCGGCGCCAGCAGCCAGGAAAAATTCCTGCCGACCTGGTCCGTCTCGGGCCGTTGGGATATGGCGGAAGATCTCTTTAAACATTCCGACAAGGTGAATATGCTGGCGCTGCGAATGTCTTATGGTTACCAGGGGAACATGCTGGAGAATGAGACCCCGGACCTGATCATCAAACAAGGTTCCCTTGACCCTATCACCAATGAATATTATTCCAATATCGCCTATTATCCCAATCCCAATTTACAATGGGAAAAGAACAGCGAGATCAATACTTCCATAGATTTTTCCCTGCTGCACAATAAGATCAACGGTACATTGACCTATTTCCATAAGGAGACGAAGAATGCCTTTTTGAATAAGGTAGTCAGCGATGTAAATGGCCGGACATCCTATGTGGTGAATTCAGGCACTATCCTGAACCAGGGCGTGGAAGTGGGATTCAATTTTACCCCGGTGAATAATGTGGGGGCTTCGGGGCGTAAAAAAGGTTTTGTCTGGAAAATAGACCCGCAGCTGGGCCAGGTGGTCAATAAGCTGCTGGCAAAGGCCATCAATAACAACGGCCTGAACCAGTCCGTAGGGGTCTCCAATGCCAATACCTTTACCAATTACCTGAACGGCAGCCAGATCATCAATAACAAGGCGGTGAATACTTTTTATTCTTACCAGTTCAATGCCCTGGACCATAACAAGGGCTACCCGACTTTTAAACATGACGGTACGACGGATGCCGCGACTTACGCCAAGGAAAACATCGACCAGGTTTACCAGACGGTGATGGCTCCTTCGGGTAACAGGATACCCACGCTGCAAGGGGGTATCAGCAATAATTTCAGCTACCGGAATTTTGCGCTGGGGTTCAACCTGGCCTATAGTTTCGGCTCCAGGGTGCGCATGCTGAAATTGTATACGGGGGCTAACAGTACGGCCATTTTATTTGGTACGGCGGCACCCCTGCCGGAACAGAATGTCAACAAGGCCTTCCTGAACAGGTGGCGTAAGCCGGGTGATGAGGCCTTTACCAATATTCCGGGTCTTCTTTCCGGTGATGATTACTCCAGGAGCATTACCCATCCTTCTACAGGACAGCCCTGGCAATATGCCAATAATATGTGGCAGATGTTTGATAATTCCGACATCAGGGTGGCCAGCGGGAATTTTGTAAAGATCAAAACCGTGAATTTCCGCTATACACTCGATGATGCTGTAGTAAAAAAGATAGGGTGTAAGTCGGCGTACATTATGCTGTCGGGGCTCAATCTCTATACATTCGCCAGCCGGAAATTGCAGGGGCAGGACCCCGAGCAGGCCGGGTTCGGGGATACCATGCAGCTTTCCGCCCGTCCTTCCTATTCCTTCAACATCGATGTTACCTTTTAAACAGCAGCACCATGAGACAATTTAACCGTATTTATATCCTGCCCATCCTTGTAATGCTGATCAGCGGCGGATGCAAAAAATTCCTGGATGAGCAGTCGCAGAATCTCGCCTATGCCAATACAGCGGAAAGGCTGGAAGAGACCATTAACGGGGATGGTTATATGCCGCATTTCATAACAGCCCCCTACAGCACCTACATGGAGCAGCCCAAGGCCATGTATTTTCCCTGGCTGAACTGTATGGATGATGATATTTCGGAGTTTGTAAAATCGCCTATCTACCCGGATGACAGGAGCACCTTATTCGGCTTTTATACCTGGCAGTCCAATCCTTTTGTCTCCAGCACCTATGCCGCCACCAGTGATGATACCTGGGCAAAGACTTATGTGAATATCAATGCTGCCAGCATCATTGCGGCCCAGGCGCTGACCCTGACGGATAATCCCGGAGAGCTGAAAAGGATCAGGGGGGAGGCGTTGTTCCTGCGTGCTTTTTATTATTTCTACCTGGTCAATGTATATGCGCCGGCCTATAATAAGGCCACTGCCGCCACTGACCCCGGCGTACCCTTGAAAACCACGGAGTTCGTGCAGGATAATTTCTTTACCCGCAGTACGGTGGACAGTGTCTATCGCCAGATCATTTCGGATCTCTCGGTGGCGGAGACCTGCCTGGACACTGCGGCCCATATTTCCCTGTATCATGCGGACATCAACGCTGTCAACCTGCTGCAAAGCCGGGTGTATCTCTATATGCAGGACTGGCAGAATGCTGTTACAGCCGCGGGCAAGGTCATCAGCAGAAAGCCATTGTTGTATGACCTGAATGGTTACCAGCCGCATAGCAGCTTTTTTTCTTCCGGCTCGCCGGAAGCCATTTTCACGCAGGGCGGTAATGCCATGATCTATCTGACCGCGGAGAACTATGCCATGGCTTTCCAGGCCAGTCCGGACCTGGTGAACCTATACCAGCCTACGGACCTGCGACGGACGGCTTTTTTCGAAACGGATCAGCTGGGGAAGATACGGTATGCCAAGATGTATCAATCCACTACCTATAATGTGCTGCCCACCGAGCTGTTTTCGGATAATTATTTCCTCCGGAATGCGGAAGCTTATCTGAATAAGGCGGAGGCCTCCGCCATGCTGGGTAATAGTGCGGATGCCAATGACGCCATCAATACCCTGGCAAAGGCAAGGTTCAAGCCGGCGGATTACGCCCCCATTCATCTCAGCGGGGACACGCTGATGAGCTTTATCCGGAATGAACGGAGAAGGGAGCTCTGCTTTGAAGGCCACCGGTGGTTCGATCTGAAAAGGTATGCCGTCAATACCCAATTTCCTTTTACCAAAACCATCGTTCACACCTGGTCTCAGGCTCCTTATACAGGAACGCCCTATGTGCAGGCTACCCTGACCCTGCTGCCGGGTGATCCTGATTACCTCATCCCCATTCCGCTGGAGGCCATCACCTTCAACCAGGGCGTGCTGGTACAGAACCCGGCCAGACAGGACAGAACATTCTAAATCATCTATTAAACCAGACGATATGTCTAAATACATCGGACTATTGCTTTTATCGGGCTTCCTCTGCTGCAGCGCCTGTAAAAAAGAAGCACAACCTGCGGCAACGGCAGATACCCCGGACCCCTATGCAAGAATGGATAATCCTTCCAGCGCAGCAGACCATGCCATCTTTTTATTTTATCAGCAGACGGGCATCCCGGTATTGTACAGCGACACGGTGAGTTTCAACCCGATGACCACGCTGAAGATCGGTTATCATATCACCACCTATGACTCCCTGATCACGGCGCGTTATCTGCAAGACGGTAATGCCGTCCTTGCCGGGGTGAATTTCATACAGAACCAGATCTATCCGTCCCTGGGCGGCAGTCTGCGTCCCTTTTGCTTCCTGCTGGCCGACTCCCTGTATACCTTTACGCCGGCCTACCTGGGCCATCAGATGATCAATGTAAATGTCTACCAGGGTTTGCAGACCCTGGCAATCGGAAGAGTATCCCAGCTGGATACGATGTCCGCGGATACATTGAAGACCTATAAACGGGATATTTTTAAGAGTATACTGCTGCCCCCGTTGAACCAGCACAGCGATTTACTGGCGGATTTCTATGCAGTCAGCGCCGCCTATTACGGCAAATATGCTTATGGAGACGGCACTATAACGGGTTATATCGCCTATGCCCCCAAGGGGACCTACGGGCTGCTGGTGGATGGGACGGAATATCCCGATTATTATTCAACGGAGGATAAGGGGACGGACCTGTCGAATTACCTGAGCCAGGTGCTGGTCATGTCGGCGGATGAATTCAATGCTGAATACAGCGCGTATCCACTGGTCCTGGAGAAATATAACCTGCTCATCAAGGCGCTGACCACCCTGCAATTTAAAATGCCTTATTAAAAAATACCAGGCCGGATCAACGAAAGCAATCATTTAAAATAACTATGAGCATTATCTTAAAAACCGAGGGACTATCACACCGGTACAGCAATACCTCCTGGGCCATACGTGAGATCAACCTGGAGATAGCCGAACAGGGTATCGTAGGCCTGCTGGGCACCAACGGCGCCGGCAAATCCACTACCATGAATATCATCTGCGGATCACTCAACCAGACAGCGGGGAAAGTATTTGTCAATGGCATCGACATGAGAAAGCAACCGGAGGCGGCAAAAAAAGAAATTGGTTTTCTACCGCAGAACCCGCCCCTGTACATGGATTTCACCGTTGATGAATACCTCATCTATTGCGCCGAGCTTCGTTTTATGGAGAAAAATAAAATAAAGGGGGCCCTGGAAGAGGTGAAGGAGCGCTGTAACCTTTCCCATATCAGCAGCCGGCTGATAGGCAATCTCTCCGGGGGGTATCGTCAGCGGGTAGGTATTGCACAGGCCATCATCCACAAACCCCGGCTGGTGGTATTTGATGAGCCCACCAATGGGCTGGACCCGAACCAGCTCATCGAGGCCAGGAAGCTGATCAAAGAAATTGCCCTGGACCATGCCGTGCTGTTATCCTCGCATATCCTGTCGGAGATCCAGCTGTTGTGCAAAGAGATCATCATGATCGAGGGCGGGCGTATTGTATTCTCGGATACGATGGATGCCTTTAATAATTATATCCAGCCGCACAGCATCCTGATGCGGACGGAGATCCCGGCGCCGGAAGCGGAGCTATTGAAAATAAAGGGGGTCACCAGGGTGGAATTCCTTACTGAAAAGCAGGTGCGTATCTATTTTGACGGCAACCAGGAAATAACGGAAAGGTTGGCGGAAGCTGCCCTGCGGCACGCCTGGCGTCTCCGGGAGATCGGTTTTGACAAGAGCCTGCTGGATGATACATTCAAACAAATTTCTACTCAAACCATTCAATAGATCCCTACGTGAACATAATATTTAAAATTGCGAAAGCTGAGTTACGCAACCTGTTCTTTTCCCCGGTGGCCTGGTTCCTGGCCATCGCATTCCTGGTGCAATGCGCTATTTATTATACCCATGCGCTGATCCCTTATGCCAAATGGCAGGACCTCTCGCTGAATAACAATCCCAGGTGGCATGATTTCGGGACACCCATCACGTCCATTATTTTTCTCTCGCCCAATGGCATCTTCGGCAATGTCCTGCAAAATCTGTATCTGTTCGTGCCCCTGCTTACGATGGGGCTGATCAGCCGGGAGGTCAACAGTGGCACCATCCGGCTGTTATACTCTTCCCCTGTCAAGATACGGCATATCGTGATGGGGAAATACCTGGCCATCATGCTGTATAATATGCTGCTGGTCCTCATCCTGGGCATCTTTATGGTGACGGCCGCCTTTAATATCCAGTCGGTGGATTACGGGTTGCTCTTATCGGCCGTGCTGGGATTTTACCTGCTGGTATGCACCTATACGGCTATCGGGATGTTCATGTCCAGTCTCACCAATTACCAGATCGTCTCGGCCATCGGCAGTTTTATCATCATTTTTGCCCTGACGCAGATCGGTACACTCTGGCAGAAGGTTGATTTTGTGCGGGACCTTACTTATTTTCTCTCCCTGTCGGGGCGCACCAGCAAAATGCTGAGGGGGCTGATCACGACCAAAGATGTATTGTATTTCCTGGTCATCATTTATATCTTTTTAGGCTTTACCCTGCTCAAGCTGCGGGGCGGCAGGGAATCCACCCCCTGGTTTGTGAAAGCAGCCCGGTACCTGGGGATATTCGTCTCTGCGCTGGCCATCGGGTATATCAGCGCACGTCCGAAACTCACGGGTTATTGGGATACTACAGCACGCAAGGTCAATACGCTGCATCCGACGATACAGAATATTGTCAGACAGATGGGGGATGATCAGCTGGAGATCACGATGTACACCAATTTGCTGGGCCAGGGTATGTACAGGGGACTGCCCGAGAGCCGGAATGCTTATTTATCTTCCCTCTGGGAGCGATATGTACGATTCAAGCCGGACATGAAATTTAATTATGTCTATTATTATGACGTCAAAAAAGGCGATTCCAATTATTTCAGGGCCTATCCGCATAAGAACCTGCAGCAGATAGCGGAGCGGCTGGCGGATGCCAGCGATGTAAAGATCTCCCTGTTCGAGCCTCCCCGGCAGATACATAAGACGATTGACCTGGAGCCGGAGAATTACAGGCTGGTAATGCAATTGAAATACAAGGGAAGGACCACGTTCCTGCGGACCTTTGATGACAATACTTTCTGGCCGGAAGACATGCAGATCGCGGCAGCTTTCAAGCGCCTGCTGCAGGACACCCTGCCTAAGTTTTATTTCGTGACGGGGGACCTGGAACGCAATATTTATAAAAGCGGGGAGCGGGAATACCGGTACAGCTCCATCGACAAGAGCAATCGCTGGTCGCTGATCAATGTAGGGTTCGATGCGGATACGCTTTCCCTGAATACGCAGGATATCCCGGCAGATGCCGGGGGGCTGGTGCTGGCGGACCCCAAAACCCAGCTCAGTGAAACAGCCGCCGGTAAGCTGAAAGAGTATATCAGCCGTGGCGGCAATATGTTCATACTGGGAGAGCCCGGCAAACAGCAGATGCTGAATCCGCTGTTACAGCAGATCGGCGTACAGCTATTACCCGGTACCCTGGTCGAGCCCACCAAAAACGAGATGCCCCAGATGGTAAGGACCTATGCGACAATGGCTGTTGCGGACCTGGCGGAAGACCCCACCTTATTAAGAATGAAAGGGCCGGCCAGTGAAAGGAACCCCGACGACAGCCTCAAACAGCTGATGCCGGGGGTAGCTGCCCTCTCTTATGATTCCAACGGCGGTTTTACCGTCAGACCATTGCTGATGACCGTAGGGGAACGGACCTGGCTGAAACAGGGTGTTTTCGTCACGGATTCTGCGGAGATAGTATACAACCCGCAGGCAGGGGATATCAGGGGATCTTTTCCCACCGCCCTTGAGCTGACAAGGGAGATCGATCACCGGCAGCAGCGGATCATCGTATGCGGGGACGCGGATTTTATGAGCAGCTCCCGCAGCGGCGGCGAGCCGCTGGGCCTGGACATGTACAGCTGGCTGGACCACAATAAATTTCCTGTTTTTACTTCCGGGCGCAAGCCGAAGGACAACAAATTACTGATCACCCCGGCGACCGCGGAGCTGCTGGCGATCGTATATGTGTGGATACTGCCCGCGCTGGTGCTGATCCTGGGAATCGTATTATTGATCAGGCGTAAAGGAAAATAAATGAGCAAACAACTTATCGTTACGGACGAACAGACCATGACCGACCTTGGGATATTTGGCGGGCGCAATGGCAGCAGCATCTATGATCTGTATAACCAGACCCATACCAATGGAGGGGAGCTTATCCTGAAAGAGCTGTTCCGGACTCCCTTGTCAGACAAAGAGGAGATCAACAGGAGAAGTAATATCATCGAACATTTTGCAGCGCTGGGCCTGGACTTCCCGTTTGAAGTGACGCTATTCGATGTGGCGGAGAAATACCTGGTCCATGCGGAAGAAGAAATAAAAAATGCGTCACAGCGCGGTGTACTGGGGGAAAAAGAGATCCTGGCGGGTGTGACGGCTGTCATTGAGCTGGTACAGCGGATCCGGCAGTTCATAGAGAAAAAAGAGCTAAAGGAGCTGACCGCTTACGACAAAGACAGGGACCATATCACCCGGCTGCTGGCTGATCCTGCTTTGGAGCCGGTGTTACGGGAAAAGGGGAAGGCAAAGATCCCGTATACGGCCGTGGCCGCCTATGATGCGCTGTTCAGGCAACGCGAATATCGAAAGATCAGGGAATTGCTGGGGTTTATATATGGACTGGATGTATACCTGTCGATAGCGCGGCTGGCGACAGAACGGAAATTCATTTTTCCCAGGGCCCTGGACAAAGGGACACCCTTTTTAAAGCTGGAGGGGGTTTATCATCCCGGGTTAAAGGAGGCGGTAGGCAATACCATAATGATGGACCCGCATACAAATGTTATTTTTTTAACAGGGGCTAATATGGCAGGGAAATCCACCTTTTTGCGTTCGGTGAGCACGGCAGTCTATATTGCGCATATCGGTTTTCCCGTGGCGGCCAGGTCCATGGAGTTTTCCGTGATGGATGGTATCTATACCACGATCAACCTGCCGGATAACCTGGGGATGGGCGCCAGTCATTTTTACAACGAGGTATTGCGGGTAAAAAAGGTCGCTGCTGAGCTGCACCAGGGGAGAGCATTGTTCATTGTTTTTGACGAATTGTTCCGCGGCACCAATGTCAGGGATGCGCACGAGGCTACGGTGGCCGTCACCGATGGTTTCGCGGGTAATGAAAACAGCCTGTTCATTATTTCCTCGCATATTGTCGAGGCGGGGGAAGACCTGCAAAAACAACCCGCTGTCGGATTTTTATATCTGCCCACCCGGATGAACGGCCATGTGCCGGAATATACTTACAAGCTGGAAAAAGGCATTACGGACGACCGGCATGGCATGATCATCATTCGGAACGAAGGCATTCTTACTATACTGGAAAATGGTAAAAAACTATGAGCTTTAATATAGATAAACAGACAATGGATGAGCTGAACCTGCTGGGTAAGTTCCGGCAGGGTTCCGTGTATGGCCTGTATAGCAAGGTGCGGACAATGGGCGGCCAGCGGCTGCTGAATGAAATGTTCAACCATCCTTTGGAAGAGGCAGAGGTTATCAATGCGCGCAGCAGCGTCTTCCGGTTTTTCCAGGAGGCGGAGCTGGATTTCCCATTTGATGCACAGCAGGTGGGGCAGATGCGGGATTACCTGGATGCCGGCGCAGGCAGGAACGCCTTATTCACGCTGGTTGAGCTCCTTAAAAAAAGAGGGCTGGCCCTGCTGATCCGGGATGAGCGGTATAAGAAGAGCATCCAGGGGCTGCAGGCTACGATAGATACTTTGAAAAGATGTCATGTTTTTATAGCGCGTTTCGGGTCAACCGCGGGGCCCTATGCACCAAGGGTGACGGCGATTAAAAAAATATTGTCCGACAAGAACCTGGAAAAGCTGCTGGATATAGACATCTACAAGGCGTTGTCTGTAAGAACACTGGCCTTTTACGATCACCTGCTGAAAACCAGTCTGCAGGGGCCAATGCAGGAGATAGCGGGATTCATCGCTGAGCTGGATGTGAATATAACGGTCAGCGATGTGGCGCGCGCCAAAGGTTTTGCTTATGCCGCAGCATTCCCCGGGGAGGACAATATCCTGTCGGTCCGGGGACTTTATCATCCCTGTATCGACGGCGCGGTGGGCAATTCCATTTTACTGGATAAGGATAGCAATGTATTGTTCCTGACGGGCGCGAATATGGCCGGCAAATCCACGTTGATGAAATCGGTGGGCATCGGGCTTTACCTGGCGCATATGGGATTTCCCGTCGCGGCGGAGGTCATGGACTTTTCAGTGCGGGAAGGGATGTATTCCTCTATCAATGTAGCGGATAATATCAACCTGGGGTATAGTCATTTCTATGCGGAAGTAGTGCGGGTGAAACAGGCGGCGGAGGCGGCGGCCAGCGGCAAAAGGCTCCTGCTCATGTTCGATGAGCTTTTCAAAGGCACCAATGTGAAGGATGCCTATGATGGAACGCTGGCGGTGACAAAGGCCTTTGCGGATTATCATGCCTGCCTGTTCATTGTGTCCACCCATATCATCGAGGTAGGGGAGGCCTTGAAGGGGAATAACAATATTCAATTTGCCTATATGCCTACGATCATGGAGGGGACTCATCCGGGATATACCTACCAGCTGCGGCAAGGGATCACGGAAGACCGCCAGGGCATGATGATCATCAGGAATGAGGGGATACTGGAATTGTTGAAAAGGGGCCGGGCGTAAAATAACGAAGGGTAGCTTTCTGTATTAAAAATACACGGATACCTTTCGCATGTTACACCAATTCGTCAATCTTCTTAAGAATAGTTTTGGCTGTAAGCAAAGTGATGTTTTTAGCCAGCGGGATCTCTTTTTCTCCATATTGAATGCAGACTTTATAGCTTTTATCTTTTATGGCTGCCTTCATTGCCTGTGTTGCCTGGTTGCTTATTTGATTAATGCCGCCTACCGTGTTACTAATTGCACCTGCTGCGCCAAATCCATGATAGGTAGTGTAAGTGAGCGTTTCCAGTTTTTCTCCTTTCGGACTTTTGACATAGATGCCATGTATGTCGGCATTGGCATAAGTGTCCGCTCCTATCATGAAACCGGATTTATTGAATCCAAAGCTGCCATCCCTGCGCAATACAAAGTTTACAAATAACAAGGTGGCTATAAATAAAAAAGCCGTCCATGCTATCCATTTTGGAATAAATGTGGTAATAGCGCTTGCATTATTTTTCATTCCCCAAATAGTGAGAACAAATCCAATAATAATGCTTGGCCAAAGCAGCGGCAATGCAAAACGCACTCCGAGCTTCGCTGCCTTCCAATTAATTGTATAAGTGCCATTCTGTTCGGTAATATTAAAGCTATAGTTTGCGTTCGTAGCTGCCATAAGAGTGTATTTTAGATGATTATTGAGTATTATTTGTTTTTCTTAAACCTGATAAGGGCGTATTTTTTGTTATTATAGGTCATGTACCCGCCCACCAGCACGGTCGTTTCATCCACATTGGCAAGACAAAATACCGAAGAGGGGTAAGAAAGGTTCAAGCGAGATGTAGTGTCCTCTTTTCCTGTTTCATCCAGGTAAGAAAGATATTTTTTCACGTAAGGAAGATTTTCATCGGGCTCGTTGCCTACGAAAATGCTTTTGTCAGGCAACACCAACAGGGCCCTGATAACACCTCCGATATAAAAAGTCTTAAAACTGGCGTCTACGCTTCCATCGGCATTCAGCCGTGCGACATGGCTGGCTTGATCCTGAGGGGCTGCCGGCAACCAACTAATCAGCACCTTTCCGCCGGAAAGCTCTTTCATATCGCCGCCAACAAATGACGACACATTCAATACCCCGCCGCTATCGAAGACGTAAGATTTATCCTGGGCGCCATCTGAATTTAATTTGATAACCGCATAATTTATACCGTCATTCAGTTTTATCGCACCGTAACCGGTGAGCAAAAAACCGCCATCCGAAAGCGGCAGCATGGTCGTTACATTATAATCATCTCCTGCGGATATGGGCGATACAAAACTGTAATCAAGACTTTGGTCCGCATTGAGCCGGACAATTCCAAAACCGAAAGCGGCAGGGGTTCTGTAAGAGAACGCTCCTGCGATCACCATCTTACCGTTTGCCAGTAATTTTACTGCACGAATATTTATGGCCTGCGCCTGATAGTTAATATCCAGGACAGGGTTGTTAAAGCTGTCGTCGAGCGACCCGTCCGCATTGAGCCTTACAATGCCTTTCCGTCCGTTGGACAAAACGAATTTACCAAAGACAAGGATCTTTCCGTCATCCTGCAATTCCAATGAATTTACCAGTGCGCTCGAGGCGATCTCACTCACTGGCTTAAACGTCTGGTCAACAGTAACCCCGTCCTTCTCCAGCCGCACGAACCATTGATAGCCCAATACCAGGATCTTACCATCCTTTTGAATGCGGATGGCCTGCGCCCAGGTTCCGCTTTCTGAAGAATAAGTTCCGGTAAGATCGGCGGCATATGCCTGTTTGGTCGAATCGGTACTTTTGGTCGAATCGGTATTGTCATTCCCGCCTTTGTTACCATTATTCTTTGAACAGCCGGTAAATAACAACAAACCTATTATCGATACACTGAAAATCCTGGTTATCATGCCCTTACTATTATCTATTATTTAAACTTTTGTTTGATAATATGGCTTTCATTCAGATAAATGGAAAAGGAAACCGGCAATGCCAATACATGGGGATTATACCAATGACTGAGGAAGCGCATTGGGCCGCTGCAGCATTGTTATGACATTAATAGCCATTGCCTGCCTGTTATCATCACCCTGCCGGCAAAAAAAGTTATTGTACTAGTGTAAAACCCGCCCAATAGTAGGGTGCGTATTTTTTACGCATGATTTGTTGTGCACCAAGGAACGCCTGGCGGATGGATTGTCCGCCAAGCCAACGGGCATAAAAGATTTCCATAAATTCCGCGGTTTCTTTATCGGGCACCTGCCAAAGACTGGCCATTACATAGTTTACTCCTGCCAATTTAAAGGCTCTCTGCAGACCAAATACCCCTTCGCTGCCTTCTATTTTTCCCAAACCGGTTTCGCAGGCAGATAAAACAGCCAGCTGTGTATTGGGCAATTGTATCGAGCTGATCTCAAGTCCTGTCAATATGCCATCATCTTCGTTCAACCCGGCGTGTCCTTTCCAGCCTTTATTACCTCCTGCCATCACCAGTCCGCAATGCAACAGGGGATTGTCTGAGGTCCTGAAAGACGCGCCGGCATTACCAACTGGCCCGGAAGTATCCGGCAGTGTAAAACCATGTGTGGCAAAATGAATTACTTCCGGCGAGTTTTCGCCTTCCAGGTTTCTGAAAGCCGCTTCCGTAGCATTATCTCCGGTAAATACGGCAAACCGCTTACGTACAGCTTCGGCATCCGCCTTTATCGAATTGATCTCTGTTAAAGAATGGGGCAAAAAGCGAAAAGAATCCAGACCGGCGCCCCGACTTGGCTGGCTTTGATAGGCCAGGAAGCGGGATCCCGAATCAGCCGACTGGCGATTATAATTGATGCCGCCAAACATCGCTATTGAAATGAGCGCAGCAGGCCGGGTTTCCCGCAAGGCTATCTGCCGGGTAGAGATGAGCTGTACAAAATCGTACTTATCGCATAACAAATGATCCTTTTTGTAAGAAATAGCTGCAAATGCCACCCGGTGCAGCAGGCCGTCCGGTGAATAATATACCGTCCGGACATGGGTAAGATAAGGCGCCAATGGCTTCCATACCAATTCATACAGGGCATTGGTGATGCCTGGCCCGCAACCTGCGGGTTTCTCTCCCCTGCTGCTTATGGCCGCCTTGTAAGGAAATTTCTTTATCACGTTCGTCAATTGCTTTTCTCCACATAAGGTTACAAATTGGGGGGCGGTATCCCGGGGACGAAGCAGCAGAGCGGCGTAATAAACCATCGCAGATTTTGCGTTGGGATGTATATTGCACACAGCATTGAATCGTATAAACTCGATTGCTGTTTCATTGGGTTTCAAATGCTTTTGAACATCCTGCCAGGTAACCGCTAGCCTCTCCTTCATATTCCTGTAATCCGCCGACCTGCGTAATAAGTCTTTCTCCTGCCTGTTCAGGACTCCGGCAATAGAATCCGTATTGACTTTTCTTTGGGCAGCAGGTGTTAGTAACAGGTTTACGTAGGAGGACTTTTGTTGGAGGTAATTTTTCCAACAGCCGGTAAACGCACTATCGCTTGACCGGGCCATATTTTGATAAAGCGTCCTGGTGTTTTGCAGGCCGATGCCGCTTACGAGCAACCTGCTGTTGTAGGCCGCACCCGCAATTGCCGGGCTTTTATAGTGCAATAAGAACCGGTAAGGGCTTTCAGCAACTTCTTTGATCCTCTTTGAATAGGCAAGCAGTTCCGTTTCAGATAAAAAATCCAGTTTGTTCAATAGTTGTATATCTTCCGTCTCTACCCCCTGTTGTAAGTAAACAGCCGCTTTGGCAGGATCACCGGCATATAACAATTCTGCCATTTCATGGAGCACGTTCAGGCGGCCGGTATTAAATGTTAAGCCCATCCTGTTGTAAACAGCCAGGCATTTTTGAAACAAAGGCTCTGCGAGTTCTTTTCTGCCGCTCAACACGTACAACCTGGCCAGATTTTTGGCACAATAAGGATATAAAGCAGATTCTTCCCCTCCCATATTTTGACAAACAATCTCCACAGCTTCTCTCAGGTAGTTTTCCGCCAGCCTGTATTTCCCCCTTTCCATCTTTACGATCCCTATATGATTCAGGATCGAAATATTGGCAGCGGAGCCTTTACCAAAGACCTGCTCTTTAATTTCCAGGGCCTTTCTGTACATCGAATCAGCTTTTTCCAGTTTTCCATTACGCTGGCATATAGCTGCCTGTGCGGCTATGGCATTGGCATATCTCGGATCCCTCCCCCCATATATACGCCGCTGTATCTCAAACATCCTTGACAGAATAACCTCCTGTTTTGAATAAAATCCCAGTTTTTCATACAGCCAGCTCATTTTATCCAGGGCCGCTACATAGGCCGTCGTATCTGCAGGTTCTCCGCGTGCAATTTCGCATGCAGTCACGCATAGTTCCTCCGCCTTATTCAGGCTGCCGGTTGTTATATAAAATCCGGCGTGCTGGGTCAAACACCTGGTATAAGCTTCTCTGTCATATGAACTATCCACCCTGGTCAAAATAGCTGTAGCCTGTTGAAATCCTTGCTCGGCTTCCTGATATTGTCCCAATTCCATCTGCGTTGTCGCAACGGTTACCAGAAAGCTGGCATATTGTACACTGTTTGCGCCATATTGTTTCATTGCCCCCTCACAGGCTTTTACAGCATACAAATGGGCGCTGTCAAACCTTACCATCGAGTAATAAACACCGCCTAAGCGGCTTGCAGCAGAAATATAGGCAGTATCTTCGCAGCAGCGATCTTTTACCCTTTCAAAATTTCTTTTGGCGTAGGCCAGGGCCCCGGGATATCGGGCTTCCGCGGCGTTATATATAGCCGGATCCCTGTCTGACGGTTTCTGTGCAGGAACCTGCAGACATAAGAATATTCCTATACATGCTACCATTACTTTCATACAATACGCTGAAGTCTGAAAGATCACTTTTTTAAAGTATCCAGTATTTTTTCCGCCTTTATTACCAATGCCTGATTTTCCTTATTATCAACAATGCTTCTGCATAGCTCAGCCGCTTTTTCCCCCTCGTTCCCTTTTAAATACGCTAAGGCCAGGTACCATTGGGTTTTGGCTCTTAACGCCTTGCCTGGCTGGTTGTTCAGGACCCAATCCAGGTGTATAACCGCCTCCCTGGCATTGTTGGTTTGTAGAAAGGCCAGCCCCTTGAAATAATGTCCCCATTTCAAGATGTTTTCCCTGCTGTCTGTTTCATTGATCCCACGGGTTACGGGCAGGTCGTTTAAATTTAATCTTTGCAGGGTTGTGTAATTGCCGGACTCATAATCCATAAGCGCTTCCGCCAAAAAAAGGGGATATCGGTCTGGTAAAACGTCTTTTTTGAAATTTTGTGTGAACAAAAAAGCCAGGTCTATAA
Organism: Chitinophagales bacterium; assembly: GCA_015655015.1. Taxonomy (GTDB): domain Bacteria; phylum Bacteroidota; class Bacteroidia; order Chitinophagales; family Chitinophagaceae; genus Puia. Next base: position 1,596 of record JAATFV010000066.1, on the reverse strand, counting down.
CCTTACTGCTATCGTTCGGCGGCGTGACTACAGTTAGCCGGGGCCGGCCGGATGCTTTCTGTGGGGTATCCGTATCCATTCTACCAGCGATATCCGGGCTTTTTGCCGTTTTTTGCCAAAATAGGGTAAACACCAGGCACGCTGCAATAAGGGCCGCACTGATGGCAAGCCATTTTCGAACACTTGTTACTTTGCCAGGCTTTATAGGAACTGCCGCGTTCCCGTTTGCAGGCAGGACACCAGGCAGGCTGGTTATATTCCGCAAAGCAAAACCATCTCTTAGCGATTGCTCAAAATCCAGCTGGTAGCGCATTTCAGGATTGGCGGCCATTTCTATTTCGAACTCGTCCATTTCAGCCGGTTCCATACCGGCATCCAGGAAACGGATAATTTTTTCGTATTGTTCGGTTGTAATACCCATACCGGAAATTTAGATTATCCTAATTGTTTTGTTGCATTTCATCAACCAGCTCCCGCAATCTTTGCATGCATCTGTAAATACGGTTGGTGGCTGAAGCTACTGTAATAGCCAAAAGTCCGGCAATCTCATCATTTGATTTTCCTTCAATGTGCCTCCATTGGATAATCTGCCTGTCTGCAGCAGGCATTTTTGCCAAAGCCCGCATAACATCGTTGTGTCTCTTTTCTGTTATCTCGTATTCCGTCTCGCCGGTATTATATTCTGCCCCGGATGAGAAAAAAGGCTCCAGCCTTTTGTTTTTTTCGGCCAGGCGCTTTTCATTTGTCAGGTGACCCAGCAGTATGTTCCTGCAATAATGAAACAATATTGTTTTTACGCTGGCCTTACTTTGATAAAGCTTGTCAAGGCTGGCAGATTCTCTTAATTTCAACACCCCATCTGTAAAAGAATTATTGGCTGCAAATTCAATCATATCAGCGGGATAGTGTTGGTAGGTGATTTTTGCCCACTTTAGGAACAGGGGTAGATAGCAGGAATAAAAGCATGAAATGATCTGATCGGATAGATCGCTCTGGCTGCTCTTAAAAGCAAAGGAGACGCTTTCTATATTGAGCAGCTGCTGGCATTTTGTCTTCTTCATTGATCTTTTGAGCCTGTCTATAGTTACATGACCCCGGAGTTTCTTTCCAAATATAAAATTTCTCCCTGTAACGTCCAAGCAACCATGACTACGGCCGGGAAATCTACTTCAAAATTTTGAGATTATTATTTATACTGTCAAATTATTGAATTTTATGTATTTTGGGGTATTTTTTATCTCAATGCTGCCCTGGAAGGCAATCATCTACACTACTCAATTAGCCGGTTCACTAAATTAGAGACTTCCAATGGATTTTCTAAAGGACTGACATGTCCGCCTTTAACTATTACTGTTTCAATCTTGGGGGGTATTGGCACAAAGTCTTCTTCACCTTTTAGGGCAATGGCTTTGACTTTCAATGTTTTGATTAAATAAGCAGTTTCCTCTGCGTTCATCATAACAGCTTTGTCGACTTGCTTAATTTGCTTATTAGATAAGATGCCCATTGGTCGTTTAAGCTGATCTGTCAATGAAGGATTTTCCTTTAGTGATGTATTACCAAACAAAGTTTTGGCAGACTGTTTTGTATAAAAAT
>JAATFV010000250.1 GCA_015655015.1 Chitinophagales bacterium | reverse complement strand
TGAACTCCTTAAAGAATAAATTATTCTCCGTCATTGCTCATGACCTGAAATCTCCCATCTATGCCCTGCGTACCCTTTTCAAGAACATCGTGCAATATGACCTGCCGGGCGAAGAAATAAAGATCCTGATCCCTGAAGTGGTCACGGAACTGACCTATACTACCGGGTTGATGGAAAACTTATTGCAGTGGGCTAAAAGCCAGATGCAGGCCGAAGCTATCAAACCTCAATTGCTGGACATTGCAAAAATCACCCATGAAGTGCTGCAATTGCTCCGCCTGCAGGCTGAAGCCAAGCATATTTTCATTCACAGCGGGATCGAAAGGCCCGTATATGTATATGCCGACAAGGATATGATAAATCTTGTATTGCGCAACCTGCTATCCAATGCCATTAAATTCACCCCTGAAGAAGGCACGGTTTCCATCGATGCCCGGGAAATGCGGTCGCATATCGAGATCTTCGTACACGATACCGGCACCGGCATCAGCCAGGACAACCTGCAGAAGCTCATGGTGGAAGATATCTATTATACGACCAGGGGCACGGAGGGAGAGGCCGGTACCGGCCTTGGACTGATGCTTTGCAAAGAGTTCCTGTCAAAGAATGGCGGCAGGATGCATGTACAAAGCGAGCCGGGAAAAGGCAGCACCTTCTCTTTCACCCTCCCGAAAGGCGGGGAGTAAGATTACGGATCATGCGACGACCGGAACATTCAACCGCGTCAGGATCAGCCGTAGATCACCCGTAGACCGACATTTTCTCAGGCCTATGAGAGATTCGACAAAGAATATAATATCCGCTGGTAAGTTTCTTCCATGCTCAACACCTGTGGCTTGAACGGCTCACCGATCACTTTTTCATATAATTCGATATAACGTCCGCTGATCGTCTGCAGCCATTCCTCGCTCATTGCCGGTACGATCTGTCCTTCCTTCCCCATAAAATTGTTGGCGATCAGCCATTCCCGCACGAACTCCTTGCTCAGCTGCTGCTGACGTTCCCCCTTTGCCTGGCGCTCCTCATAACCATCTGCATAGAAATACCGGGACGAATCAGGCGTATGGATCTCATCCATCAGGTAAATAGTATCTCCTATTTTCCCAAACTCGTACTTGGTATCTACGAGGATCAATCCCCTTTTAGCAGCGATCTCTTTCCCCCGCTGAAACAAGGCAAACGTATATTTCTCCAGCTGGGCATAGTCATTTTCACTTACGATGCCCCTGCGGATGATCTCGTCGCGGGAAATATCTTCATCATGCCCCACTTCCGCCTTTGTAGAAGGAGTAATAATAGGGGTGGGGAAATAGTCATTCTCCTTCAGCCCATCCGGTAAAGCCACTCCGCACAATTCCCTTCCCCCGCTGCTGTATACCCGCCAGGAATGTCCCGTCAGGTTGCCTCTTACCACCATCTCTACACGAAAGGGACTGCATTTCAGCCCGATTGCCACATGGGGGGCCGGCGTATCGGTCAGCCAATTCGGGCAGATATCGCTGGTAGCTTTCAGCATGTATGCAGCGATTTGATTTAATACCTGTCCTTTATAAGGAATAGGACGGGGCAATATCACGTCAAACGCGGAAATACGGTCGGATGCGATCATTACCAGCCATTTATCGGCAATGGTATATACATCCCGCACTTTACCGCGGTAGAAATTCGTCTGGCGGGGGAATTGTAATGTGTTCATCCGCCAAAATTAAATTTTCATTACAACATTACAATCTGTATTTTAGTAATACGTTTAAGATTTTAATAATAAGTCCTGTTTACCCTGAATAAAAATTGCCTGAACAAGCTGTCAAACCCTGAACAACCTGTCAAACACTACCTGACCTGACCATTTTGACTTAACGAACTTGTTTAACGAATTTCTTGCCTTAACGAAAAACTTGTACTATGATGCGCTCTTTCATTAAACCTATCTCCGGCCTGGCGATGTTCTTATTTTTAATGGTCGCTTCGGCCCGATCTCAATCTCCTGTTATCCTCTCCGGGAATGTCCACAATGCGCAAAGCAAAGAGAAAATACCGGCTGTTTCTGTCACGCTGAAAGGTTTTAGCTCCGGCACTTTTACCGATGACAGAGGTAATTTCAAATTGACCACGACCACAAAGCCGCCTTATGTACTGATCTTTTCTTCCATCGGGTTCGAAACGCAGGAAGTTACCGTTCAGGAAGGGGCCGGTCCCATCCAGGTAGATTTCAAACCTGCTTCCACCCTGGGAACGGAAGTAGTGGTCTCCGCCAGCCGCGTACCGGAACGCATCCTGGAATCCCCTGTTTCGATCGAAAGGGTAGGGTCGGCTGCTATCCGCAACAGCCCCGCCACAGATTATTATAATGTGATCCGCACTTTAAAAGGGGTCGATGTAACCAGTTCCAGCCTCACTTTCAACTCGGTCACCACCCGCGGTTTTAACGGCAGCGGCAATCCAAGGTTCAACCAGTTCGTGGACGGCATGGATAACCAGGCCCCCGGCCTCAACTTCTCCGTGGGCTCCGTAATCGGCCTCACTCAGCTGGATGTGGATAATATGGAATTGCTGCAGGGCGCTTCCTCCGCCCTATATGGCTCGGGCGGGATGACAGGCACCCTGCTGATCAGCAGCAAAGACCCCTTCAAATACCAGGGGGTCAGCGCAGAAGTGAAAGAAGGCATCATGCACCTGGGCAAGAGTGATCCCTACGGGACCTCTCCTTACCACGACATAAGCTTTCGCTGGGGAATGAAAGTAAGCGAAAAATTCGCTTTTAAGATAGGCGGCCAATACATTCAGGCCACCGACTGGGCTGCCACTAATGAGTCCAACTATACAGGGGCCGGTGCAGGTACGGGCAATCATCCTATACCCGGCACCCGCGACTCCGATCCCAATTACAATGGCGTCAATATATACGGTGACGAGACCAGCGCCAATATGCTGGCCGTGACCAATACGGTGCTCACTACTGCCACTTCGCAGTTCACTGCGCAATACGAACAGATGTCCGGAGGCATACCACCCAGCCAGTCAACGATCAATGCCTTCCTGGCTTCCAATGCCCAGACAGCCCCATTTTATAATGGTAAGCAGGCGGGTATTATTCCTAACCAGAATGTATCCCGGACAGGCTATAAAGAGACCGATGTGATCGACCATGAGACAAAAGTGCTCCGGCTTTCGGGAGGGCTGTATTATAAATTCACCCCCCACCTGATGTTATCCCTCACCGGCAACTATGGAACAGGCAATACGGTTTATACGGGGAGCGACCGGTATTCCCTGAAAGGCCTGAAGATGGGGCAATATAAATTGGAGCTAAAAGCCGATCGCTGGTTCCTCCGGGCTTATACTACGCAGGAAAACTCCGGACAGGCCTATAATGCGACGGTAACGACGCAGTTGCTTAACGAAGCCTGGGGAGGAGGCAGCACCACCTGGTTCCCTACCTATATAGGAAATTACGTGGGAGCTTATTCACAGGCTATTGGTGGGGGAGCCAGTCCGGCCGCTGCTCAGGCCGCTGCCTTTGCTTATGCCAGGCAACAGGCGGATGCCAGCCGTCCGGCGCCCGGATCGGCTGCGTTCAAGCAGCTGCTGGATCAGGTCCGCTCCAAACCTATCCCCGAAGGAGGGCAATTCCTGGACCGTACAAATATGTACCAGACAGAAGGGCAGTATAATCTTACCGATTACGTGAAATTCGCAGAAGTGATCGTAGGCGCAAGCTGGAGGCAATACGTGCTGAACTCCCAGGGCACCCTGTTCGCCGATAGCGCTGGCCGTATCCATACCAATGAATATGGCGCCTACCTGCAGGTCGCGAAAAAATTCTTTGCGGACAAGCTGAAGCTGACAGCCTCCGGTCGTTATGACAAGAATGATAATTTCGACGGAAAGTTCACGCCAAGGTTCTCTGCCGTTTTCGAACCGGTAAAAGACAACTATATCCGGGCCTCTTTCCAGAATGCCTACCGCTTCCCCTCCAATCAGAACCAATGGATCAATTTAAATACCGGCTCCGGCATCTTCATGGGTGGGCTGCCTTCCCTGAGGACCTTTTATCATTTTGACACCAATCCTGTGTATACAGTAGCCAGTGTTAACGCATTCGCCACTGCTGCGCAGGGGGGCAATATCAATCCGGGGCTGCTGCAAAAGCAGACTTTCGGCTCCTTCAGGCCGGAATCGGTCAATTCTTATGAATTAGGTTATAAGAGCGTGATCAATAAAACGCTCCTGGTAGATATCTATGGTTATTATTCCCAATACAAGAACATGCTGGGCAGGGTATCCGTGATACAATTCGGTACCGGCGGACCTGGCGGGTTTTTGACAACCGGTGATTACCAGGGGTATTCCGTATCCCTCAACAGCACCACCAAAATTCATACTCATGGCTTCGGGCTTAGCCTGGATTACCTGCTGCCCGGTAATTTTTCGATCAGCAGCAACATTTCTACCGACCGGATCCACAATTCCGATTCCACCTTCACCACTTATTTCAATACCCCCGATTGGCGCTTTAATGTCGGACTGAGCAACTCCGGGTTCGGCCCCGGCAAAAAATTCGGTTTCAATATCCAGTACAGGTGGCAGGACGCTTATTTTACAGAAAGTGATTTCAGACAGGGAGATGTAAGCGCTTTTGGGACCATCGATGCCCAGATCAGCTATAAGCTGCCTCTCCATTCCCTGGTTAAATTAGGGGCCACCAACTTATTGGATCATTATTATGTTTCACAGTATGGCAACCCCGCTATCGGGGGACTCTATTATGTCAGCTTAGGGTATAATATATTCTAATCCTCCATATCATATAAAAAAGGAGAGCCCGAAGAGGGCTCTTTTTTTATACATAACTTGAGTGATATGCTACAGAATTTCTAACCAAAACTAATGGAAGCATCCTACCTTAGATGTATCCCATTTCCTAATTTGATGATCGAAATAACAAAAACTAACTTTGAAACTATAAAATATCGAAAATTCTCGTTTGTTATTAATATACAGATGTATATAAATGTATTAAATAATGTATATAAAAAAAATAGAGATAAAGAACATTCGCTCGATTAATAATTTTGAAATGGAGTTCGACGATGATGCGGCGGGCTGGCATGTGGTAATTGGGGATAATGGCTCTGGTAAATCCAGTGTAGTGCGGTCCGTTGCCGCAGTGTTAATTGGGCCTGACCAAATACTGGCCGTATTGCCGGTATGGGATGAATGGTTAAGAACAGGTGTAACTGAAGGGCAAATTCATTTAGAATTAATCAGAGATTCGGTGTTAGACAATATGTCTCAAAGTCCTCCGCCCAAAAAAAGGATAGTGAATGAATATACTTTGAAGCGGAATGGAAAGGTTACCCTCTCGACAAACGCGAACCAGAAAAGCTTAAATCCAAATAACTACAATTGGGGGGACAGGGGGGGATGGTTTTCTGTCGCATATGGCCCATATAGACGATTTACAGGCGGTGATGCAAAGTGGAATAAGGTCTATTATTCTGCCGAGAAAGCCGGTGCACATTTAAGCGTGTTTGGTGAAGATATTGCCCTGACAGAAGCCTTGGATTGGCTCAAAGAATTGGATAGAAAAAGGCTTAAACAAAGGGAAGATACGCAGGCAAATCAAGTAAATGAACCTGGAAGCAATTACATTACTTTATCTGACAAACTTTTCAATGATCTAAAGAACTTTATTAATCAAAGTGGGTTATTGCCACATGGAGCACTCTTTGATAAAATTGATATAGATGGGGAAGTTGTTTTTGTGGATGGGAATGGGAATACTATCAAGGTTATACAGATGAGTGATGGTTATCGTTCCATTCTTAGTCTTACCTTTGAACTGATACGGCAATTAGTAAGAGTGTACGGTCAGGAAAGAGTATTCAAAAATACCACTAATAGCCGGGGGACGGATTTAGCGTATAATCCGATAGTAATTGATCTTCCCGGGGTAGTGTTAATTGATGAAATTGACGCGCATCTTCATCCTACCTGGCAGACAAGAATTGGGCAATGGTTTACAAAATATTTTCCATGTATTCAGTTTATTGTGACTACACATAGTCCTCTTATATGCCGTGCATGCGATAAGGGAACTATTTGGCGGCTTGCGTCTCCTGGAAGCGATGGAACATCTGGAAAAATTTCGAATAACGATAAAAACATATTAATTAATGGCAATGTCCTCGATGCCTATGGAACTGCGATCTTTGGAGAGAATGTAACCATATCGCTAGAGGCCGTTCAACGCAAGGAGGAACTTGTAAAGCTGAAGAAAAAGAAAAGAGCGAACAGTATAAACGAAGTCGAGGAAAAACAATTAACACTACTTAAGGAAATGTTCCCTGAAGATGATACAATTAACCTCTGAAGATTTGACAGCCGGTTCACTGACTCATTTGGATGCTATTCAACAGGAAATTAATGGCGAAGCCACGTTTGAAGGCAAAATAGTAAAGGCCAAATCGGAATGGAAGACGAAACAGTCTACACTTGCGGCACGGGCATCATTCGCGGAGATAAAACGAAAATTAATAGGTATGTGCTCGGGCGCGGAAATATGCGTTTATTGCGAACACAATGAAGCAACTGACATCGAGCACATTTTTCCTAAACGTCTCTATCCTTCAAAATGTTTTTTGTGGGACAACTATGTACTTGCTTGTGGAAAATGCAATACTCATTTTAAAAGGGAGGCATTTGCGATATTTGTTCCCGATGGATCCCAAACTTTACAAGACATTTCTCCAAAGCCAAAAGATTATATTGAACCCGAAAATGAAGATGCTCTTTTCATTAATCAGAGGATTGAGGATCCTATGTATTACCTTGAATTAGACTTTTTAGGAAAGACTTTCTACTATATTGAGAAGCAGGAATCTGGGACAAGAGATTATCAAAAGGCTAAATTTACGAAGGATCTTCTAGGTTTAAACAGACGGGATGATCTCGTAAAACATAGAATTGCAACTTTTAAGTACTACAAAAGTGAATTGGAGACATATGCTGCGATTCAAAATGCGGGCACTATGGCTGAGCTATCGCAATCTGTCGATCACGCGGTAGATAACCTTAACGAAGATGGCGAATTTGAAGCCGAAAAGGCACGCATTCTGGCTTTGATAAAAGAGCGAATTCAGAAACACAGTCATCCGACAATTTGGAAAGAGATGATTCGTCAAAGAGAGAACCTGCCAGAAACCAATCACTTATTTCAGCAAATTCCCGACGCCCTTACCTGGTAGCATTGTCCTTATATTGATCTGTTCCAGAAGAAAAAAAACAGGCCTTTATACTACCCAAAATATCGGGAAAAGACTAATCCTTTCGATATTTTGGTATCATTGATAAAGGTCTTGTACCATTGGGGTTGCCCTTTTACACATTAAACCTAAAGTGCATCACATCCCCATCCTTCACGATATACTCTTTCCCTTCGATGCGTAACTTCCCATTCTCCCGGGCAGCGGCTTCCGAACCATATTGAACGAAATCATTGTAAGCGATCACTTCCGCCTTGATGAAGCCTTTCTCAAAATCGGTATGGATCACACTGGCGGCCTGAGGAGCTTTCCAACCCTCATGGATAGTCCAGGCCCTCACTTCCTGTACACCGGCGGTAAAATACGTGGCCAGGTTGAGCAATTTATAGGTGGAGCGGATCAGCTTATTCAGCGCCGGCTCTTTCATCTTATATTCTTCCATGAATAATTCCCGGTCTGCCGGCTCTTCCATTTCCGAGATCTGGGCCTCGATGGAATTATTCATGACGATCACCTGCGCATTTTCGGCGGCTACGGCAGCTTTCAACGCTTCGGAATATTTGTTGCCGGTATGCATGGAAGGCTCGTCTACATTCGCAACATATAACACAGGCTTGTCCGTCAGCAGGAACAGATCCGCGATTGCCGCCTTATCTTCCTTGCTGAGATCCAGCGACCGGATGCTTTTTCCCTGTTCCAGGTGCTCCTTGCAGCGGCGCAATACGTCGAATTCCGCCTTCACCTTCGCATCGCCGGTCTTAGCCAGCTTTTCAGAACGGCTGTATTTCTTCTCCACGCTTTCCAGGTCCTTTAGCTGCAATTCCGTATCGATGATCTCCTTGTCGCTGACGGGGTTGATAGCCCCTTCATCGCGCAGGATATTTTCGTCCTCAAAACAACGGATCACATGCACAATGGCATCCACTTCCCGGATATTGGCCAGGAACTTATTACCCAATCCTTCCCCCTTGCTGGCCCCTTTCACCAGTCCGGCAATGTCCACCAGCTCGATCTGGGTGGGAACGATCTTATTTGGTTTCACCAGCTCGGAGAGTTTGTGCAGGCGATCATCCGGTACATCCACGAGTCCCATATTGGGCTCGATGGTGCAGAACCGGTAATTGCTGGCCTGCGCTTTGGCGCTGTTGCTCACCGCGTTGAACAATGTCGACTTTCCTACATTCGGCAATCCTACTATCCCTGCTTGTAAACCCATATATTAGTTTTTCGGGTGGCAAAAGTAGACAATAATTGCTAATTTCAGGGCGGTAAGAAGTAAACAATACATTATCACATGGCATTAAGCAGGATTTGGGCGGCTTTTATATTGATTTCGATAGCAGTAGCGGGGATTAAATATGCCTTTTTTCCGGAGAATAAGGAGATTTTCAGCAGCATGGTCACCGGCAAAGCGGGGGATACCCTCCGGGTGTTTGGCCCGGCAGCTGCTACGGCCGGGACCTCATCCGGCGCGCCTGCGTCGGCCGCTCCATCTCCCAAAGCCACTGTTCCCGTCCCCTACACCATCCAACGGGCCAATGGCGTCATCGAAACCTGCAAAGCAGCTGTTGATCTCAGTATCGGCCTTATCGGCCTCATGGCCCTCTTCATGGGGCTCATGAGCATCGCGGAAGCGGCAGGCGGCATCCGCGTGCTCTCCCGCATCATCGGCCCCTTTTTCTCCCGGCTTTTTCCGGACCTGCCTAAAGGCCATCCGGCTATGGGACACATGATGATGAATTTTTCGGCCAACCTGCTGGGACTAGACAATGCCGCCACCCCCTTCGCCCTCAAAGCGATGGAAAGCCTCCAGGAGATCAATCCCAAAAAAGACACCGCTTCCAACCCCCAGATCATGTTCCTTTGCCTGCATGCCTCCGGTCTGCAGCTGATCCCGATCACCGTAATGGCGCTGCGGGCTTCGTTAAAGGCACCCGATCCGACCGACATCTTCATTCCCATTGTCATCGCTACTTTCATAGCCACCATTGCCTCTATGTCGATCGTTGCTATCAAGCAAAAGATCAATCTTTTCCAGCCGGTGATCCTCTTATGGATAGGGGGCCTTTCCGTCATCATTGCAGCGGTGGTGATGTATCTGCGGACCCTCGACGCGGAAG
>JAATFV010000208.1 GCA_015655015.1 Chitinophagales bacterium | reverse complement strand
TGCTCAGCGTCCGTCCGGCCGCACGATTGGAAACGATATCCTGGCAATCGGTAGCGCCTGTGGCCCGCACGATAAGACCCGCCGTATCCTGAGGATTGAGCCCGGTGATCGTATGTGTCAGCCCCGCCGGTCCCGAGCTGGGATCCGTGAAATTGATGCCGTCCCTGCTGACCTGGTAGCCGGTCGCGCCGGGAGTAGCCGTCCAGGCAAAACGGAGCCAGTCCGTCCCGGCAGAATCCAACGTTACAACGGGAGCTACCGTCAGCGGGGCAAACACTTCCGCAATGGCCCTTGTCCGGGAAAGACTCATACACCCCCCCGGTGCAAGCGCCTCTACCCACAGGATGGTCGTGGCCGCAGGTGCGCTCACGGTATAACTCGTACCGGTGGCCAGCACATTGCCGGCAGCCGCCGCATCATACCAGGTATAGACTGTGTCCGTTCCCGGGTTGTCGATCGTGAACGTGGCCGGTGATCCGGAGCAGATAGCCATGGAGTCGGGCTGTACAATGGCGACCGGAAGACCGGGACAGCCGAACTCATAGGCGCCGATATCAGGATGCGTGGTGCTGCGCGTAACACCATCGATATCGGTGATAATACCTACCGGGGTCCCCTTATTGTCAAGCTCATCCGCGGTCGGATGGAGATCGCCGTTCGCCGGGTCCTTATAACCGGGCCACACAGCTACGGAATGCGCATCCTGGGCATCGGCGGCAGCCTGCCAGTCCGACAAGGTGGTATAGGCCGTGCTTTTCGAATACGCCGTCTTGATATAACCGGTGGACGCGAGCAGGTAATTGTTGTAGTCCGCGGTGAAAGTGGCGGTGGCGCTCATATAAAGACCGTAACCGATGCTGGTGCTCCCCCGGCGGATAGTGAAATTGTTATCCTTTATTTCCAGACCGTTAGCCGTGCCGGTCTGATACAGTCCATAGGTGGCTTTGGCCGGAGTAGCGAGACTGTCATCCAAAGACACGGTATTGTGATAGTACAGCGCATAACTGCTGCCGCTGTTGTAAAGTCCGTACTGCACACCGGCGCTGGCCATATCATAGATCACGTTGTTGCTGATGAGACCGGGCGTGGCGGCCACGTTGCCCGATCCTCCCACCGCAAGCCCATAGGCCGTCGCGGTGGAAGCATGATGGCTTCCGAAAAGATTGTGGATCCTGTTGCCAGTAACGGTAAACCGGGTATTCCCGAATGCGATATACAAACCATACAGCCCCCCGGTATTAGTGCGCGCGGGCCGGCTGATATCATTGCCGGAGATCGTGCTGCTGTCGGTGCCGGAGAGGTACATACCGGCGTAATAAAAATCTTTTATGGTGTTGTTAAGAAGGGCATTGTGAACGTTCATGACCACCGGGTCGGATGTGGTATTGATAATCCCGTAATACCCGCCGGTGATCGTATTGCCGGCAATCAGGTTGCTGTCGCAGGCTGAAGTGCCGCTGCCCGAGATGGTATTATCGGCGGCATTGATCACGATGCCTGCAAAGCGGGTGCCCGTTCCGGTAGCCAGCACGTCGATCTTGCATTTGCGGATGATGTTGCTGTCCGCATTGAGCAGCAGATGCACACCGATGCCATAATCGGTGCTTTCGCTGGCGCCCGCGGCAATGATATGCAGGCTGTCGAAGATGATATGGCTGGCCCCCGTCAGCTTGATAACGGCCAGCTGATTTTTATCGGTCGACTTGTAGGTCAGGGTCTCTCCGTTGCCGTTGAAGGTGACGGTATTGGTGGCGGAAGCACCGGTAATTGGTCCGATGAGGAGCTGTTCATTATAAGGTCCGCTGCCGGTGGCGACATTGAACACAACGGGGCCGGCAATGCCGCAGCCCATCGCGAGCAGGGCGTCATTAAAGCTGTGGAAGTTCGTTCCGGCGGTCGGCGCTCCCGCATCGATCGTATAGGCCCCTGCAGGCAGATAGGGATTGACGATCACCTGGACAGGAGTGGAATACACGCTGCTGCCGGCGCAGGTAAGCTGCGCCCGGTAATACAAGGTTGCGGTAGCTTTGCTGTCGTAGGACGGGGACGCCTGTGCGTCGCCGATATTGGTAAAAGTGCCGGTGGCAGAGGGAGATGTCTGCCATTGACAGGACAGCCCCGTTCCGCCGGAATTGCCGGAAAGGTCCAGGGCCAGGTTCTCATTCACACAGATGGTGGTCCCGGGCTGGATCACTGTAACACCTGCCACCGGCGGGGCGCTGCACGGAGCCGATAAAAATTCATAGGCCCCCAGGTCCGGAGCGGTATTGTTGCGGGCTGCGCCCGTGATATCCTTGTCGACGCCCACATAGGCGCCCCTGTTGTCCAGCACCTGCGAAGTCGGCAGCAGGTTGCCCGTCGCCGGCGAAGTGTAGATAGGATCCAGGGCAACCGAATGAAAGTCCTGCCCGGAAGCCGTCTGAAAGTCGGTCAGCAAGGGATAGCTATGTCCGTTATAATAACCCATATTCGCCGTGCTGCCGCCCGCGGCATTCACGTAGTAGTCGTTGCGGGCAATGAGGTCTTTGACCCCCGGATATTGCAGGTAGAGCCCGTATTTCGAGCCTCCGCCCCCATCTGTCACGGTGATGATATTGTTCTCGATGTTCAGGCTGCTGATGGTCTTGCCCCCCACATAAATTCCCGAGACACCCTTGGCGGTGGAGGCGGCATTGTCGAAGGAAATGGTGTTATGATAGATGTTCACATAGGCCGTGGTGAATTCCAGGTCGATACCCCTGTAGGCATCCGAAGTGTTGAAGCCATAGATCAGGTTATTGGCCACCAGGTTGCCGCTGTCTGCAGCGGGGGTGCAATCGGCGATGCTGATGCCTGTACGGGTGGAGGCATTCCCCCCCAGCGGGTCCGGGATGAGATCATGGATCCGGTTGCCCCGTATGATGCTCCTGGCGTTGGACTCATTCACCAGGATGCCGTTGCTCATATTGGCGCCGCTGATATCGTTGCCTTCCACCAGGGTATTGCTGCTCCATTGGAGGGTAATGCCGGTATTGTAGGAGTTCTTTATGATATTATTGGTGATCTGGTTGCCATCGATATAAGTAACCGGGAAACCGAAATTGCCCGCATAATTATCCAGGATGATGCCGTAATAACCGCCGATGATCGTATTGCCGCTAATGATATTGTGGTCGCAATAGCTGAGCGCATTGCTGTTGGGATAATCATCCGTGCTGCCGATGAGGATGCCAAGATTGTTTTGCCCGTTATAGAGATTGTATTGGAGATCCACTGTGCAGTTGCGGATGATATTGCTGTCCGCGTCCCTCAACAGGGAAAATCCCCATCCATACGAAGAGGGATCGGTCGTGGTAATGGGCTTCACTTTCAGATTATCGAAAATGACGTGGTGGGCGCCGTCCAGCTTGACGCCCCCCCGCTGCAGGGAGTTGCTGGAAGTGAACTGCAGGATCGCCCCATTGCAATTGAAGGTGACAGTATTGGTCGCGGAAGTCCCGGTGATGGCGGAGACGGTTATCTGCTCCACATAAGGTCCGCTGGCGGCCGTGACATTGAAAACGACCGGCCCGCTCACACCGGAGGCGGCAAGCGCATTGACCGCTTCTGAAAATGTCTGAAAATTCGTGCCGGCTGTTGCCTGTGCTGCATCAATGGTATAGGCGCCGGAGAGAGCCTGTGCCTGAAGTCCGATACCGATCGAAAGACTTATGAGAAGCACAAAAAACGATAGAAAAGTTTTTCGCATTGCAGAATAATTTTGGTTAATACGTTCTGGAAAATGACTATCGGTCTATCGTAGGATTGGTGGTTATCGTATCCCCGTAAAATTATCGCAGCGGACTGCGAAATGTACTCGGGTAAATGCTCTAATATAAAAACAGTGGGAAACCACTAGCGCAGCAGCATCACTGATCCTGACAATTTATTGTACCCGTTGTCATTGGGGGAAATAATATAGAAATAAGCGCCTGCCTGCAGGGGACGGCCATTCATAGTGCCATCCCAGGGATTGTTATACCCGGTGGAATGGAAGACGAGCTGCCCCCAGCGATTGTATATCTGCACATCCGCATGCTGGTAATCCGACAGGGAGGGAATGACCCACCTGTCATTGGCCCCATCTCCATTGGGAGAAAAGGCATTGGGAATATGCAGCTCTTTAAAGATCCTGACCAGCACGCTGTCGCGGCTGTGGCAGTTCTTATCATCCGTCACAGTCAAATAATACAGCTGCGAGGCCGACGGGGAAGCCAGCGGCTGCAATACATTGTCGGCAGAAAGCCCGAAGGAAGGCGTCCAGCTCACCGTAGTGAAAGGGTCTGTCGCGCTGCCCTCCAGCAGGACGCTATGGCCCGGCGCTATATTCTTGTCGGGGCCAGCGTCTATACGGGGGCCAGGGTGGATCGTGAACGTCTGTGCCGCCTCTCCGAAACAGCCATCCGTACTCCTTATGATCCTGAGACGAACAGGATAATCGCCGGCAGCGGCATATAATTTGGACGGCTGCCGCACCGAGTCGACCGTGCCATCCCCGAAGTCCCATGCCCAGGTTTGGATGTTGGGCTCATCGGGAGAGCTGCCCGTAAACCGGGCCGTATCCCCCAGGCAGACCATGGGCAGGGTAAAATCCGCTTCCGGCCCCGGCTGTACAGGTACCGGTACGATCACCTGTTCCGACTGGCTGCAGTTATCGATATGCGGGTCTGTAATGCCCACCGGGATATTATACGTCCCCGTCCCTCCTGCAACAATGTCCATCGGCAGGTTATAGACCGACCAGGTCTTTCCGTTCAGCTGGAAGCTGCTGTCCGGGACAGGATTGACGATGGCAGTATCCCTGGATGGCGTGATATTACTGACCCGGCTGAAATACCAGGTCATCGTCACCGGCTGGTAAATCGTCTCCATGGAAATGCGGAAAGGCGTTCCGGGACAGGTGTAGGTATTGGGTACGGGGCTATAGCTGTTTTTCAGGACGGGCATCGTGGTGAGATCATTGATATAGGTGCCGGCATTATAGCCATAGGACTCCACGTTGCCAAGTCCATAGGTAATGGCCGTAAAACCGGAATCACTGGACACCGTATGCTGTCCCGCCTGTGCCGGCAATTGCTTAACGACCACCCGGTACCCGGGAAGATTGGGATGAGGATAGGTATAATCGACAGCGCTGCCGCCGTCCACTTTCAGGGAAGCCATCCCGCCCTGGGGGATCACCAGGGTGAGGTAATTGACGGAGATATTCTCCTTGTCGGTGTTGTAGAATACCACGTTGTTGATAGCCTGTTCCATCGGGCTGAGATAGAACATTTCCGGATCGCCCAATCCACTGGTGCTGCAGCCGGTGCTCGACGGGATGAACTGGGCGACCATCACCGGTTTGTTGGCCGTTATATAATCGGAGGTGGATGTCACCACTTCATAAAAAGAATTATTGGTCAGTCCTGTCAACAGCAGGCCATTGCGGCGGACCTGGGTGGTCGGATCATTGACATAAACACGGATCTTATTATTGTTCAATTGAGAAGGCGATAAGCTGGAAGAAGTCAGCGCGGTAAGGTAACGGGTGCCCCAGGCGCTGACGGGGAAGACCTGCTGCATGATGAAATCGCCGCCGCCGCTAAAAAGATCGGGGTCGCAGATCAGCGTTCTGCTGCTGCCTGAAAAGACGCCGATAGGGTGGCAGAATCCATCGGGACCGGGTATGGACTGGACCTTGCTGCCGGAAAGGTCGTACGCAGCAGGACCGGCGATCGTGGCGCCCATCACATTATAGATCTGCCCTTTGTTCAGGTTGACTTCAAAGGGGACTTTTTGCGCCTTTCCGCCGACAGTGGGCCGGGACGGGGTGATCCGGACAGTGGTATTGTCATCGGAAGCCACTATATAGAACCAGGAATAACACCCCTGGTCGTAGTTCTGTTCGCTGTTGAGAGAGTAATAGGTGTATCCGTAAGATTCCACCGGGAGCAACATGGCCGCTCCTGAGCTATTGACGCCGTATACATGCGCATAGGCGACGATGGGCACATCGCTGACGATATGAATGCCCCTGTCGGAGAGACCTTCCGTCTGCAGCCTGCAGTCAAAATCTCCTGATTTAGGGATCAGGTCGGAAGGGATGGCCGTACCCGCAGTGATCGTATAATTTTTCACCCAGGCAGTGCCGGCGATGCTGACCGTAACATGAGCCAGCTGATCCGCGCTCAGGTAAAGCACCATATCCTGGGCATTGAGATTGGAGGCCAGGCTGAAAAGCTGGTTGTGCCCATACCCAACCCAGAACTCCTTTCCTTTATTGGAGAAATTCTGCGCCTCCGAATGGAAGGAGGCGCCAAGGAGAACACAAATAAGCAGCCGGCGGAGCTGAAAAATAGCAGTTTGGATCACGGGACATAAAAATAAGGCAGTAACGCCCCCTCCCCATGACAGTAACCCATCAAATCGAAAAATAGTGGGAAACCACTATTTTTAATGATCGCTGTCACAAAAATTTATTAATTTGTCTGTCCATTTACCATTAGTGCTAATTCGAAGCGTGATTTTTTAACATTATAGCCAAAATAGCCGGATCATCCATTATCTTCCCGCTGGCGATGGATGAAAAACACCCATTTTGACATTGCTGTCATTTATATGTAGAAATATTATATATATGAGAGGAGACCGTTGTTGTGCGTTACGCTATTATCACTGGATTCATCCACTATTTTTCGGCATACTGCTCTTTCTGCTGCCGGCTGCAGCCGTCTTTGCCCAGGGCGACGGAACCATACGGGGAGGAAAAAGGGTATCCGGTATCCCGGCTCCCGCCGTGCGGCCCGGGGAAGCGGGCGGGCAGGAAATCGTTAACGGAACGCTGGTTCATGATACGGCCGGCATCAACCGGGTTATCCTCCAGGCATCCCGCATCAAGTACGGATCTTCTGACAGCGCCGAAGGGCTCTACCAGGATGCCCTTTTAGCCAGCAAGCTCCTGCGGTATAATGAAGGCATCAGGCAATCGCTCTACGGACTGGCCGTCTGCAGCAGCAACAAGAACGAATACGAGATGGCATTACAATATGCCCATCTCGCCCTCACCCATTGCGGCGACGACAAGGCCGGCCATGAAATGATATCCCAGCTGGACCTCCTGCTATCGGAGACCTATTATTATAAGGGCCGTTACGATTCCTGCGCTTATTTCCGGTATGCGGCGCTCAACTAACTGGAAGCCAACCATATCCTGAACGAGAAGATGCAGATGAAAGTGTATTGCAGCATCCTGGAATTCTGGCTCAACGCCCATGAGGATATCCGGCACGATCCGTATATCCGGCAGGTGATGCAGCATATCAACGTACTGGAGCATAACGCGCTTGTCCGCGGCGACAGCGACATGCTGATGAATATCTATTTCTATGAAGGAGGGTATTATAATAATATCGGCCAGAACGACAGCGCCCGGTACTATTGCCACCGCAACCTGGAACTGGCCACCCTGCTGAAGAGCAATCACTCCATCCGGGCAGGCACGTTGCTGAATATCGGGCTTACCTATCTCGAAGACAAACGTACCGGTGAAGCCATCGCTTATTTTCAGAAAGGCATCGCGGAAATCCCCGAAACAGTAAGGAGCAGCAGCCGCCAGCTTATCTTCTCCAATATTTTCCTGGGCGAAGCCTACTGCCAGCAGAAGGAATATGCCAAAGCCATCGCCACTACCCTGCCCGCTCTCCGGCAGGCGCAGGTCATGCATATCGCCCATATCACCGACCATGCCTATAAGACCCTCGCGGATGCTTACCTGGCCCTGGGAGACTATAAAAGGTCGGCAGACTATCTGAAGCAGTATTCCGTGGTCAGGGACAGCCTGATGAAAGCCGAAAAGCTGGAGCTGGTCTACAATGTGGAAATGAAGTACCGTATTGCCGATAAGAATAAGGAGCTGGCGCAGAAGGAGCTCGCCATCCTCAGCAGGGAAAGCCGGATCCGCGCCAAGAATTTCCTCATCGCCGGCATCTCGGCCGCCTCGGTGCTCCTGCTGCTGGTGAGTGTATTACTATACCGTAATAATCGCCATAAGCAAACATTACAAGCGGAAAAGATCCGTAATTTGAGGCAGGAAATGGAAATCAGCAGCTTACAGGCTATGATAGCCGGGGAAGAAAAAGAACGGAGCCGCATCGCCCGGGAACTGCATGACGGGCTGGGCGGGTTGCTGGGCATTATCCGGACCCGTGTCAGCTCTATTTTTCGCAAACATCCTCATCCGGACCTGAACGGAGATTTTACAGAAGTGCTGAAATGGCTGGAAGATGCGTCGACCGACCTCCGCAAGACCGCCCACAACCTGATGCCGGAGATCTTATTGCAGGAAGGCCTGGTAAAAGCCTCCTCGCTCTTCTGCGAACGGGTTCGGAAAGGTCACACACTGGCCCTGCAATTCGAGACCTGGGGCGAGATCCGCCGGCTGCCGACCGGGATCGAGCTCGCCGTTTACCGCATCATCCAGGAACTGGTGCACAATATCCTCAAACATGCCAAGGCAACCCAGTCCGTAGTACAGATCGTCTTTCATGACAATCAGCTTTGCATAACAGTCGAGGATGACGGCAGCGGCATCCCCGCCGGTCATTCGGAAGGAGTAGGCCTCCGGTCCATCCGGGAACGCGTCCATTCCATGAACGGGCAGGTGGATATCGCCAGCAGCCCCGGTAAAGGCACCAGCATATATATAGAGATAGCGATAAAGAAAACAGCGCAGGGGATATACACATAATTATTATTTAAAAAACGGCGCAGGAAACATGCATATTAAGTTAGCGATTACGGACGATCATCCTGTTGTTACCAAAGGGCTCCTGAATATTCTAAAAGAGTTTACGCATATAGAAGTAGTCGGGATATTTGCCAGCGGTGGCGCCTTGTTGAAAGAGATTGCCCAGCTCCAGCCCGATGTATTACTATTGGACATGCATTTGGGTGATATGAACGGGGCCGAGCTGGTGGCGGCTATTACGAAGAAATACCCGGCCGTGCGCATCCTGGTGCTCAGCAGCTCCGATCTCCTGCTGCAGGTGAAAAAAGTGCTCAAGCTGGGCTGCATGGGCTATCTGCTGAAGGACAGCGAAGATGCCGTGATCATCCGGGCTATCGAGACCGTCTATAACGGCGGACAGTTCATCTCGCCTTCCCTGCAGCAACAGCTGGTAGAAGACATGTTCAGGAATAAAGGGAATGAAAAAAGGAGTCTCACCATCACCCGGCGCGAAAAAGAGGTCCTGCAGCTGATCATCCAGGAGCTAACCAACCAGGAGATCGCCGATAAGCTTTTTATAAGCCTCCACACCGTGGAGAATCACCGGATCAGCCTCCTTCATAAGTTAAATGTGAAAAATACCGCCGGTTTGGTGAAGGTGGCGTTGCAGACGGGGTTGGCCTAGGGCATCCCGATGAATTGGATGCCACCAAAAATAGTTTTGGCAATATCAGAAACGGTCGTATATTTGCTAACGCTGTTATAAACAATAACAGAGATACGAAATGAGTATTATAGATCGAAAAATAAGGCAAAAAGAAGAGGTCCGGGCTACCATCCTGGATACGGCCTGGGCATTGGTGGTCGCCGAAGGGTGGCACTCCTTTTCCATCCGGAAGATTGCCGATGCGATCGAATATAGCGTTCCTGTTATCTACAGCCATTTTGAAAATAAAGATGCTATCTTATTGGAATTCAATAGGAAAGGTTTTGCGCTCTTAACAGAGACCCTGGCTGCGGCCAAGGCGGGCCAAACGGATCCTGCCGAACAGATCCGGGTCATGGGAAGGGCCTACTGGAAGTTTGCCTTCGCCAATAAAGAATATTATCAACTAATGTTCGGACTGGGCATCCCTACCTGCGATGCAGTGCGCAAGATCCCCGCGATGGCGGATTTTCAGGCAGTAGTGAAGAGCAGCATTATAGCGATGGCCCCGGCCGGGAAGATTATTCCTTTCGACCCCTTCCTTAAATACCAGTCTTTCTGGTCCATGTTACATGGACTGGTCTCGATCAATATGGTAGCGGTGGATAATACGGCGGGTAAGGCCGGACCGCATGATGGGTTACCCGCGCTGGTGCTGGAGGATGTGATGTGCAGCTTTATCCGGGGCGTGCAGGCATCGGTTAATGAAGCCGAAAAGAGAAAAACCACCGGACTGGAAAGCGAAAATCATGTTTTATAAGTGAATTTCCTTTTTTTTATCGTGACTGCTAACAGTGTTATAATTAATAGTTGTGCTAGAATTTATAATAGTATTTCGAAAAAACAATTAAATAATACAGAATATGCGCTTTATAGAATCACTCCGCTGGCGTTATGCTACGAAGAGAATGAGCGGGAAAAAAGTTCCGCAGGAGAAGGTGGATATCATCCTGGAAGCGGCCAGGCTGGCTCCCAGTGCCGGCGGTTTGCAGCCGTTCAATATCCTGGTAGTGAAAGATCCTGAGCTGCTGAAAAAAATTCAGCCCATTGCCAATAATCAGCCCCAGATCACAGAGGCCTCTCATTTATTGATCTTTGCCGCCTGGGATGATATTACCGACAGTCATATCGACAGGGTCTTCGATCATATCAATAAGGAACGTAACCACACTTCCGAAGCCCAGGAAGCTTATAAGAACAGGATCAAGGCCAGTTTTGCATCCAGAACACAGGAGGAAAGATTTCAGACGGCAGCCAGACAGACTTATATCGCGTTTGGGATCGCTATTGCCGCGGCGGCGGTGGAGGAAGTGGATTCAACTCCCATGGAAGGATTCAACAATGCGGAACTGGATAAATTCTTAGGCCTGAAAGAAAAGGGCTTACGCAGTGTCACCTTGTTAGCCCTGGGATACCGTGACGTAGAAAATGACAAGCTGGCAAGCCAGAAAAAAGTTCGCAGGCCAAAAGAAGAATTGGTCATCGAATTAAATTAAACCATTTCTTAAAATTACCCGTTCACTCACCAATCCGGTTCAACTGATCTTTCATCAGGGGGACCATTAACCGGATATATTAATCTATCATTCAATCAAAAAACAAAAAATGAAAAAGATCATTCTTTCAGCAGCAGCATTCCTTCTTTTAGCGACAGCGGGTTTCTCCCAGACCTGGAATTGGGATAAAGCGCATTCTCAGCTTATTTTCGGGATCAGTCACCTGAGCATTTCTGAAATTGACGGTACATTCTCCGATGTCACTGCCAGGATCACTTCTTCCAAAGATGATTTTTCCGATGCCGTAGTGGAACTGACCGCAGATGTGAACAGCATCAACACCGGTAACGAACAAAGGAATACCCACTTAAAAAGCCCTGATTTCTTTGACGCCGCTAAATTCGGCACCCTCACTTTCAAGAGCACTTCCTTCAAAAAGGCAGGTGGCAAGAAGTATGAAGTAACAGGCGATCTTAGCTTCCATGGCATTACCAAACCCGTAACTTTAACAGCCATTTTAAACGGCACCACCGTTAACCCCCAGAGCAAAAAGACCGTAGCCGGTTTCAAAGTGACCGGCACGATCAAACGTTCTGATTTCGGTATTGCAGCCGGCTTCCCCGCAACCATGTTAGGCGATGAAGTTGCGTTGAATGCTAATGCAGAATTTGTTAAAGACTAAATTTATCGTTTTAGGATCCCGCAAATTGCGGGATCCTAACTTTCTTCAAATCAATTTTATGAACAGAATTATTTATCCTGCTGTGGCCGCCCTGATCCTGATTGGCAGCGCCTTTACTTTCATCGCAGGTCAGAATTGGCAGATAGCAGAGGGTTACTCGATCGCGTTCTCCAGCAATGATGCCTCGGGCATTTTCAAAGGTTTTAAAGGAACCATTCTTTTTGACGAGCAGAACCCTGCCGGCTCAAAGTTCGACGTGACGGTGGATGCAGCCTCTATCAATACAGGCAACGGGCTGCAAAACAAGCATGCCAAGAGTGACGAATGGTTTGATGTTACGAAGTATCCTGAGATAAAATTTGCCTCCCAAAAGTTCGTCAAGGCCGGTAGCGGATACCAGGTGACGGGCGACCTGGAAGTACATGGCGTGAAGAAGACCGTCACCATTCCTTTTACGTTCTCTAAGACCGCTAAAGGAGGACAATTTACCGGAACCTTTAACGTCAACCGGAATGACTTCAAATTGGGCAAACCCGGCGGAGATGTTGGAGAACAGATCAAGATCGACCTTTCCGTGCCGGTGACGAAATAAGCATGCGATCATTAACGAATTCGCTGTAACCCTATTAGCAGATCCGCAGTAACCCGTATTAGCAGATCCGCTCTAACCAGGTAATCCCTGTAAATCAAAATCTATGTTCAGGAAAGCATTGTTATTGGGTATCGTATCCGGCCTCCTGGCCGGAGTAGCAGCCCTGGTATATGCTAAAGTATACCATTCATCTCTGGGCGCTGACTTTTCCAAAGTGGTCTGGCCGGTGCGGATCATTCTGGCCAGCCTTTTCGGAGGGGTGCTCGCAGCGATCGGGTATTGGGCTGCGATTAAGTTGTTTGCCACGAAGGGAGAGATCGTCTTCAATCTATTGTTCTCGATCCTCAGCTTTGTCACCCTGCTGGCGCCTTTCGCCACAAAATTGCCCCTGGACATCGAAGCCCCGGAATTATTCCCCGGCATGGTGATCCCGATGCATTTTTTCCCGGCCCTGGCCTGGTTTACATTGAAGCCATTGTTTATCAGCGCCGGGCAGCAAACCGCAAAATAGCTGCAAGCTATTGCCATGATCCTGAAGCAGCCGCAAGGTGAGCGCTACAGGCCGCAAGCCCTGAGATAGCTGTAAGTTGCTGCCTTGTAGTTCAAAGCCGCACACGCCGTAGGTGTAAATTTGTTTTTCCGTTAGTAAATGTTCTATTGCAATTGTATCAGGTATTTAGTTCTTTTACAGTTCAATATTCTAACAGAAAAACACCATCATCTATGAAAAAGACGTATTGGATCGTTTGCCTATGCATGATCCTGTCGGTTGCCTGCAAAAAGAATGATAATCCGCAGCCGGCTTCCCCGGATGGCCTCACGAAAACGATCAGCTCCCAACTGGCGAAGACAGACAGCCTGAGTTCTTTTAATGCCAGCTTTAGCCTGGCCGTATTAAATGAAAGCGATATCTCCGCAGGTATCACTGTATTCGCCCTTCCCAACAGCGCATTCGGCAGTAGCACCTTTTCCCCCGGCAGCATCCTGCCTGACTCTTCCCTATTGAAGGATTACATGGTAAAGGGAGTCCTTAAATCAAGTGATTTTACCAACAACAAGTCACTCATGGCGCTGAGCGGAAAAACCCTGCCCGTCACCGTGAACGGGGACACGGTACGAGTGAACGGAGTGATCATCAATCCCACCGCAATTTTCTCCGGCCCCAATTACGCCGTGTACGGGGCCCGGCAGCTTTTCCGGGCAGCAGCCCCGATCCTTATAACGGTCTGGGATGCCAGCAAGTGGGCCGCAGGAAAGCCCAACGGCGAATTGTCGGCGCAGGCTTCCGTCTCCCTGTATCGCACACAGGACGATTATACGACCGGCAAAACGGCCCTTTATTCCGCCCCTACCGGTCCTGACGGAACAGTGGTCTTTAATAATGTCGTGCCTGGTCACTATTACGTGGCGGCCGCCAAAGGAGGGGTCAGCACCGTGCTGGGCATCTATTCCGGCGACTGCAGCGGGCCGCGTCTGGGTTATGCCATTGCAGGGATACAGCTGGACCCAAATGGTAACTTCACCAGGCTGGATGTCAATGGCGATGGTATGATCAATTCGCAGGATATCGTCACCCTGCCCTTCGAAAACTTTTCCGCCGCCCAGGCTCAGCCCGTCACCCTCACATTATCGATGGGATATGTGTACAAGCCCCTTCAAACAGCAGCGGATGTCCAGGCAAAGCTGGATGCCGTTTATTCAGGGTTGAGGCCCACCTACGAGAACCTGCTGCTGATCGATGGTTTGATGAGCGATGATGCCGGCTGCGAGACCAGCAATTCTTATTGTGTGTTTGACAATTACACCTTCACCAGCAGTGATAATACCATCAATTCGATATGGAGCAATGCCTATTTCACCAATCTCCCTTTGCTGAATTATGCTCTGCGGGACCTGCCCGGCATGAATATTCCGGATGACCAGAAAAAAGACCTGACCGCTCAGGCCAAAGGCCTGCGGGGGTATATTTACCTGGAGCTGCTGACCTATTTCGGAGGAGTGCCGATCCAGACTGAGCTCACATCCGGTTTTGCCTCCTGCATTTCCAGGAAAACATCCCAGGAAGTGTATGATGCCCTTACGGCCGATCTCAGCGCGGCAGCGGCTGATCTTCCCGTTACCAGGCCTGAAGGAAAACAGGCCCTTACTAAGTATGCGGCAATAGGGCTGCTGGCCAAAGCAGCTTTATTCAAAAAAGATTTCACCAGCTTAGCCACCTATACTTCTCAGATCATCTCCAGCGGGGCGTATACCCTGGCGGCTGTCAATTCCTGGCTAACGGACGCCGGCACCAGTGAAACGATCTGGGCCCCGGATTTTTCCCGGATAGGAAGCACGACGGCCTGGTATTATAACAGCACGGCCTTTCCAACTACCACAGTGTCGCTCTGCCCGGTATTGCGGTATGGAGAGATCCTGCTGATGAGCGTGGAAGCGCAGGTTGCCTCCGGCAATCCTTCCAATTATGTCCTGGCCGCCCAGACCATTAATACCCTGAGAGCGCGCAACGGACTGTTGCCGGCAGTTTTCACCACCCCGACCGCTGCTTTTAACGTCTACACGGCGACCTCGCAAAAGGAGCTATACCGTCAGGGGGACCGCTTCGCCAACCTGGTAAGGTGGACAACAGATCAGTCCGTATTAGGGCCGGGCGGATATCATCCCTATAATAGTCTGCTGCCGATACCGCAATCCCTGCTGAACGGTTATCCCAACCTGGTACAGAATCCGGGATACTAGACTAATAATTTATAGCTTACTAAGAAGGGCGGACATTGGTCCGCCTTTTCTTATAAGAGGCCTGGCATGAAAATTTATATGAATTCGTTTATGTTCGAAGAAAGTTCATTAGTTTTAATAATCAACTATGGATAAAAAGGTATTGATATTGGATGATGATCCGGACATACTGCAGATCTGCACGATCGTCCTGAGAAAAAAAGGGTTTACTGTTGCGACCCTCAATAATTCAAGCAATATCCTGGAAAATGTCAGGGGCTGCCTTCCGGATGTTATTATCATGGATAACTGGATACCGGGTCCGGGAGGGATTGAAGCTACCCGGCAATTGAAGAACGATCCGCACCTCCGCGATGTCCCGGTCATCTTCTTCAGCGCCAACAGTAATGTCACCCAACTCGCCCGGGATGCCCAGGCCGATTACTTCCTTCAAAAACCTTTTGATATCAGTGAGCTGGAAGGGATCGTCCAGGTAGCTATCAACCAAAGTGTGGCGGTCAGGGGATGAAAGATCCGTGGATCAGGGCTATCCCGCCAGGTAATCGGGCCGATAGGGATGGTATTAATAACGGGTCATAATCTCCTCGATTAGGTATATGTAGCGGGTAATACGATCCCCGCCTTTTTCCGGGACTGGATACAATCCCTTACCATTTTGCGAAATAAGATTGCTCACCATTCAAGAATATGGAATAGTTCAGATCAGGCATCAATACTTAGCGGGACAAAGGCGGACGGGCCAATCCCCCCACGAAAGCGGGGATCTCTCCTGCCGGTACGATAAAATCGACATACCCTTTTAAAACGGCCTGTGCCGGCATATAAGGCACTTCAGCGGTAGCAGGATCCTGCACGATCACCAATCCCCCCTTTTCCTTTATATATTTCAGCCCTTCCACCCCATCGGCATTGCCGCCGGACAGCAGGACAGCGATCAATTCTTCTCCGAAAGAGTCGGCAGCCGACCGGAAGGTAACGTCGATGCTCGGACGGCTAAAATTCACCCGTTCCGAATAGTCCAGGGAAAAGCTATGATCTTTTTCAAGAAGGACATGATAGTCAGCCGGGCATATATAAACCGTACCGGGAAAGACCGGCTCTTTTTCTTCCACTTCTTTCACCGGCGAGCCGGTGCGGGAAGAGAACAGCTCTTCCAGGCTGGAATCGAAGATGCCATTGCGGTGGAGAACGATCAGTATGGATACCTGGAAGTCCGGCGGGAGCGCGGCCAAAAGGCTCAGGATCACCTGCAGGCTGCCTGCGGACCCCCCCAGGACGATGAGCTTAACCGGCTTCATTGACCTTCCTCCATATTTTTTCTTTTCCTACCTGCCTGTAGCGGTCGGCAATGGGAGAGAACCGGACGGATTCCTTCGATCCCAAAGCGAGGTAGCCGAAGTTCTCCAGGCTGTAGTCAAACAATTTAAACACCTTCGACTGCAATTCTCTCTCAAAGTAGATCAGCACATTCCGGCAGAGAATTAGCTGGAATTCATTGAAAGAGAAATCAGATACCAGGTTGTGCGTCGAGAAGATCATCTTCTCCATCAGCGAAGAATCAAACTTTGCCAGATGATAGTTCGCCGTATAATATGCTGAAAAGTCCTTCAGCCCTCCCGACTGAATATAATTCTCTGAATATTTCTGCATCTGGCTGATGGGGAAGATCCCTTTACGGGCTTTTTCGATGACCAGGGGATTGATGTCTGTACCATACAGGAGCGATTTATGCAGGAGGCCGGCTTCCTTTAATAAGATGGCCATGGAATAGACTTCTTCGCCGGTAGAGCAGCCGGCATTCCAGATCCGGATAAAAGGATAGGTCGCCAAAATGGGCAGGATGGTGGTGCGAAGCGTCTTGTAAAAAGAGGGATCGCGCAGCATTTCCGTGACGTTGACGGTGATCTCTTCCACGAACCGGCGGAAGTATAACGGATCATGCTGCAGACGGTGGCGGAATTCGGCAAAGCTGGGGAATTTATCCACGATGAAGAGGCGGTTGACCCTTCGTAACATGGAGGCTTTGGAGTATTCCGTAAAATCATACCCGTACCTGGTAAACAGGTCGTTCAGCAATATTTCCATGTCCTCGTATCGTATGGCGGATAGTTCCATGGGGTTGTTTGTTACTACTTCTCATACAGCCAGATCCTCAACAGGGATAATAGCTGGTCGATATCGACGGGTTTGGAAATATAGTCTGAGGCCCCTGCCTGGATGCATTTTTCCCGGTCTCCTGCCATAGCCTTGGCTGTCACGGCGATAATGGGCGTATTCTTCAGCCGCGGGTCCCGCCGGATCCGGGCGATGGTCTCGAATCCGTCCAGCTCCGGCATCATCATATCCATCAGGATAATATCGATCGCAACCGATCCGTCTCCTGCTACGGCGAGGGCCTCTCTTCCATCCATGGCGGAAAGAACCTTCATTTTATGCGTTTCCAATGCCTTCGTGAGGGAAAAGATGTTTCGTACATCGTCATCGGCAACCAGCACCGTCTTATTCTTCAGCACTTCCTCCAGGGCGCCCAGCTTGCCGAAAACATTCGCGGGCTCCTTTTCTTTTCCTTCATCCACCAGGTGCAGGAAAAGAGATACTTCGTCCAATACGCGCTGATAGGAATGAGCTGTCTTCACTACAATGGAGTCGGCGTATTGCCGGAGGCGGACCTCTTCCCCCCGGGAGATCTGTTTTCCTGTCAGGACGATGATCGGAATATTTTCCAGGCCTTTATTCTGCCGGATGGTATCCAGGGTCTCATCCGTCTTTTCTTTTGCGTCTTCCCGGCTGAGGATCACACAATCCACTTCTTTTTTCAGCAGGGCCAGCTGGCTGCCGGCCACCGTATGCGTAATTTCCGTGTGAAGGTCATGCGTGGAGAGGAAATAGGACAGGGCCTCTGCATGCCGGGTATTATCTTCGACGATCAGCACTTTTTTAGAGCTCCTGTTGCGGACATATTCAATCTTTTCAAAGATGGCGTCCATACTTTCAAAAGCCATGGGCTTGGATATGAAGTCAATGGCGCCTTTCCGAAGGCTTTCGTTCTTTACTTCGAAGGAAGAGATGATATGTACGGGGATATGACGGGTCTGGGGATCTTTTTTCAGTTCTTCCATGACTTCCCAGCCGTTCTTCACAGGCAGCTGGATATCCAGTAAAATGCCCCGGGGCCGGTAGGTCTTTGCCAGGCCTAAAGCAGCATCTCCCCTCACGGCTACGACCACCTTATATCCTTTTTTCCGGCCGAATTCCAGCAGGGATCTGGCAAAGACCGGATCGTCCTCCACGATAAGCAGGGACCTGTCCATCACCGTGAGCCCGTTGCGGTCATCGGGTATTTCCGGGGGAATGCCGGACAGGGTGAGCAGGGGGGCCTCTGCTTTTTCCACGACGGCAGCTTCTTTAGCCGGGACCAGGGGGGAAGTATCCGGGAGCGGGTCCATTTTAAAGAGGGGAATGGTGACTCTGAATTCGGCTCCTTCGTCGGGTGCGCTGGCCAAAGAGATCTCTCCGCCAAGCAGCTTGGCCAGCTCGCGGCTGATGGACAATCCGAGGCCGGTGCCTCCGTATTTTCTCCGGGTGGAGCCATCGGCTTGCTGAAAGGCTTCGAAAACAAGCTGGTGTTTGTCTTCCGGAATGCCGATGCCGGAGTCTTTTACGGAAAAGTCAATAAAGTTGTTATGCCCGGGCGAAGCGGAGATCCGCAGCGTGATGGCGCCTTTCGGGGTAAATTTAAAAGCATTGGAAAGAAGGTTTTTCAGGATCTGCTCCAGGCGGGTCTTATCCGTCTCCAGCTGGAGGGGCGTCCCTTCTTCGGTGATAAAGTTCAGCTCCAGGCCTTTGTCTTTTGCCAGGGGGAGGAAGAGCATCCGCATGTCTTCTATTATATCTTCCAGGGAGACGATGGAATGTTCCAGCTGCAATTTGCCGGATTCTATCCGGGACAGGTCGAGGATCTCATCGATGAGTTCCAGCAGGCCCTGTCCGGAATTCTGGATCACCCTCGCGTATTCCTGCTTTTCTCCGGAGAGATGATCGTCTTTATTCTCAGCCAGCAGTCTGGAAAGCAGGAGGATCGAGTTCAGCGGGGTCCGTAGCTCATGGGACATATTGGCCATGAATTCCGACTTATACTTCGTGGCCTGGGCTAACTCATCCGCTTTCTTTTGGATGTCTAAGTTCCGAAGAAGGATCAACTGATTTTTCTCTTCCAGGGAGCGGCT
>JAATFV010000001.1 GCA_015655015.1 Chitinophagales bacterium | reverse complement strand
TGTTGTTATTAATATTACGCCATTGGCGCCCCTTGAACCATAAATGGATGTTGCATCCGCACCCGTGAGTACTGAGATACTCTCAATATCATTGGGATTCATACTAAATAAGGGGCTTTGGCCTCCTGCTGCGCTGCGGGTGCTTCCCTTTGTGGCTGTCGTGCTTCCGCCAAAAGCACTTTGACTGAATCCGTATGAAGAACCACCAATCAACACAGTTAAGGGTACTCCATCTATTATATATAATGGATCAGTTGCTTGCGCAAGATTTCCTATACCTCTTATATCGAGTTTTACCGGAGCACTGGCAAATCCGTTCGTTTGCGTGACCAATAATCCCGGGACGAGGCCCTGTAATGTCAATAACGGATTCATTACGGGTTGTTTTTCAATTTCTGCCGCTGTTACCGTTGTTACATCTCCGGTACTAAATCTTTTAGTCGTCGTTCCATAGGCAATCATCTGCACCTCATCCAGTGGGCTAACTGAGACAGCCAACTTTACCAAATAGTTTGGTTTCCCCCCCACCTTTACCTCCTGCGACACATACCCCGTATAACTCACCACCAACACGGCCCCGTCCGCTACCCCACTCAAGCTTCCCACCCCTTTTGCATTCGTAGTCGTCCCCTGCTTCGTCCCTTTCACCACCACAGAAGCTCCTGCGAGCGGCTGCCCTTCCGCATTGACCACTATTATGGTCACATCAGCGGGAGCGACCAACAAAGAAAGCGCGTCAGAGGCTCCTCTTCCATCGGCTGGTCCAGAGTCGGCAACGACGGGTCTTTCAGAGACGACAATGGTTTTATTGACGATCTGCCAGGTCAGCAGCTGGCCCCGGAAACATTCGTCCAGGACCTCTTTTAAAGGGACATTTTTTGCCTGTAGATTGACCCTCTTCATTCGGACGATATCATCGATATCATAGACAAAACTATACCCCGTCTGTTGTTTGATGTCTTCGAATACCTTCACCAACGGCAGATCTTTCCCGGTGATGGTAACATTTTGAGAAGTGGCGGACGCACTGACATGTAATGCACCGCATAGCAGGATCATTGTACTGAGTCTCATTGCCCATAGCAGTTTTGGTGAGCAACACCGGAATACGGCATTGCCATTTGCAGGTAATTTCATACCTTTACGTAGTTTTGGTTAAAAAAATGATGTAGCGTCATTCATACGACCCAAACTTTCAGCCGTTCCGGGCCTCAACCGGCACGGCTTTTTTAGTTGGATCGACTCTCTTTTACTTCAGGGTCCCGGTTTACTTCAGGGTCCCGGCCCTCCGATAACAGTTATCTTGTTTCCTTCTAGTTTGAAATGGACTTTATGCGTTGCTTCCAACACCGCCAGCAATTCTCTGACCTCACTCTTCCTTGGGGTCACCCCTCCGAATCTGTTGACAGGTTTTGGCCCATCATAAAGGATTTCGACATCATACCACCTGGCCACCTGCCGCATGATCGCTTCGATGTCCATACCTTTGAATCGGAATTCGCCATCTTTCCAGGCCAGCACTTCCGGTAGATCCGCCCGCTGCACTGTTGTCGCGGCCCCGCGTATCGCCACCTGCTCTCCGGGTCTCAACAAGGTTCTGCCGCCACTCGAGGAGACGGCTACTGATCCCTGCACCAGCGTGACTTTCAAGGCCGACTCATCCGTATACCCCATGATGTCGAATCCGGTGCCTAATACTTTTACTTTTGTCCCGCCTGTAGTAACGGCAAACGGTCTGGCCGGATCATGCGCCACTTCAAAATATCCCTCCCCTTTCAACTCCACCGCCCGGTCACCGCCCGTAAATGCAGTGGGATAACGCAGGGAAGAGGAACTGTTCAACCATACATGCGACCCATCGGGCAGCTCCAGTTGATAGATCCCTCCCCTGGGAACGGTAAGGGTATTATAAACCAAGCCTTTTGGGGCTTCTACCGGCGACCCATTCGGCTCATAGGCCAATTGACCGTTCGCTAATTTCTTCACCCGGACATTGCCCTGGCTGGCGACAAGGCCTACAGTGCTGGAGTCAAGATTGACTTGCCGGCCATCGGCCAGCGTAAGGACAGCCCTATTAGTGCCCGGCTTGAGATTATCCGGTTTGGATGAAGCTGCGGAGATAGGAAGGTTGCCTGATTTATTCACTTTCAGGAAAAGGTATCCCCCCCCGGCTAATAGCAAGATAATGGCTGCAGCATAACGAACCCAGGCTGTGCTCAGGAAGCGTACCCGGCGGATAGGGGCTGCGCTCTTCCGGTACAACTCCAGTCTGGATAATAATACCGCATTAATTCTGTCATAAGATGCGGGAAAGTCATACTGTTTCAGAGACCGCATTTCCTGATCCTCCTGCATAATCTCATCTAACAGCTCCTGAAATCCAGGCTGATCTAATAACCGCCGCAGTTCAGCAATCCCTGCCTCATCCAGACCGCCGGTCACATAAGTAATTATAATTTCCCTGAATCGTGCTGTGTCCATAAATTGTTACTATCCCTGCCTTACCATATATAGACGCAGCCTAAAGAAAAGATAAGGGGTGCAACAAAGCTTTTTTTTATTTTCTTTTTAACCAGCAGCCGATAATCAACGGAACGACTGTTAATAACTCTGGATAATTGGCGAGATAGGTTCGCAGAAAAACAAGCGCTTCCCCTATATGTTCATTCACCGTTGCTTTGGAAATCTGGAGCCGGTCTGCAATTTCTGCATGGGAAAGCCCTTCCTGCCGGCTCATCTGAAACACTTGTTTACGCCGGGGGGGAAGTAAGTCTATGGCTTTTTGCACCGTTTCAGCCGCTTGTTTACGATCCAGTTGGTCTGCGGGCGAGTCCGGAACATTGGAAAATGAAAATTCCGGGATTCGTTCTTCCGGCTCCTGGTCGAATTGATGTAATTTCTTTCGTAGCTCAGAAATGGTCCGATGACGGGTGATTGTCCGTAAATAGTATTCAAAGACTTGAATTTCAGGCAGTTTCTGTCTGTGTGTCCAGATACCGAAAAAAATATCCTGGGTGATATCTTCGGCCAGAGGCACATTTTTCACATAGCTGAGTACATGCACATATACTTGTGACCAATATCTATTGAAGAGCACTGCAAACGACTGTTCATCGCCTGCAGCTATCCGGAAAAGAAGGTCTTTTTCGTTATATGATTCCTCTCTAAGCATGCTGGCCCGGTATTTAACTGATCTGTTCCCACCGCAATATTACCCAATATCATAGTAAATAAAAGGTTTAGGTAGATTTCTTGCCCCAAATGTTCCGGTCTGAATTTATCTACCTTTAGTTCAAAGGCTACCAGGCATTGCAACCCTCTGTGGAAAAACAATAGGTTTATTTCAAAATCGCTAATCCCCGCCTGGATCCTGTACCGTTCGCCCACAAATCAGAAATCCCACTTTTTGTCTTCTGTCTTTTTTTGGAAAAGCTCTAATTCTTTCATCGAAAGCCAATCGTGATCGGGAGTGTTATATCTACATTTTAATTGGCAAACAGGTTAACGTCAATCCATCCTTTCGATATCGCTCGTTCCATCACTCCCTTCAAACACTGAATAAATTTGGTAGCAGTATTTTCTATTACGTCGTGCCGGACGAGCAAATATGTTTTGAGCTCATCCACCTTGCACCCTAAGGACAGTTCCTCTTCCAGGCCATCGATGGTTATTCGTGCGTAAATGGGAGTTGTCCATCCTTTGTAGCCTTCTTCCTCCTCAAGTCTGCAAGCTATTTGTTACCGGGTGACCCATAAAAACAGGTTCCTGAACAGGTCCCTGAATCAGGCCCTTTACGCTTTGAAATGATTGGATTTCGTTTGATAGGCTGTTTTGCCAAAAACCCAGACGGGACGCGGGTTTTAATAGAAAATGGCGCCCTTTATGAGCGCCATCCGTGGGCAGTATTGGATTCGAATACCGCAGCGTATATCATTGAAAATCAATTTATTTCAAAGGCGTAAATGCGAGAGGTCCCTGAATCGGTCCTCCTTTAAAATAACCCGTTTTATAATAGTTTTGAAAGAGCAACAACGGCATAAAGATACTACCTAATGATAAAAAACACCAAAATTATTAGCGTTATTGAAATAGGATCGCCACCAATCGTTGCTTACTCTTGCCTCGAGGCGAGGTATTTAATAAACTCTAAAAAAGATCCTCCGCAGTTTGCAATACCGTCCCTTGTCATCTCGAATTCGTCCAATTCGAAAAAACATTTACTAATCATATCATACGCATAAAGCGTTCCGCTTCCATTACTACCAATAACTATTATTTCTTCCGAAAATTGATCGGTAAAGTAAGGATTTAAATCTATAACATCTCTAACATGCCATAGAATAAGGTAATACCTATTACTGTTGATAAACCCCACTCATCCATTATGCTTCTGCATAAATTCAAGATAATCCGACGGCAAGCTTTTGTTTTGTAAAAGGTCTTTTTCATTGCCGTCAGAAAAATCTCCCAATTCTAATTTAGATAGAATATCTAATAGTTCAGCTTCCATTTCAGTTCATTCTACTTGTAGTACAAATATTTTAGAAATTCTGAAAAAGTGTTTCCGCAATATTCGATTGGGTCAGTTTTGAAATTTGACATAAGCCCAAATTCATAAATACAAGAATCATTTTTATTAAAAGCATATCCTGTATCAGCGGCGTCTTTTCCAAACATTAAATAATTCGGTATTTCTCTCATAATGTATTCCTGAGCATTCATTGCAAGAAGATCCTCCATTTTCCAAAGAGTTAACCATCCATGCCTCCCAACAGGTCCTTCCCCACATACAAATTCAGACATGAAGTCTAGATAATCTTTTGGCGGCGTAAATCCCCAGAAGGTAATCAATTCAATTAGTCCAAGAGAATTGACTTCACCGATATCTTTTGTTAATGCTTCAATATATAGACCAAATTGCTTATCCATTATCCTAATGAATTTGAGTTATTGAGTTCATTATTTTATTCCACCAAGGTGTTACTTGTGATGCGTGAAAAGACGCATCCAAAATAATCTTGTTGCTAAGATCGGTAGGGCTTCCTCCAAATTTCACAGGTGTTAGTTCATGCACATTTACACCCTTGCCAACAAGATCTGCTTCTTCTCTTATTGCCCTATTGGCATTATTCGCAGCGTTTCTCGCGGCAGCATATTCTTCACCTTCTATAAGCCTAAACGGTCCTCGTGGTTTTGGAATGCCTTCTGGATACCCCTCCCAGTCCCAAATAGAGAAAGAGCCATCAAGAGCTTCTCCTTCTTCCACTAATGCGCCAGCCGTAGTAAGCGCACCTTCCTCTTCACCAACAACCGGAATTAAGAACCCGGCTGCTGAGGATGCCACCCGACCTTGGCTGTAAGGATCTGAAAAATCAATTTTCGAGATCGCATTGTAAATATCTATATCCCTCTCCAACTCCGACTTAGTAAGATAACTCCAGATACCCGGAGCCGCCTTGACCAGCGTATTCTTTTTCAGATCCGTATTAAAGATATACAATGTATTTAGAAGCATGTCATGTATCCCATCCAGAAATCCCATCGTTCGCGCATAATCGGGATTTACTGCCCGCAACATTTGTTCCGCCTGAGCAGCCTCTCTTTCTGCTGCTGTAGGTGCATAACTTATCTGAGCGCTGCCCTGATAAGTCCATCTTTGATTTCTATAGGACGCATTATCGCCCAAATACCTGGCAGTCCAAAGAACGGTTCCTGTAGAACTGATATAGTTATAAATGATCGCATTATTCCCAAAAAATTCCAGGGTATTTATTGTTATACCAGCTATTACTCTTGCAAAACTCGCCGGATTGACTCCCGCTGCTATAGTTGGAACGACTGTAACAGCAGGCAGATCGGCGGGCACCCCTTCCAGACCATCCAGATCAATATTTTTAATAGGATCACAACTGGCATATTGATAGGGAGTTAAATAAGGGAATTTGTCACTTAACGGATCCAATTGAGTGAACCTTCCGATTTGTGGATCATAACTTCTGAAACCATAGTCATACCAATTCAAATCGGCATCGTCCACCAGCTCCTTGCCATTGTACAGGTCCTTATTATCAATATGCCCTTCATTGGGATCCGGAAGCTTATGGCTGCTGATACCCGCGATCTTCAGGCCATAAGCGTAATAATGATCTTCTTCTATTATGGGACCATGATTGTTTGTAACCTGGATATTATCAAAATATACCGTTTGATCACTGGCATTGCAGACGTAAACATACGCATAGCCATTCTTTGGTGCCTGGAGATTCGGCAGGATCAACGGCGCAGCTCCCGTCCCGGACTGTGATACCTGTAGCCTGTTACTGTTTTCAGGAACAAAATTCATCCGTTCATCGAAAAAAAGTACATACAGGTAGGCCGCCGGGGGCAATTGAATATCCCCCTGCCCCGCCAAAGAGCCTGGATCAATAAAACTATTTCCCCCAAGGCTATTTGTTAAATTATTGACAATATTACCAGAGGCTCCATGCAACATGCCGGATGTTGCACTCCCCCCAGTAAGTGCGCCCGCAAGAGAAGTTAATAGATTACTCAATATGGGGCTATTCGAAATATTTCCTACAGGTGCAGGGTAATAGTAAATAGCCTTCGCACTGATTTGATCACCCGCCATTACCTTTATAAGCGTATTCGGTCCCACCGTTTTACCGGTAAGACTGCTGACCCGGCTGACATAATCGCCAATAGTATTATCCTGCCAACCTCCTCCGCTGGACTGCCCCGGAATGCTTGCAACAAGAAAACGGGCTTTGACCTCATTTTCAGTGGTTGGAGTGCCATTGGCATCCACCTGACCAAACAAGGGTTCCTCATTGACCGCCCGCCCTGTCTCCATCGTACAGCTGTTACTGCCCAAATGTGTTTCCTCCGTCAGGACCATGCGCACATTATTCTGATTATCCCGTATGTAATAGTCGTAAGCACCGCGTTGGTCGCCCGGAAGATCCATATTACCGGTGATAATTAATCTGTCACAGCCATTTTCCTGCGGCACCTCCTTCACCATCCTTATTCGGCCATCTTCAAAATTGATATATTGAAGATTGTCACCTTGATAGACCAGGTTATTTACATAACTGGTAACAGTAGGTTCCCCTCCTCCATCCGGTGTAAATATTTTTTGTAGTTTATTCCCACCGGCGTCATAAACCATCTGGATGGTTCCTTTCCCTGAAATATGGATCTTTTCAGGTTTATCCAGATAGTTGTAGCTGATTCCGTTATTATTCGGGGCGCCTGTCAATCCGGTGGCATTTTTATTGAGGTCCACAACCAGATTACCATTTAAATCATATACATAGTCATCACTGCTGCCATTGGAACCATCGGCAAAATCACCCAACTTTCCGTTCAAAGCTGCCAACGTACCATTATCTGTAACACTTCTGAGTTTATTGCTGAAATCATTATAAACATATTTAAGATCATCGACGTTCAATGGAGTCTGCGTACCAGGTATGATCCCTTTCTGCAGCATATACTGCAGATTGCCATTCAGATCATACTCAATTTGTCCATTACGCCCCGTAACTGAAAAATCCATGATGTTATTTGCCCAATTGTCGCCCGGTTGTTGCTTTTCACTATATAGCGCATTGATCAGCCTTCCGGCATTATCATAACTGCAATCATATTTTCGCTGAACATCGTCACCCTGCGTTGTCCATAACATACCTGCAAGATGCCCGTCCAACTGGTTTCCGGAAAAAACAGCATCCTTATTGTCATAACCAAGATACAACCCAAAGAAATTGTTCCATTTGGCATACT
The DNA here is from genome assembly GCA_015655015.1 of Chitinophagales bacterium. Taxonomy (GTDB): domain Bacteria; phylum Bacteroidota; class Bacteroidia; order Chitinophagales; family Chitinophagaceae; genus Puia. Next base: position 18,234 of record JAATFV010000001.1, on the reverse strand, counting down.
TTCCCGGAGTCTTCAACGCATAATCCTTGTTAATGCCCGTTAACTCCCCGTGGATGTTATAACTATATTCCAAGGACTCTAATCCTTCCTTGTTGGTTCCGGTGTAATCAGGATCAAGATGCCTGACTTTGACTCTCCCTATATCGTCTAGTTCACTAGAGTTAATGGTCTTAAAATCATTGCTGCCATATTTTTTCTGTATTGAAATAGATCTTCCGATCTTGTCATATGTATACTTGGTGACGATATCAAAATTGATTACTGAAGTACCTGCAGCAGTAGATCTGCTATCACTGCTCAATAATCTGCCGTCAAAATGATATTGATGAGTAGTAATATCCGTTCCTGACTTAATATTATCTGCATTGATCTGTATAGGTTTTCCTCTCTCATCATAATAGATGGAAGTAAGTAAAAAAGTGGCTGTTCCCAACACCCGAACGCTGGAACCGGTAGGCATATTCAGGGTACGGATAGAATTCGCAACCGGTATCACCGTAGGATCTGTATTCGAGTATGCGAGGCCATTACTAAACCCATTGTCAAAAGGTTTAGCCCCGGCATAACTATAGTCGTCATAAAAATTATAACGAAGCGGCGTGAACTTGGATGGATCTCCCATGTCCGCTGCCGGAATGGGGTTGGCAAATACCATAATTGTTGCGCTGCTTTCGCCTGTGCCGGTTGGTTCTATATCTGTTTGAAATTCATCATTTTCCAGGCTTTCAAATTCCGGTTCAAACTCAATACTATTTCCGGCGACATAGGTAGTTATAGTCGCATCCCTCGAGCTTACATCCAGATTAGCGACGATACTGCTGACAACAGGAACAGTCGTCACAGTAACGGCATTATTAATATCAGATTGCAGATCTACAAGTGTCTTGGTGGTAGTGTATAGAGCTGTCGACACAGTCCGGTCCAATTCATCATAAAGCGTGACTTGCCATTCTGCCGGTGATTTTGCCCTTTGATTGCCATCCTGGTTGAATACCAGCCGGTCCCGGTTGTCATACAACATGTTTAGCTCACTGGCTCCCGGAACTTTCTTTAAGACTTCTCTTCCTTTTTCGTCGTACTCATACCTGAAACACATCTCATTGAGCACCTTTTGTCCGTCCGAGCTTGAAAAAGACCAGAAATTGGCATCCAGCCATTTCACGGCTTCCGGTTGGATCTGATAACGCAGTCGGGCAAAATCATCGTAAATATTATATGTACATATCCATCCGGCATGGGCGACGGAAGGATTATCCGCAATTTGCTCTTTTGAAAGAATTACACGTCCCGCTTTATCGGTATATACAACAAGCTTATTACCCTTTTCATCGGAATGAACCGTCTTGAATAAAGAGTTCGAAGGATATGCGCCGGAACTGGAAGGAATATCTCCACTATTAGCGCCGATAGTAAATATCTGTACATTGTCTGTGAAATCGTTCAGGTCATATGTTATAGATTTTCCTGCACTCGTCGCCCATGCAGATCCGGCCGACTTCGCATTCACTTCCCTGCTCAAAGGGCTGTTATCGTACGTCGTGGAAGTGTACGCCGGCGTCTCGCCGTACATATTTGTATAATATTGTGGCTGTTCAGTAAGCGGCGAAGACTTGAATTTACCAGCTTCGGAATTCGTCGTATAAGGCAAATATTGGAGCGGAGTCTGCCCATATTCATCGTAGGAAGAGAATTGCACCGCGTCCCCCCATGTTCCGCCCGATTCAGAAGGAGTAGCTGTCTCTTTGGAAATTTTTTCTATCGGTCTTTCAAAGCCGTCCACATAGGTAGTCGTTTGTAATATCTGACCGATCGGCAGCTGCTCTATCCCTAACGGGTCTGTGAGGCCTGGAACAAGTATATCATATGCTCTTGTATAATTTAAACTTTCCCAACTGGTGGAAACGATCTGTATCTTTATGACATTAGAGTATATAATATTATTCCCCGAATTCATGCTCACCATCCTTCTGAAATAGGTCGTTTGTGCAAGGGGAGCCGAAAATATGAAAGTCGACTGATCCCCGGAGGGAAGTGGAGCGTAAGGCCCCTCGGGAGTGAGGCAACTTTCCCATTGATATACAAATCCATTGGTAGAACCGTTATAAAGAGGAACAACAACTTCCACCAGATTATCCGGAATCTGAGTTTTAGCAAAAATATAATTTCCGGAAGCAGATCCGATGGCATAGTTTAAATTCCACTGTGCAACAATATCATTCGACATCATCAACAGCAAGGCTGGTATTCCAATTAGTTTCCAGGAAATCCTATTTATTCTCATCGAAAATTATTTTTTCAATTTTAAGTAACCTTACGTTTCGCTTGGCTATTGGCATCTTTTTAATTGGCCTATTTCACAAGGTATCCGCCCGGAGACAATACATAGGTGAACGTACAAATATCCTGATGAAGCTGGCTATTCTCATCTTGCCAATTGGATATCTGCTGTAGAGGCGCCGCCTGCATTAGTACAGCATTTAGGCCACTCACCATCACAGATAAAATGCTGCTGGTCCTATTTCCAGCGCCTTGTAAAGTACACGCCACAGTATAATAATAATTAACACTGATATTGTTCAGATAAACGGGTTTTGTACAGGCTGCGTCGGAGTAAAAACTAACAATAATATCTGCTACAGGATCTCCCGCTGCATTATTGGCAAAATTCTGCTGGCTCATTCTGGCAAATACCTGCCCGGAAAAATCAACTGGATTTGAATTTCCTATGAAGAAACTTTGCTTCGAATTGTATTCGAACATCTTGATTATGTTCTTATTTGCATCCCTGATGCAATGAAGCCGGGCAAGGTCATCATATTCATAATAGGTGACCCGGTTATTCTCATCGCATTCAGCAGTTTTCCCTATCAATGGATCATAGGTGACAGTTTTCATCCTCGCCCCTTCAGGGTATAACCGTAACTCATCGATCCTACCACTTCCCCGAAGAGTAAATGCAGTAGTTCCCGCCGGAACGGCATATTCATAGTAAGTAAAGCCGTTGTAGGTCGGGCCGGTCTTTCTCAATGGCGGATTCCCCCCCACAGTGATAAAGGAAAAAGGAGATGCCCAAAAGGATAAAACATAAGGTTTATTAATGGTAATATTTGAAGTAATGCTAGTGATCACCCCAGGAATTTTGTTATTTAGGATAAAGCTATTCGAACCCGTAAAGGCGTTGGTGCTGAGAGTAGGTCCTCCGTTAATTACCCAGCCGGTCGTATTTGGTGTTTCAAAGCTCGTGTAAGCTACCGGGTCGATATCCGGATCGGCATTTATGATGGTAGCAACGATATATTTGTCATTGTAATCATGGATATTCGTCATTACTCTTCCTGCTTCATCCCGGACCTTAATAAGGTTTCCCACAGCATCATATCCAAGATATTTAGTACCGGTCAGATTTGGATAATTCAAGGGGGACGATGGATCAAAATTAAATCCAATGACAGGCTGAGCCGATCTCCCGGAAAAAAGTACGGACGGCTTAATATCTCCGTTAGCGAGTGTAGTAAATTGCGTCACATTCGCGCCCATGTACGCCGGTGTAGAGGTATTGTTTTTGATGACTGAATTATAAGTAGCCACCGGCATATCCACCATATTATTCGCCTTTAGGGTTTGTAAAACACCCGGAGCGGAATAATCTGAGGAGTAATACATTTCTTTAATATTTTTATCACCGTTACTTTGTACCACAGTTGATTTACTAACTTGGTAATTATTCGGATTATAATCGTAATGAGTCACCGTTTCGAGAAATCGGGACGGATCGCCCTGTCTGAAAGTCCTTTCATAGGTATCTGATACCTCAACACGACCTGTATAAAATGAATACTGATCAACATGCAGTTGGTAAGCGTCGGTATAAGGCATATCCGCCGGATAACCATATGTTATAGAGCTTGACGTATAGGTCAAATTTTGTGTATTGGACAAATTCATCCAATCCGGGCTGGAAATAGAGACAGACCGGTCCACCTGACAATTACAAGACTGGTCCGGACCCGCGCTTCGCTTGGCGTTATTCCAATTATATACATTTTCAGTCTGTTTAACCATGTTGCCGGTCCCGTCGTATATGGTCTTCTTTTTTAGCAGGCCATAAGTCCAGAATGCTGCCCGCTGCCTCATCGAAAAAGGATTAGCAGTTTCAAACGCGAGTTCGACGCCTCCCCCCGGAAAGGAATAGCTATCCCAGAAAGGATAGTCAGCTTCACTCGTAAATTCGTAAACAGTTTTCCCCTGAGCTCCTGTCCCCCCCGGACCTTGTATCACTTCAACTCTGCTGAATTGGGTCGGAAAAGGGTTTCTTCCATAAGCATTATAATTGGTTCCCATATAATTATCTCCATTCTGAGAATAATCATCGTTACATTCTGTTATTACATTTATAATGATATCAACAACATCCATTATAAGTCCCACGGGATTTCCAGCTGAAATTAAGGTGTAAATATCATAGGCATAAGAAGCGAATTTCACAGCTTGCACTGCCACTTGGATCGGCGACATATTCTCGTTTACAATATCTTGGAACTCTTCCCTTGATTGGATACCTGTAAAAGTGTAGTCAAATTGACAACCATTGAATATCGTATGGTGCTGCCCCCCCGGCACATAGTGATATGAAGCCGCTATACCGGCGTAAGCGTCTTCCACACCCCATTGCGAAGATTTTGTACCTGATGGATCGGTATACTTGTAAGTGGTTAGCAAGGGTTTGCTGTCATTATTGGAATATCCTCCGTCCGTTCTGGTAACTGTTGATACATGAATGCCACCGGGTGAAACCGGAATAATGGTTCTGTAGACCAGATCATTGGGTTGATAGTCGTAGGTCATTTTACCACCCATAGGATAGGTAATCGATTTTATCAAACCGTTCTTTGCATATACGATCGGATCGGTATTAGTCGACGGGGGGGAGGCGCTGGCATCCTGTATGTAGCAGAGCGCCTTATATTGCGCATACGTTAAATTATAAAAACTCGGAATTATAAAGGGGATAGAAGCCGTTGTCTGATGATTTAATAAATCGTTGACTTTGCCGCCATCGTAATAGCCTCTTATATCCCTGAAATGATAGAACGGCGGAGGAACAAAATCCCCCGCTCCCCCATCCCCTGTATAATAATCAAATATATAAGGGGGTTCATCTTGCTTAAGATCAACACCTAGTTTTACAATAGATTTTAGACAGAGACGAGCATTATCTTTGTCTGCATCATTGGGGAAGCCATAACCATTAAAAATAAAATAGGTAGTATTAAAGAGATAACTGGAAACAGCCCTGCTGTTATAGCTTATATCAACCGATTTCACAGGATAATCCCCGATCAGGTCCACCCTGGGCTTTCCAAGATCGTAATTAATGATGACATTGTGCCCATCGGGGTATTGAATGGAGCGAAGGGCCGGGGTATAAGTATTGGAAACCTTATGCGTAACAATTACGTATTTCGGAATAGTCGCATTCGAGGAACAGGATCTGATATCGTCACCATCTTTGTTATTGATATTCCTCATCGAATAAGAGAAGTTGATGGTCCGATTGGTCAGTGGATCTTTTACCTGGCTCAAATACCAACTGCTGATGATATATGGATTGGAAGCCAGGGGTATTTCATCGAAAGCTGTTTCATAATAGATTCCCCCGTCAGCATAATCGGATTGGGTAGTCGCAGTTGGATTAGGACCAGCTGTACTCGGATGAATCCTTAAGACCTTTGTCAATCCTAACTGGCTGAATGTATAGATCAGTCCATTTTCATCCTGAATGTAAAAGGCGGTAATAGTGGTCCTGCTGTATTGCTGAGCAGCCAAAGTTGGATTACGATCATACCATATTTTCAGCTTGCTATCTCCCAACTGGATCCCCTGATCTCCATTATTCCTCCCAAGAATAAACATGCCGCTCCTGTCATTAAACTGAAAAGAGAAATAATCTTTTTCCCGGTCCGCCGCCATGGAATTATGCTGTTTATATAATTGGTTTTGATGGTCAAAGATCGGAAAATACACCATCTCCTTGGGGCAACCTAAACCAGGATCTATAGGATTATATAAATAGCCTGCCGGGTATTTGTCGATATCATAAAACTCTCCCTCCCTCGGCAGTTGGTCATCCGGCTCGCCAGCCTGCACTCGGGTGATTACACCTCCCGTCAGCAGATGCCAGCCCTGTCCGACGTTAGAGGCGACCTCGGTGACCTTCAATCCGGTTCCTGAATTATAATTTAATGATATTGTCGATTTAAGACTGCTTTTGTCATCCTGCCAATTGAACATTGGTAAATCGAAGACAGCACTGCCCGTTTGCAGATTCACCTGCCCGATAGCCGTTGTAAAGAAATCTAACACAAAAAAAACAAGAAAAATATTTTTCATAACAATTAGAGATTTAATACTCCACTTTCTGATTAAAAGTTATAGCCGATCCGGAACATAAATGGCCGTGTTACGGGAACATGCTGCTCATATAAAAAATCATATAAGAATTGTACACTCCCGCTCAATTTTTTACTTACTTTATAGTCTTTACCCAAACCCAGCAGCATACTGGTCTGCCACGCATTGAATTTCTTCAGCTCGGCGATGCTGCTAAACTGAGTCATATAATTCCATTCACCACCGCCTTGCAGAAAGAAAGTACCCTTAGGCTTCCATTTCAGATAAGTTCTCATCCCCAATGCTTCATTGGAAAAACGAATGTGATTCCATCCTGTTCCCAGTCCCATCGTGTAGGACAACCCAATCCCGATGCTGCTCTTATCATTCAGCTTGTATCCGGCCTGCAACCCGAAATTGCTGCTCGCAGGCATATTGCCTGTACTATTGCCAAACTGCATATTGGCGCCAAATTCAAGGCGTTTGCTTACGGATTTTGTATGCTGAGAATTAGGAGAAAAATCCGGCATAGAGACATCGCCTTTCCCTCCTAAAGAATTTAATTTTTCTTTTAAATTACTGAGGGCAGATTGCGCTCCTTCCACTTTTTGCTGTACTGCCTGGGTAACATCGGGAGTAGTATAAGAGGGCATTTCTTTTTGGGCGAACTGTTGAACAGCCAATCTTGATGGCAGTCCGTTGATCACAGAAGCAGAACCATCGCCAGACAAAGAGGAAGATGATGATGGAAAAATACCCGCCAGTTGGGAATTCTGCTGAACAAACTTTTGGAAGGCCGGCATTTTTCTCAGGATGCCCAAGGCGATCTTTTCGATCTTCTCCGGATCATTTAAGGTATTTTTATATTCTTCGATCTGGGCTTGGTAATAGACGAATTCTTTATTAATCTTTCCAAGATTATCTGCTATTCCGGGAAAAGTTCTTAGCTGGGACTGAAGCACTGTCTCCCGCTGTTTCATATACTCATTTATTTGGTCGACCGTAGCTAATTTGGCCTGCATCTGATCAACAGAATTGATAGACGCATTGAGCCTGCCCTGCATATTACCGATTGAATCCTTGATGCCTTTGGCCTTATTGATAAAAGAAAGAGACTGTTTGAGCGTATCCAAATAAGGGAAATAGTTTCCCCTAAAATATTTACTGATCCGGCCCGTTTTAGCCTTAATAAGTGTTTGGAATTTTTTAAGGGAGTCTATCGAATATTTGAATAATAACTTCGCTTTTACAGAATCGACTTTTGCGACCTTTTTCTGCATCTTTTTTTCCTGCCTGATCACTCTTTCCAGCGCTTTGTCCGTATAATTTTCAACATCCTTGTTAAATGATTCAACCTTGCTGTTTACGGAAGCTATATACTGCTCCTTTACCTTACTATATTTAAGAAGGGTTGTATCCTGGGAATGAACAGATAGGAATAACAAGCATGTCAAAAGAGTACATCCGACGACCTTCAAATATTTGTTTATTAGCATAGAAAAGGGAGTTAAATGGAAATAAAAATTTATTTTCCTATTCTTGAGCTATTTATTGTGTTCCAATAGCTTATTGACCATTTTCTTTAACTCATCAATGTCCTTTGTTTTTTTCTCCAATTCCTTATTTTCCTCCTTCAGTTGTTCAATCTCTTTATTCTGACTGATCAAATACAAAGTCAACTCCTCCACTTTTTGTAACAAGACAGCTTGATTGTCGCCCAGATCGACCCCTTTCTTTTCTACCTCCTTCGCGGAGATTATCCCAGGCAAATGATTGTTTTTTGCTATATACTGTTCCACCTTAGCGAGGCTGGGTAGCTGGTAGCCTTTTTTGAAAACATAATCAGGCCAGCCGGACTGTGTGACTTTTATTTTTTTGGCGTAGATAATCCCGCTTACCGCCAGTTTTGCGTCGGAGGATGGCAGGACAGCGGTGCCAATGCCCACACTACCACCCGCTAGTATCGTCATATTTTCCACTCCGTTGGTTTTAAATACCAGCCGCTGCGGATCTGTCGTTCCAATAAAATTGGTGCCGGGAGTCGTTCCGGAATTACCCAGGCTTCCCCATCCGCTCGTTGCTGCGCCAGCAGCGCCTACCGACTTCCACGTGCTGCCGTTATAGAATTGAAAAGAAGAGGAATCCGTATTGTATAATAATAAGCCATTCTGAAGATCAGCCGGCACGATGGCATTCCTTTGTGCCGTGGTTAGTTTCGGCAGGAGTACACCGCTATTCGTGCTCACTACTTCCAGCGCAGCTTTGGGGGTAACCTCTGTTTGCGCCAATCCATGGGTGTGGCCCGTGGTATTGATCTGGGTCCGGCCATTGAAGAGTACGGTGAGTGCATTAGACCTCCAAGTTGCATTATTGTCAGCGCCATTGCCAAGGGCGAATAGCGGGTATTGGGCAATGTTTGCGGTCCCTGAAGCACCTCGTGTGCCCGTATAGTTTTGCGTGGCGAAGTCGACATTACTATTCCCCAGGGTAGTTCCGTAAGGCGTTCTGTTGATCAGGTAATTGCCGGCCACCAATTGAGACAATCCGCCAAATTGGTTAAGGGCACCTGAAATAAGTCCCCCCGAGACGGTATCCTGGGCGGTATTTACAAAACCGCTGAGACTCGTCACATCCAATGGCTTATTAATGACATTGCTCAACCCGCTGACAACCGCATTTCCTACATATGCTCCCGAAGCAATATACATTCCATGTCCTATAATCAACACATTACCCATACCATTATGAATATCGTTGTTCGATCCTACAATGATGTCCTGAACTAAGAGACTGGAACTATCCACCGTATTGGCTCCTCCTGCAATATAGGTACCGAATAACCGCCCCTTAATAAGGTTGGGGGGAGTATCGGTGTTGACCACTATACCTGATCCTTCCTGGCTTTGATAGGCAATTCTGCTTCCCGTTGTATCTATGACATCCGAGCCACCCAATTGTAAAAGACCCAGTTTGGAGTAGTAGCGAAAACCGGTTTTCCCGGCCGAGCTGACGCTTCTATCCATGGTCGCTCCTGCCGCCAGGTCTCCATTATCATAAACACGGAACGCGGGAGTGGTCACCGGATCATTCACCGTGCCACCTATAGAATACATATGACCATTCAGGTATTGGTACCGGTCGGAATTGAAACTATACGGACCAGGACCGGCGATACTATCTCCTAAAGTGATAGTTCCCGCTGACTGACCGAGTCCATTCCCTACTGCTAATCCAAGAGTAGAAGCATTCCGATAAGACAGATTACCGCTGGTGTCAGAAGTCAGCACCCGCAACTGGTTGTTATCCTGTGGCAGGCCGGAGAACCGGACCGTTCCCGTCGTATGCAGCTGCGCCGTGGGATTGATCGTTCCGATGCCAATATTCCCTGTAGGAGAAATGCTCATCCGTTCCAGATTCTTCGTCCGGAATGCCAGTCGGACACTATCCACATTCCCTACGAAATTGCTGTCGGGGTTCATGCCGATATTGCCCGTCATCGACCAGAAAGAGCTAAGAGATTCCACACTGATATTGACAGAGGCAGTATTGACATTTCCCAGACCATCGATGGCCCGGGCCGTAATAATATACTTATCCGCATCCGGGCTGACCCAAACCATGCTGTATGGCGCCGTTGCAGACTCCCCGATCTTAGTCCCATTGGCATAAAACTCCACTTTAACGATTGTCCCGCTTGTCTCTGATGCCGCGGCATTAATAGTAATATTGCCATCTTCCAGCAGCACGTCATTGTTTAACGGATGAGAGATGCTGACAATGGGCACAGGGGCAGTGGTGGCGCCCTTTGTAATCTGGAGACCTCCTATAAGGGCTCCCTGTGATTCATTTGGAACATTATAGATAGGGTTGAGATATACTCTTATTTGCCCGTTGGCATCCGGCGCAATATTATGAAATACGGCCCCGTTAGCTGTATTGAAATTCCCATTTAAATTGATGTTCCCATACACGATGGCGCCAGTCACCGTATAGATCGTCGGATCTACGTCAAACTGGCTAATGGAAATGCTGCCAGTCATACTGAGCGTATATACACTATGTATATCAAGCCCGCTGAGGATCAACTGAGGAACGGCCGCATTATAGCTCGCCACATAAGGATTGTTCAGGAACCAGAAGTTCTGCATAACAGCAGCAGGGAAGAAAGTGCCATTTGTCATCCCCCCGGCATCGGTGGCAGAAGAGCCGTTGAAAGGAACCCAATTGGCCGTGGCTACCGAACTGATAGAGATTCCTGTGACCGCATCGGTTGCCGTCCGTACAGCGATGGAGGGATCCCCGGCCACATTGATCCATCCCGTTACAGGCTTCGAAGTCGCTGAGAAGTTGAAGCTGGAGGTCGCCTGGCCTTGTACCCGGGAAATACTATATCCACTGATCAATACTACGATCGCGATTATTTTTTTCATGTTAATCATATGCTGGGTTATACGCTACGGGGTTATAAAAAATACCTTTCCTGTCCGCATGTGCATGCGACAACTACCTCTTGCTGCCATGCAAAAGTTACACTTTACCTTACGGGAAACAGGTTACGTCCTGACTAATCGCCAGGAGCAGCTTGCCGGATAATGTATGGGATTCAAAGCCGTCGGTCTGTCCCATACGAGGGAGGCAACGGCAAAAGATAGCGTGAGAATATCACGCTGTTCAGCAGATACTTCATAAGTCTTAGGGGTAATAGTTAGGAATTAATGGTCAGGGAGAGTACGTATTAACAATTATGCAACGAATATAAGCTTACTCACGGTAACCTCCAACACCACTAATCGGCAATCCTTGTAAATAGTGGATTTGCGTTAAAAAACAACGTAAAACTACTCATCTATTTTGTGGTTTTCCGCACGTTTGTCGTTATAAATAAATCATATATAATGCCGATCATTCGGAATGTTCAAATACCAAACTTGTTCCAACTATCATTAGCCTTTCTTTTTTATGGAAGACCTACGCAAGCTAACCTTCTGCAAAAATCTGATACCGCCCAAAGACCATTTCCGTCAAACGCATGATCATTTTACCCATGTCTCGTGGACCGACTTCCTAGTGTATACTGTCGTGATTCGGCAGGATCAGAAATTTTACATCTACCGCCAGTAGTCGATGATCGCGATAATCCAGGTAGTCCACTTCCTTATAGAAGTCTTGGCAAATGACATCGTTGAGCAGCAAAAAAGCGAACATCTTTTTCTTGCTTGGGCGATTACATGGTTATAAATTTCTTAGTCCAAAGCTATCTCATGCAAAGGCCTGGGGGAAGACATCGTTGGCTGAAAGCTTCGAATTGGGCTATGATATATATTATTACCCTATAGTGTAATAATATACTTTTGAATGACTTGAATAAAAATAGAGCGAGAATTTGGACCAAATAAAAAGCGTCCAACTTATTGGTATTCAATTAGTTGGACGCATCCAGTGGGCAGTATTGGATTCGAACCAACGACCCCTTCCATGTCAAGGAAATACTCTAACCAACTGAGCTAACTGCCCGAAAAATCGAGGAGCGAAAATAAAGATTTTCATTGAATTCCCGCTTAAAATTTTCCCGATCAATCCTCCACACCAGACCGGCAGCGGTTCATTCACCCAAATGCAAATTCTATCTACCCCTCCCTCCTCTTCATCTCTTTCCTGATCAGCCCCAGTTCCCTTCCCGTCTGCCCCGACATCGAACTATTCTCCTGCGCACGGCGCATCAAATAAGGAATAACGTCTTTAATAGGTCCAAATGGCAGATACTTACTCACCGGGCATCCCGCCTTGGCCAGGTTGAACGTGATATTATCGCTCATCCCGTATAATTGAGAGAAATGGATATGCGCATGATCCAGGGGCTGCCCTTTCTGCTGCAGCAGCTGCACCGCATACAGGTTGCTGTATTCATTATGGGAAGCTACGACCAGCGCAATCCTGTCCAGGTGTTCTATACAGAACGCTATTGCAGCATTATAATCCCGGTCTGTAGCCTCCTTATCCGGCTGAATGGGAGAAGCATAACCCAGCTCGATAGCCCTTTTCCGCTCCTTTTCCATATAAGCCCCCCGCACCAGCTTAGCCCCCAGGATAAAACCCCGCTGGACAGCCGCCTCATAACTATCCTTCAGAAAGGCCAGCCGGTCATGCCGGTACAGCTGCATGGTATTATATACAGCTACCTGCTCCTTGTTAAATTGCTCCATCATCAGGATCGTCAGCACATCCACCGGATCCTGGATCCAGGTCTCCTCCGCATCGATCAGGACCCCTACTTTCTTCGACTCCGCCGACCGGCAGATCCGCAACATCCGCTCATTTACCCGCTGCCACTCCGTCTTTTCGGCCGGCGTCAGCGCGTCCACGGCTGTCACATACCGTTTCATGAGGGGACCCGACAGCGCCCCCATAGAATCATCCAGTTTCTCCAGCAGGCCTACACGGGCGATACCCGTCACTTTCACGCTCATAAACGGAATATTGGGCTGGGTGGCGGCATATTCGATCACCTTGATGAACTCTCCGCAGGCATGGTCAAACCCACTATCCCCCTCATCTCCTCCCTCTACCCCATAATCCAGGATCACCTGGACATGGTATTCTCCCAATTTCCTCGCCACCGCGGCCGTTTGCGCCAGGGTCTCTCCCCCCACAAACTGGGAAAAAATAGTGTCCCGGATCAGCCCCTTGATCGGCAATCCCGACCGGATCATCCAGGGAGTCAGCCGGGTACCCAGCTTAACCAGGGAAGAATAACCCATGCTGGAAAACAAAAAAGCAGCTTTTTTCAGCTCTTTATCAGATTTATATTCAAAGGCATTTTCGGTATTGTCAAAAGAGAGGGATGCGGGAGCTGTATTCATACTTTCAAACCTTATTTTCCGGGCAAAAGTAAGAACTAAATTTTTATTGAGAGCGGTAAGATCAATCCCCGGAGATTCCTTAATTTCCCTGACCAAACCTTTACCATGAGAAAAAACTACCTGCCCGGGATCAGCCGGCCGAAAATCAGTTTGGAGAAAACCAACCTGCCGAAAATCAACCCGATCAAAATCAAACTGACCAAAATCAAACTGATCAAAATCAGCCGGCCGAAAGTGCATCTTCCGACAGCCCGTCTATCAATGGCCTCTCTCTTCCCGGTTCTTTTACTGACAATCCTTTCCTGCCATACCTCCCCCAAATACGATACCATCATCCGCAACGGAACCATCTACGACGGCGCCGGCCACCCCTCCTTCAAAGCAGACATCGCCATCCGGAACGACACCATCGCCTTCATCGGGGACCTGTCAGCAGCAACCGCCACCCGCGAGCTCGACGCCAAAGGCAAGGCCGTAAGTCCGGGATTCATCGACATGCAAAGCTGGTCCGTCACCTCCCTGATCCAGGACGGGCGCTCTATGGGGGCCATCCGGCAAGGCGTCACCCTGGAAGTATTCGGGGAAGGAGATTCGCAAGGCCCGGTTACAGACACGATGAAAAAGATCGAAGAGAAGGCAGAAGGAGATATCAAATACAAAGTACAATGGACCTCCCTGAAAGACTATCTTCAATATTTGGAAAAGAAGGGAGTCTCCACCAACGTAGCCTCCTTTGTTGGAGCCACCACCATTCGCGAAAACGTCCTCGGAGACGCCAACCGCTCCCCCAGCCCGGCCGAGCTCGCCAAAATGAAAGCGCTGGTGCAGCAGGCCATGGAAGAAGGCGCCATGGGCATCGGATCAGCCCTCATCTATGCCCCGGGCTTCTACGCGAAGACCGATGAGCTGATCGAACTCTGCAAAACGGCCGCCCCCTATGGCGGCCTCTACATCTCCCATGTCCGCAGCGAAGGCAACCAGCTCCTCCAGGCCGCCGATGAGCTGATCCGCATCGCCAAAGAAGCGAATATCCCCGCTGCTTTCTATCACCTCAAGGCGGCAGGGAAGAATAACTGGAACAAACTCGACACCCTGATCGCCAAAATAGACAGCGCCCGCAAAGCCGGACTGGATATCTCCGCCTGCATGTACACTTACACCGCCGGGGCCACCGGCTTCGACGCGGCTATGCCTCCCGACGTACAGGAAGGGGGGCTCGACCAGTGGATCGAACGCTTAAAAGACCCTGCCATCCGCCAAAAAGTGCTGAAGGAAATGGTCACCCCCACCAATGCCTGGGAAAACCTCTACCTGGGCTCCGGCCCGGAGAATATCATCTGCGCCGGATTCAAACAGGATTCCCTGAAATACCTCACCGGCAAAAGGCTGAGCGAGATCGCCAAACTACGCCACCAGTCCCCGGAAGCTACCATCATCGACCTCGTCATCCTGGACCATTCCCGGGTCGAGGTCATTTATTTTCTTATGAGCGAGGACAACGTGAAAAAAGAGATCCGCCTCCCCTACATGACCTTTGGCTCCGACGCCTCCAGCATGGCCCCCGAAGGAGTCTTCCTGAAAAGCAGCACCCACCCCAGAGCTTATGGCAACTTTGCCAAACTGCTGGGCGAGTACGTACGGGAGGAGCGGGTCATCCCCCTGGAAGAAGCCATTTATAAGCTCAGCGGACTTGCCGCAGCCCGTCTCAAATTGGAAAAAAGAGGCGAACTTCACACCGGTTATTATGCGGATATCGTGATCTTTGACCCGGCGGCCGTCAGGGCGAATTCCACCTATGAACACCCGCATCAGCTGGCCAGCGGCGTATCCGATGTATTTGTCAATGGCGTACAGGTCTTAAAGGATGGCTCCCATACCGGCGCCACCCCGGGCAGGGAAGTATACGGCCCCGGTTATAAAGATGCCGGCCCATCAACCAAACAATGATCGGCCCATACGATCGCCGAACAAAGTCCATCGGTTAAGGATCGTCGTCCAACAACCGGATCATAAAACATAAAAAATCGCAACAGTCTAATATCAACGTTACCCAGTCTAAAGCCAACATTAAACATGACAATCCTCCATACCGACATTTACAAGCTCAGCATCCCGATGTTCCCATTCACCATCGCCACCGGGACCATGCACTACGCCCAGAACATCTTCCTCCGCATCCATACCGATGCCGGTTATTATGGAGTGGGCGAATGTTCCGCCTTCCCGATGATCGTCGGAGAGACCCAGGCCACCTGCTTCGAAATGGCGAAGGACTTCGCCGCCCTCTGGAAAGGCAAAGCGGCCCTGGCTATCGAAGACCGAATGGCGGAACTGCACGCCTTCACCGCCTTCAACGCAACGATCAAGAGCGCATTCGACATGGCCCTGTACGACCTGGCAGCCAGGGCGGCCGGTCAGCCCCTGTACCGCTTCCTGGGTGGAGAAAAAAAAGAGCTCGAAACCGACCTTACCATCGGCATCGACACCCCGGACAACATGGCGGAAAAAGCCATTCAGTTTAAGAATAACGGCGTCCGCATCATCAAGATCAAGCTGGGCAAGAACGGCAAAGACGACGTGGAAAGAGTACGCCGGATCCGTGCCGCCGTAGGAGAAGACATTCTGTTGCGCATAGATGCCAACCAGGGATGGGATTTCAACGATGCCAAACAAGCCCTTATAGAAATGGCCCCCTGCAACGTCCAATTCTGCGAACAGCCTATGCGGTCCTGGCATGACGACAGCTTGCCGGAACTGCGGCAAAGCGTTCCTATTAAGATCATGGCCGACGAGAGCGTTTTCGATCACCACGATGCCCGTAAGCTGATAGCCGCCGAGGGTTGCGACTATGTCAACATCAAATTTGCCAAATCCGGAGGTATCCTCGAAGCCACAAAGATCAATGAGCTCTGTGAGCAGTTCGGAACCTCCTGTATGATGGGAGGCATGCTGGAAAGCCGGGTAGCGCTCACCGCCTTCGCCCATTTCGCGACGGCTCACGACAATATCATTTTTTATGATATGGATACCTGCCTGCTGGGACACAAGACCGACCCCGTCACCGGCGGCGTACAATACAAGGGCTATTTCCTGGAAATCCCCGACACCCCCGGACTGGGCGCCGACGTGGAAGAATCATTCCTGGAGCAATGCGAGATGGTCAGTATATAATCTATATTTGCACAAATCAGAAGGATACAAATGAACGCAAAGACAGCCAAAGAATCGCATATCATAATGACCGAATTAGTCCTGCCCAATGACACCAACGTTTACGGCAACCTCATGGGAGGCCGTCTCATGTACTGGATGGACATCGCCGCCGCACTGGCCGCCGGCAAACATTGTAACGCTCCCGTTGTCACCGCATCCGTAGATAATATTTCCTTTGAGAACCCTATCAAGCTGGGTAATGTCGTCCATATCGAAGCAAAAGTGAGCCGCGCCTTCAACAGCTCGATGGAAGTACACATGAAAGTATGGGGAGAAGACCATACGCAGCAATACAAATACAAGAGCAATGAAGCCTACTATACTTTCGTAGCCATCGACACCAACCGGCGCCCCCGCCCTGTTCCCGAGCTGATCGCTGAAACGGAAGAAGAAAAAAAGCTCTTCGAAGGAGCCCTTCGCAGAAGACAGCTGAGACTGATCCTCGGCGGTAAAATGAACCCCGAAGATGCAGGAGAATTAAGGGCTTATTTTCTGAAAGTTTAAGGAATTTGCGGCTTATCAGGAACTGGCAGCTTGCTGCGCCTTATCCGGGATTTGCGCAGCGCCGGAAGTCTGCCCCTTATTAGCATCCAGCTTACCCCAGTGATGGGCGCCCAGCATCATGAACTTCTTGCTCTGCCCGATCGAATCCATTACCTGGTCCAGGATCTCGTCGAGTGAAGCATCATAATCGATGACCAGCGGCTCTTTAAAAGTTACGGACAGGAGCGTCCCCTTCTTTTTGATCCTCAATCCTTTTTTATCGAAAGCACGCCAGAAGCCGCTGATCACCACAGGGATCACGATCGGCTTATTTTGCTTAATGATCAGGGCTGTCCCCTTTCTGCCCGGTGCAAATGGCTTGGTAGTGCCCTGCGGAAACGTAATTACCCAGCTGGTGCTGAGGGCCCGGGTGACCTTCCGGGTATCCGAAGGATCCAATCCTCTTCGCACTTCCTTGCCATCCTCTTTCCAGGTCCTCTTCACCGGCAACGCTCCGGCCAGACTGAACAGCTTACTCACCCAGCTTCCCCGCATCGTCTCTTCCGCCGCTACATAAAATACATTGGTGAAAGGATTCAGCAGATAAAAAGGGATCCCCAGCTTGTTCTTCCGCCTCCATTTCACCGCGCTGAAAATATGGAAGAAAGTGATTACATCCGCAAAATAGGTCTGGTGATTGCTAACGAACAGCACATTCTTTTTAGGCAGGTTACATATGTTTTCCGTACCGGTTATCTTCAATCGGTTCACCATCGTCAGCACCGGATAGGAGACCGCCCCTACTATGGCATACACAATCTTCCGGACAAGACTAAAATTCTTCAATCGTTCTCTCAACCGACTCATGCACTAATTTTTATTCATGCAGCATATGCGCTGTTAAAATGTAACATCTATCCTGCAAATGGGCTAATGTTGGTGTCCTTCAGACAGAGGCTTCCAACCTTTGTCCGCTTCGAAAGTACGGAATTCTTCAAAGAATCCCTACATCTCCCTAACTTTGGAGCTTATGCAATTCAATACTGTTATTTTCGACATGGATGGCCTGTTGATCGATTCCGAACCCTTCTGGCAGGAAGCCGGCATAGAGACCCTGGAACAATACAATACGGCATTGACCCTGGAACAATACCATCTCACCACGGGCCTCCGCACTAAAGAATGGATAGATTATTGGTGGCGCCACTTCGGTATCTCTCCGGAATTCGCACAGGCAGCGGAAGAGACCATCCTGCGCAAAGCCATTGAGAAGATCGGCGCAAAAGCA
>JAATFV010000025.1 GCA_015655015.1 Chitinophagales bacterium | reverse complement strand
TCTTCCCGTCAACGGCTACATAGTTGGTATTACCATCGATGGGTGCGCCCCAGGATTTTCTCCCGGAAGCTACTGCGTCATTGATATTGGCAGGCATTACACCGTCGAGTCCCTGACCATACTGGTATTGGAAATCGGGATTGACGGCCACTCTATCGTAGGTAGCGGTCGAGTTATATTCTATGCCGATGCCTTTCTGGGCCCTTCCTTTTTTGGTGGTGATCAGGATGACGCCGTTACTGGCTCGTGAGCCATATAAGGCGGCGGCGGTGCCTCCTTTGAGCACGCTGATGGATTCGATGTCATCGGGATTGATGCCGGCGATCCCATCTCCGCGGTCTACGTTGTTGGTGATACCATTTACGGTAGCGGCGCCGCCGGGCACGGAGTTGTCGATAGGCATTCCATTAACGACGTATAGGGGCTGGTTCTCACCGCCGAGGGTACCATTGCCCCGGATAGTAACGCGGCTGGAGCCGCCGGGACCTGTGGAGAGGCCGGCTGCGTTCACACCGGCAACCTTACCGGATAAGGCATTGGCGACGTTGTTCTCGCGGGCCTGGGTGAATTCTTCTCCTTTTACTTCCGTGACGGAATAACCGAGGGATTTCTTTTGACGGCTGATACCGAGGGCGGTGACGACAACTTCATTGAGGGTGGCTTTGCCGCTTTCCAGGAGGACGGCGACTTCTGTCTGTCCAGGGTCCAGCTTTACCAGTTTGGACTGATACCCGATGGAGCTAAATTCCAGCTGAATGTCTTTGGGGTTTCTTCCGGCCGGGATAGTCATTACAAAGTTGCCGGAGGCATCTGTTACGGCGGCGATGTTTTTGCGGGAGACCAGGGCTACTGTTACATTTGGCAGGGCGATGCCGTCGGCAATCCCCTTTACAGAGCCTCTGATGTGCAGGGCCGGGCTGGAAGGCTCCTGGGCCTGGCTGAAGGAAAAAGCAAACAGGCAGCAAGCCAGCAGGCTACCGAGTGCGGTTAGTTTGGGTTGTCTCATTGCAGTAGTTTTACAAGTTTGGTGAAGGTATTTTTTGCGATGCCTTTGCAAAATATGCTTGTAAAATAGCCCTAAAAATCATAAATGAGAAAATTATTTGCAAATTATTTGCAAATAAAAGCGAAAATAGTGCCTTTCGGAACGTTACAAGCAGGTTAACGGGGGCACTCATTTCATTTTGGCAGACAATTTATCGTAATATTGCAAATTGTTTGCACCAGCCGGGATACGGCGTTCATCCGTTATTAAGGGTTATCGGACTAGTATGGGGAGGGGAGATAAACGATGATTTCCTTCATGCTGCAAAAAATAAACTAAAAACCATTTTTTGCAATTTTTGCAAAAAAAAGCGAAAGTTGGTTTCATTAATCATAAAATTTTAGATTTACCTATAGATTTGCGTGCGACATGACAAAAACTAAAACAAACGGGAGCTTACCGGTAGCTCTTCCTAAGAAAGAGCGGAAGAATCTGATCCTTAAACAGGTCAATATACATACCCGGTTAATGTTCAATGACCTCGTTACACTGATCGATGTGTCGGAAGACACTATCCGGCGCGATGTGAATGAGCTGGCGGAAGACGGGCAGGTGATCCGGATCAAGGGAGGTGTCATGTCTGCCGCCTATCATTATGGGCATGATGCCGAGACTTATTCCCAGTCCAACAAGCTGATCATTGCCGAGAAAGCGATGAAATTACTGAAGGAGGATATTCTCGTGTTGATTGGCGGAGGTACGACGGCCCGGGAGTTCATCAAAAAGATCCCCTCTAATCTGAGAGCCACCTTTATAACGGTGAATGTGCTGACTGCCGTTGAGCTGCTGGACAAGCCGATGATAAAGACGATCATGATCGGGGGCCAGATATCTGCGTATAGCCAGATGACGGTCAGCGGAGAGGTGTTTGAATATCTGGCCGGCATCAAAGCCGATCTTTGCATATTGGGGACGAATGCGATCGACTACAGCAATGGTCTTACCGATTCTGACTGGGAGACGATACAGGTGAAGAAGGCGATGATCAAAGCGTCGGAAAAGGTGGCGATACTCGCTATTTCCGAGAAATTGAATTCCTCGATGCAGATGAAGATCGCGGATATCGATGAGATCGATTTCCTTATTACGGAGCTGAGTCCGGATAGTCCGGACCTGCAAGCGTACAAATCAAAAAATCTTACGATTTTTTGATTTGTACGCTTGCGAAATCATTAGATACGGGCGAGAGGCCCAAAGGGCCGACCGTCCGCTCAGGGCCGGATGCCCACTAACCCCTTGACTAATTTAGCTGACACAAGCTCTACTTTCAGGCTAGTACAGGATGGTTAGGAAAAATTGCGTTATTAACTTGGGGCCTCTAGTGGACTAAATGCAACCACACGCGTAATTAATACCCTTAATACCCTGACTTGCCATGACTAAAAATTTATCCCTGATCGCGGTTATACTACTGGTCCTTTCCTCCTCCGTTTCGGCCCAGCTTAGCGTACAACACCTTCTTACAGAAAATCTGAAAAATCCCATTGGGCTGGATAGTAAGCTGCCCCGGTTCAGCTGGCAATTGGAAGCGGCTGATAGAAATGAGCTGCAGACAGCTTATGAGATCCGCGTCAGCAAGGGGAGTAACGGCAAAGAATCCCTGTGGAGCTCAGGAAAGGTCGCATCCTCCCAGTACCGGCATCTCGTCTATAGCGGCCCGGGGCTGCAATCCGGCAAAAAATACTATTGGCAGGTACGCATATGGGATAATAAAGGCAGGGTATCTCCCTGGAGTGCGTCCGCCTGGTGGCAGACGGGTCTTTTCGAAACAACCGACTGGACAGCGAAATGGATACAGCCTGGTTATACGGAGGACAGCATCTTGCGCCCGAGCCCTCTTTTCCGGAAAGAATTTGCCGCTTCTAAAAAGATCCTGTCTGCAACAGCCTATATCACGGCTCATGGCTTATATGAAGCCCGGATCAATGGAGAGCGTGTCGGAGATGCCTGGCTGACGCCCGGATGGACGGCGTATCAGAAGAGACTGCAATACCAGACCTACGATGTTACCGCCCTTGTGCGCAAAGGAAAGAATGCCATCGGTGTAACGTTGGGCAGCGGCTGGTACCGCGGATACCTGGCTTTTGAAAGGCAGCATAATACCTAAGGGAAAGACATTTCCTTATTATTCCAGCTGGTTCTTTCCTATAGTGACGGAAGTACGGAGACCATCAACTCTGATGGAAGCTGGAAGTCCTCTACGGGTAATATTCGAAGCTCGGAGATCTATAATGGAGAGATGATCGACGCCCGGGAAGAGAAAGTTGGCTGGGCCTTGCCGGGTTATGATGACAAGGATTGGAGCGGTGTGAATACGGCATCTTTCTCTTTGGATAATTTAGCGGCGACATTCAATGAACCGGTGAGGAAGCATGAGACGTTCAAGGCCATCAAATTGATCACGACACCGAAAGGAGAAAAAGTGATCGACTTCGGGCAGAACCTGGTCGGCTGGGTGATCGTGAAAGTGAGAGGAAAGGCAGGTGATAAGATCGTGCTGTCTCATGCGGAAGTGCTGGATAAATCGGGCAATTTTTATACGGACAATCTCCGTGCCGCCAAAGCACAGGATACCTATATTTTAAAAGGCGGCGGAGAAGAAAGTTTTGAACCTCATTTTACTTTTCATGGCTTCCGCTACCTTAGGATAGAAGGTTATCCCGGAGAAATAAATCCGGATGATTTCACAGCCGTGACGCTCTATTCGGACATGGAAAAGACGGGTGAATTCCATTGTTCGAATCCGCTGATCAATCAGCTCCAGCATAATATCCAATGGGGGCAGCGGGGTAATTTCCTCGATGTGCCTACGGATTGCCCGCAACGGGATGAGCGGCTGGGCTGGACAGGTGATGCGCAGGTCTTCTCGCGTACGGCCGCGTATAATATGGGCGTGGAGAATTTCTTTACGAAATGGCTGAAAGACGTGGCGGCGGACCAGCTCTCATCCGGGTCTGTTCCCTTTGTCATTCCCAACGTGCTGGGTGCAGGGGCGGCCGGCAGCACCGGCTGGGCCGATGTGGCAACGATCATTCCCTGGAACCTCTACCTGGCCTATGGGGACCGGAGGGTCCTGGAAGAACAATATCCTTCCATGAAAAGCTGGGTGGAATTCATGCGCGGGAAGAGTAAGAATGATTTGTGGAATACCGGCTTTCATTTCGGGGACTGGCTTTTTTACAGTCCTGATGATGACAATGACGGCAGGGCGGCGGTTACGGATAAATACCTCATCGCGCAATGTTTCTACGCGCATTCCACGCAGCTGCTGATCAATGCGGCAACCGTGCTGGGAAAGACGGCGGATGCGAATAGCTATACGCTTTTGCTGAAAAAGATAAAGGATGCCTTTCTCCGGGAATATATGACGCCTAACGGGAGGCTGGTCTCCGGAACGCAAACGGCCTATGTGCTGGCGTTGCAGTTCGATATGCTGCCGGAATCTATGCAGTCGTCCGCTGCAGCGAGACTGGCGGATAATGTTAAAGATTACGGGTATCATCTGACGACGGGATTCCTGGGGACGCCTTATTTATGCCATGTCCTCAGCCGCTTTGGCTATACGGATATCGCTTACCGCCTTTTGCTGCAGGACAGCTATCCGTCCTGGCTGTACCCGGTTAAGATGGGCGCCACCACTATCTGGGAAAGATGGGACGGCATTAAGCCGGACGGCAGCTTTGAGGCTGTTACCATGAATTCTTTCAATCACTACTCTTATGGCGCCATTGGGGACTGGATGTACCGGGTCGTAACAGGCATCGACACCTATGAGGATGGTCCCGGCTATCAGCACAGCCGGATCGCGCCCCACCCCGGAGGACAGCTGACGGATGCAGACGCCGATCTGCAGACAGGGTATGGATTGTTGAGCTCGCACTGGCGGAAAGCCGGTGATAGCCTGCTGCTGGACCTGGTCATTCCTGCGAATACGACTTCTACCGTGTATATACCTGCGCAGGATGGCGGTCTTATTACAGAGGGGGGCCATGCGCTGGGAGCTGTGAAAGAAATTGAGGTCGCCGGTGTGGAGCAGGGGCATCTGATCCTGAAGCTGGGATCCGGAAAATATCATTTTGCGGTGAAGCAGTAAGGGAGCTTTTGGGAGCTTTGAAATCCTGAATGTCCATGGGATTGGTGGCTGGAACGATGATCTCATCCCTAGCTTTTGCCAATAAAAATACCGGCCAGAAAAACAATAATGCCTCCGACGACGATCTGAAAAGCGGCTTTTAACAAAGGGGTATCCATGTATTTGTGCCTGACCCAGGCGATCACTAATAGTTCAACCAGGACGATGATCATAGAAACGGCGAGGGCGATTTGAAAGGAAGGAAGAAGGAACGGTAAAGCGTGTCCTGCGGCGCCCACAAATGTCATCAGCCCGCACACCAGTCCCCTGGTCAGCGGGTTGCCTCTTCCGCTCAGCTTTCCATCATCGGAGAGGGCTTCTGAAAAGGCCATGCTGATCCCGGCTCCGACTGCCGTAGCCATCCCTACCAAAAAGGTCGTATGGCTGTTCCGTGTGGAGAGGGCTGCCGCAAAGAGCGGGGCCAGGGATGAGACGGAGCCATCCATCAGGCCGGCCAGGCCGGGTTGGATGGTATGGAGTATAAACTGCCTTTTTTGAGTAGCGTTGTCTGGTAGCGTGTTCATGATAGGTATTCTTTTTATTTATCTTTATTTATTAGCGACTTCCATTTCCAGCTGCTTCGTCTGAAGGTGCCGGCGAAAATGAGATTATGATGTGGAATAGAAATGACGCGGGTGAAATTAAGTAATGTCAGGGAGTTGGCAGGCGTAGAATCAAAAGGCGGAATGGTATTAGAAAAAAACTACGGAAACCCAAAAATTCCATACATTTGTATAGACAACAGTTGTCAGTACAACCCTTAAACGGGGAATATTCGTCCCTCAAAACAGGCGGAAAGGAGTTAGCATGAATATGGAAGAATCTGCCATAAAACAGCTGGATCATACGGTCCCACCCTATAAACGGGCTCTTATTAGTGTGCTTTATACCGGTTACCTGGTGAGTGACCGGCTGAACGAGCAGCTGAAACCATTTGGGCTGTCGGAGCAACAGGTGAATGTGCTGCATATCATTAAAAAGCAGGATTGCCAGCCTTGCAATCTGTGCAATATCCAGGAGCAGATGATGCATAAGATGAGCAATGCTACCCGGTTGGTAGAGAAATTGCGCCTGAAGGGGCTGGTCACCCGGGATGTCTGCGAAGACAATCGCCGCCGGGTAGAGATCTGTATCACGGAGAAGGGTCTTCAGCTGCTGGATGCGATAGAAAAAAAACTGAGGAAATATCATTTCGAACACGAGACGAAGCTGACCGATCAGGAATATACCCAGCTGGCCAATCTGCTGGATAAAATGAGAGAGTAAATTTTTTTACCTTAATTATTGTATATACAATAATTGTAGGGAATTGAATCGGATGTACAAGGAAAGAAAAAATTCATTTCCAGGTCTAATTCTCTGATGTGGTTGTTGTACCTTAAAGACAGGCTTTATTACTATAGGATTGAAAAACCGACTAACATGACCGGCTATGAACTATTTTTATTTTCTTTCTTTTCTCACCCTCCTGCTTGCCGGAATAAATAACAGGCTTAGCGCCCAGGAGCAACAGGAGACCCCTACCCGGCTGCTGCGTATTTATGAAGACAATGATTTCATGAATGTCCGCGGACAGAATACCGATGATGCATATACGGCCGGGACCCGTATCGAACTTTTTTATACGAAGAAAAAGCAGTCCCGTTTCTCTCTTGACCGGGTCTTGCCGAAGGCAGGCGACAGCAGCGTGAATACTTTTGGCTGGGGAGTGATGCAATTGATCTTCACCCCGGATGATATCGGCGATCCGGCTTATCAGCCGAATGATTATCCCTGGTCCGGAGCTTTGGCAGCCACCCATACCCTTTATTCTTACAATCCACAAAAAAAATATGACTTCCAGACTGAGCTGGTTCTGGGTGTAGTGGGCCCTGCCTCTCTTGCGGAGCCGACCCAGAAGTTCGTTCACCGGATCATGGACTTCGAGCAACCGCAAGGCTGGGATCATCAATTCAGGAATGCGTTATTGCTGAATATCAATTTCACTGCGGAGAAACAGCTGGCCGCTCTGGGACATACCGTCGAAGTGATCGGGGGAAGCCAGGTATATTTCGGCAGCATGCAGAATTCCATTGCGGTCTATCCCCTGATACGGATCGGAAAGCTGCGACCTTATTTCAATGGGTTTTTCAGCCAGTACACCGGTTCAGGAAGATATGCCGGCGGGAGTAAGCGCCGAAGCAGGCTGCAGGCTTATTTCGTGCTGAAGCCGCAAACGGAGCTGGTCTTTACCAATGCGCTGCTCCAGGGCGGGCTCTTCAGCACCAACCCGAACCTCAAAGAAGGCAAAGGGGGCCCATCCACCACCGTAGTGCCGCCCGGTTCGGTCAGTGAAACACCCCAGCCCTATCATGATCTTCGCTGTGTCAACTATTCCATCAGCTATGGCGCTGTGGTATCCGCCGGTAATTTCGGCGTATCCTTTACACAGACTACGGCGTCTTCCATGCTGAAGGGATTGTACAGCCATGACGTAGAGAATCTATCGATCTATTTTGCCTGGTAGTACCAGGAATATAAAATATAAACCTTACAACGATGCACAAACCTAATGCTACCTTGATCTCCAACTGCCACCATTTACATCATGAACAACCTGATCCTGTACAAGTTGCTTATTTTCTCACTGAATCCCGGGAACAGCTGACCCTGCCGGTCCGGAAGAATAATCGTTTTGTGATTACCCGGTTTATCAAAGGCAGCGGCAATCTTACGATCGATCTTTCTCCTTATCCTATCCAGCCCGATACGTTGTTTATTATCCACCCTCATTCCGATTTTTCATTGGATACAGCCGGAGAGGCGGACCTGGAAGGATGGAGCTTATCCATCCAGGAAGATTACCTGCACCAGGCCGGCAGCAATCTTTTAGAGCTGATTTTCGGATTGCGTAATGTGAGCGGGTTTTCTGTCCCGAAAGACAATGGAGAGAAGCTGGATCAGCTCTTTTATTTTTTACAGGCCGAACTGCAGGTCAGGTCTGCCGGTTCGGATCCGGTGATCAACGCATATCTCACTCTTTTGCTGTCGGAGTTCACTAAGCTTTCCGCGGATGATATCACGGCTGCCGACCGAAATCTGCATGATCCCCGTTATGATGAATTCCTGGATCTTGTCAACAAGGAGTTCAGGGAGATCAGGGATGTCGAGACCTATGCGGCCAGGATCCATCTCAGCTCCAAACAGCTGAACCGGATCTGTAAAGAGGCCAGCGGCAGGACGCCCAGCCAATTGCTGGATATGCGGATACATCTGGAGGCAAGCCGTCTGCTTCATTATACGAACAGGTCGGTGAAAGAGATCAGCTATGACCTGGGATTCGGGGAGCCTTCCTATTTCATTAAATTCTACCGGCGGATAGGCAAGCAGACCCCGCATCAGTACCGGCAGCTGATGTCAGAAAAGGAACATGAAACGCAGGCTTACCGGAGTCCGGATCTGAACCTGCTGCCTTACTATCATAACTGACCTTTTCCCATCAACAGGGCCCCGCAGGAGGCGGGCCCGCTCGTCTGCGTTACTCCCGCAAAGATCTGCCGGCAGGAAAGAATGTCGTTTACGCGACATCTGCATTATATCCGTATCGTCCTCATCAGGAGGACCGCTTGAGGAAATTTCCGGGGATGTCCTAAAACGACAATTCAATGTCCGCAAAGTATGCCTGTAAAAGTATTATTCTGTATCATCTTTGTGTTATCAAAAGACAGTCAATAAGAATCAAAAATTAAAAATCAAAGAATCATGAAAACGACACTTAAGATCGGCATTGCAGCAGTATTGTTAGTAAGTTCCACCCTGGCAGTCAAAGCACAATCATCTTCCCCATCAGCAAGCAACAAGCAGGAATTCCGTTTGAGCGTAGGACCGGACGCGGGCATTCCGCTGGGCGATCTGTCCAACGGGTATAACTGGAATTTCGGAGGCTCCATCCAGGCGGATATCCCTGTCATCCACAACCTTTATGTTACCGTAAATGCAGGGTACAATAATTTCTTTGTGAAGAAGAATCAGGCGGATGTTGCGGACAAGAATATGCAGCTGATCCCTGTAAAAGCCGGGCTGAAGTATTTCCCCGGCGGAAGTATCTTTTACGTACAGGGCGAAGCCGGGGCATCTTTCCTGGCTAATAAATCGGACCTGGGCGCCGAGAAATCCACTGCTTTTGTATATGCTCCGCAGGTAGGAGTTCTCCTGAAACTGGCCGGGAAGAATTATATCGACCTGGGCGTACGTTTTGAGAGTACAGCCGCCTTTTATGACGGAGGTAATACGAATAATATCCTGGGCCTGAGAGCAGCCTATTCTTTCGGCCTTTAATGAAGGGGCAGGTGAACAGGGTTTAGTGTGAAAGGGTAAAGACGGTCTGCTTATACAAACCTCGGTTTGGGCGGAACGTCTTTACCTATTTAAAAATAAAACTATATGTCAACGATAGAATTCAATCAACTTTTGATCAGCCATTCAGACCGGCTGAAACCCCATGCCATCAATTTTACCAAAGATGGTGAAGAAGCGAAAGACCTTCTTCAGGAAACGATGTACCGGGCGCTGACCTACCGGGAAAAGTTCAATGAGGGTACGAATATCCAGGCCTGGCTGTTCACGATCATGCGTAACACATTTATCAACCGGTACCGCCGGAGAGGGCGGGAGAAAAAGATCTTTCAGGCTGATCCCAGCGGTTTTTTGCAGCAAAGAGGTCCGGCAACCGGGAACCTGGCGGAAAGCCGGCTGGGCAGCAAAGAGATCCTGGAAGCCATTCATTTGCTGCCGGAAGGCTGTAAGATCCCTTTTTCGCTCTATTTTGAAGGGTATCAGTACCAGGAAATTGCCGATATCATGGGCATTGCCCTGGGAACGATCAAGAGCCGCATCCATCTCGCCCGGAAATTGCTGAAGACCAGGATCGGTGCAGATGTCACAAACTGGTAATATATTTGGTCTCCTGCATAATTTTACTTTACCCTAACTTTGGTTTAGCCGGAATTTCCGTAATTTCATTGTTTAAACATTAAAAAATCAAACAAATATGGCTACAACCAAATGGGCGCTTGATCCCACACATGCAGAAGTACAATTCAAGGTCAAACACATGATGATCTCCACGGTGACTGGCCACTTTACGAAATTCGATGCGACAGTAGAGACGGAAGACGATGATTTCAGCACGGCTAAGGCCAGCTTCACGGTTGAGACAGACTCTATTACCACCAATAACGAACAAAGGGACGGGCATCTGAAATCGCCTGATTTTTTTGATGTCGCTAAATTTCCGCAGATCAGGTTTGTAGCTACCAAGGTGGGAAAAGTGGGCAGTGACGGCGCATTTACTGTTTCGGGCGACCTTACCATCCGGGATGTGACCAAACCGGTGACGCTGGATGCCGAGTTCGGGGGCATTATAAAAGATCCCTGGGGTAATATCCGTGCTGGTGTTACTGTCGACGGTAAAATAAACCGCAAGGAATTCGGTCTGGCATTTCATGCCGTGACGGAGACCGGCGGGCTGGTGCTGGCCGACGAGGTAAAAGTTACCATCGGGCTGGAATTTGTTAAACAGGCATAAAAATACGGCGTTAAGCGGCGGACAGAGTCCGTCGCTTAACGCCAATTGCTTACCTTTGCGCCCATGCACTATGTTTCTGTCGAAGGTTTAAGCAAATCGTACGGTGTCAAGCCGCTATTTCAGAATATTACTTTTCATATAGAAGAAGGCGATAAGATCGCCCTGGTCGCCCGGAACGGCAGCGGGAAATCTACCCTGCTCCGGATCTTATCCGGCAAGGAGACGGCCGAGAAAGGCACGGTCTGGATCCACAAGGACGTCACCGTTGCCCTTTTTGAGCAGGAACCCGTCTTCAACGAGGGGAAATCCATCCTGGACAATATCTTCGACCATAATCACCCGGTTATCAATGCTATCAAGGCCTATGAGGCTGCCACCGATGACGGCGATGTCGATAAGCTGACGGATGCGATCGTAAGGCTGGATGAACTGAACGCGTGGGATTTTGATACCAAGGTCAAGCAGATCCTGGGCAAGCTGAACATTCATCACCTGCAGCAGTCGGCGGGCTCCCTTTCCGGCGGCCAGCGTAAGCGGGTGGCGCTTGCCAAGACCCTGATCGATATTGGTTTTGAGCATAAACATGTCCTTCTTATCATGGATGAGCCTACCAACCACCTGGATGTGGAGATGGTGGAATGGCTGGAGCATTACCTCAACCAGGAGAAAGTGACCCTCCTGCTGGTAACGCATGACCGTTATTTCCTGGATGCCGTCAGTGAAGAGATCTGGGAGCTGGATGGCAGCTCTTTATTTGTCAATAAAGGGGATTATGCCGATTTTCTGGAAAAGAAGGCGGCCCGGATCGAGAATGAAACGGCCAGCATCGACAAAGCCCGGAACAGTTACCGCAAGGAGCTGGAATGGATGCGCAAGCAACCCAAGGCCAGGACCACCAAGAGCAAGAGCCGGCAGGATAATTTTTACGTAGTGGAAGCCAGGGCCAAACAACGTATCGAAGATCAGCAAGTGGAGCTCCAGGTAAAGATGAGCCGTCTCGGCGGGAAAATAGCCGAGCTGAAAAAATTATATAAGAGCTATGGAGAAAAAGTCATTCTGAAAGGATTTGACTATACCTTCAAAAAAGGCGAACGGGTGGGTGTTATCGGCAAGAACGGGGTCGGCAAATCCACTTTTATCAATATCTTACAAGGTATTGAAGCGCCTGACAGCGGTAAGGTCAATATCGGGGACACCGTGATCTTTGGCAATTACTCCCAGGCCGGGCTCGTGATCAAGGAAGATCAGCGGCTGATAGAATATGTAAAGAATATCGCAGAGCATTTTCCGCTGGCAAACGGCGGCTCGCTCAGTGCCGCCCAATTCCTGCAACTCTTTCTCTTCCCCCCGGATCAGCAATACACGTATATTTCCAAGCTCAGCGGTGGAGAAAAAAGGAGGCTGCACCTGCTGTCCATCCTATTCCGCAACCCTAATTTCCTCATCCTGGATGAACCTACGAATGACCTGGACCTGCCTACGCTGGCTGTCCTGGAAAATTTCTTAAGTGAATTTCAGGGCTGTCTGCTGATCGTCTCGCATGACCGTTATTTTATGGACCGCCTGGTGGACCATTTGCTGGTCCTGGAAGGAGATGGAATGGTGCGTGATTTCCCGGGGAATTACTCTCAATACCGGGAATGGGTGAAATTAGGAAATGACAACGCGGACTTCAGGCCCCCTGGCGACGGTTTTAAAGCGCCGGAAGAGAAACCTGCTGTTGAGAAAGCAGCTCCTCCCGCTCCCTCATCGGAGAAAAAAAAATTATCGTATAAAGAAAAAAGGGAGTTCGAATTACTGGAAAAAGAGATTGCTGACCTGGAAAAGGAAAAGCAATTGGTGACAGACAAGCTGAACAGCGGTAACGCTCCTTTTGATGAATTACAAAAGCTGGCTAACCGCAGCGGGGAGATCAGCCGGTCATTGGATGAAAAAGAATTGCGTTGGCTGGAGCTCAGTGAGGTGGAAAAATAAAATCCCTTAAAATCAACTTTTGTGAGAAGATCTCTTTTAGCATCGTCTTTGGCAATTGCTGTATTCATAGTAACGGCAGGCAGGACAGCAGCGCAAAAAATATCCGATCCACGTCCTTTTGCGGGCGCCATTACGGCCGAAGATTTGAAAACGCATTTGTTTATTGTGGCCAGTAAGGATTTTGAGGGCCGGGAGACCGGTACGGAAGGGCAACGCAAGGCGGCCGCGTACATTGAAAATAATTTTAAGTCATTGGGTCTGCAGCCTGGAAATAAAGACAGCTATCAGCTGAATTATCCTATCTACCAGGATTCGCTGATAGGCGCCGGCATCCGGATAAACGGGGTTGATTTCAAGCTCAATGAAGATTTCGCCATCTACACTGCCACGAATTATACCGCTACACTCATGAGCAGCGAGGTTGTTTTTGCCGGTTATGGCATTACGGACTCCACCCGGGATGATTATAAGGGGCTGAATGTGAAAGGGAAGATCGTGCTGTTGCTGGATGGAACTCCCGGGGGCAGCTCTCCCTCACACGTACGCAGAGGCAACAACAGCTTTTATTCCAGGCAGGAGACAGCCCAAAAGAACGGGGCCGTCGCCGTATTGATCGTACAAACCGGATTCCCCCGTAAATCTTTCGGAGATAAGGGCGGCATGTATCTCAACGGATACCTGGCAACAATCCTTCCCAATGCTTTTTATATTTCCGACAAGGTCGCCGAAGCTATTATGGGAGTGGATTATGCCGCAACGGTAAAATCCGGCGATATTCATCCGAAGCCTTATTCTGCCGATGTCTTGCTGGAATTCAGCAAGTCTGCCGGCCACCTGCAGAGCAGCGACGTGCTGGGCTTCCTGGAAGGTACGGACCTGAAGGACCAGCTAGTTGTCATTTCCGCGCATTACGATCATCTGGGAAAGAAGGATACGGTGATCTATTATGGCGCTGACGATGATGGCAGCGGGACGGTGAGCGTGCTGGAGCTGGCCAAGGCGTTTACCAGGGCAAAAGCAGCCGGGAAAGGTCCCCGCAGAAGTATTTTATTCCTGGCTAATTCCGGCGAGGAAAAGGGGCTGTGGGGCTCTGAGTATTATTCTGAGCATCCTACCTGGCCTATGGATCATATTACCGTCGACCTGAATATCGATATGATCGGGCGTATCGATCCCAATCGTAAAAAAGGGGATTCTACCAACTATGTATATGTGATCGGAGATGATAAATTAAGTTCGGACCTGAAGCCGATCAGCGAGGGCCAGAATAAGAGATACACGAAGCTGGAGCTCGACTATAAATTCAATGACCCGAAAGATCCGGAAAGGATTTACTATCGGAGCGACCATTATAATTTTGCCCGTAAAGGAGTGCCCATCATTTTCTATTTCGACGGGATCCATAAGGACTATCACCGGCCTACTGATACTCCGGATAAGATCAATTATGATCTCCTGGAGAAAAGGGCCCGCCTGGTATTCTACACGGCCTGGGATATGGCCAACCGGGATGAGATGCTGAAAAGGGATATTCCGCTGCAGTAAGAGATCGTTGTAAAAAGTTCCTGAAGATCCATGGACTATTCATTTAGTCCATGGATTTTTTTATCCGCCTGCTCCGGCATGGACTATCCTATTAAGAGGATAGATTTTTAGATGATTTTTTTCACTTTGTTCGGCGGTGAAAAAAATATTTATATTTTAGTATAACAGACAACGTAAAACCTTATTACCAATTGAAAAAAGCTAACGATAGCCTTATCTGCCTATGTCAAATTACTATTTCTCCCGCCTTGAGCATTTAGATAACCTGATACGATTAAAAGCAACCGGAGACCCCAAAACATTAGCCAGGAAACTGGATATCTCCCTGAGAGCCGTATATGATTATATCAACACGTTAAAATCACTGGGCGCTCCTATCAGCTACAACCGGAATAAGGGGACTTATTATTACGATGAGAAAGGCCGCTTCCACTTCAAGTTCATCAAAAGCGAGGCGGAATAGCTTATTCCCTTTATAGTTCATTTTATGATCCGGTAACACCACCGGAAGAGTTTGCCCTGGAAATCGAAAGGGGCGGTGGCTTTTGTGATATCTTTGAGAGTGGTGGCGGTAATCTTTTCCGTTTCCAGCCGGAAATTCCGGAAGTTATTGCTGAAATATAATATGCCGCCCGGCTTCATGACATGCAAGGTCTTATTGATCAGATCAGCATGGTCCCGCTGGATGTCGAGGAAGTCTTTCATGCGTTTGCTATTGCTGAAGGTGGGGGGATCCATGATCACGAGGTCGTATTTCTCTGCCGGTAATTCGTCTAGATATTGTTTGACGTCCGCGTGGATGAAGTTGCAGACCGGTTGGTTGGGGATGGCGGCAATGGAGGTGGGTCCGGATACGGGAAGACCGAGGGTCTTTAGGGCCTTGCCGGTATTGAGGGCCATGTTCTCTTCAGCCCAGTTGAGGTAGGTCTTAGAGAGGTCTACGGAGTCGACAAGGGTAGCGCCGCCTGCTGCTGCATAGACGGAGAAGGAGCCGGTATAACAAAAAAGATTCAGCACCTGCCGGCCTTTTGCCTCTTCCCTGACCAAGCCCCGGGTGATCCGGTGGTCTAAAAAAAGACCGGTATCGAGGTAGTCGGTCAGGTTGACTTTGAAGGAGAGACCGGCTTCTTTCACGGTGAAAAATTCCTGTTCGCTGCTCAATTTCTCATATTGGCCGTAGCGGCCCGCCTTGCGCTGCCGCTGGCGGAAATAGATCCTTTCATCCGGTATTTCCAGGATCTCACTGACGACGGGCACGCAGCTTTCGAGCCAGGTGTCGTGCTCTTCATCGGTCATACCGTGCCTGCGCCGGTATTCTGCCAGATAGATCTTGTCTTCGTATAATTCGATACAGAAAGGAAATTCCGGCAGATCGTGATCGTAGATACGATAACAGGTGATGCCCTGTCTTTTGGCCAGTTTGCTGATATGGCGGAACATCTTTGAAAGTCTGTTCCGGAACATTTGTAGTTTTTCTTCGTTCATAGTACGCCCGGGCATTCGGTTGCAAAAATAACAAATAAGCCCATCCTCGCGGACGGGCTTATAGATTATATGTAAGATCGGTATTTATTATTTGCCGAAGACTTTTTTCAGCAGGTCCGTCACCTGGGCAGCAGGGTTCTGACGGATATTTTTTTCTTCCTGGGCTACATAGTAGAATACGCCATCGAGTGCCTTTTCGGTAGCATAAGAAGGAAGATCGGTATTTACTTTGCTGACGAAAGGCATTTTGTTATAGGTATTGAAGACGGTGTTCCAGTATTGTGTGGCATTGGTCTTTTTGAGAGATTCATCGATCACCGGCCGGAAAGCAGCGGTCAGTTTCGCCGTAGTGGATCTTCTCAGATAGGAGGTAGCTGCCGTATCGGCGCCTTTGAGAATACCCACGCCATCCTGTACGGACATATTTTTAACGGCATCCAGGAAGATCGGAGCGGCTGATTTGGCGGCATCTTCTGCGGCCCGGTTGAGGCTCAGGATAGCGTCATCCACTTGTTTGCCCAAGCCGGCGCTGCGTAAGGCCTTTTCTACTTTGGCCGCTTCCGGAGGCAGAAGGATCTTTACGGCAGCGTCTCTAAAAAAGCCGTCTACAGCCGACAATTTATCCGCGCTCTTTTTGGTGCCCTGCGACAGGGCTTCTTTCAGGCCTGCTACGATGTCATCCGAGCTAAGAGATTTTCCGCCTTTCAGGGAGCTCACTGCACTTTTGGCGCTATTCAGGATGCCTTGTGCGTTTACAAGCATAATGGAACAAAACAGTAATACGATCAGGGAAGAGATTTTTTTCATACCGGATATTTTAATTTTAGTAATGCTGGGATAAAAGTAAGGCCAAAATCTGATAAAATAATGTTAAGTCCTTATAAATCAAGGCAGGCCCATTGATTTTAATGTCTTCATAATTTGTTCCATTTAATGGTGCAGCCGATATATTCTTCATAATGTGCAGGTCTTTCTGTCCGATGACTTGCCGATCTATGGAATATTGTATTTTTAAAAGGCTGCCGGGCTCAAAACGTCATCCTCAGCCATTTATTTTAATTCATTTTTTCAAAGGTTGTTTATGAAACGATATTCATATATATTAATACTATTCCATCCGGGAGGGGCAAAAAGCTGTTATTACTCTCCAAATCAATGAGTTGATTTTCCCGGGAGGAAAATAGGAGAGCAAGAGGAGCTTTACGCAATAAACCCCCTATTTTTGCGTCTCAAAAATGTCAACGCCTTTAAAAACCGAAAGAACAGTAAAATACAATTATGCGTAAAAAAATGATCGTATCCGCTCTATGCGTATCCGCCTGCTGCTCAGCCTGGGCACAGGTAAAAAAAGCCACTCCTGCCGCGCACCCTGCCGGAGCTTCTAAACCAGCGGTCCCGGCTGCGTTAAAAACGACCCAGGATTCGTTGAGTTATGCGATCGGTCTGAGCGTAGCCAATTTTTACAAACAGCAGAATATTACGAACATCAATACCGCTCTTGTTACCAGGGCTATCAACGATGTGAACAGGAAAGGCAAGCTGCTCCTGGATGAACAACAGGCCAATGCCACCATCGTCAATTACATGCAGAAGAGCAAAGCGGAAAAATCATCCGGCAATAAAAAGATCGGTGAAGCCTTCCTTGCTGCCAATAAGAACAAGCCGGGGGTGGTTGCGCTTCCCAGCGGATTGCAGTATAGCGTGGTGAAAGCAGGCACAGGCCCCAGGCCCGCTCTTACCGACAAAGTAAAAGTTCATTATCACGGCACCTTAATCGACGGGAAGGTGTTCGATAGTTCCGTTGACAGAGGTGAGCCCATTGAACTGAATGTTAATGGCGTTATTCCCGGTTGGACAGAAGCCCTGCAGCTTATGCCCGTAGGCAGCAAATGGAAGCTCTTTATTCCTTCGAACCTGGCTTATGGAGATCAGCAGGCCGGTCCGTTAATCACGCCGGGCTCAACGCTGATCTTCGATGTGGAATTGCTGAATATCGTCAAACCGGAGGTTTCGAAACAGGACCTCCAGGTAGGGGTGGATAGCGCGACTATGAAAATAGATAGCAGCAAACATAATTAATCTCTAAGATACCTCCAGACTATTAACGTTCTATATCAGGAAAGGATAAAGCCCAAAAAGGCCTGTAAAGCGGAGACTTTGCGGCCTTTTTTGGCTTTAAAAATCTTAACTTAGCCATCGTTAACGATATACTATATATGCTCAATTCGTTGGAAATCAGGAATTTTAGAAATCTTAAAGAGTTAAAAATAAACTCATTAGGGCAAGTAAATCTTTTTACAGGAAAAAATAATACCGGCAAATCAACAATACTTGAAGCACTTTCCTTATACGCCTCAAAAGGAGATTTAAATTTAATTTATCAATTACTTGACGAAAGGGGCGAAAATTACAGACAGTGGAATAATCTACCACCGGATAACCGTAAAAATGCAACTGAAATTAATATCAAAGCTCTTTCCTCATTATTTACGAATAGACTAATTGGGTTTACGCAAAATGATTCTCTTACGGTTGGAACAATTGATTCTCTTACGGTTGGAACAATTGAAAATACCTTATTCGGGGAAGAACGGTCAAATGAAAATTTTATTTCTTTACGATTTGTCAGATATAGTGATGAAATAATCAATGAAAAAGGGGTTGA
>JAATFV010000252.1 GCA_015655015.1 Chitinophagales bacterium | reverse complement strand
TTATATCATCCTGTTTTCATTTATATCATCCTGTTTTCATTTATATCATCCTGTTTTCATTTATATCATCCTGTTTTCATTTATATCATCCTGTTTTCAAGGTTTATATCATCCTGTTTTCAAGGGGACGGCCGGAACGGTAATTATTCAGATTCCGGATGGCCAGCTGGCAGAACCGCTCCGTATGTCCTGCCGACAGGCCGGCGCTATGCCCGGTGATCAACACCTGGTCGCCCAATGTCCATAACCTGTCATGTGGCGGCAATGGTTCCACACATGTGACATCGAGTCCCGCCCCACCCAATTTTCCGGCAGCCAGCATCTCATATAAGGCATCTTCATCCGCCACTGTACCCCTGGAAATATTATAGAAGAATGCCCCCGGCCGGAAAGACAGGAATACATCCCGGCTAAAAAGCTTATCATTTTCCATATTGCCGGGCACGGCCGCAAAGACATGGCCGGCAGCGGACACCGCCTCTTTCAGGCGGTCCGGGGGAAACAACCTGTCAACGGTCGCGTTGGATCCGGAAGCAGGATGCTGCCCCGAAGAAACATCCTGTAGGGAAGCAGTATCCAGTCCGGAGGGAGCATTCTGCCCGGTAGCAATATCCTGTCCGGAAGCAGTATCCTTCCCGGCGGCGCCATCCCGCACGACGGCGTATACCTGCATGCCGATCCCCTTGCAGCGTTGGGCGATGGCCTTGCCGATGGCGCCCAGGCCGACGATACATGCCGTAGCGCCCGTGAGTTCGGGGGCATAAGGCAAATGTCTCATAAAACGCCGGTTATCCTTGTCATGCACATGTACGGGCAGCCGCCGTGTAAGGGCGAACATCATCGCTATGGCGTGCTCGGCCACGCCGATCGTGTAGATACCCCGCGCCGAACATAATACAAAATCCTTTTTCGCCTCAAGTCCCCTGCCCTGGTAGGCGTCCCAGCCGCTGCTGCCGATCTGTAACAGCTCAAGGGAAGAGGGCATCACCCATTCGGGTTTGGGCCATCCGATGCAGGCAAAGGCATCCCGCAGGACCTCGCGGTAGTCCTGCTCGTCCGCATCCTGCGCCAGGGGTACGATAGCGGCCCAGTCCTTCACCGTTGCGCCGATACATTGTACCTGCTCCTGTGAAAAATCGGCTACGGCGATCACTATTTTCTTTTTCATGGCGGCCCACTTGACAGTTCAATATTTTACTTGACAGTTCAATATTTTATTTACCGTTGAACAATTGCTGTTTGGTAGGGAACCTATCCAGGTCGCTCTCTTTAAAATGCAGGTACAATACCCGCTCCCAGCGGTGCGGGATAAAGACATGCAGTTCTCCGTTGTCGGCAAACACATCGATATACGAGCATTGGTAGTTCCGGAAAGCGCTCTCATACGCTTCTGCCAACGCATTCACCAGGAACAGCCTGGGCTCGCTCCAGGTAGCCCCGTCATCTTTGGACAAAGAGAACCAAAGTTCCGACCGGTCTTTCATCAATTCTATCTTTCCGCCGCTCAGGCCGGTATAATCGACGTCATGATGCCGGTTGTGATGAAAGGCGATCAGCGTTTTATTATCGGATAGCTTGTACAACATCGGCGGTGCATCGGGGTGGATGAGCGGGGTGGGTTTGGGATCACTCCAGGTCTTGCCGTCGTCCTTGCTGGTGGAGGACCACAGATGTCCTTCCGGTGTCCGTATGAAGAGCAATACCTTATCGTTGCCCAGGTTGATGGGCCGTCCTTCGTCCATGCGGCCGAAGCCCTTCGCAAACCATCCTGCATGCCGTTTGCCGGGAAGCAATTCCCATGTCTTTCCCTGGTCTTCCGAACGTAAAATATACTGCCGGGTGATCAATGGCTTGTAACTCCAGTCGCCTTCATGGGTTCCCAGCAGCCAGGTCCCTCTATCCGTTTCGGTCATGCGCATGACAGACATGCCCCTGAAGCCGGAGTCATTTTTGGGCCGGATAATGCGAACTTCCGACCAGTGGTACCCGTCATCGTCGGAATAGCGATACCCGATTGGGGCATTCTCCTGCTGGCCGTTCTCCCGGTTATACATACCCCAGACAGGCTGGGTGCCGAAAGCATACAGGCGGGTGGAATGGGCGGGTATGAGCGGGATAAATCCGTGCTGGTTATAATCTATGTCGAATGCGATGGAGGGCCCCTCCCAGGTCTTGCCTTTGTCTTTGGAGCGATAGGCGAGCATATCGTTGGTCTTTACGGGAGAGCCCCCATAGTGCCCGCCATCCGGGAACATAAGCAGGTAATCACCTTTGGGCGTCACCGTAGCCCGGGTCTCGAACAAGCCGCCTTTGCGGTTACGGGCGTGGTGTATCACCTGGCCCTGCACCCAGGGGAATGTCGCTACGCCTAATGGCTCCCGGACCTGCAGCCGCCCGGGCAGCTGAGCTGCGGGGAAATCATGTTCGGCGAAATTGATCACCGTTGCGATCCTGTCTGTAGAATCCTTTACGGCCTGGGCTTTTGCCCGGATGGCTGCAGCGCCGATACAGGAGATCAGTAATAATTCTTTTATCATATTGGCAGTTTTTATGTCAATAAAAAACCGGGCAAAAGCCGTTCGGCTTCCTTCCGCACATGACCGACCTCCGACGCCGCAATCCATTTATAGGGCCAGCGCAGACGGGTTCCGACAGACGACCAGCCTCCTACCGCCGCCAGGAATTTATCCAGGGCGGGATTGGAATAACCCGCCATTTTATACGGCGTTATACAACGGTCGAAAAAATCCAGGATCATTTGTTGCACTAAAATCCCTTCGGCGGGGTCGGACTGTATCAGCCGCCACCAAACCTGCGCGCCCCGGGGGCTGATACAGGCGACATTGGAATAAGCGCCCGCCGCCAGCTTTTGCCGTACGCCCGTCGCCAGCAAATGTCCCGGCACAAACACCGCCAGGCTCCCTGTATGCTCTTTCATGGCCGCAACCCATTCGGCTTCTCCCATCCCTGCTTTCCCCATTCCTACTTTGAGACCGATCAGTTCCGGAACGGCGATCTTTAATTTTCCATAAGCCGGCGGCTCCAACACCAGCTTGGCATGCGGAGGATTATATAAGACCAGCGGAACGTCCCCTGCCGTCCGCGCCATTCTTTGCAGGAAAGCTGTTTGCTCCTCTTCTGTGGGGATGACCCAGTCGGGTAAGATCACCTGGAAAGCGCCGGGCGCCAGGTGTAGACTTCTCCTGATCCTTTCCAGGGACAACCATGGCGAAGGATGGCTAACGCCGATCTGGAATGCCATGCCGGCGCACTGGCATTTTTCCGCCAGCAAACTGTTTATCCTGTCGAATTCTTCTTCCGCCTGGTTGTGCAGCTCCCCTGCCGTACCGTTGGAATAAATGCCATCTACGCCCGCCGCAATGAGCAGGTCGATCTCATCGCCCAGCCGGGAATAGTCGAAACTGTCATCGTCATTGACGGGCAGCAATAAAGTACCCCAATTTCCTTTTAAGGAGTCTATGGTGAGCGGAGCCATTCAGATCGTTGTTTTTTTATCTACAGATCGGATTCGAAATACCGTACTTCTTCAAACTTCGACGTTCCTTTTACCAGCCGGCCCAGCCTTGGCTTGCCATCATTGTAAACTTCCACGGCATCGGCATCCGCGTAACGCAGGAACAAAATACGCCGGTCTGCGAGGCGATATACACCAGCGGGCCTTCGAAATAATAATTCCTGATTGTGGGGGACTTGCGATGAATATTCACCAGCAATGAGTTATTCAGCCAGGAGCCGGAAGGGTCGAAATCTTTTTTTTCCCCGTTCCAGGCTGTCATCGACTCCTTCCGCATTTGGTCAAGGCCCTGCGCTGTCAGTATATTCCGAAGGATGAGGTAACCTTCTTTTTTAAACAGACCGGCCTCCGAAGGCGACAGTTCCCTGTAGTTGAAAAGTTCGGTGTGCTTTTTCATACTCGATGATTTTTATGGTCATCACGCTACTTTACTGTTTTACTACTTTACTATCCTACTTTATTATTCTACGCTATTATTTCAATGCATACGCGGCGGCGATATCATTGGTCTGCACCGTATCTTTTTCATCCGAACGCAACACCCCGAAATCGCAGCCTTTATCCGCCTGTAGTATATTATCCTGGAAAATCTTTCCATATCCCCGGGTATAATGCCGGGGCGGCGCCTGCCATTTTTTTAAGCGTTCCTTGATCTCTTCTTCCGGCACTTCCAGGCGGATACTCCTGTTCTCCACGTCCAGCGTTACCTGGTCCCCCTCTTCTACTATTGCCAAAGGCCCGCCAATGGCTGCTTCAGGGGCCATATGCAATACAATGGTGCCGAATGAGGTGCCGCTCATCCGGGCGTCGCTGATCCTGACCACATCATGGATACCCTGTTCCAGTAATTTTTTTGGTATGGGGATATGCGCCCATTCGGGCATTCCCGGTCCGCCTATGGGACCGCAGTTTTTCATCACCAGGACAGAATTGGCCGTCACGGGCAGTTCCGGATCATCGATGCGGCGCAGCATGTCATCCCTGTCCGCGAATACGATTGCTCTACCGGTGTGTTTCAGCAGGTGCGGCGATGCGGCTGTCTGCTTGATCACCGCACCATCCGGCGCTATATTTCCTTTGAGCACTACCGTCCCGCCTTCCGGATGCAAGGGATTGTTCCTCCGTCTTATCACCTCGTCATTATATATTTCCGCTTTGCTGATATTCTCTCCTATCGATCTGCCCGTCACGGTCAGGACATCGGTGTGCAGAAGATCTCTTATTTCCTGCATCACAGCCGGTATGCCGCCTGCATAGAAAAAGTCCTCCATTACATATTTCCCGGAAGGTTTGACATTCACCAGCAGGGGCGTCGTCCTGGAAATCCGATCGAAATCATCCAAACTCAACCCGATCCCCAGCCTGCCTGCGATGGCGAGCAGGTGGATAACGGCATTCGTAGAACCTCCGATAGCCATATTGACCGTGATCGCATTTTCCAGCGCCTGCCGTGTGATCACCTGTCCTATATTCAGCTCTTCTTTCACCATTTCGACGATCCTTTTGCCGCTGTCCTGGGCGCCCGCGTACCGCCGTGTATCTACGGCGGGAATGGAGGCGCTGCCAGGCAGGGTCATACCGAGGGCTTCCGCCAGGCTGGTCATGGTGCTGGCCGTGCCCATAACCATACAGTGACCGGCGCTGCGGGAAAGACAGGATTCGATTTCCGTAAAAGCCTCGTCGCTCAGCTGGTTCATCCTGCGCATATCTTCGAACTTCCATACGTCCGTGCCGGACCCGATCACTTCATTTTTATAATACCCCCGCAACATCGGGCCGCCGGGGATCATGATGGCAGGAAGGCCCGCACTGGCCGCCCCCATCAGCTGAGCAGGCGTCGTTTTGTCGCAACCGCCCATCAGCACCACGCCATCGATGGGATAAGCCCGGATAGACTCTTCCACGTCCATTGCCATCAGGTTCCTGTACAACATGGTGGTCGGCCGCATGAAGACCTCACCCAATGAAATGACAGGAAATTCCAGGGGGAAGCCGCCGGCTGCCCATACCCCTCTTTTCACTGCTTCCGCCAGCTGTCTGAAGTGCGCATTGCAATTATTCAGCTCGCTCCAGGAGTTGCAGATGCCGATCACCGGCCTGCCGTCGAATACATCGCGGGAAAATCCCTGGGCCGCCATCCAGCTGCGGTTAGTAAATACGTGGGGGTTGACGCCCTCGAACCAATATTGACTTCTTAGTTTTTTCATGACCGACTGCTTACGATATGAACGACTGTTTACTATATGACGAACTGTTTAAAAATGATCTTTCCCGTCGCTCAACCAGGCCAGGTTAAGCCGGGCGAGCACGACCGAATTCGGTACGGTGCCGCTGTTGAACCGCTCCCCCTGCTCATAGAATACATAGATCATCCCATCTTTCCCGGTCACTACATCGCAGTAACCGGATCTTCCCGGATCGATGACCTTGCTGACCGGGTAGGTCTTCCCTTCGTCGTAACTCAAACGCAGGGTCAGGTTCACTCTTTTGAAATGGGAGGGGTCCCGTCTGCCGGCCGTATCCGCCTCGCTGTCCGGATTACAGAAAAGTATCCGGCTCTTGCCGTTCTTCTTTTTTGTGCTCAGCCTTTCGATGGATGCGTTGCAGATCGGCTCGAACAGCGATTCGTTGAAGACAGGTTTGCTCCAATGGCTATATCCGTCGGGGCTGATCGAATACATACGCCGGTGCCTGGAAGATTCATTGCGGATGTCCACCATCACCCGGCCGTCTTCGAGCTCGATGGCATGTATTTCGCTGGGGTTGGGGCTTTCTTCGCTCGTATTCATGATAATGGCGCCCCGCTTCCAGGTCCTTCCGTGATCATCGCTGTATATCGAGGCGACACAGCTCGGCCGGTGACCGCCTTTTATCTTCGGGTCGGGATTGCATAACCACGTCGGCACGATCAGGCGGCCGTTATTAAGCTGGATCGCATGGCCGGGCCCGGAAGCGATCACCTTCCAATTGTATTCCTCTTTAAATTGATCGAAAACGTAGGTGATATCCACCGGCGGGGTCCAGCTAAGTCCGTCATCCCGGGAGACGATCTCATATGATCTGGCATAATTCCGGTAATATAATAAATGAATGGCGCCGTCTTTCCCGACCAGCGGGGTCAGGTTGCTGGTGGGTCTCCCTGTTTCGCGGCCTGCTATCACCACGGTGTCGTTCCAGGTCCTGCCGCCGTCCGTGCTGCGCCGCATCAGCAGATCGATGGAGGCCCAGTCGCCGGGTCCGTCCGCCCTCGCTTCACAAAAGGCCAGCAACGTGCCTTTGGGCGTAATGCAGATCGCCGGGTCCCGCGTGGAAGCATAACCGTATCGATCAGAGTTGAAGACCGTGACCGTATCGAACAGGGGCGCCTGCGCCCGGCTGTTGAAAACAACCAGGAAAGCTGCCCCCAGGATCAACCCTATTTTTTTCATGTCCATATGATTTAAGCGATTTAATACCGACGGTAATGCATGTATTATTTAATATTCCCATTATTTAATATCCCCGGCTAAAATCTATTTGGTTCTTTAAGGGTCTGTGGGCCTCGAAATTCGCCAGGTTCTACAGGAAGAGCTGCACGATACCGCTGTACTCGGTAATATTGCCGCCGCCGGAATGCTGGCTCAGGATAGTATTAGGGCAGTTCCACAATGGATGGCCCGCAGGTATCGGTTCTTCGGCGGTGACGTCCAGCACGGCGCCGCCGATCCTTCTTTGCACCAGGGCCTCTACCAGGACCATCTCGTCTTCGGGCAGGTTGCCCCTCCCGACGTTGCAAAAAACAGCGGTGGGTTTGAGACGCCTGATCATCGCTGATGTAAATAACCCTTTGGTCTCCTCTGTGCCGGGCAGG
Source organism: Chitinophagales bacterium (assembly GCA_015655015.1). Lineage (GTDB taxonomy): Bacteria > Bacteroidota > Bacteroidia > Chitinophagales > Chitinophagaceae > Puia. Next base: position 22,354 of record JAATFV010000252.1, on the reverse strand, counting down.
CAGGCAATGACGATATCCGCATCGGGCAGCGCGGCTTCCAGCTGCTGAGGCGTCTTCATCTGTGCGTCGGCAGACCTTCCATAGAAAGTAACCTTGCAGTCGAACCCGCTCAGGATCCGTGCGGCCCTTTTTCCGATATGGCCCGTACCTAAGATGAACACCTTTTTATACTGGAGTAGCTGCAATTCTGCCCGGATGGGATACCCCACCCATTTCCTTTCTGATTTCAGGACGGCAAAATCATCCATTCCGCGGTATAAGGCGAGGATGCCTGCGATGGCCGTCTCCGCACAGGGCTGCGCATAATAATCCTGCATATTGGTGATGACGGCTGGCAGTCGGATATGTTTGTAATATTCGAAGCCTGTCGAATACAGCTGGATCCACAACAGGTTATTCGCCTGTTGCAGCCATTCCACCGGCTTGGGATTTCCGAGCAGGATATCCGCCTTTAGCAAGGCCGCCAGCTGCTGCTGTTCTCCTTCCAGCTCATCTTTGAAAAGGAAGGTATGACCGCCGGCTCCTGCCAGCAGTTCGTCTTTGTGTTCGCGCCTGAATGGCGCATCTACATAAATGAGCATAAATAAATTTATAATGACTTGTATAGGGTCTCATCCGTCTTTTGCTTTTTACCGGGAGACCCGAGACTGAACAGGTATCCTGTCACCACACAGCCTATGACTGCAAATACAGGATACAAAAAGAAATTGATCTTCCCGGAGGCCTGCACAAAATACAGGCCGATGCTGCTGGTGATGAATCCGGCGATGATGCCGGTGCTGGTTATACGCGGGAAAAATATACCTGCCACGAACATGCCGGCCAGGCAGCCGCCGAACAACCCGATGATCTTAAGGTATTGGTCCCAGATAGAGGCATTATGCAGGTACACCAGGTACATGGCGACCAGGCAGCCTGTCAGGCCCAGTAAGACCGTGACGAATTTTGCGAACCGCAGGCTTTGGCTGTCCCGGGCGTCCTTTTTGAAATGCCTGTAAAAGTCGGTCGTCAGCACGGTGGCTATTGAATTCATGCTGGAGCTGATGGTCGACATGGTTGCTGCAAAAAGTCCTGCGATGACAAGTCCGGAAAGTCCTGACGGCAATTGCCGGGAGATGAACCAGGGGAAAATATCATAGGTGTTGCCATGCGGGTTCAGCTCGCCCGGATGCTGCCGGAAGAATACCCAAAGGGCCGTTCCGACGCCGAAAAAGATCAGGGTAGCGGGAATGACCAGGATAGCATTGGTATAAATTGAACGGCGCGCCTCTTTTTCCGTGGATGTCGTAAGATATCTTTGCACCACTACCTGGTCGGAGGTGTAGGTGACGAGATTGGTCAGAAAAGCGCCGATGGCCACCACCCACAGTACCGGCTCCGAGAAGCTCCAGCCCAGGCTGGCGATGCGGAATTTATCGTGAATAAAAGCTTCGTGTATAAGCCCGCCCATCCCTCCTTTTGTGTGCCAGGTAATGAAAAAAAGGCTGCCCAGGGCACCTCCCATCAGAACGAACACCTGCATCACTTCCGTCCATACCACGGCCTCTATTCCGCCGAGAACGCTGTATGCGGTGGTGACCAGGGTGGTCAATAAGATACAAACAAAGATATCCATACCCGTTACGGTGCTCAGGACAAGGGAAGGAAGATAGATCACGACGCCCAGCCTGCTCAGCTGGAATACGACAAATGTGAAGCTGCCCAGTAATTTGACTTTGGGATTGAACCGGATCTGCAGATATTCATATACGCTGGTCAGCTTCAGTTTCCGGTAATAGGGCAGGTAAAAGAAGGTGACGATGGGCGCCACGGCAACGATCATCACATTGTTCATGAGGTAGATCCAATCCGTCGAATAGGCTTTTGCGGGGATCGCAATAAAGGTCAGCGCGCTCAGCTTCGAACCGAATATGCTCAGGCCTGCCGCCCACCAGGGAATTTTTTGACCGCCGAGGAAAAATGCTCCGGTCGTCTTTCCCATATTCCGGGAGACCCATAAGCTGATGCCTATGACGGCCAGAAAATACAGGGCGATCACTGTCCAGTCGGGAAGACCGAATTTTCCGGAAGGCTGTTCAATCTCTGCCACCAGGACTTTATTGCTGCGCACGGCCGGCCTCGCCTCCCCGCCGGGTATAACGATCTTTCCGTTCCAGAGCACTAAAGGGGTGGTAACGGCCGCGTACACGCTGTTATGCGGATGGATCTCTGCGTCTGCCCGTTTGTCCACCGGGAGGGCGCCCATGACGGACCAGGCATCGGTGATGCAATTGTAGGCAAGTATTTCGCTCCTGAATCCCGGGTGCGTATCTTTCAGCTGAAGGATCTTATTTGCATTGAGACCATCATCGCCGCCAAAGACGAGCAAATGCGATTGTCCGGCCTGGTAGGCGGGCGAAGGCGCGGCAGCCATCGGGTATGGCAGTCCGGCTATCGGGGTCCAGCTTTTCCCGGGGGTGTATTTCCAGCCATCTGCCAGGTATTCCCGGTGCGGGATGGTATCACCCGGCGACACCGCTAAATGGACGCCTCCGAAAATATAGAGGTCGTCTCCCTGTGCGCCGGCAACCGCCAGCATCCTCGATCTTCCGGGCAGCGGAGGTTCTACTTTCCATTTTTTCGGGGAAGACGACGGTAAAAGAGCAAGGCTCCAGCAAATATTTTCCGTATGGGTCGCCGATGGCGTTGTAATGCCGCCGGCCATGTAGAGGACATCGTTGATGATCACTCCGCAGGCATTGATAAGCGGCGCGGGCAAGTCGGGCAGCTTTTCTGTTGCCACCCTGCCCTGTACGTACCTGAGCACAAATGCATCCGTGTAATTTTGTTGTGCATCGCCCCCTCCCAGGCAGATCACGCCGTCTTTCCAGGTCAGCGCAACGCCATATCCCATCGGCCGGGGCAGTTTCCCGACTTCTTTCCAAACGCCCCCGGGCTTGTCCAGCATAAAGATCTTATCGTACCATTTTTTAGAGCTGTTGGTCCAGGGCCTTCCGTTGTCCGGAAAATTGGAGCCGCCGGCTACGAGCAGCACGCCATTGCTGACGCCTGCATAGGATCCGGCAAAGCCATCTGCGTCCGGGATGGGGCTTGCCTCTTTCCATTTAAAAAAAATGCTCTTATTTTCCTGCGCGTTCGCACTCATATTCAACAGGCATAAAACGGTTAACAAAATGTTCTTTATTCCCGGCATAGCTCGTATTTATTGAATTAGCTCTTTCCTGTCGTTCCTTTTTCAGGTGTGTTGACTTTGCGCACAGGTAATTTCGTAAAAAAGGACAGGCTTTCCAATTCATGATAAAGCTTGTCTGCCTGCTCCTTCCTTAATGTCGTCAGCGGCAGCCGGCTTGGGCCGAGATCCCAGCCGAGGGCTTTCATGATCGCCCTTTGTGCGGGAATGGGCGGGAATTTCAACAATACCCGGATGAACTCCACGATGTATGCGTGGTTGGCCCGCGCCCCCTGTATGTCCCCTGCGTCAAACGCCGCCATGATCTTTAAATACAGGGGGGCCGCAAACGTATACGTGCTGCCGATAGCTCCTTTGGCGCCTGCCGCCAGGGCAGGCAGCAACAGTTCATCCAGCCCGAACAATATATCGAACCGGCCGTTCTCATAATTCAGGCAGGCCTGGTATTCGTTGATCGTCGGGGCCGTATATTTAATACCGGCAAGATTGGGGATAAGGGGGCCGGCCAGCTTTAAGAACTCGACCATATCCATGCCTACCCCCGTGAGATGCGGTATGTGATAATAATAAAAAGGAAGTTCCGGAGCCCCTTCTGCGATGGCGGCCATACAATTGGCCAGGTTCTGCACGGAAGTCGGCTTGAAATAAAAGGAGGCCACCGAAGCAAATGCATCTGCTCCGATCTCTGCGGCATGGGCAGCCAGGGCCTTTGCTTCCCGGATGCTGTTGTGCCCGACATGTACAATGATCAATATTCTCCTGCCCGCTGCCCTGACAAATGCCTCCGCCACCTGCATACGTTCTTTCGAGGTCATATTGGGGCCCTCTCCGTTGCTGCCGCAAACAAAGATCCCTTTTAAACCGTCCTCCACCAGCTTGTCCACCAGCGCGGGTATCATATCCAGGTTGACCGTACCGTCCTCATGGAATGGTGTGAACACCGCTGCTATTAATCCTTCGATCTTTTTCATAAAGTCATTAATTTATATTCGTACACTTAATTTTATCTATAGGGGGCTTTGCCGTAGGAATCTTTGCCGTCCGTCAACCATTCGAGATTGAACCGATGTATCAGCACTCTATATGTCCAATCGCTGTCAGGGCCATTCCTGACTTCGTATAAACAATAGATCGTTTCATCCGGGCCAACGGCGAGGTCAGAATAACCTGCACCGGCGGCATGCAAAACTTTTTGAACGGGCCAGGTCCTGCCTTCATCATAGCTCACCCGGGCCGTGAGGTTCTGCCGGGACCGGTTGACTCTCTGGTTGGGGCGGATGACCAGGGAGACATAACGGCTGTCGGGATTTACAAATAAGAGGCGATTGACGCCCTTGCCCTGCGGGCCTCCGGACAGCCTGATAAGGCTGGCCATACACACCGGCTCGAACAAGGCCGTGTCAAAGGCGGGTCTCGTCCATTTTGTAACGCCATCAGGACTATAACTGATCAGGCGGCGGTTGACGATGGATTCATTACGCATATTTATCATTACGCGGCCATCCGCCAGCTCCACAGCCACCGATTCATTGGGGTTGATGATCGTATCGGCAGATCCGGCCGGCAGATCCTTATTATTGGAAATGATATCACCCCGTTTCCAGGTCCTGGCATTATCATCGCTGTAAATGGTGGCCACACAGGAGGGGCGATGGTCGCCGCCGGGCTTGCTTCTGTCCGGTGTACATAACCATACGGGGACCACCAGTCTTCCCGTATGCAGCTGGATGGCATGCGCAGGGCCGGGGGCAAGGACTTTCCAATCGTATTCAGGTCTGAATTTTTCGAAGACATAGGTGATGTCCTCCGGTCCGGACCAGCTCTTACCGTCATCGGTGGACTTCATGTAATAGGCATGGGCATAGTTGACCTGGAACAACAGGTGTATCGTCCCATCCCTGTCCGCAATGGGAGTGATGTTGCTGGTAGGCATTCCCGGGGTATGCGGGATGATCACTTTCAGCGGCTCCCAGGTCTTTCCTTTGTCGAGGCTCCGCCGCATCAGCAGGTCCATCTCCGCCCAATCCTTTCCATTGCCGAGCCTTCCTTCTGAAAAGGCCAGCAAGACGCCTTTTTTTGAGATAGTCAGCGCCGGTACATGCATGATCGTATACCCGTCCGTGGCGGGATTGAACAGCAGTGTAGTGTCTGAAAAGGGCGCCCGCTGGGCAAAGGATGGCAGGGTCGCAGAAGCTGCCGCCAGGAGGATGGTCGCATATACCGTCATCAGACGGCCTTTTATTTTTATTGAAATGTTCATAGCAGCCAGGTTTGATCGAAGTTGTAATATCCCACTGTCCGGGTTATAATTTGCCATTGTCTAAGTTTTAATATCCCACTGTATAAGTTTTAATTTCCCATTGTCTGAGCTTTAATATCCCACTGTCAGAGTTTTAATATCCCACTGTCTGGGTCAGCTTATTATTGTTGGCAAGCACGTTGGCGGCCAGGGGCCAGAACAAGGGGGTGGTCTTACCAATGAGGTTGGGCACATAGTTGTATACATCGATGGTCCCGCCGAGGTGGAACCGGACGAGGTCGAACCAGCGCTTGTTCTCGAAGTAGAGTTCCCGGCCGCGTTCATCGAGTATTTCCTTTTCCACGGTGGCCTTGTCCGTGGGTCCGGTATAATCGCCATTACCCGCACGCTCCCGCACTTTGTTCAGGTAGGGGATGGCCGAAGCGGTGTTGTTCAGTCCTGCATAGGCCTCGGCAGCCATGAGGTGTATATCAGCCAGCCGGAACATGATGATGTCATTATCTGAGATCCGGTCATCTGAATATTTTGTCCCCGGGTACTTGTTGATCCAGGAGATCTTGGTGACTGCCCCCTGGTGCTCCAGTATCCAGGTGAAAGGGATTCTTTTATCGTTGGGATAAGCGTTGAAAAGCGCCTTCGATAAAGGGCTGATCTGGTAAGCGCCCTGTCCGTTAGCCGAAGACTGGCAATAAGGTATGCTGTCCAGGTTCGTGGCGCCTGTCACGATGCTGAGGAAAGGCAGGGCATTGACGCCGTAATTGGCGCCTGTTTCATCCCGCTGGTAATAAGCGGCCAAAACAATTTCGTTATTGGCCCTTGTGCCGGTAACATCCTTGAAATTGGCCATCAGCGCCAGTCCGCTGGTATTTTCCACTTCATTGATCGCAGTAATGGCGTCGTTCAGGTCTGCATCGCCTCCATTCAGCACTTTGGCGCTCCACAGTTTGGCCTCGGCCTTCAAGGCCTGCGCGGAGGCATAAGAGAACCGGTATTTGCTTACAAAGGTCTTTTCAGGGAAAAGGCCGATCGCCTTGTCGAGATCCGCGAGGATCTGTTTCATGACGTCCGTCGCGGCGGAGCGCGGCAGCAAGGGGACATTCGCGGTGGTGACGGCATCAAGCATCAGGGGGCAATCCCCGATGATCCGGGTAAGATGGAAATAGAAGTAAGCACGCAGGCAATAGGTTTCCGCCTCGATCCTGCTCTTATTGGCCTGATTGGAAAAAGTGAAAGGATCGATCTTAGCCAGCAATAAATTGCAATTGCCGATGGCTTTGTACCAGCTGTTGTAATCCAGCGCGCCCACGGTGGGGCTGAGTATCTGGCTCCAAGCGGTGGAAAAACGCGCATTGGAACCGGCTATGAGCTCCTCGCCTCTTTCCATTCCATAAGTGACATTATTGGCAAAACTTCTCATCGAGGTGTATATACCTGTCACATAAGGGGCAAAGTCACCCTCGTTCTGGAAATAGACCTGCTCGGTTATCTGTGACAGCGGGTCCACCTCCAGCATTTTTTTGCAGCTGCCCAGGGCCATCGGGATGAGGGCTGCGAGGATTGCTATCCGGAATATTTTTTTCATATCGCTGTAGTATTTATAATGGGGATTAACAGGATGATCTTTAAAATTTCAAGGTCGCCCCCAGGGAGAATTGCCTGGGACGCGGATATCCGCCATCGTCGAAGCCGCTGTAGGTCTCGGGGTTCAATCCCTTATAGGCGGTCAGGTAGGCGAGGTTGTAAATGCTGCCGAATACATTGAGGTTGGACGCATGGATCTTTTTGAGGACCGCTTTCGGAATGTCATAGCCAATATAGATCTCCCGCAGGGCCAGGAAATCTCCTTTCGAGATCATGGTCGAGACGTCGGACCCGTAGCTGTTGTTGGTCCCGATCGCGGATGTGCGCAGGTAGTTACGCTGTCCGTAATCGAAGTCGGCAAAAGAAAAACGTGCATATTTTTTCCCTACATCGCCGGATTTCTGCCAGATATCTTTGCCCAGGGCCTCGGCGGGGGCGCCTTCGTTGAAGGCGCGACCTTGTCCCAGCGACCGGGCCAGGGCGCCGTTGCTGATCACAAAGCCCATCGCATAATCGACGGCCACGCGCAGGGTGAAATTTTTATAGGTCAGGGTATTCTGCATGCCCCCGATCTTGTCGGGTGTCGAATACCCCATGAACACGACGTCCCGCGTGTCGATGATGCCGTCGTTGTTAAGGTCTGCCCATTTGTAATCCCCTGCATGTTTGCCGATGGGGATACCCGAAGGAGAGGCCAGCTGATCTACTTTGCCCCAGGCGGCCGCTTCCGCGTCCGTCGAAAAAACGCCGTCGACCTTATAGGCCCACAGACCGAAAGGACGTTCGCCCTGGGCATAACCGCCTGCGTCCTTTTCCGTTTTTGACTTCGGATCATAAACCGTGATGCCGCCCTGGCGGTTCCTGGCGCGCCCGTTGGCAGGCAGCTTCATGATCATCTGCCGGTTGTACGCGAAGGAGAAATTCGTCTTCCAGGTAAAGGAGGTGTGTTTTATGATCATGGCGCCTATCTCGACTTCTACTCCTTTGTTCTGGAGGGTCCCGTTATTGTAAGTGATGGTGGAAAAAGGCGCTTCGGAAGGCAGGGGTTCTGACGCAAGCCTGTTCTTGGTCAACTTATCGTAATAATCCACCGTCAGCGTGAGCCTGTCATTCAGGAAACCGGCGTCAAATGCCAGGTCGGTGGTCTCGGTAAGCTCCCATTTCAGGTTCGGATTGGACAGGTTAGCCCGCAAAATGCCGGGGCTTTGCGCATAAGCAGTAGCAGTATAACTGCCATAAGTATCCGTCAGGTTGAGGTCGCGCGAACCGGCCTGTCCCCAGCTTGCCCTGAGCTTTAAAGAGCTGACGGGCCTGACATTCCAGAACTTTTCATTGTGTATGTTCCAGCCCGCTGATACGGAAGGGAACAGCGCATATTTATTTTCGGGGGCAAAGTTGGAAAAGCCGTCATAACGGATAGCTCCGCTCACCAGGTATTTCCCCTGGTAATCGTAATTGAGCTGCCCGAAGTAACTGGCCGACCTTGTCTCTGTCAGGGAAGTGCTGAAGTCCGTGACATTGGTGACTGTCTGGCCGTTAATCGTTGTCACGGAAGGCTCGTTGATCGTGAAAATATAATCGTTGGTGGCGCGCTGGGAGCCGATGTTGATGAGGCTGTTAGTTTCCCGGGTGTAGTTAAAACCGCCCAACAGCATAAAATGGTGGTCATTGTGCAAGGTATAATCGTACTGAAGGATCTGGTCGACCATCAGCTCGCGATAGTTATTGGTATTTTCAGTTTTTTGCCTGCTGGTGGCGAACTGGATGGGGTCGGGAAAAGCTTTTCTGAAAAACAGGTACCGGTAATCCTGCAGGAGATAGGCTACGGCGGGTCTGTAATGCAGTCCTTTGACGATGGTGATGTCGGCGTCGAGCCTGGACGCCAATCTCTCGGTCGAAACTCTTGTATCGTCATATTTCAACGTATGGAAGCGATTGCGGGCGGTAAGCACTTCGCCGGTGGTCGGATCGCCGTTGTCTTTAAATATCCGTATGAGGGGGGTAAGACGGGTGCCCCTTGTCAGGTCGTTCTGGTAGGCATCGACATAGTTGGGCAATACATTCTGGTAATTCAGCATAGCGTTCAGCCTGAAATTGTCGGAAACTTTAAACCCGAAATTCCCGAGGGCATTGTACCGCTGGTATTTGGTGCCGACGAATACCCCGGCCTGATCCACATAACCCATCGATACATTGTAGTTGGCTTTGTCGCTGCCTCCGTCCACGGCTACATTGTAATTCCGGGTATTCCCGGTTTTCCAGATAAGGTCCTGGTAATGATTGTCGTCGAACAGCAATTTGGTGCCCGGGTTGACGGGGTCGTCGATCGTCTGCCATCCTTTTGAGAGCAGGTTGTCCACGTATGGCTGCCCTTCTATCGCCACGACATTGTCATAGAGGGCGGTAAGGTTGATGGAGTTGCCATATTGTCCCTTCGCGGTGAAAACGGTGGTGCCCGCGGAGAATCCCCCGTTGTTCAATAAGTTGTTCTTATCGATGGGGTCTGTGGTGTTCTTCACTGTCGTGCGGGCCAGCACCAGGTAGTCCTTTGCGCTCAGGTAATTGTATTTCCTGGCCTGGGTCTCCCAGTTATTACGGAAGTTCGCCGTGACATGGGGCCTGCTGTTGAATTTCCCCCCTTTTGTTTTTATCACGATGACGCCGTTAGCGCCCCGGGCGCCGTATATGGCGGTGGAAGCGGCATCTTTCATTACCTGGAAAGATTCGATATCATCCGGGTTGATATCATCCATCGCCCTGAAGATGCCGTCTACGATCACCAGGGGGGTCGAAGATTCGACGCCTGAGTTGGGATTGCCTCCGCTGTTTCCGAGCCCCGTACCATATTCGTTCAATTTGGTGCCTCCGCGTATGATAATGTTGTTGGCGCCGGAGCCGGGCTGGCCTGTCACGATGGGTACGGATACGCCGGCGATCTTTCCCTGGATGGCCTGTACGGGGTTGGGGTTGCTGGTGTTCTTCATTTCATCGGGGTCCAGCTTTGAGATGGCCGCCGTTATTTTCGTTTTCGACTGCTGGGTGTACCCCACGACGATGACATCACCCATTGTCTCATGTAACTGGGCAAGGGAGATGCGGATGGGGTTAGCCCCGGCGTGGACTTCCTTTGCGATAAAACCAACGCTGGAGAAGGTCAGTACCGACCCGGAGGAAGGGACGGTGATGGAAAAGCTGCCGTCTGCTGCGGTGGTGGTTCCCTTCGAAGAACCTTTTACTTTTACGGTGACGTTTTCCAGCGCCTTTCCGCTGCTGTCCGTAACGGACCCTTTGACAAGCAAACCCTGTCCATAAGAAACCGAACTGATGAAAAGTGCAATTGCAGTCGCCAGCAGGCACTGCAGCTTTCGGAGAAAAAGCTTCTTTTTCATAAGCAATAATCGTTTTTTGCAAGACCGTGTTAAATATGTAGACTAGTAATTATGTACTACATAACAAAGATTGAGAAGTTTTTTTGAATTTGCAAAATTTATTTTTTTTCCTCTTAACAACCATTGGATGGTCATCTTCGCATCGGCATCGCGGTCAACCTGGTGCCAGCCTGGTGTTTGAAATTTATGGATACAGAAATATAGATTATTTTGTGGATCATAGATTATTTTGTGAATCCCAGATTATTTTGTGAATCTTTAAAACCTTCAATGTTCCGGCAAAAAATAACCAAATCAATATTATATCATGTTCAGAAGACTATTCTTTATTATTATAGCTGTACTTTCTATTGTTAACAGCAAGGCTCAGCGGAACAAATTAGCTCCTACTCCGCCGATGGGATATATGACCTGGAACTTTTACGCCGATCAGATCACGGAAAAAGACGTAAGAACCATTGCGGATGCCATGGTGGCAAATGGGCTTGTGGATGCGGGTTATAACTATATCTTCATCGATGATGGCTGGCAGGGCGGACGGGACAAAAAAAATAATATCATTCCTGATCCCGTAAAATTTCCTTCCGGTATAAAAGCATTGGTCGATTATGTCCACCTTAAGGGATTGAAACTTGGGATCTATTCGGATGCCGCTCCTTTGACCTGTGCGGGTTATACGGCAAGTTACCATTTTGAGGAGCAGGATGCAGGCACATTTGCCGGGTGGGGCATCGACTATCTTAAATACGATTATTGTAATGCTCCGCCGGATATGGAGACGGCAAAAATCCGTTATAAGAGCATTGCCGATGCCCTGACCCATTCAGGCAGGAATATGGTGTTGGGGATTTGTGAATGGGGAGACCGGCAGCCCTGGCTTTGGGGAAGGAGCGTCGGGGGAAGTCTCTGGCGGATCGCCGGTGATATCAGGGATAAATGGTCTTCAGAAAATGATTCGCTCAATATAGAAAAGGGCGGCGTCGGTATTATGGATGCCATTCGTGCAGATGCGGATATCGCTGGCTTCGCCGGCGATGGCGGCTGGAACGACCCTGATATGTTAATGGTGGGCCTGTATGGGCACAAAGGCCCTTCCAGCGATCTGGGCGGCATCGGATGCACAGATGTGGAATACCAATCGAATATGTCTTTATGGTGTTTGCTGGCCGCCCCTTTAATGGTGAGCTGCGATGTAGCGAATATGAATGAGGCGACAAAAAGAATTCTTACGAATAAGAACATTCTTGCGATAGACCAGGATAAACTGGGCAAGCAGGCGGTGAGGAAAATAAATAACAACGGCTGGCAGGTATTCGTCAAGCCCCTTGAGAATAATGAAACGGCGATTGGAATATTGAATACCGGGAAAAAAGCGGGAAAATTTGAAACAGATCTGGCAACGCTGGGACTGGAGGGAAAATACACTACCCTCAACATCTGGAATAATGAAATCAAGAAAAATCAAAAGAAGCTATCCTATACGGTCGGCTCTCATGAAACGGTCGTATTGAGATTGAACAATCCGGATATGCCAAAAGTCATGTCAACAAAATAATCAACAAGCGTATTCTGCAACGCCTGCATAGCAGGATTACAGAATACGCTTGTTGCAACTATCTCTTTATTTCCTTTTCCGCTTTATCAGCAGTATCGCCCCAATGATCACCAGCAGCCCGGGCAGAACACCTAATAAGAAGATCTTTACGAGGCTAAGTCCCATGTCGGTCAGGCTGATGCGTTTGTCTTCATGCGGCGGCCGGTAGCTGTCGATGGGGAATTCCCCGTTGCTGAACCAGCTGAAGATAGCCGTACTGAAATCAAAATTGCTGGTCCGGATATTGCTCCGGTTCAGTTCCGAATTACTCAGGAAGTCGGCATCGCCGGATACGACGATACGCTGCTGTTTGCCGTTGATGGTACGGGTTAGTCCTGCTACCACCGGGAGAGGACCTTTCTGATCGCCTGACTCCGGAGAATATTTCAGGCTACCGTTCTGCGCGGCAGCGTTCTCTTTTTTATTCTTTTCTTTATTGACCGCGTCCTGCATAATGGCGGCGGCATCGCCAACCACGATCGTGGTGGTAGTGCCCGACACCGTAGCATCTTCGGTCGATTCGATCGTCTCTTCATCGGGTCGGATCTTTTTATTCCAGCTGGACTTTTCTTCGGTCATCACCAGTGGGTTGATCGTAAACGGACCACCCGTACCGTAGGTGAGCGCCGCCGCAGTCTTCATGGAAACGCAGAGGCTGTCCTCGGCATCCTGGTGCAGTTTTTTTGTAAACTCCGCAGCAGCAGGGGTCAGGAAAGGCTGGATCAGGTCGGGTGAAAAATCTTTATTTTTCTGTACCAGCATACCGTCCATCAGCTGCACCCCCAGGGGTAACAGCAAGGGATTCAACAGGGCCTGTTTCCCGGGCTCTCCTGCGATGAGCAGATTGCCACCTGCGGCGATGTACTGCTGCAGTTTCAATAGAGAGGCGGTGTCGAACGCTACTTTGGGATCGGCAATGACCAGGGCCGTAATGTCTTTCGGGATATCCTGGTCCTTTAAAGAGACCGTGCCGACATCAAAGCCCTGATTGACCAGGGAATTCCGGAAAGTGATCTGGTTGGTCAATACCTTATAATGCCGGTCCCCTACCTTGTCGATGCTGCGTTCCAGCTCCCCCTGTACGAAGACGATCCTGGGCATTTTTGCCTGCATCAGCCGTTTGAGCGCAGCGGAGGTCTCGGTCTCGGTCGGGAACACCACCTGGTCGTCAAAAAGCCGGAGAAAGGTCGTCCGATCCTTGTATTTCAGCTGCATGACATAACGGTTCTCTTCCGGTCGCAGGTCGATGATCTTTCGGATCCCGGCCGGCGTCTTGAACCGGCTCAGATCTATCTTCATGGACTTCGCATATTTTTCCGCCAGAGAAGGCACTGTCATACCCGGATTGTATTTAAATAAATTCTTATCCCCCGTGCTGTCATAGAAGTATACATAGTTGAAGTTGATATCCGGCTTGAACCGGAGGTAAGGTTCCCAGCGGGCCATATCCTGGTTACGCGCCTCGGGCCGGCCGGAATAGAAACGGTTGTCCAGCAGGTTGATATAGGAGGTCACTTCGATCGGCGCATCGGTCTCTTTCAGGATCTTCTGCGCATTGACGGCAAGGGTCATCGATTTGGTCGCGGTAGCATCGTAGTAGCCGATCAGGCCGGGGCGGGAGGAGAGATAACCGATGGTCAGGGCGCCCGCTACGATCAGGGCATAACGGCCAGCCTTGATCCAGGCAGTGCCCGACTCGCGGTCCGACTGCAGCTTATAGATGCTGAAGCCCAGGAACATGCCCATGATCACTATAAAATAGAGGATGTCCCTGGAACTGATCAGTCCCATGAACAGGTGATCCGCGCGGCCGGAAATGGATAAGAAGTAAGCCAGGTCACGGACGAAATCGATTCCCTGCCAGAGGGTGCCGACATAACTTAGTACTGCCAGCAGGACGAGGGTGCACAGCGCCGCCACGACCTGGTAGGATGTCAGGCAGGACATGAACAGACCGATAGCCGCATAGGTACAGAGCAGGAGGTACATGCCCAGCAAGCCTGCGAACAGCAATCCCGCGTCCGCATGCCGGATACTGAACAGGCCGCAAATGACGATCAGCGCCAGGACAGCGACCAGCATCAGGTTGTAGAATAACATGGCCAGGAATTTGCCGAAGATGATCTCCCGCACCTTGATCGGTGAGGAATACAACAGCTTGATCGTTCCGCTGTTGATCTCCCGGCTCATCAGTCCCATGGTCAGCAGGGGCAGGTAGAGATAAAGTTTATTGGCCAGGTCGGGCCAGATGCCATAGGGCGGCGCAAAGATATTGCTGGTCAGGTTGTCCATATATTTCAACATCATACCTCCCATCTCCTGCTGTGTCAGGTAGGCTTCGATCGTGCCCGTAAAGGCCAGCCCGCATTGAAAAAGGAGGGCCACCAGTAAAAACCAGGCGATGGGTGAATAGAATAAAAGGGCAAGTTCCGTCCTGGCGATCTTATAGGTCGTTCTCATTAATTTTTCTTGGAGGTGTGATTAGATAGTTGTGCAAATATTTCATCGAGGGAACTTTTGTCGAGACTGATCTCCCGCAGTTTCCAGCCCTTTTGCACGCAGATTTCGATGATCGTTTCCGTAATGGAAGGGTCGCCGCCGAAATAAAGCCGGACCTGGCGTCCGGTTAAGAAGTCCACCTTTGTCGCGCCGGGTATGCGCAGCAGCTCTTCGGCAGCAGGCGGGTTCTCCATCACCATCAACACGCTATGCGGCTCCACATAGTTGTTGAAAGCGTCCATCGTATCGGCAAATACGATCCTTCCACCTTCGATCATTTTGATGTCTTTGCAGAGGACCTGCACTTCGGACAGGATATGTGAGGAGAAGATCACAGCCCGTTCGGCCGCGATCTCTTTGATCAGGGCGCGGACCTCTATGATCTGGTTAGGGTCGAGCCCATTGGTAGGTTCGTCCAGCACCACGAGTTTTGGACGGTGGATGATCGCCTGGGCGATGCCCACCCGCTGACGGTAACCGCCCGAAAGATTACGGATCAGCCGGTCGCTGAAATGGGCGATGCCGCAGCGTTCCTTTGCGTCTTCGACAGCCGGCCGGATCTGCTCTTTTTCCATTTTTCGCAGGTCGGCGCAATACACCAGGTACTCATCGACGGTGAGGTCCATGTATAAAGGCGGGTTCTGCGGAAGGAAACCGATCAGCCGTTTGGCCGCTTCGGGTTCTTTGCGCATGTCGATGCCGCCGATATGGACACTCCCTTCGGTCTGGTTCAGGACCCCGCAGAGGATATTCATCGTCGTCGACTTACCGGCGCCGTTGGAGCCCAGCAGTCCCACGATCCCGCTGCCGGCTATCTCGATGTTGATGTCCCGTATGGCCCAGCTGCTGCTGTACTTATGGGACAGGTGTCCAATCTTTACAATCGATTCTTGCATCATATAGAGAAATAGAATTTACGACCAGGCAGTTTACTGCCGGCAATGAACAAACGAATACAGCTTGTTTTGGCGAACGAAAGAATAGTATTTATAAAACCTAATTATACCCCGGATTCTGCGTCAGCAGGTTGTCAAGCTGGCGCTGCGAATTGGGGACGGGATAGAGGGTGTCCGTATCTTTCCATCCCATTTTCTCCGCCTTCAGCACGGTCCCCGCAGTCGCCGTTCTCTTCAGGTCATACCAGCGGTTGCCCCACTCGGTAAATAGCTCCACCTGCCGTTCGTGTTGGATGGCCGCTAGAATATCCCCCTGTGTAGCGGCCGTGCTGCCCGACAGCCCGGCACGATTACGCACCTGGTCAAGATCGTCCAGAGCGCCGGCCGTATTCCCCAATTGGGCGGCGGCTTCGGCGCGGATCAGGTACAGCTCGCCCAGCCGGAAGACCATATAGTCTTCGTTGTTCCCATCCGGCGCAGGATGTTTGTATTTATAGGGGAAATAGTAGGTCTGGCCATTGGAAACAGAAGTCCCTATCCAGTTCTGCAGACGCTGATCGCCGGTCTCAAAGGCGCCCAGCAAAGAAGGCGTCACCAGGTAGGTGGGAACCGACCCGCTATAGGGGACAAACCGGATGGCTTCCGACACCGACCCGTACAGTCCGGTAGCAGGCAGCTGCCAGACAGCCTCATTGCTGCCATCCAGGAATACGTTGTTCAGGTCCGTTTCAAGGCTGTATACGCCTGAGCCTATCACCACGGCGGCCGCATCATAAGCAGCCTGCCACTCCTGCCGGTACAGATGCATTTTTGCCTCCAGGAATTTGGCTGCATACCGGTTCGGACGCGCTCTTCCCGGGGAAGGGTAATCCTCCTTCAAGACCTGTTCTGCGTCCGTAAGGTCTTTCAGCACCTGCGCATAGATGCTGTCGGCGGAAGTCCGCGGAATACGCGTATTGGCCGCATAGTCACTGGAGGTGACCAGCGGGACGGCATTGAATAAGTTGACCAGGTTGAAATAGTACAGGGCCCGGACAACTTTTAGTTCCCCCGTCAGCTCCGTCCGGAGGGCATCGGATATGGCCGGGTTGCCCGCGATGCGTTCCAGGATGGTATTCACCGGATACACCCCGGTATAAGGGGCAGACCACAACGTAGCTACATTCGTATTATTCGCCGTCAAACCATAACCGTAAAACTCCTGGAACGCGGCATCGGAGACATTGGTGCTGCTCAATTCATCGGAGGACAACCCGGTAGCCAGCGTCAGGTAGGCGTCATTGTAGGTAAAGCCAACCCCCGAAGATGTATACGAATACACCCCGGCCACTGCCGTCATGACAGTGGCGCTGTCCGCAAATTGTTGCTGCCCCGAAATCTCCGTCGGCGGATTACCGGGTATTTCTATCAATTTTTTACAGGCTCCTCCCCCTAACAGCAAGGCGATTATAGTAGTTGTTATAAATATTTTTTTCATGTGTTCCGTAGGTTAAAAATTAAAGGATAACCCGGCTGCAACGGTACGTTGCAGGGGAAAGTTGGTAAAGTTGCTGAACTGCTCCGGATCGGCCACCTTGTAATTCGTAAAGGTCAACAGGTTCTGGGCATTGACATACACCTGGCAGTCATGCATATGCAGTTTCTTCATCACCTTGTCCGGCAGAGAATAAGACAAAGCCACGGTCTTCAGACGCAGATAGGTGTCGTCGACATAAGCCCCCGACGAACTGACAAAGTTCGAGGCGGACGTATACGTCGTGGAAAAATAGCTGGAAGTCAGCTTTTGCAGCAACGCATGGTCTCCGGACTGTTTCCAGTAATTCAGGGCCTCCACCGGCAGGTTGTTGGGTCTCATACCCGGGGTATAAGAGGAATACAGGGTATAAAGCCAACTCGGCGCTGTCTGACTCGAGAACTGAAAGAAGACGTACAGGCTGAAGTGTTTATAAGAAAGGTTGTTGCCAAATCCACCCATGTACTTCACCTCTCTGTCGGCAATCGGCACATAGTCTCCACCGGTCGATGCCGGACCCGAAGTGGGATTATTGGTGACTTTCCCGTCTTTGGTATAATATTCAAAAAGACCGGTAGTTGGATTCAAACCCTTAAACCGGGCGCCCATGACTGTCGAAGTAGGCTGTCCTATCGCATAGGTGTAACTGTAGGTGGAAGATTCCAGGTTGGGAAAGGATATCAGCTTGTTGCGGTTGAAGGTAATATTGAAGTTGGTAGTCCAGTTAAAGTCCTTCGTCCGGATATTGGTGGAGGATACGGAGAATTCCCAGCCCTGGTTCTGCACCGTCGAATTGATATTTTCCAGCACCTGGTTGAAGCCTACGTGCGCAGGTAAAGGATAACCGGCCAATTGGCTGCTTTCCCGGTCTCTATAGAAGGTGGCGTTCAACAGCAGCCGGTCGTGGAAGAAGCCAAGGTCCATAGCCAGATTCAGCGACTTTTTCAAAGCCCAGCCAAAATTGGGGTTGTACAGGTTGACGGGAGAATTGGGAGAAATGCCCTGGAAGGCAGTCGCATTACTGACCGGCTTCCAATAGTCCTGGTACAGATAGGCGCCGATGCCATCCGATCCGCTGGTGCCATAACTGCCGGATAATTTCGCATAGCTGATGACGGGCAGGGCTCTTTTAAAGGCCTTCTCTTCTGAAAAGATCCAGCCGGCGCCGACAGATCCAAAATCTCCGAATTGGTTCCCGGGACCAAAGTTGCTGGAGCCATCTCTCCTGCCTGTCAGGCTGAGTATGTATTCCTGGTTGTAGACATATTTCAGCCGCGCAAATCCCGCTGCATATTTATAAATATTATAGTTATCATAGCTCGACACGGTAGCCGCCGCGTTGATGGACCCCAACAGGTTGTCATTGGCATAACCCGTGCCGGTGGTCTGTGTGCCCGTGTTGGTATTCTTCTTATACGTACCCCCTAAAAGGGCGGAGAGGACGCCTTTTCCGATGGTAGCATTGTAATCCAGCTGCGGCTCGATGTTGAGGGTCTGAAAGTTATTGGCGCCAAAGTTGGCCGTGACATAAGGATAGGAGGGGTCCTGCGCCGCAATCGGGTTCGCCGTATACTCGTCGCTGGTATTGCGGTTATACCCCATCGAAGTGCCAATCGTCAATCCCGGCAGCAACCGGTAAGAGACATGGAAGGTAGTATTCAGGTTGTAGCTCTGTAACAAGGCTGGCTGTTTCAAATACGAATAGAACTGGAATTGGGCAGTGCTGACCCCCTTATAGTACCAGTTGAGTCTTCCCAGAGAGTCCAGGAGATCAGGGGCATTGGGCGGATTGAGGATGCCCACGCCGTTGGGAGCGCTGGATGAATTGTTCTTATCATAGCTGTAGTCCACGCCAAAGTCGACGCTCAGACGCTGGTCGTCAGAGGCGTGGTGCGTAGTCGTATGCAGGGTCCATCGCTGGTCGGCAAAATTCCCCGGAAAGTTGAAATCTGACTGTGTATAACCCGCTGAGATCAGGAAGGTATTCGTCGGCGTCCCACCCGACAGGCTGGCATGTACATCGGTATTGTTCGACGTCTTCCCATAGATGGTCTTCTGCCAGTCCGTATATTTATTCTGATCAAAGATGGTCAGGTCCGGGGCGAAAGAAAAAAAGTTGGAGGGGTCGCTGCTGGGTGTCGCGTTGTCCGCCGCAAAAGCATCCTTCCTTATCTGCAGGTACTGCTGCGTATTCATCAGCTTCACCATCCGGACAGAGCTGTTAAACCCTGTATTCACACTCATGTTGAACTTGGTCTTGCCCGGCTTGCCTTTCTTTGTCGTGATCAGCACCACTCCGTTCGAGCCCTGCGTACCATAGATAGAAGTAGCGTCGGCGTCTTTCAAAATACTGATGGTTTCAATATCCGCCGGGTTGAGCCCATTAAAGGGACTGATGCCGCCGGCCTGGTTGATGCCGCCGCTGGAACTACTCGCACTGGCCAGGCTGCTGAACTGATTCAAATTATTATTCTGCGCAGCAGTAGGCACGCCGTCTATGATCATCAGTGGCTGATCAAAAGGCCGGAATGCGTAGTTGCTGCCAGTGTTCATTATCGTATTTTGCCCGCGCACCTGCAGCAGCACACTGGACCCCGGCACTCCGCTCATTGCCGTGACGGCAAGACCCGGCGCCTGTCCCTGCAAGGCAAGCAGGATATTGAAGACCGGTTGTTTGCTGATGGTCTCCGCGTCGACGGTGGCGATCGAGCCTACGTTGAACCTTCGGGAGGTGGCGCCATAGGCCTGGATGACGGTGGCGTCCAGGATATCCGTGCTGCGCTGCAGAACGATGTATATCCCCATGCTGCCGGGGGTCGCGCTGATCATTTTTTCCGTATAGCCGGTATAGGAGATCTCCAGCACCACGTCACCCGGCGGGTTCTTTAATTCGAACTCGCCTTTTGCATTCGTTTTGGTCCCCATCTTTGTGCCTTTGATGGTGATGGAAGCGCCGGCCAGCGGGTTACCGAGGCTGTCGGCGACGCGGCCGTGGATGCTCCGTATGGTGATCGTATCCGGCGCCGCTGCAACGGGTCGTTCCTTTTTGGTAATGACAATGGTATTGCCCTGGATGTCAAATGTGAGGGGGAGGCCCGCCAGCACATTTTGCAGGGCGTCGCGCAAGGGAGCGGACTGCAAATGCACCGTCACCGGGGATGTGCCTTCCAGGTCATGGCGGTTATAAAAGAAAACATACCCGGTCTGCTGCTCGATGGCGGCAAATACCCTGGTCAGGGGAGTCTCCTGTGCCGTATAGGTCACCGTCTGCGCCGTCCCTCCGGCGCTGACCTGCAGCAGGGTCGCCAATAAAATAATGCCTGTTAATCTCATGACTAACAATGTTTTGGTTAGATTTCCCCCTATCGGCCGGCTGGCCTTTAAAGAGAGCGGGCAAAAAGCCTTAATTTTCATACATTCGCAGTGTTTGGGTTAAATAATAATAAGCAGTGGCATACATTGACTATTAGAGGCAACCTGAATGAGAACCGGGGAAGGAGTCCAATCTAACACCCGGTTTTTTCATTTTACGTTACGCCTTTACCACGCCTGCCGGCTGGCAAACGGGTCATTTTACAAGCGATCTTATGATAGGAAGGTGGTTGTTTATTTCTATTTAGGAAAGTGGTTGTTTATTTCCATTATGGCCGAATCGTCAGTTGTCTGCCCCGGATGGTATAATGCACACGGGTCCTTGTCAATAATTTCAGCACCTGGTCCAGGGTCAGGCTCTTGCCGATCTTTCCATCGAATTCAAATAAATCTTTTGAGATCGTTCCTTCGTAGCTTACGTCCACATCGTACCAGCGGGCGATTTGCCGCATGACGGTGGGCAGGTCGGCATTGGAGAAGGCGAAAAAACCATTTTTCCAGGCGAGGGTCTGTTCGATATTTCCCGGAACTACGGTCAGTACAGGTTTGCGGTGGTCGCCGGGAGACTTTTGATCCGCGGGAGAACTTTGGTCCGCAGTAGATTTCTGGTCCACAGCAGCCTCCTGATCCCCGGCAAGCTCGCGGCGAACCTGAGCCTGCATGCCAGGTTGCAGGTGTACTTCTGTCTTTTGATAAAGCACATTCACAGAACCATCGACCAGGACGGCTTTGCGGATGGGCTCATTTGCATATCCATTCACGTCGAACCGGGTGCCCAGCACCTTAATAACCAGGTCATTCTCTTCCACCCAAAAAGGCTGGCCGGCATTTTTAGCCACTTCGAAATAGGCTTCCCCGGTGATCTTTACTTTTCGCTCTTTGCCGGTAAAGGCAGTCGGGTAGGTAATGGAAGAGGCGGCATTCAGCCAGACCTGCGTTCCGTCGGGTAGTTTCAGCTGGTACTGACCGCCGCGAGGGGTGGTGAGCGTATTGTAGGTGGTGGTCTCTCCCGATGAACTACCTACTGGCTGGTAGACGAGCTTACCGTTCTCGATTTTACTGACCCGGGCATTTCCCTGGATCGTCAGGTCGCCCTGCTGTGCGCTGTCCAATATGATTTGCCGGCCGCCTGATAAGGTTAGAATAGCCTTGTTGCCGCCGGGAAGAACATCGTTTTTCGGGGTAGCTGAATTTATTGGGTTATTGGCCAGGGGAGGGTGTTGAAGATCTTTTTTGGAGAGGAGCCAGCAATAACCGCCGATAGCCAGAAAGATCAGCACAGCGGCGGCCCAACGGATCCACCGGCGTGATCCGATCCTGTTGCTGATGGGAATGGACCTCCTACCCTCCTTATTATCCGGAGTCAGGCCCATATCTTCTTCATTATCCGCTTCATCACCCGCTTCAATATCCGCTATGAAGCCCCTATCTTTCCTATCACCCGCAATGCTCATCCCATCCTCACTCTCATCCGGACGCAAAGCCTTCAGCCGGCTCATAAAATCCGGGCTAACCTGTAACTGATAAACCGGCTGCTTATCGATGGCGGCCTGATAAACCTCCAGTATCTGGCTGACCTGTGATGGCTCCGCGGCATCCATAAAGGACAGAAAATCATGCAATTCATCAGGGCTGTAGTGACCCGATGCCATCTTTTCCGCCTCTTGTAATGCTTGTTCGAAGTTCATGTTGTTATACGATTATACCATTGCTATAACATAGTATCATTTGCTATAACACTATACCATTGCTGTAGGATACTACCTAAGACGGCTCAGCAGGGCAAAAGAGGAAGTGAAAAACTATTTTTTATTCAAAAAAAGGAAACTGGCCCATACCAGGAGCCATTCGGCATGGGTCCGGAGATAGTTTTTGATCGCTGTATTGGCCAGGTAGAGGCGCTTTTTGACCGTCTCTTTGGGAAGGTCCAGCCGGCCGGTGATCTCATCCAGGGATAGTTCTTCCCGGGTATGCAGGAGAAAAACCTGCTGTAATTTAGGGGATAGCTGTTCGATGGCCTTTTGAGCGGTCGCATGATAGTCTGCATAGATGAGGGATTG
>JAATFV010000096.1 GCA_015655015.1 Chitinophagales bacterium | reverse complement strand
CGATAAGCTGGATCTGTTCGGGGGGGGGCTGTTTATTGCACAGCTCTATTACAACCGGAAAAAGCACGCGTTGTTGTTCAAAAAGCTATTTCGACCCTGGATCCAGGTGGTAATGACCCTGCTGGCCATTTCGTATACCATTTCCCTGATCAAGCCCGGCATGTTATTTATTACTTTCGGGGACCATTATGTCTGTGATGTCCTATTTGGATATGTCCTGCTGGCGGCTGTTGGGGAGAACTCCATTTATAACCTGGAATATCCGTTGCTGAAGACGCTGGGGAAGATCACTTTCGGCATTTATCTTTTTCATACGGCTATCTGCCAGTTTGTGCTGGTGTTCTTTAAAAAGTTTATCGGGCATCCGGAGTCGCGGATACTGTATGATCTGTTGTATCCATTGTGCAGCCTTGCCGTCACCTGCGTGATCGCTTATCTCAGCTATACTTATTATGAAAAATGGTTCCTGATCAGGAAAAAGAAGTTCGAGCTGGTCACGACCAGGATCTAAAAGAAGATACATGAAGGTCTATTTTAAAAACTTTGATGGGATACGGTTCTTTGCGGCATTGATGGTATTGCTGCAACATTCCTACGGGTTTAAGAAAGGCTATTCAGATGCCGGGCCTTTTCTCAGCCGTTGTTTTGAAGATACCGGAAGGATGGGGGTGAACCTGTTCTTCATCCTCAGCGGTTTTTTGATCAGCTATTTATTATTGGTGGAAAAGGATACGACGGGGACGGTAAGCTACCGGAGCTTCTATTTACGCAGGATATTGCGCATATGGCCTTTGTATCTGGGCTATGGTCTGGTGCTGACGTTTTTATCGCCGTATGTAGCGCAGCATTTAGGACTGGGCAATGATACGGATGTTCCGACCATGTTCATGAACCTCCTCTTTCTCCTTTTCTTTTCCGTGAATATCCAAATAGCGTTCATCGGTTCCAACCGGGGGATGTTCGAGATCAGCTGGTCTGTATGTATCGAGGAGCAGTTCTACCTGATCTGGCCGTTGCTGATCAATACTTTCCGGAAAAACCTGGGCCGCTTATTAGTTGTTATGTATGGCATCAGCATTCTGGCAAGGATCTTTTTCGTATTTGTCCTGCCGCTCTTTTTTCCGGACTGGCCCCGGGAAAAGGTGCTGCTGATGAATTATGTGCTGATCTTCGATAAGCTGGATCTGTTCGGCGGCGGGCTGTTTGCCGCCCTGTTGTATTATAAACGGGAGCGATACGGCGCCTTTTTCAAAAGGGCGTTCCGCCCGTGGATACAGGTGGTGATGACGTTGCTGGCTCTTTTGTATGCCTTTTCCATATTGAAGCCGGGGGGAATGCTGTTCCTGTTATTCGGGGATCATTATGTCTGTGTTATGTTATTCGGATATGTGTTACTCGCTGCGATCTCGGACAATTCCATTTATCACCTGGAGATCCCTTTGCTGAAGACGCTGGGGAAGATCACTTTCGGCATTTATCTTTTTCATACGGCAGTCTGTGAGTTCGTGCTCATCTTTTTTAAAAAGTTCATCGGGCATCCGGAGTCTCGGATCCTTTATGATCTTGTCTATCCTTTCTCCTGTCTGGCAGTGACCGGTGTTATCGCCTGGCTGTCCTACACGTATTATGAAATGTGGTTCCTGAACAAGAAGAAGAAATTCGAGCTGGTGCTGACGAGGGTATGATGGTTGGCGACCTACCTGGTGGCCCAAACTTTTTGTCCGGGCGTCATGGGCATGCAGCCATGAAAGCTGCCGGGAATATACAGGTAGGAGAGTCCTTTGGTAGCGCCGGTTTCGGAGGTGCAATATCCTTCCACGGTGTATTTCTTCAGCGTGGCGAAGAAGGGCTGGCCAAGATATCTGCCCTGCGCCTTACCGGCAATGCCTTTAAAAGGCCTTCCTTTTTCTTCGAAGAATTGCAGGACCGAATGTTGTTCTGTTGCCGTGCATTGGCTGTAAGGTTTGTTGAACTTACTGCGGCAATAATGTTCCAATTCTTTAAGGCCGTCAATGAATTTATTAGCGGACATCCGTTCGGTACAATCTTTGATCATGGTAATGATAAAATCACCTGTTCCTGTTTCCCCTGCGCCGGGCGTATCGGTAGTAGGAATGATCGTCGCGGCCAGGGCTGTTATCAGCTCCCTGCTCTTTTCCAGGTAGGCTATATCGGGCGTCTTATTCCAGTCATACCATTTGTATCCTGAGAAAAAGAGGCCTCCTCCGAGGCCGGTAAGTACGATCCGGCTGAGGGCTTTGCGTCTGTTCATGAGAAGCTGATTTTTTCTTTTTCCGGGGATGCCTGGCGAATGGGGCGCTTTTTATACGAGAACAGGAACCATAAGGGGCCGTCCAGGATCAGCAAATTATAAAATATAATGGGGATCGTGATCCCGAAGAATATACCGCAGGCGAGCAGGATAAAAGGATTGTGGATGTGCAGGAACTTCGTGAGAGAGAGTCTTACGAGGCCTGCTATGAATACATGAGTGACATAGATGTAGAGGGAATGGTAACCGATGATCCGCAGAAAGGAGGCGACATTCCAGCTCTGCATCCGGAAAGCCAATATGAACATGCTCAGGCAGCCGATGAGGGCGATAACGAGGAAGTCTGCCTTTCCGGGTTCTGTAATATGAGCCAGGTAATATACCTGGGTGAGGAAAAATATGGGTGTGATGAGCAGGAGACTATATGGATTTTTAAGGAAGCGCTGGGTAGATTCTTTGAAAAAGAAGACGGCGACGGCATCGCCCAGGGCAAAGAAGATATAAAACTCCATCCAGTCGGAGATCATGCTGACACTGTGCAGGTATGGAGAGGTGAAATAGAGTGTTGCTCCGATGAAGAATTGTCCCCAGACCGGGGGCTTCAGCTGGGTCTTTACCAGCAGATAGATGACGGTAGTATTGAAAAGGGCGGGCAGGTACCAGAATTGGTCCAGGGCCCGGGGCTGATAGAAGATGTAGGTGTAATCGATCAGGCTGCGGTTTGAATTGGTGTTGCCGCCCAGAACGATCTGCAGCGTCACCTGGAGAAATACCCAGACAAAATAGGGATAGAGCAGGTTCTCGAATTTAATACCGATCACCTGTTTGAGTGTGCGTTTGGCGAGGCTGCCGCTGATAAAGATCCCTGAAAGGATGAAGAAAAGAGGCATTCTGAAGCTGAAGAAGATCATATTGGCTTTTTCCAGGTAAGCCGGGACATCCGGGATATTCGAGCCCTGTGCCTGTGCAACCGCTACGCTACGCTGGATCCCGATGAGTACGTGGCGATATACGACGAGCAGAATTGCAATCCCTTTGAGGTAATCCACCCAGGCCAGCCTGCTTTTCCGGAGGATCGGCGCGTTAAACGCTCTGGAGAGGAGCCGATGGAAACCGCTCTCCGGGGCTCCTGCCACAGACGCTGCCGGGGAAACCGCCGCAGAAACTTCCGGAGATGTTGTGACTGTTGCTTCGGCGGGAAGAATTTTCATGAATTACTTTATTACAGTTTCCAGATTGACGCCGATAATTTTCTCGATAGCTATTTTTACCAGGTCCTGGGATAATTGCAGGTTGAGCTTTTTGGCCAGTTCGTCATTATAACTCCTGTTGGCCTGGTTGTATTGTTCTATGCTGATGATGCCGTCTTTAAATTTCTTCTCGGTCTGGGTGAAGGCTGCCTGCTGATCGACGACGATGGCATTCTGCAGGCCGATGAGCTCCCCGTAGTTCTTGTATTGTTTGTATTTGGAGAGAACGTCGGCCTTGATTTCCCTGGCCAGTTCTTCCTGGTTCTTTTTGGTGACTTCCACGCCTTCCCGGGCGCCTCGTATTTGAGGGCCCAGGTTGAAGATCACTCCCAGGGGAATGGTCAGGCCGAAAAAGTATTTGGGATATATATACGGGGTGGAACCGTTGGTCGTTTGCTGTTGTTTGGCAAAGGTCTGGTCATTGTAGTTGGCTGAGACCGCCAGCAGGTTGAGCCAGGATCTTTTTGCTAAGGACAGCTGGCTTTCGGAGATCTTGATCTGGTGATCCGAAGCCAGATATTGAGGACCCTGGAGGGCCAGTTCCACGAGTTTGTTCTCGACCACCGTTTCCGGGTCCTGGGCGCGGTATCTCGCAGGCGGTATGGTATCGGACTTGCTGCGGCCTCCTGCCATATGCTGGGCATTGGCTGCAGTAAGAACCAGGAGTGTTGCCGTCAGGATAAGGAGCTTAATACCATGGATGCGGAGAGCGTGTAGCATTCGGGGTAGATTTTGCAGTTTGAGTGTTGTTGTCATAGATAGATTCGCAGCTGGTGTATTAAGTGGCATTTATATCTTCCAGGTCCACCATATTCAGTACGGCCCCGACGAATTTCCCGTTCAGTTCATTGAAGAAGGTCATTGACTGCCGGTCAATTTGCTTGATGATATGGCTGGCTGAAAATACGGCAATGACGCCATCTACATATTGCACCAGTTCTTTACTGTCCGTGAAGTCATTCAGGGGAGGGCCTTCCAGAAAGATATAATCATATTCTGCCGTAAGCGCTCCGAGGTGATGCAATAAATTTTCGCGGGGTAATATTTCGGAGGGGGTATAATCGCCTCCTTCGGAACCGATGGCAAAGACCGTACCTACGCCAATGTCCTTGGCGGCGCTCTTCACCTGCTCTACCAGGGAGCGGGCATTTGTCTTATCAGGATGGATCTTTTCCAATATGGGGTCTGCCTGTAACTGGATGGTGAGGTCATTATTGCAGAAATTGGTATCGATGATGAGTATTTTCTTTTTGCTCATGCTCATACTGTAAGAGAGAGCCTGGATAAGGGTCGTTTTTCCCTCGCCTTTTTTAGTGCTGGCGAAGAGGAAGGTCTTTTTGCCGCTGCTCTCTATTTCATATCGGAGCTTGCGAAGGGATTCCCGGAAGATATTGTGCCTTTTATTATCGTCTGCGTCCGGGGTAGTTTCCCGGGTAGTAACGATCTCTGCGAGGTTCTTTTGCCGGATGTTCATGAAGTTCACCATGCTGATCAGCTTGAGGTTCACCACTTTGGCGAAGATCAGCGGGGTTTTGACGGAAGAGTCCAGGTAGGAGAGCAGGATCAGGATCAGGATGGTGATCACCAGGGCGGAGGCCCCGGCCATTCCAACGATCAGCATTCTCTTCGAGGGTTCCGGCTCGATAGCGGGTTGGCCGGACAGTATCTGCCGGAAATTGTTGACAGAAGATGTATTGATGTCCATGGCGTCATTGTATTTCTGTTTGGCGGACAAATACTCTTTGCTGGCCAGTTCGGCGTCTTTCAGCAGGCTCTCAATGACGGCGCCTTTGGAAGCGTCTTTTACCAGGTTGCCTTTCAGGTTGTTTATCTTAGTCTGGATGGCTTCGATATTATCGGTGCCGGCCTTGATGTCCACCTGGAGGTCGTTCTTTTTTTCCAGCAGACCGGCTTTGGCGGTCTGGGCCTCTTCTGATCCGGGAAGGGGGTCTGTGGAGGCGGCGGGCTGGGAGGCGGCGAGCTTATTCTGGTATTCGGACTTCAGGTTCTCATATTTTTTCTGAAGGGCCTGATCGGTCGATCCGC
Organism: Chitinophagales bacterium; assembly: GCA_015655015.1. Taxonomy (GTDB): domain Bacteria; phylum Bacteroidota; class Bacteroidia; order Chitinophagales; family Chitinophagaceae; genus Puia. The sequence continues at coordinate 98,741 of JAATFV010000096.1, read as the reverse complement.
CGTTGACATATGCCTGATAAGCGTCGTTCATGGCTTTGCGAAGGATCAGCAGCTCATCATTCCGGTTGTCGGTTTTAGTATTATTAGCAGGGGGGGCGGGGGCGCCTACTCCCAGGTTGGCCAGTTTCTGGTTAATCTTCTGCAGGTCGTAAGTCCGCTGGGTTTGCTTAGTCTGTTCCTGGGTGAGTGTGGTCTCCAGGTTCATGATGGTCTCCAGTTTGCTGCTGTTCTCCTCCCCCACGTCAATTACACCTTCACTTCTCAGCTGGGCATTCTTGGCGTCCAGGTCTTGTTTTTTCTTTTCCATCAGGCTTTGCAGGGTATCGATGGATTCTTCGGACTTACTGCTTCTTACATTCTTGTAATATTTGAGGAATTGAGGGAAGACGGTATTCACTACGAATGCGGATAACTCCGGGTTTTCGGAAGTATATTCAATCTGAATATAGTCGGTATGCTGCATCCGGTAGACGGCGAGGATATTCGTAAGTGTCTGATAATCGTAGCCGTATAATCTTAAATATTCCAGGAGATCTTTTTCCTCCGGCTTGAAGGAAGTGAGCATGCTCATCGATTCCAGCTTGCTTTCGAATACCCTTATTGCTTCTCTCGGGCTGATCTTCCTGTACAGGGGCGACTGCATTTGCTTGGGGGTCAGGCGACGGAAGGGGTTGGCATTCTGCAGGTCATGCAGGATAAGGTTGTAGGAAAGAAGGCTGATCACCGTTGGGGACATGAAGGTGACGATGACATTGTTGAACTTTGTATCGGCTCCGAAAATATCAAAATTTTCGTTGCCTACCTTTATTTCATCGTTGACCGTAAACCCTGTGGAGATTTGTGCGACAGAGCGGTATTTTTTTGGCTGGTTGGTAGTAAGCAGCCATGCGATAAGGGCGGAGACCAATGCCGCCCCTATGATCAGCCATTTTCGTTTTAAAAGGACCCTCAACAAATAGATAAAATCCATTAAATTATTAGTTTTATGACAGAGATCAGCATGTAAGATCGGAAAAATTAACGATACAATCGTGTTAATTAGTTGATCTTAAAGAACTTAAATAGAACCATCTTAGCTAATTCATAGCTTTTTGGCCCCGTAAATATAACACCATATATGGGTTAAAGCAAGTTTCAATGGAGGGCTGCCGAAGCCCGTTGTGCTTTCTCCCAAACGCCAGACTGATTGCCCCGCAGAAACCTGAAAAATCCCAGTATTACCGAGGTATTCATGAATACAAAATAATAGGCAAGCTTGATGATCTTAGATCGTTTTTTCAGGGGGGGGAGCAGCCAGGCTGCCGCTGCCATGCCATAAAAGGCCAGTTGCCCCAGGAAAAGGAGGGTATAAATGGGGCCGGCCGATCCGAAGAACAGGACCGCGTTGGAAATAAAGGCTAAAATCATGCACAGAGGGCTCAGGGTCCATCGGAGTACCCGGTGGGAGATATACAGAAAAGACAGCCTGGGGGATCGCCAGAAAGCCAGGAGGGATGACAACAATACGATCGACTGGAATCCTCCCGCGGCGATCCGTACCTTTCTTTTTTGTTCGTCATGGAGGGAAAATGAGGGCAATTCCATGGCATACGCTTCGGGTTCATACTCAATGCGATATCCTTTTTGCGCCACTTTCAGGGAGCTGACGAAGTCATCCAGTATGATGTTGTGCGGCAACGGTTCATACAGGCGTGTCCTGAAGGAGAATAATTCACCGGCCGCCCCGGCGACCGAATAAAAAGCGGCATCTATTTTCTTTAAGAAAGATTCATATTTCCAGTACAGGCCTTCTCCATCGCCTACCTCATCGATGCCGGCAGCTGCGGGGAGGACTTTTTTCTCTCCTGCCACACCGCCTACTTTTTCATCCCGGTAATGACGGGTAATATAGCGAACGGCTTCCTTGTTCAGCATGGTATTGGCATCGCTGAAAATGAGTATTTCGTGTCCGGCTTCCGTCACTGCCCGGTTGATGGCGGCGGACTTACCCTTTCTTTCCGGTTGGTGGAGAGTGCGAATGAAGGTATTCTGGCGGCAGATGGCGGCTGTCTGGTCGGTAGAGCCGTCGGTGATGAAGAGGAATTCGATCTTTTCACGGGGGTAATCCTGTTCCAGGGAATTGGCGATCTTCTGGCGGATGCAGTCCTCTTCGTTATAGGCGGCTACGATAAAGGAGACTCCGGGAAGTTTCTCTTCGGGAGAGGCGGCCTCCAACCGGGCGGGGGGAGAGGTCTTCTTTTGCAGTTTATTTAGTACTAAAACAATAATTGCATAACCTGCATAGTTATAAAAAACGAGGAAACAGCTTATTATGAACAGGTATAGCCAGAATTGCATGGTAAGTAAATTGAGGCCTTAAAAATAAGATTAAAATCAATTAATGTTTAATTTAGGCCCGGATTGGACAATAGAGCGTAAGTTCGGGTTCTCAAATTGTTAAATTACAGTATGCTGCTCAGTAAAATTTTACATATAGTTTATTTGATTTGCTTTATTTACTGTGCATTATCCGTTCTTTATCTTTTCATTTTATCTCTTTCAGGCAGACTGTTCTCCGGCAGAAAGGCAATGGGGGATCTCCGGGCGGCCCCTTTGAAGAAGATTGCGGTGCTGGTGCCTGCTTACCGGGAGGATGGGATCATTCTTTCTACGGCAGGTAATCTTCTGGAGCTCGACTATCCTGCTGAGCTGTATACTGTTTTCATTATTGCGGATTCTTTTCAGAAGGAGACAGTGGAGCAGCTGCGTCAATTGCCGCTGACGGTGTTTGAAGTATCATTTGACAAGAGCACGAAGACGAAATCATTGAATGAGGCATTCAGCAGGATCGGGCAGTCTTATGATATCGCCCTGATCTGCGATGCGGACAATATGCTGGCAGGCAACTTTTTAAACAAGATCAATGCCGCTTTTGTCCATGGGGCAAGGGCTGTACAGGGGAGGAGGGTGGCTAAGAACCTGGATACTTCTTTTGCCATCCTGGATGCCTGCAGCGAGGCGATCAACAATCATATTTTCAGAAAGGGTGCTTACCATCTTGGGATGTCTTCTTCTGTCATTGGCAGCGGGATGGCTTTTGAGTTTGATAACATCAAAAAAATATTAAGCGAAATAAGTGCGGTTGGTGGTTTTGATAAGATATTACAATTAAGGGTTGTGGAGCAAGGCATCCGGATCCATTACCTGGAGGACGCACTGGTATTCGATGAGAAGGTCGACTCTTCCCATGCTTTCCAACAGCAGCGGAAGAGGTGGGTGTCGAGTCAGTTCATTTACCTGAAGCAGTTTTTTGTGCCGGCTTTCGGGAGGCTGTTCAGGGGTAATTTCAGTTATTTCAATCTTGCAGTGGCCAATAACCTGGTGCTTCCCAGGGCTTTTTTATTTATACTGCTGCCTTTACTCGTAGTAGGGGGATTTTTTATCCGGCCTTTCTGGGGGATTGCCGCTCTGGGTGTCGGAGTACTTTATTTTTTGGGCCTGGTGATGGGTGTTCCCGGGGAGCTGGTCAATAAGGACCTCCTGAAAGCGGTGCTGCGGCTTCCCAAAGCGATCATTGTAATGGCGGGAACCATCTTCCAGCTAAAGAAGGCCAATAAGACATTTATTCATACCGTACATACCAAAACGAAGGTGAGCAATTCATTATTCAATGACACCCGGAAGTAAACTATGCGTATCGCTTGTCTGATCCTGGTCCACAAGAATCCCCAACAATTGGAAAGGGTGCTGAATGCCCTGGAGCATCCTGCCTTTGATTATTTTATCCATCTGGATAAAAAAGCAGATATGATGCCGTTTGTCTATCTGGCAAAAAGAGAGCGGGTCTATTTCATTCAGAATAACGTTAAAGTGTTTTGGGGACGTTATAGCCTGGTGCAGGCCACTTTGAACGGGATCGCCGAAATTCTCGAAACGGGGAAATATGATTATGTCCATGTGATGTCTGCCCAGGACTTTCCTATCAAGCCTGCGTCGGCTATCTATCAATATCTGCTGGAAAGGCTGGGGACGGAATTCATCACCTGTATGCGGGAAACGGATAACCATGAGTGGTGGAAGGATGCGGCATTACATACCTGGAAGTATCATTTCCATAACTGGCGTATGCCGGGGAAATACCGGCTGGAGGCGCTGGCCAACCGGCTAATGGCTGTTCGGCTGCTCCCTGCCCGGGAGTATCCTGTTGCCGGTCATGAGGTGGTGGGGCATTCGCAGTGGTTTACTATTACCAGTGCCAGTGCGGCCTATATGTTGAAATTCCTGAGAGAACATCCGGAGGTGGTGCGGTTCTTCCGGTATGTATGGGGTGCGGATGAGCTGATCTTTTCAACGGTGATCTATAACTCCCCTTTCCGGGATAAAATTGAAGATAACCTGGTGTATGTGGACTGGTCTGAGAAGACACCCAATCCCAAGCTGCTGACGAGTGGGGACTGGTCCGCCCTGATGGCATCCGATCGATTGTTCGCCCGCAAGTTCGATATCGAGAAGGAGGATGCGGTCGTTTCCAGGCTGGAAGACTGGTTGAAACATTAGGACTCCTCTTTCCCTCGTCCACGCCGGAGGAATTGCATTCCGTAGGTATAGATCGTTTTGTAGGTATCCAGCATATACTTCAGGATATTACGGGGATCGAAGCCGATAATACGCCGCATGAGGAAATACCAGGCGATCAGCGCCAGCCCGTAGGTGAGTGTACTTCCGACTGCTGCTCCATAGAAACCGATATATATCAGGCAGGCGTAGTTGATCAGTAGGTTAGCCGCCAGGGCGGCGGTATTCATCCAGAAACAGATGGCCTGCTTGCCGATCGAGTTCAACAGGTTGGCCGATTGGTTTTGCATGGGGCGGATCAGGCCCGTGATCATGTATAATTGCAGGATGGGTGCTGCCGACAAGTAGCTGTTGCCTGCTATCAGCCAGATGACAAATTTTGGAAAAATAATGATGAAGATGGCGATGGGAGTGCTGAATGACAGCAGGATCCCTACCATACGCTCGAAGAGGTACCTCACTTTTTCTTCTCCTTCTTCCACCGATGCCCGGGCGCTCTTGGGAAAGATGATATCGGCCGCAGCATACGAAGGAATGTCCAGCAGGGTATTAATACGTAAGGCGGTATTGTAATACGCCACTACGGTAGCTGTCATGAAACGTCCTGTCATCAGCTGGTCCAGGTTGGAGAAGATATTTGAGATAGCGCCGGAGGCGAATATATATTTTCCATAACTGAGGATCTGTTTGATCCATGTTACGGTAGGGTTGAACCGGTAGAGCAGGTAGGGCCGGCTGTAGTACCAGATAGCGAGTGTGCCCAATAAAAATCCGAAGGATTGATAAAGCACCACCTCTTTCAGGGAATAGGGGATATGGAGGATCAGGCATCCGCTGATGCAAAGGAAAAAAACGATCTGTCTTATGAAATAACCGGCAAAAACTCCTTTGAAGTCCAGGTGGGATTGCTGAATGGCTTCCAGGTGGGAGAAGAAGACCATGATGATCAATCCGGGTATGAACCATTTCAGCATAATGGACAGATTCATATCGGTATGCAGCCGGATGCTGGTCCAATCGGCAAAAAGGAGAATGAGCAGGATGAAGATGAGCGTGATGGCGCCGTTGATGAGCAGGGAGGAGGAAGCGATAGCGGCCCTCTCTTCTTTATCGTCGTTGCTGCTCACATAGCGGATATGGGCATTTTTAAGAAGACCGGTCTTGGTCGTCTCGAAAATGGAGGTGAATGCGAGAAAAAGGGCCCAGGCTCCCATCTGGGGCTTGGATAAGGACCTGATCAGCACGATAAAATTAACCAGGCCGAAAAGGGTGATAGAGAACCGTTGCAGGATGGAATAAAAGGCTGAACGGATCCAGTATGACGAAAAGATCTTTTTCAACGGTTTGAAATTTTTTGGAGTTGAGAGCGTTCAAACATACAATAAAAAGTCAAGAGCAGTGTAATGATCAAAAAACGGGAGTAATAAATAATCTGTACCGGTAGCGGCCATCTGTCGAGGATATGCGGATGATTGTATACCGGGACCAGGCAAAGCAGGGCCATTGGCAACAGGATCCCCCAGCCGAAAATATTCTCCGGGGCTGTCTTTTCTATCTTTTTCATACTCAGTATCCATAACGGCAAGCTGAAAACAAAAGTATGTCCCCATCCCAGCGGGGAAAAGACGGCGCCCAGCGAAAGCATGATGACTCCTGGCAACAGGGAGGCGGTCCGGTCTTTTTCTTTTTTCATTTTGAGGCCAACCAGCACAATGATGAGGCCCAGCAGGGTATAATTGATCCCTTTAAGCCATCCGGGGATCCGGTAAATATTGGGCCATTCAAAAGCCTGGCGGAAGGGAACGATCAGCCTTTCTCCGAATGCGATCACCGATTGGTTGATAATATTGGAAGAAGTGTATTGAGAAACGGCTTCCAGTTTTTTACTAAAATCGAGATAAAGATGCCAGGGAATGAATGGAAGGGTGATGACCATGATGCCTATTCCTCCCAGCAGGCAGGTGAGGATGGTCTTTCTTCCTTCTCTGGAAAAAAGTGCCGGAAAGAGTAAAAGAACCGGGTACATTTTGATCCAGATCGCGGCTGCGAGTAGTATTCCCGCGAGCAGAGGCCTGCTTTTAAGAAAATAGAGATAGAGTATGCTGAGCAGCAGGACGAAGCATTCGATCTGGCCCAGGCCGATGTTGTGGTAAACGGGGGCGGATGCGAGGGCAAAAATGATAAATCCTGCTTTCCCGGAGGGGAGCCGGCCGGGGAGGGGGCGGTCGGAAGGCTTTTCCTGTTCGTACAGAGACTGGACGATAAGCAGGGCTGCTATCAGGCACCCGTACATAAGGCCAATGAAGAGGAGATAGCTTGTCCGTTCGGGAAAGAGATAAAAGAACCGGAATATAAGGATACTGGGGGGAGGATACAGGTATTGGTCCCAGGCCGCCCGGGGGGGGAGGTACAGGCCGTCCGGGTCATCCTTAAATAATCCGGCTGCGTGATAATAAATAGAAAAATCCGTTCCCGGCGCCGGTTGATGTAAGATCGTTTTCCATTCGATCCCTAAAAAGACAAGACTTATGATGGTAATAGCGAAAAGGGGGGGTCGTAAATAACGCATAAGTAAACGGCTAAATGGGCTTAAAGATAATTTGCTTTTAATTGATATATCCGATTTAATCGTATATTAAAATAGTAACCAGAAAACAGGTGTATGACCCGAATATTCTTTCCCGTTTATTTTTCGTTATCCTTTTTTTCATTGTCGTTGTTCGGGCAGGCGCCTGCGGCTGATACGCTAAATGACGCCCGTTCGGGTGTAACCAATAGCGGTCTGGCAACCGGTCTGCCAGCTGGTCCTTCTGCCGGCCTGCCCTATCATGTGGGTCTGGGTGAATATCAATGTTTTATCATCAATAATTCCACCGGGCAGTTATATGGCATCAGCAGTGCCCTGGTGACTGCCGGTGTTCCCTGGGATGCGGGGGTTCCCGGATTGCCTATCCGGGTAGCGGTGCCCCGGTCCCTTCATTTTATCGATGTCGCTTCGGGTCTGCACAACAGTTTGGCGGCGGACCAGAACGGGGAGGTATGGACGTGGGGGGCCAATGGCGCGGGGGAATCGGGGACCGGCACAACGGAAGATGTGGGGCTTACCCCGGTAAAGATAAAGACGGATAGTTCCGGAAAGCCGTTTACCCATGTGGTGCGGGTGGCTTGCTGGGCCAGTGGCGGCTCGACGGGCAATGTCGCCCTGAAATCGGATGGGACGGTGTGGATATGGGGGCTTACCAGGGAAGGTATGCGGGGGAACGGGCAGGTTGGCCAGTTAAATACCAGGCCGGTGCCTGTGAATATGCCCAAGGGAAAAAAGATCGTCAAGATCCTGGCCGGTTCGATCATGCTGGCCCTGGCTGCTGACGGGACTGTCTGGACCTGGGGCGGCAACAACCGCAAGGAGCTTTTAGGCACCAATACAACAGATTATACGCATCCGCACCAGGTCCCGCTGCCGCAAAAAGCTAAAGACATAGCCGGAGGCGGCTTTTTTTCATATGCGCTTGGCGTGAATGGAATTTTATACGGATGGGGCTATTACCCTGCTTACCTGGGCATTGGGACGGGGGGATGGGCGCACCAGGCGCCGCCGCCGGTCGTTCCCAAGGACCTGACCAGGGAACTGAATCTTCCGCGCGCGGTAGTTTCCATTACCACCAACAGTGTGGCCACGCATGTTATTTTAACGGACAGCACGTTATGGGGCTGGGGGGATAATGCGTGCGGTTGTGTCGGTAACGGGCAGGAGCTGGATTATGCCAACCATCAGCCTCCTTATGCCTGGGATTGGAGTCCCGGTCAGATGCTGGTTCAAAAGCCTGTTCACCTGGCCCGGGGAGTACATAATTTCGTAAGGGTCTTCGGAGGCAGCAGCGCCGTCTTCTACAGCTATGCGGAAACAGCGACGGGCCAGTTATATTCCTGGGGCCGTAATAAAGGGGCGGTCCTGGGCAATGGCGTTGTATGTCCTAATTCGGAGATCATTTCAGTCTATCCGAACTCCTGGGATGTGCCGATCGTAACGGCAGTGGATCCTTTCTCTCTCTCAGCAAACATACCGGAGACCTCTCCTTATTGTGTCCTCCACCCGGACGGCAATCCCTGCAATCAATATAAGCGCAGATCAGTGAGCGCCAACTGATCGGGGTGGGCAAACCGGGGAGGGCGGGTCTCTGGTGATCCGGCCGTAATTTTACGGCCGCGGAGTAGTGATATTCCGGTGGTGGGCTTTGCGGTTTTGCAGGCAGGAATGTGCTTTTCCGCACTATTACAAGATATTCCCCTGCCGGACTAAATAGGAACCCTTAATTATTTCTAAAGGCATATACATTTACGCTCAATAAGTTAATTTCCGCCGTTGTTGTAACTGTGCAGCAGCGGGGCTCTCTTGATGGAGTTTCCGACTATTTGGTATGGAATTTGTAACTTCTAACTACGTTTTAATTTTTATCCGATACCCTAAAAAATAAGCCCATGGTTGACTTTAGAATGCTAAAATCCAAACAACATCGTAAATGCTTTTTGTTTTGTGGCTCTTTTTTATTGAGGCCATTGAAATTTTTATAAGATTTCAAAAGACAAATTTCGCGCGTTGTAAAATATCCTAAAAATCCAACTATGAAGCCACTTTTACTGTTTTTGGTATCCCTATGTGCGCTCGCACCGGGATATTCACAAACTCCTAAATACTCGATAGCTAATGGCGAGTATCAAAATTTCATCTTAGATAATACCACACAGACACTTTATGGACTTGGCACCGGAGGTAATGGTATCGGCAGTAATTCGGGACCGATGGGGTGGCCGATCCCTTGTCAGTTCCCTACACCGACAAAGATTAAGTTTGCGGCTGCAGGGCTGCACACCGGCGCCTGTATAGATGTGTCCGGTAATGTTTGGTTTACAGGTTATAATGAGAGTGGAACGATGGGGAACGGGACGACTTCCGGTCAGGCTACCGGCTTTGTGAAAATTCCTTCAGACAGCTTGGGAAATCCTTTTACGAATGTAACGTATCTCGTCATGGCTTCCTCCATCTTTACAGGGGGAGCGGGCTGGGGCGCAATCATCTATGCTATAAAAGCGGACGGGACGTTGTGGGTATGGGGTGATACCGACGGCGGTTACCGGGGCGACGGGACTTACGGCCGGGTGAATACGAAGCCTGTGCAGGTGACATCTTTTCCTGCAGGCACGAAGATCACGAAAGTGCTCGTTCAGAATATTGCTATTGCGCTGGATGATGCCGGTAATGTATGGACCTGGGGCGGCAACGGCGGCAATAATGTATTGCTGGGCAATACCAGCGAGCCGGATTATACACATCCCCATAAGCTTCCACTGCCATCTGCGGCGAAAGATATTGCGGGAGGCGGGCTATTCTCTTATGCATTGCTGGCAAACGGGTCTTTATACGGATGGGGTCTTTACCAGGGATATATGGGAGTAGGGGCCAATGCGGGTTCCGGTTATACAACAACGCCTAAACCGATTCTTTTGGATGCGCAGCTCAATCTGCCCAATCCTATTTCCAAGATCTCGACGAACAATACCAGCACTTATGTTATTTTGAATGATGGCACGCTTTGGGCCTGGGGAGGCAATGAGTGCGGACAGATCGGCAACGGCAAACATTTGAACTATGATCTTTATACGAACAATCCGTCTCCTTATGGCGGTTCGTCCCCGGCTCCTTATGCCTGGAACTGGGATTTGAGCACAGCCCAGCTGCAGCAGCATAAGCCTGTACAGATCGGTCCCGGCATCAATAATTTCGTCGCTTTGTCCGAAGGCGTTCAGGCGGTATTCTATAAGTTTGCTGTCGATGCTAACGGGCAGCTGTACTCCTGGGGAAGGAATAAGTATGGTGTTCTGGCCAATGGGGTGATGGATGCCAATTATGTGAATGGCACCATCGGGTCTGTTTATCCCAATTCCTGGGATGTTCCGTATATAACGGCTATCAATCCTTTTTCGGCTTCGGCTAATAAAACGATCGTCAGCACTTCGCCCTATTGTCTCACGCATGCCGCTACATCGCCTTGTAACATTTATTCCATACCGGTGAATACCAAGCCTGTCGTGAAACCGGGGCCTGACCAGACTGTAACCGGTACGACGGCCAATTTAGATGGTTCCGCCTCTGCCGATAATGTAACTATTGTGTATTATCTGTGGACCCAGGTGTCGGGTCCCAGCAATGCCATTATAAGCATACCCTCCGGGCCCAAGGCCAAATTGATCGGTCTGACGACCGGGGTCTATAAGTTCCAGTTGAAATGTACCGATGATGGCTGGTTGAGCGATAGCGCCATCGTTACCATAACGGTAAACAATTCGGGGGCTCAGCCTCCTGTGGCAAGCGCAGGAGCTGACCAGGTGATCACGCTGCCTGCCAATAGCGTGACCCTTTTGGGAAGCGGTTCAGAAGTGGGCGGTACGATTGCCTCTTTCACCTGGTCGCAGGTGAGTGGTCCTTCTACGGCGACGTTCGGGTCTTCCGGGCTTGCGCAGACCACTGCCAACAATCTTATACAGGGCGTCTATAAATTCAAATTGACGGTCAAGGATGCTTTAGGGGTTACGGTCTCTGCTACAGTGCAGGTGACGGTGAATCCGGCTGTAGGGCCTCCGGTAGCGGATGCCGGGACTGATCAGATCATTACATTACCAACCAGTAGTGGGACGCTGACGGGCAGCGGCTCGGAAGTAAACGGCACGATCGCATCCTATGCGTGGTCGCAGGTAAGCGGTCCTTCCACGGCAACGATCGCTGCTGCGGGGCAGCCGCAGACCGGGGTAAGCAACCTCGTGCAGGGAGTATACCGGTTCCAGCTGAAAGTGACGGATAATGCCGGCGTATCTGGTACGGCTACGGTGCAGGTGACGGTGAATCCGGCTGTAGGGCCTCCGGTAGCGGATGCCGGGACTAATCAGACCATTACATTACCAAACAGTAGTGTGACGCTGACGGGCAGCGGCTCGGAAGTGAACGGCGCGATCGCATCCTATGCATGGTCGCAGGTAAGCGGTCCTTCCACGGCGACGATCGCTGCTGCGGGGCAGCCGCAGACCGGGGTGAGCAACCTAGTGCAGGGAGTATACCGGTTCCAGCTGAAAGTGACGGATAATGCCGGCGTATCTGCTACGGCTACGGTGCAGGTGACGGTGAATGCAGCTCCGGTGGTGCCAGGTCCGCCTTCTGCGAATGGCGGACCGGATCAGACCATTACTTTACCCGTTAATAGTATTACGCTGGCGGGCAGCGGCTCGGAAACGAACGGTACGATCGTATCTTTTGCCTGGTCTCAGACCGGTGGTCCGTCTGCGGCGACGATCGCTGCTGCGGGCCAGGCACAGACCGGAATCAGCGACCTGGTGGAAGGGGTATATACCTTCCAGCTGAAGGTGACGGATAATTCCGGTGTGACGGCTACGGATGTGGTAACGGTGACGGTGAATGCAGCGGTCCCGGTGCCGGGCGCTCCGAGTGCCAATGCCGGGTCTAATCAAATAATCACTTTACCTGCCAATAATGCGACGCTGACAGGCAGCGGTTCGGAAACGAACGGCACGATCGTCGGGTATTCGTGGTCGCAGGTAAGCGGTCCGTCCACGGCAACGATCGTTACTGCCGGCCAGGCGCAGACAGACATTAACAACCTGGTGCAGGGCATATATAGATTCCAGCTGAAAGTGACGGACAACTCCGGCGTCACAGCTGCTGCCACCGTGCAGGTGACGGTGAATGCAGCTCCGGTGGTGCCGGGCGCTCCTTCTGCGAATGGAGGAGGTGACCCGACTATTACTCTACCGACCAATAGTGTGACGCTTACGGGCAGCGGTTCGGAAACGAACGGCACGATCGTCAGTTATGCGTGGTCCCAGGTAAGCGGTCCGTCCACGGCAACGATCGTTACCGCCGGCCAGGCGCAGACAGACATTAAGGACCTGGTGCAGGGCGTATATAAGTTCCAGCTGAAGGTGACGGATAACTCCGGTGTTACGGCAACGGATGTGGTGACGGTGACAGTGAAAGCGGCCCCGGTGGTGCCCGGTCCTCCTTCTGCGAATGGCGGATCTGATCATATCATTACTTTGCCCACCAATAGTGTGACGCTGGCGGGCAGCGGCTCGGAAGCCAACGGTACGATCGTCGGTTATGCGTGGTCCCAGCTTACGGGGCCGTCAACGGCGACAATCACTACTGCCGGCCAGGCGCAGACTGGTGTCAGCGACCTTGTGCAGGGTGTATATACGTTCCAGCTGAAGGTGACGGATAACTCCGGTGTTACGGCAACGGATGTAGTGACGGTGACGGTGAATGCGGCTCCGGCAGTTCCGGGTGCTCCTTTTGTGAATGCGGGATCTGATCAGGTGATCACCTTGCCTGCTAATAGCGTAACGCTCACAGGCAGTGGTTCGGAAACGAATGGTACTATCGTATCTTATATATGGACACAGGTGAGCGGTCCGTCTACGGCGGCGATCGGTACTGCCGGTCTGGCGCAGACGAGTATAAGCAGCCTGATACAGGGCGTATATGTCTTTCAGCTGAAGGTGAAAGATAATTCCGGTGTGACGGCTACGGACCAGGTCCAGGTGACGGTGAATGCGGCTGCGGCCAATAAGCCTCCTGTCGCCAATGCGGGACCGGGCCAGGCTATAGATCTGCCGGCTACGGTGACCCTGGACGGGTCTGCTTCTTACGATCCGGATGGTAATATCGTTAAATACAGCTGGATGCAGGTATCCGGTTTGGGCGGGGTGAGCATTACGAACGCTGCTGCTGCTCTGGCCACTGTCTATGGGCTGCAACCGGGTGCGTATGGCTTCCAGTTGACGGTGACGGACAATAACGGGGCGACGGCTACTTCAACCGTGACCATTGTTGCTTCCGCCGGCAGCCAGTCGCTGCTGGCGAGCGCGGGAGTGAATGATACGATCGCTTTACCGGTGAACCAGGTAATGCTGAACGGATCTCTTTCCAGTGCCTCAGCAGGAAATATTGTGAGTTATGCCTGGGAGCAGCAGTCTGGTCCCCAGCCCGCGACCCTGATGACTGCCGACGCAGCACAGACGATAGCGACCGGCCTGATCGCAGGCAGCTATACCTTTAAGCTTACAGTAAAGGATAACAACGGGAATGAAGCTTCAGCACAAGTAAAAGTGGTCGTGTTACCTGATAACAGGCGTTATGTAGAGGACATCAGTCTGTATCCTAACCCTGCGCATGACGTACTGAATTTCCGGTATCAGTCGGACAATAATGAAAAGCTCTTTGTCTTTATCATTGATATTAAAGGATCGAGGGTCTTAGCGGCCAGCTATGATAAAGAAAACACTTCTTTCACTTCCAGCCTGAATATTTCAGGGCTTGGAAGAGGGGTGTACTGTTTTGAAATAGTAAACGGATCCGGTAAGAAGACAGCGAGAATGTTTGTAAAACAATAAAGCCAGTATTCCGATAGTTGGTTGTAAAAAGGGCCGAAAGGCTCTTTTTACTTTTTATTATAGACCAGTGCCCAGGTGGCGAGGAGGACCATAAAGGGTTCGACCGGATAAGTATAGCGGGGCATCGCGAATAAAAAAGTATGCAGCAGCGTGACCACCAGGAAGGGAAGTATCAGGATGGAAACGGAAAATTCCTTCCGGTGAAACCACCAGCCGATGAGCCCGAAGACTACCAGGAAGAAATTACCTGCTCCCAGCAGGATCCTGGAACCGACTCCCCGTCCGCCATTGGCATCTGAAGCATAAAACCCCCATAATTCCCAGAGGTTGGCCAGTCTTTGCCGGACAAATTGAAGCGGGCTGGACACCATATGATCGATATACATATGGAGGGCTTTGCCTGAGGTGTTGATCTCCGGATGTTCTTCTCCGAGATGGAAGTCGATATAAGGGCCTGAGGCGGTGACCGAATACAGGATATTGATCTGGTTGTTACCGGATACGGAAAAGGCTCCCGACTTTACATAACTGTAGTAGCTGACGAGCAGGACGGGCAGAAGAAAGCCGGCCAGTAAGCCGATCAGCATCTTCCAGGTAAGGGGGGAATGATTGTCGAAGCTCCCGGCGTTATCGGGGCCATTATGGGTAGACAGGCATCGGTTTCTCCTGAGCGTCAAAATGAGGTGTCCTATCAGGAGCAGGAAAAATACGGGGGCTACATTGGTTCTTACCACCATCGCAATCCCAAAGAATATGCCGCACCAGGCATATGACTGCCGGTAGTAAAAGAAAAAAGCGCCCAGGAGGAAAAAGCTGGTTGGTACTTCGGTCATCAGCCATCGCACGTAATTGATCTGGGAGGGGAAGACAGCCAGGATGCCGGCTGCTGCCAGGGCCAGGGATGTCTGGCCGGATAATCTTTTGCCGATGTCGTATACAAACCAGATGGTCAGGGAAGACATAAGGATATTACACCAGAGGAGAATGCTATCTGTATGGGCGACTGAAAGGCTCTTTACCAGGGCGATGAGGAAGGGATATCCATTGGGGAAATAATTGGTATAACCGCCTGCCAGCAAGGTATCCGCCTGTTTGTAATATTCATAAGAGTCCTTATGCATGTTCGGCAGGTGGGAAAAAAAGCAGATATAGATCCGGAGGAGGATGCCTGTTATCAGTATTCCGGCGAGGATCTTTTGTGCTGTTGGAGAGGTATTCAGTCCCGATGTTTGGGATACCTTATTCGTCATGGTGGTTAAGATATAAGGTTAGAAATGACTTTATAGAGCTCTTTTATGCAATTCTCCCAGGTGTGGCTTCTGGCAAAGGCGATGCGCTGGTCTTTGAGGGAGGGGGAATTTTCTGCCAACGCTCTTTCTATCAGGTGGATGTACTCTTCCGGCTTGTCGGCGAGGTAGGTGTGGGATTCAAATAATTTCATGGCGCGGGTACGGGTGGCCACGACAGGTTTGCCCATGGCGAGATATTCGTCGATCTTCAGGGGATAATTTCCTTTGGTGATCGTATTGATCAGCTGGGGGTTGATACAGACATCAAAATGAGCGACAAATTCCGGCAGCTTTTGCAGGGGCCTTCTGCCTGTAAAATGGATATTGGGGAACCGGTGCAGCTGGCTGGCCGTAAAAAAAACGTCTTCGGGGCCTACCATGACGATATTCCAGTCTGGTCTTTCCGTGGCTATGTTTTCCAGGATCTTTTCGTCCAGCCTGGAGGAATCGATGGCGCCGACGTATCCTATAAGGGGAGACTTTAGTCCGTTGAGCTCTTCCGGTCTGGTATATTCGCGATCTGTATTGAACAGATCAAAATTGCACCCCTGGCCGATATAATAAGAGTTGGGATTATGTGTGGAACAATATTCGGCATAGTAGGTGGAATTGGCGACGGCCGCATCGACCTTTTTGATCAGTTTCGGCTCCAGTATGGAGACATGTTTTTTCCAGTAATCGTAGCCCTGCAGGAAATCGCGGCAGTAGTAGAGATAAAGAGAAGGCCGCAACAGTTCTTTCATGTAGAACCCGTTGTAAATATCATTGTCGTTAAAAAGGATAATGTCTTTAAAGTCCAGCGCCTGGATGGCTTGTTGGATATTGCGGGCAAAGCGCCGGTTATTAAAGTAGTTAATGACATTAAAGGCTTTATTGGAAGGGAGTCCGTTAATGGATTCTACGAGGGAAGTGGGATAGAATTCCCACATATTGGGCCCGATGGGCCGGATCTTTTCTCCCTTACCTTTAATGACGTCGCAATGTTGCTGGATGCCGGGGCTTTTCTGACGGGAGAGGAAGGTCTTCCGGTTGACCGGAAGGTTGACATAGAGTACCCGGTTGTCTTTGGAAAGATAAGTAGCAATGGTCTTGCAGTTGCTGCCGATCTCATAATACCAGGGTTGCAGCCCAATGACGACAATATCTCTTCCCTGGACCGTCTCGCTGGTCTTATCAGTATTTAGCTCCATATTCTTTGACTCTCCGTGCTTTATTTTTTCAGTCCTCCCAGGAGGATGGGGGGCGTTATCTGTTTGATCACTTCTTTCAGCGAGGAGATCAAACGGGATTTCCTGTCTTCGGGCCTGTATTTAAAAATGGTGTTATGATCGGCTGATCCTGCTCCTATTCCTTCTTCGGGCCTTCCATTGGAATAGTAGTAGAGGGCCAGGGATTTTCTTGTCCGGTCGGGCGGGCAGGTAAGGGGATTGGGGTGGCCGTGGTAAGAATTGCTGGTGGTGGAAAAGAGGGCCATTCTGTTGAACAGGGGGAGGATCTTTTTCCTGACCCCTTTCATTTCCGTGTCCCATAATTCGAAGTGACCGCCATATTCTTCGTGCCAGTCTTCATTCATGTATACCAGGACATTGATCCGTCGATCCAGCTTGGTATTTGGGTGTTTGTTAAAGTCGGCATGGATCTTCAGCATTCCTCCCGGCTGGATCTGGTGGGCGCCGCCCCCGTCGAAAAATGGATCGGGGATGAGGTTCTGTATGCCGGTAAGGGTGGACAGAAATTCCAGAAAGGGCTGGGAATTCAGGAAGTGCATAAAAGACAGGGTCTTTTCTCCAAAGCGGTATTCCCCTTTGGAAGCCAGCTTGACCTGGTTGGGGTCGTTGAATTTAAGATCCGGATTTTTGGTCAGGTCCGGGAATTCCGCCAGCACTTCTTTTAATTTTTCCGGTATAAAAAAGTTGTCAAAATAGATATTGGGGAAGGGGTCAGCATGGATGTACTCCTCGTTCTTTTCTTTTGCGAAAGCTTTTAGCTCTTCTACGGATTTGTTAATGAATTCCATGATGAAATATATTAAAAATTAATAATGCTATAAAATAACGTTTAAACCAAAACCAATATTATCTAACAGGGGGCTGGCGGACTCTAAATTATAAAGAATGGCAAGACTTTAAAACATTTTTCGATTAAACTTGTCCATTTTACCCTTTTGCCCGGATTGTGCCGGCTGGCTTTGGAAACCGGGCATTAGCCGTTGTCATTTTCCGGGCCTGGCGCCTGACACTGCCGGGTTTCATCCGGGCCTGCCGGGCTGCATTGTCCAGGAAGACTTTCTTACCGGAAGGGCTTGAAAAAGGACACTGTTCCCAGCCTGAGCATGGGCTTGTCCCCGCTGGTGTCTCCATAAGTATAGATCTCCTGGTAATCCGATAACCTGTAGACTTCCTGTATGCGCCTTGGCTTTTCTTCTCCGTAACAATTATGTCCCTGTATCTTCCCGGTGAGGCATTGGTCCCTGATCTCCAGCCGGGTGGCCAGGAGGGTTGCCCCTATCTGGCCGGTCCAGCCCTTTATCCAGTTCTCCGGGGAGGCGGAGACGATGACAACGGGAGCGCCTTTTGCCTGCAGGAGGGCGATCTCTTCCAATGCCTTAGGACGGATGAGCCCCGGTACGATCTCGGCTGCAAACCGGTCGCATGATTCCTGGAAGACGGGGAGGGCGCAGTTCCGGAAAAAGAATCCCAGCACTTTTTCCTTGGCCCGCTGATTAGAAATGATCTTCAGCTTATAGGCTATCAGCCAGGGGCTGTTCAGGAGGAAGCCAAGGTAAAAACGAAAAGAGCCCTTATTATATTTAATAAATTCCAGTAGGGTATCTTTTGTCGTGATCGTTCCGTCGAAATCAAAAAAGGCGATGCTTTTTTTCACAATTTCAGTTTTTTGAACAGGAATTCGGGTATGCTCTTAATGATCAGCATGATCCATCGCCATAACCATTTCACATAGATGATATTCTTTTTTTTGCCGATCGCTTTATAAATGGCATCTGCCACGTAGACGGGGGTTGCCGTCAGCAGTCCGGGCAGGGGTATATTCTCTGTCATACGGGTGTAGACGAATCCCGGCTGGACAGTAAGTACATGGATCTTTTCATGGAACAGCCTGTTGCGGAGGCCGGAGAGGTAAGCGGTAAACCCTGCCTTGGCGCTGCCGTAAAAATAATTGCTCTGGCGGCCTCTTTCCCCTGCTACGGAGCTGATCCCGACAATGGTGCCTTTCCCCTGCGCGACGCAGGCATTGGCTACGATGTTCAGGATGGAGACGGCTCCTGTATAATTTACGCGGATGATCCTTTCGCATTCCTTCCAGTCAGATTCAGCCAGTTTCTGATCACCCAGGTAACCGAATACACAGATGGTGATATCGGGCAGGCTGGGGAGGGATGAAAAGAAGGCGGGGTGACCTTCGGGTTTTTCGGCATCGAATTCGTGAAGGGTCGAGACAATATTATAACGGATGGAAAGATCGGTTTGTAAGGGCCTAAGCCGGGTTACATTTCTTGCAGCCAATTGAATATTATAACCGCTGCTGCCCATTTTTTGGGCTAGCGCGACGGCCATATCCGAACTGGCCCCTAGTATTAGAACAGTAGGCATGACGGTATTGAGTTTGGTTTTTTGGGGGGTGTCATTGATTGTATTAATCGGCGCTGATCAGTGATCCGGAACCCGTGCTGATCCTTGTCGCCTTATCGGGTGTTGTCAGTAACAGGCGGTCGGACTGGGCGGAATGGATCCTGTTTTCCGGGTTGTATTTTTTAACAATGGATAAGAACTGCGCGAGGTGGGGATAGCCGGCTTGTAAGATCTCCGGTTTCATCCTTGCATCTTTGGATAGGTAGAGTCTGCCGCCGTATTGCAGCACGATCTTATCCAGTTCATCCAGGGTGTCAAACAAGCCTTTTCTCACCGGGATATCCAGGGCCAGGGTATATCCTTCCATGGGGAAGCCGATCAGGCTTTCCTGTTTGCCGAATACTTTCAGGACGGCAAGGAAGGAGCCCAATCCTTTTTCGCTGATCTTTTGCAGGATAGCGATCAATCCCTGTTTGCTTTCCATGGGGACGACGAACTGGTATTGAACAAAACCCTTTTTACCATAACCCCTGTTCCAATGCAGGATTGCGTCCAGGGGATAAAAGAATGGTTCATAATTGACCGTATTGTTGATCTCCTTTTTGAAATTCTTTCCATAGTAGAGGAAGTTGAATGCTTTCACGGTGAAGCTGTTCAGCACCCAGGATGGGAGATTGAAGGGAAAGGTGATCTGTTTCTTCTTTGGCAGCTTCAGCGGTTCTTTTTTCTGCTGGTCATTCAGCTCGGAAAGGGAGGCATGTTCGCCCAGGATAAGGATACTGCGGCCGAATGCGCTGCCTTTTTTGAGGCAGTCGATCCATGCTACGGAATAGGTATAATCCTTGTATTCTTCGAACAGGCTGAGGACCTCTTCCAGATTGGCTGCTTTTACCTGTTTTTGCCGGATATAGGAGGTCTCTATCTTTTTAAGGCGAAACATTATACGGGTGATCACTCCGGTGAGCCCCATGCCTCCGCAGGTGGCTTCGAAAAGATCCGTCCGCAGGGAAGAGCTGCAGGTCGTCAGGCTGCCATCCGCCAGCAGGATATCCATTTCTTCCACATGATGGGAGAAGCAGCCGTCCACGTGATGATTTTTTCCATGCACGTCACTGGCTACTGCTCCGCCGACCGTTATGAATTTTGTTCCGGGCGTCACGGGAAGGAACCAGCCTTTGGGCACGACCACTTCCAATACCTGATCGAGGGTAATGCCGCTCTGGCACTCGAAAATACCGTTTTCCGGATCAAAGGAGAGGATCTTGTCGAATTGGGTGGTATTGATAGTATTGGAGGCCAGGGATGCGTCTCCGTAACAGCGGCCGTTGCCCCGGGGTATAAAGTCTTTGGCTGTTTGAATGTATTTACGCATATCCTCCAGGAAGCTGAAGTTGCGTTCATTACTTTCCATAACCGGGTAATTGCCCCAGTTGCCGATTTCCTTTTTCATGCTGGTATCATTTGTCTTTATTAAAGGGCCGCATGGAATGGGCAAAGGCTCATTTCATGGATCCTGATTAGTTGAACAGGGTTATATCTTTCATATATATAAGCAAAGTATAACTGGCGATCCAAAGGAGTAATGTAATCTGGATAAAACGGTCTTTATAAAGGATCTTAGTGGGGGAACCGGAATCGGCCGCCACATAAATGATGGACAAATATCGCATAATTCCCGCTAAAACAAAAATACAGGTATAATAGAGCCGGGAGGTGCCCTGTTTCTTTATAGTATCCGGGGACATGGTATACATGAGATAAGCGACGACTATAACGGCACAAACAAGGGCCAGCAGGGTATTCAGCAGCTCAAGGTTGTATCCTTTGATGGATTTGCGCATGTCCGTTCCGGAGCTGAGCTTCAGCAGTACGTCATCCCTTCGCTTGCCGATGGCCATGAATACGGCCAGCAGGAAGACCATGATAACGATCCATTCTGAAAGAGGGACGTAGGAGATGACGGAACCTCCTTTGATACGCAGGACGAATCCGATGGCCAATATGAAAATATCCAGGATAGGGACGGATTTTAGTCCCAGAGAATAGGCCAGGTTGATAAGAAAGTAGATTGCCAGTACGAAGAGAAATTTATCCCGGATCCACCAGGCGAGGCCAAAACCTGCGATAAGGAGGAAGCCGCAAATGAGTATGGCCGCTGTTGGGGAAACAGTTCCTGCTGCCAGCGGTCTTTTACATTTTACAGGGTGTTTGCGGTCGTCCTCCCGGTCCCGGTAGTCATTAATGATGTATATACTGCTGGCAATAAAGGAAAAAGCGATAAATCCGAACGAGACGCTGATCAGTTTCCCAATGTTGAGAAATTCACCTCCAAAAAATAAGGGTATGAATAAGAATAAGTTTTTTGCCCAATCTTTAGGTCTTAAGAGTTTTAGGTACGCCACTGAGGTAAAATATTATCGGAACAAAGTACAAACAAAAACACAAAATTTATAATATTGCCTGTAAATAATGCAATAAATTAATTCGCTAGCGCATTTATCCCACTTACAGAGAAATACATTTTGATCCATTCTTTGTAGGAATTCATATAGATTGTGGTTCTAAAAATCAAAATAAGCCAGTATGCCCCGGAATTTTTTAGCTAGAGCAGAGATATCGATCATTATCCTGCTGGCCTGTATTCCTTTGTTTATCCACCTCCCTTACCGGGTGAATATTTTCCTTTCCTGGGAGGGGGCTTACCGGATCAGTGAGGGGCAAGTACCATTCCGGGATTTTGGGATTCCGCTTGGGGGCATGTACTGGGTGATCCCGGCGCTTTTCTTCAAGATATTCGGGGCTAAGATGATCACGTTGATCAAGGCGCAGGTATTTATTAATATCATCGCCGGCCTTTCTTTCCGTTCTATATTGAAGAGCCTTTCCGTGAATAAAGGGATCCGTTTTGCCTCGGTCTTACTCTTTTGCATATCCTATTCTTTTTTCAATTTCTGGCCCTGGTATAATCATTCTGTTATTGTGTATGAGCTGGTGGCGTTGGCCTGCCTGTGCCGGTATATCAGCGGTTATACGGCTATGGTGGGGAGCGGGACTGCTGGTAAGTGGCGAGGGGCAGGCTGGCTTTTTGCGTCGGCTCTTTTTATCTGTTGTTCCTTTTTGACGAAGCAGGATGGGGGCGGCATGGCTTTTTTCATAGCCGGCGCCTTGCTGGCCTGCCATTGTTATCTGGAGAAAAGATGGGCACCGCTGGGGATCTTTGTGGGAAGTTTTGCCCTTGTTTGCTGTATCCTGATCCTTCCTTTTTCAGGGGGGGGCTTCTCTTATTGGTTCAATCACGGGCAGCCGCCTCATACGGCCCGGATATCGGCTTTTGATATAGCGGCGGAGTTTTTCGGGGCTTCCGAGTGGATCAAATTTTATTTTTTTCTTACCCTGGCGCTGGCGGTAGTTTGTTACCGGAGCCGGGCTGCCTTTCTGGCGGATAAGAAAGGCCTCCTGCTGTTGATCCTCACCTGGGCGATCCTGGGCGAAGCATCGGTATTCCAGGTGACGAGTTATACGCCTCCTGATAATAATATATTTTATCATTCTTTTGCCTTTGCCTGCATTTTCTCCCTGCTGAGCTCGCTTGTGCCGGTAAATTTTGAGCGCCCCCGGATGGTAGTGATCGTGACGGCGGGGATCATGCTCTGGTGGAGCGGCACCTGGTGGAAGTATACGCAGCGGGTCTTTGCAAAGGTGTTGCCGCATCAGGAGGTATCGAAGTCCGCTACCGGGGAAAATGTCGTGAACAGATCGACTTATATGACCGGCAGGAATACCGGGGATACGGCCAAAGAGATCCCGATGGATCAATGGGTGGAATGCGGACTGCCCTCCTTTCAGCGTATTGTCATGCCAGCGCCCACGGCAGCGGGTATTCATCGCCTGCTGGATATGGACCTGGTGAAAAAATACCGGGAAGACAGGCTGAAGTCCGGCAGTGGCGGGATGGTGAATGGTCACCCGGGCGGGCTGCGCGTGTTGAATATGTCAGAGCTTACGCCCCTGGCTGCCGAAATACCTTTTGACCTTGAAAAGAACCCCCGGCTGCCGTTGTGGTATCATCTGGGGGTCGGTATGTTCAACCGGCAGGCAGACACCCTGGAAACGAGGATACGGGAGCATTATTATGATCTGATCCTTTTCGAATATGTCCCCCATCTTAATAATTTTTATCCTTTCCGGGTACGGGATTCCCTGCAGCTGCATTACCGGCAGGTCGATGCTTTTATGGCTCCCAGAAGGGGGCTTGAGACAATGGGGAATATCGAAGTGTATATCCCACAGTAAACCACAGTAAAAGTGATAGTTTTGCTGTTTAAATTTTCAAGACTATCAGTAATACAGCGTCTATACTTACCAGCCCCATCGAGTATCTTAAGGGGGTGGGTCCTTACCGGGCCGAGCTTTTGAAAAAAGAGCTGGGGATCTTCACTTTTAATGACCTGCTGGATCTTTTCCCTTACCGGCACCTGGACAGGACGAAGGTCAACCTGATCCGGGAGATCACACCGGACACGGAATATATCCAGGTCGCGGGCAGGATCACCAGCGTTGAAGTCCTGGGGGAAGGGAGGAGCCGCCGGATGGTGGCTGAATTAAGGGATTCATCCGGGGTGCTGGAACTGGTATGGTTCCAGGGCATCAGCGGCATGCAAAAATTATTACAGGCAGGCAGTGATTATCTTGTATTCGGGAGGACTGGTTTTTTCCAGGGTAATCCGCAGATCACTCATGCTGAGGTCGAATTATACGAAAAAGAAAAACCGGGCGGACAGGCGTTCCTGGAACCGATCTATCCTGCTACGGAGAAGTTGAAGTCGAAAGGGATGGGGGGGCGGCAATTGGGTAAATTTACGCTTGTCCTGCTGGGCCTTTTGAAGGAGAAAGACCTCCCTGAGAATTTACCGGATCCTGTACTGATATATCCCGATCCGGCGACGGGGCAGTCCCGGAAATTCCTCTCCCGGTATGAAGCCTACCAGCAGATCCATTTTCCCACACATCCTGATCTTTTCCGGCAAGCGGTATTCCGGCTGAAATTTGAGGAATTTTTTATAGCGCAGCTGCGGCTGGGGCTGATCAAGTCAAGGAGGCACCGGTCTTCCAGGGGCGTCGTGTTCGCCCAGGTGGGAAAGCTGTTCAACCAGTTCTACACCCAATATTTACCTTTTGAGCTTACCGGGGCGCAAAAAAGGGTGCTGAAGGAGATACGGCGGGACACGGGCAGCGGGAGGCAGATGAATCGCCTGCTGCAGGGAGATGTGGGCAGCGGTAAGACGATCGTTGCGCTGCTGGCTATGCTGCTGGCTATTGACAATGGCTTTCAGGCCTGCCTGATGGCGCCTACGGAGATATTGGCCCGGCAGCATTATGAGGGTATTTCCAGGTTGTTGAAAGAGATGCCGTTAGAGGTCCGGTTATTGACGGGCTCTTCGAAATCCAAACAAAGAAAGGAGGTGCTGGCGGCGGCGGCGGATGGCTCCCTGCATATCCTGATCGGGACCCATGCGCTCCTGGAGGAAAGCGTTAAATTCCATCAGCTGGGCCTGGCGATCGTGGATGAGCAGCACCGGTTTGGCGTTGCCCAGCGGGCCCGTCTCTGGGAAAAGGCGGTCATTCCTCCTCATGTGCTGGTGATGACGGCTACGCCGATCCCCAGGACCCTGGCTATGACGGCGTATGGCGATCTGGATTACAGCATCATGGACGAATTGCCTCCCGGAAGGCAACCAATTGCTACCGTCCATCGTTTCGAAGACAGGAGGCCGCAGGTAATGGACTTTATCCGGCATGAGGTAGCGAAGGGACGGCAGGCTTATATTATTTTTCCCCTGATCGAGGAGTCGGAAACGATGGATTATGAGTACCTGGAAAGAGGGTATGAAAATCTCAAAGCCTGGTTTCCGGAACCTAAATACTGGATCAGCCGGGTAGACGGCAGGCAGAAACAGGCAGAAAGAGATACGAACATGCAACGTTTTGTTACAAAGGACACTCAGATCATGGTGGCGACAACGGTGATCGAGGTAGGGGTGAATGTACCTAATGCGACGGTGATGGTGATAGAGAGCGCTGAAAAGTTCGGTCTTTCGCAACTACATCAGCTGAGGGGGAGGGTCGGAAGGGGCCAGGAAAAGAGCTTTTGCATATTATTAACAAGTCCCCGGTTAAACAAAGAGGCCCGAGATAGGTTAAACACTTTGTGCGCCACAAATGATGGCTTCAAAATTGCTGAAAAAGACCTGGAGATCCGGGGGCCGGGGGATATCGGGGGGACGCGGCAGAGTGGTATGCTGAATTTCAAGCTGGCCAATATTGTGCAGGACAGGGATCTGCTGGAGCTTGCCCGGGAAATGGCGGAAAGGGTGCTGGAAAAGGATCCGGACCTGACGATGGAGGAGAACAGGGGGCTGAAGTCTTTCCTGCAGGGGCAGCATGGTAAAACGCAATGGAGTAAGATCTCGTAAGTTATATTAATCGTCACCAACTGAAACTCGATAAATTGGGAAGAATCACCCTTATTGTCCTTTTATTTACTTTTTCAGCCCTTCAACTCTCAGCGCAGTCCGGTGGCTATTCCTATCTTGAGTTTGTTGAGAACAAAGGGCAATGGGATAGTTCTGTTATTTATAGGGCAGAATTGAGCGCCGGGGATGTTTTCATTCAAAAGAAAGGGTTTACGATACTGCAGCATGATACGGCGGATCTCAGGCGTATCCATGATTTGTTGCATGGAGAATCCCAAATGAAAGGGGCTGCCTTCAATACTGTTGCGTCGGGGATGCGGGCAAAGGCTGTTAAAGCAGGTCCGGGATCCGGAGCAGCTACAGACCCTTTTTTACTCCATTCACACATTTACAGAGTAAGTTTTGAGAATGCAAATGATAATGTCGAGATCGTTCCGGACAAGCCGCTGTCACACCATAACAACTATTTTCCCAGAAAGGGTAAAAAGGGGGTTGCCAATTGCAGAGTTTTTCAGGGGGTTGTCTATAAGAATCTCTATAATGGAATCGATCTTCATTATTACACGGAACAGGGGTTTGTAAAATATGATCTTATCGTTCATCCAGGAGCGGATCCGGACCAGATCATTCTGAAATACGATGGACAGAAGAAACTATCGCTCAAGAAAAATCAAATAAATGTCCAAACGTCTGTAGGTCTGGTGAAGGAGCTTGAGCCCCTATCCTACCAGGTAAATGAGCAAGGCAGAACGAATGTATCTTGTAAGTATATGTTACTGGATGCAAACAGGGTCCGGTTTAAAGCAGAAAATTACTCCCGTAATGCCACGCTGGTCATTGACCCTACGGAAGTCTTCTGTTCATTTACAGGAAGCCATTCCGACAATTGGGGATATACGGCAACTTACGATAATTCGGGTAATTTTTATTTGGGCGGCATTGTACTTCAATATCCCGGAGATGGAGGGAGCGGATCTCTTTTCGGCGCCACGACCGGGGCTTTCCAGAGCACTTATCAGGGTGGGGACGGCAGTGAAGGGCATGCTACTGATGCCAATGGGAATGTAGTATATAACTATGATTACGATATAGGAATCATGAAATTTAATTCCAACGGAGGTACAAGATTGTGGGCCACTTACCTGGGTGGTTCCGGGGACGAGCAGCCGCATAGCTTGATCTGTGATCCACAGGGTAATCTGATCATTACCGGTAGGACATCTTCGGCGGATTTTCCGCCAGTTACCTTGTCGACCTATGGTCCATGCGGCGGGTTGGATCTTTTTGTGGCCAAGCTGAGTGCCGATGGTTCTACTTTGTTGGGTAGTAAAAGGATCGGAGGGTCCGGAGATGACGGCGTCAATAACTCTCCTAAATATCTCAACGCTCATGGGCGCGGTACACAGGAACTAAGACTGAATTATGGCGATGATGGAAGGAGTGAAGTGATCCTGGATGCATCAAATAATATTTATGTAGCTGCCTGTACTCGTCCTAACGCTGCGGGGAAAACCGATTTTCCTACTACGGTAGGATGTTTTCAACCGTCGTTCGGTGGCGGCGACCAGGACGGTGTATTATTGAAGCTCAGTTCCGATGTCAATACCGTCCTGTTCAGTTCCTATATTGGTGGTAATGGTGCTGATGCGGCATTTGTATTAGCTCAGAGCCCGCTGAACAATAATATTTATGTGGCAGGCGGCACTATGAGCACAGATCTTAAGGGCACGGCTAATGGTACTGTGGTGAGGCCGACCAGTAAGGGGGATGTCGATGGATTCATCTCTATTGTGAGCGATGATGGCAGCACTCTGCTGAAGTCGACGTATTTCGGTACGGATGGTAATACGGACATGATTTATGGAATCGGGTTTGACAAACTTGGATTCCCTTATATTACAGGTACCACCAATTCCGTGATCCCTGTTGTGAACTCTCCTTTTAATCAAAATAATAATCAGGCCAGCGGAAAACAGTTTATCACCAAGCTGAAGGCTGATCTTTCAGGTATTATATATTCGGCTAATTTTGGTCCGGCCGGCGGTAAGTATCCAAATATTTCCCCTACCGCCTTCCTGGTTGATCGATGTGAAAATGTATATGTTAGTGGCTGGGGTGGGGGGATTGATCCTGGTGACGGTTATAATAATTCTGGAACGACCGGGTTGGTTCCTACATCCGGAGCTATCAAGTCAAGTACGGATGGAGCCGACTTCTACTTTTTTATTCTTCAAAAGAATGCGGCCAGTCAGTTGTACGGGAGTTTCTTTGGACAGGTGGAGGGTTCGAAGGGACAAAATAATAGCTTGGGTGACCATGTCGATGGAGGAACCAGCCGTTTCGACGCTCAAGGAGTTATTTACCAGGCCATCTGTGCCAATTGTGGCGGAGTAGTAAATTTCCCCACTACGCCCGGTGCTGCCTTCAGTACCAACGGCGCCGCGTCGCTCGGTGGCTGTAATGAGGCTGCGGTGAAGATCTCCTTTAATTTTGCCGGGGTAGCGGCGGGGTTAAAGTCCTCGCTGTCGGGGAGGGGGGATACATTGGGCTGTGTTCCTTTGGATGTGACTTTTGCGGATACGATCCGGAGCGCCAAGAGTTATATCTGGGATTTCGGGGACGGCAGCGCAAAGGTGGTTACGACGGATTATAGCGAGACCCATACCTATACGCAAGTAGGTACTTTCCAGGTGACCCTGATCGCCATCGACTCCAATACCTGTAATGTGTCGGACACGGTGTATAAGAATATCACGGTGAAGGATAATATATCTTACCTGGATTTCAATTATATCAAGACACCCGGCGCCGATTGTAATTTGCTCAGTTATGATTTCTTCAATATTTCCACGGCGCCTTCTCCGGCGCGGCCCTTCACGGATACCTCTTTTGTTTGGGCCTTCAGCGATCTGGCGCCAGGGACGACGATTCCGGGGGGACCTGTAACCAGTACCATTACGCATACTTTTCCGTCAGCTGGCACCTACAATGTGAACCTGATCCTGGTAGATACGGGGTATTGTAATTATCCCGATACGGTCACCAAACAACTCTTTATCGCCGCCAATGTCAAAGCGCAGTTCGAGACGCCGGCGATCGGTTGCGCCCCTTATTTTGCCGTCATCAATAATACTTCCATCGCCGGGCAGCAGTATCTGTGGGACTTCGGAGATGGCACCACGTCTACTGACAGGACGCCTGCGCCTCATTCGTATCCCGATTCCGGCACCTATATAATCAAGCTGACTGTAACAGATCCTGCCACTTGCAATAAAGTAGATTTCACTTCAGAGACCATTACTTTGCAGGGCAAGCCTACGCCTGTCTGGGATTTTACGCCGCGTCCGCCGGTGCCGAATACTCCGACGGTATTTACGAATAGCTCCATCGGCGGGATCCGTTATGAATGGATCTTCGGAGATGGAAGCTCAACGGTGAAGGAGACGATGGATACGGTGATACATCAGTATAATAAAACGGATACTTTCCAGGCCTGCCTGATCGTGACCAACCAGGCCGGTTGTTCCGATACGCTCTGCAAGCCGGTGCCGGTGATCATCAATCCCCTGCTGGATGTGCCGAATGCCTTTACTCCGGGAAGGTTCGGGCAGAATGCGATCGTGAAGGTGGTAGGTTTCGGCATCACGCATATGGTCTTCCGGATCTACAACCGATGGGGCCAGATGGTCTTCCAGAGCAATGATCCCTATATCGGGTGGGACGGTACTTATAAGGGTACATTGCAGCCTATGGACGTTTATGGCTATACTTTAGAAGCGGAATATTCGGATGGAACGCATGCTACGAAGAAGGGAGATATTACGCTGATCCGGTAGGGAATATTACGTTGATCCGGGAGTTGCCGGGTCTAAGTTTCCTGCGAATTCTTTCCGATTTTTTTGTACATTGTAAAAAGGGAATTTTTGAAGAAAAAGGTCTTTATAGCGATGATATTATGGATAACTGCCATCCTGCCGGGTTTTGCGCAGGAGGAGGCATCCAATATTGAATTTGTGGAGAATAAGGGGCAATGGGACAGCCGGGTCGACTTCAGGGGGGATATGAATGTGGGGGCCTTTTTTTTACAGCGGAAGGGATTTACGGTCCTGCTGCATAATGCCGATGACCTGGTCAGGATGACGGATGCACATCATGGGGTGATGGTCCCGGTGAACGGGGGAGGAGACCCCGGGGGAGGGGGAGGAAAGAAGAAAGCGGCTATGGCTGTGAGCGGGACGACACGGGCTGCTGATCCCGGCGGAGCTGGCAGCAGCGCTTCGGGTGATGCAGGCGGCAGCGCTACCGGTGATGTTGCTGTACGTTCCCATGCCTATCGTGTTTCTTTTATAGGAGCCAGTGAGGATGTGACGATCATTCCGGATAAACCGCTGCCCAGCTACAATAACTACTTTATCGGCCGTGATCCTTCCAAATGGGCCAGTCACTGCCAGATCTATCAGGGGGTGACATATAAAAATATCTACCCGAATATCGATGTCCGCTATTATACGGATAAAGGGCAATTGAAATATGATATTATTGTTCATCCCGGCGGGGATGCGGGCCAGATCGCCCTGCGATATGAGGGAGTGGATAATCTGAGCACGAAGAAAGGCCAGCTGATCGTCGGCACTTCCGTCGGGCAGGTGAAGGAGCTGGCTCCCTACTCTTACCTGTTCAATGAGCGGGGAAGGACGGAGGTAAGCTGTAAGTTCAGTGTCCGGGATGGGAATAAGGTGAAATTCAAGGTAGGGGAACATGATCCTGCATCTACCCTGATCATCGACCCTACCCTGGTCTTTTGCACATTCACCGGTAGCAAGGTGAGCAACTGGGGTTTTACGGCTACACCGGGTCCGGATGGCAGCTTTTTTGCCGGCGGCATTGTATTCGGGGGCGCTTTTCCCTGGACTACCGGTATCCTGCAGCCGAACTATGGCGGAGGGCAATTCGATGTCGGCATTATCAAGTTCAGCAGTAACGGGTCGAATAAGGTGTATGCTACTTATATCGGGGGCAATGATAGCGAAACTCCCCATAGCATGATCTGTGATGCCCAGGGTAACCTGATCGTGCTGGGCAGGACCTATTCTTCGGATTTTCCGTATAAAACGACGGCCGGCCCCGGGGGAGCGGCGGATATGTTCGTGGCGAAACTGGATCCTTCCGGGAGCACGATGATCGGCTGTATGCGGATCGGGGGTACGGGGAACGATTGTGCGAATATGGAAGATCAGCTCAGGAGCCGCAATGAAAAAGCAGACTCTCTCGTCCGGAACTACGGGGATGATTCCCGCAGCGAGGTTGTTCTCGACGGCTCGAATAATATCCTTGTAGCGGCTTCTACCCAATCTTCCTCCCGGGAAGGGGGCTTTCCCATTGTGGGGACTGTATTCCAGCCTAATTATGGGGGTGGCCGGCAGGATGGCGTGGTGCTGAAGATCGATCCTGATTGTAATCACCTCATATGGAGCAGCTTTCTCGGCGGCTTGGGCAGTGATGCGGCTTTTGTGCTAAAAGCCAATCCTGTCAACGGAGATATTTATGTGGGCGGCGCCACTACCAGCAGCAATTTCCCGGGAGACAAGGCGGGGGTGATCCAGCCGGTTTATAGCGGAGGGCTCTGCGATGGCTTTGTGACGGTGATCTCTCCGGATGGCGCTACTCAAAAAAAGAGCAGCTATTTTGGTACTTCCGTGGCGGACGCCGTTTATGGGATACAGGTTGATAAAAATGGATTTCCTTATATTATGGGGACGACGAACGGCACCTGGCCGGTGACCCCGAATGTGCTTTACTTTACTGCCGGGGCCAAGCAGTTTGTCTCCAAGCTGCAGCCAGACCTTTCCGCCTATGTCTATTCCACGACATTCGGGCTGGCGCCAGGGGCGGGGCCTAAGGGCAATCAGCCCAATATTTCGCCGGTGGCTTTCCTGGTGGACCGCTGCGAGAATGTGTATGTTTCCGGCTGGGGGGGATGGATCATCGGGGGGGAGGCGGATCCTTATGGGCTGTCCGGGACCCTGGGAATGCCTACTACCGGGGACGCGATCAAAAGGCAGACAGATAACCGGGATTTCTATTTTATCGTATTAAAGAAAAATTCTTCCGCCTTGTTATACGGCACTTTTTATGGGCAGGACGATAACGGCAAGAGTATCAGTGAGCACGTGGATGGAGGCACCAGCCGGTACGACCAGAATGGGATCATTTACCAGGCCATTTGCGCCAATTGCAATGGGGGCACTACCAAACCTTTTCCTACCACGCCGGGTGTCTGGTCGCCCAGGAACGGCGCCGGCACGAATGGCTGCAACCTGGCTGCGGTAAAGATCGCTTTTAATTTTGCCGGTGTTGCTGCCGGGCTGAGAGCTTCCGTGAATGGGCGCGCCAATGATACTTCAGGCTGCATCCCGATGGATGCTGTTTTCCAGGATACGATCCGGAATGCGAAGTCCTATATATGGAATTTCGGGGATGGGGGAGCGGATACCGCTACGACCGATTTTTCCGTCAGCCATACCTATAATCTGCCGGGCAGGTACACGGTGATGATGGTGGCCATCGATTCGAACAGCTGTAATGGCCGGGATACGTCCTATCGTCACGTAATTGCCCGGACGGACAGGGCTGTCCTGGATTTTAACTTTGAAAAAACAGGAGGTTGCGAATCCCTGTCTTACGTGTTCAACAATACGTCTACGGCCCCTTCCACCAAGCCTTTCGGGAGCAGCTCTTTTGTGTGGAGATTCAGTGATACTCCCCAGCCGAAACCCGACAATCCTGTCGGCGGCGATCTGCCACATACTTTTGGTGCTGCCGGGACTTACCTTGTCAGCCTTATCCTGATGGATACGGCCTATTGCAATTACCCTGATTCCGTGACAGAGACTATCCGGGTGTCGCCCCTGACAAAAGCTCTATTTGTGACACCGGCTACCGGCTGTGATCCTTATACCGCCATTTTTGACAATACCTCTCTGGGGGGCCTGGAATTCTTCTGGGATTTCGGGGATGGCACTACTTCCACGGAACCGTCGCCCAGTCATCTTTATGCCGGCCCGGGGACCTATGTTGTCAAACTCACCGTGAACGATAACACCACCTGCAATAAAACGGACGACACCCTTCAGACCATCCTGGTGAGCGGCCGGCCGACTGCCGCTTTTACCTATGTTCCTTCCCCGCCTGTAGCAAATACCCCCATCATCTTTACGAACCAGTCTTCCCAGGATGGGGTACGGTTCGTCTGGGATTTCGGGGATGGGGACACTTTGGTACAGACTGCGATAGATACCGCGCAGCACCTGTACAAGGCGACGGATACCTTTAATGTGTGCCTGGTGGCTTTCAACCAATATGGCTGTTCGGATACGGTCTGTCATCCGGTGGCGACCCTGATCCATCCATTGCTGGACGTTCCGAATGCCTTCACGCCGGGTCGATTTGGGCAGAATAGCGTTGTCAAGGTGGCGGGCTTTGGCATCACCCGCCTGGTATTCCGGATCTACAACCGCTGGGGACAGATGGTCTTCCAGTCGAATGACCAGGACGTGGGATGGGATGGCACTTACCAGGGCAAGCTGCAGCCTATGGAGGTGTATGGGTATACCCTGGAGGCCGAATTTTCAGATGGAAAACATGTAAATAAGAAAGGAGATATAACTTTGATACGGTAAAGTTGTTACTGTTTTAAATTTTAAATGGGTTGAGTCGATCTGCCAAGACGGTTGTTTAAGGCGGATGGGAAACAACCAAAATGCATGAGAGAACGTAAATTATATTGTATACACCGGGAGCCTGTCGCTTCCAAAAACTGAGGGGCGTGAAAAAAATAATATTGCTGGGGGGTTGTATCATCTGGGCTGCGTTAAGCGGTAGGGCGCAGGATCTTCATTTTTCCCAATGGTTTAATTCTCCTTTAACGACCAATCCCGCCAATACCGGATTTATCCCGGATGCCGACTATCGTATTGGCGCCAATTACCGGGATCAGTGGTCGCCTATCATGTCCGTTCCTTACCGGACCATGAGCTTGTGGGGAGATGCACAGGTATTCCGGAACAGGATCGAAAATGGCTGGATGGGCCTGGGCGGCGTTATACTCCGGGACGATGCGGGCTCCGGTACGCTGACGTCCACGCAGGTATATGGATCGGTGGCCTATCACCAGATGGTAGGATATGCCAGCCTTATATCGGCCGGATTCAATGTAGGGCTCGTCAATAAACGGATCAATACTTCCACCTTGAAATTTCCCGACCAGTTCGACGGTAATTTTTTCAATAACCAGTTACCAACGAGCGTGGTGATCGATCAGCCGAATGTAAATTACTTTGACATGCAGCTGGGACTGAACTATGCCTATTTCCCCAACAATAAGACCTATCTGAATGCGGGTTTTTCCGTGCAGCACATCAACCGGCCAAGGGAATCCTTTTTCAGCACGGACCCGTCGGGTTTTGACAGCCGGATCGCTCCCCGTTATATCGGGTTCCTCAATGCCAGCCTTAAAGTGAGTGATCAGGTCATTCTCAATCCTATGGGATATTATACCAGCATGGCAGGGGCTTCGGAAGCTGTGCTGGGACTTAATTTGCAGTACAATCTCCAGGATGAAGGCGATCAGCAGGTGGTCGGGGGACTGTATTACCGGCCGGGAGACGCTATTATACCGATGATCGGGTTCATTTATAAAAATCTCAAGCTGACCTTCACGTATGATGTGACGACTTCTTCGGCGAAACATTATGATGGCGGCTTTGGGGCTTATGAGTTCGCCCTGGTGAACCAGGGATTTTACAGCCAGTATAATGGGGACAGGCACCAGTCGCTGTGCCCGAGCTTTAAGCCGTGACAGAAGCCGTGGCAGGTATGCCTTAGGATAATATTTTGTGACAGACAGGCATAAAGATGATAAGTTATGACGGGTATTGCCTTAAAATGATATATCTTGACAGACAGGAAAGTATGGTACAAACAAAAAGAAAACAATGATAAAAAGAGTTGTAATTGCATTAGGTTTATTGCTGATAGTTGCAGGAGGTTTTGCGCAGGGGCATATGCCAAATCGGGTCAATACTTATTCTGATGAAGGTCCGGGGACGGGCTTTCTGAAAGAGAATTTGTTTATCGGGGGGAGTCTGAGCCTTGGATATAGTTCCTATGATTTCAATGTGGGCGCCAATCCCGAAATAGGATATTCCCTGAATAAGTGGCTGGATGCGGGAGTGGTGGTGAACCTGAACTATAATTCAGAAAGAGCGGATCCTAATTTTAATGATAATATTCGTTACCGGAGCTTCAATTATGGGGCCGGGCTTTTTGGCCGGGTCTGGCCACTGCCTTTCCTTTTCTTCCAGGCGCAGCCGGAATATAATTTCATCAATTATAGTGCAAAGGATATGTATCCCGGGGGCGGATCGGCCTCTCAGACCACGAATGCCGCCAGCTTGCTGCTGGGAGTCGGTTACGGGCAACGGATTGTGGGCCAGAGCAGTTTCTTTATTTCCGTTAGCCTGGATGTTCTGAACAGCCAGTATTCTCCTTACCGGGACTTCAATGGAACCGTTCTGCCGGTTGTCCGGGCGGGCTTTGACTTTTACCTGCATCCGAGAAGGTAGCAACTACTGTCTTCCCGGAATACGGGCGGGTTGCCGGGTAGATGCAGGGACCAGTGTTTGGAAGCAAGGCTGGCAGGGATGTATACGATCCTGTTGGAGGATATCCTGGTCAGACGGGGCCTGTTAAAGACCCTGGCTAGACAATCCTGTTGAAGACTTCCACCGGTGTTTCACAAAAGTGGATCCTTTCTTCCAGGGCATCATAGAGGAAACCTTCTTTTTCCATCTGGCGTAAATGGCCTAGCAGGTGGTTGTAAAATCCGCCTGAATTGAGGATATAGATCTTTTTGTCGTGGATCTTCAATTGATTCCAGGTCAGCATCTCGAAAAGTTCATCCAGGGTGCCGAAGCCCCCCGGGAGGATGATGGCGGCGTCGCATCGGTCATACATCATTTTTTTACGGGTATGCATGTCGGGAACGATGGCCAGCTCTGTCAGGCCTTTATGATGGCGTTCCCACTCCTTCAATCGTTCGGGAATGATGCCTGCGACATGGCCTTCTCCTGCCAGGACGGCATCTGCTACAATTCCCATCAGGCCTGTACTGCCGCCTCCATAGATCAATTTCAATTTTAATAGGGCGATGAGCCTGCCTAATTCCGCCGTATGGCTGGCAAACAGGGGATCATTTCCTGTTTGAGAGCCGCAAAAGACCGCTACGGATTGAGTCTTCATAATTATGTTTAATTCAAATTAAAATTCAATTATTAAGCTTGTATTTCCTAATTATTATTAAATTGGCCTATGTCCCCATTTCTGCTGTTTTCTTTCGTGATCGGTTATTTCCTGGTATTGTTAGGCGTAGCCTGGCGTACTTCGCGTCATTCCAATAACGATAGTTTTTTTATCGGCAACCGGAATTCCAACTGGATGCTGGTATCTTTTGGCATGATCGGCACCCTTTTATCCGGAGTGACATTTGTATCGGTGCCCGGGACCGTGGGAGATTTTGCGGGAGTGGCCCATAAAGCTTTCGGTTATTTCCAGGTCGTGATCGGCAACTGGCTTGGATGCATGGTGATCGCTTTTGTCCTGTTGCCCCTCTATTACCGGCTGCAATTAACTTCCATATATAATTACCTCCTTACCCGTTTTGGCAAGATCGCCTACCGGACGGGCTCGCTGTTCTTTATCATCTCGCGTACCGTGGGGGCTACCGCCCGCCTTTATCTTGTTATCAATGTATTGCATATTTTTATCCTGAAAGAAATGGGGGTGCCTTTTGCGCTGACCACGTTTATCATCCTGTTAATGATCCTGCTGTATACTTTTGAAGGAGGGGTAAAAACGATCGTTTACACGGACACCCTGCAAACTTCTTTTATGTTGCTGGGACTCGTCGTGTGTACGATCTATATCCTGCAGCATATGAACCTGAGCTTTGGCGGCGCGCTACAGGCGCTGGATGAAAGAGGGTTTACCCGGGTCTTCAATACGGATATCAGGGACAAGGGATTCTTCGGCAAGCAGATCATTGGCGGTATATTCATCATGATCGCCATGACAGGCCTGGACCAGGAGATGATGCAGAAGAATATCAGCGTCCGGAACCTGAAGGACTCTCAGAAAAATATCGTCTCCTTTAGCGTGGTGCTGGTGCTGGTGAATTTTCTCTTCCTGTTACTGGGGGGATTGTTGTATCTCTTTATAACGCATAATGGGGCGGTTTATCAGGACCATCAATTACTCCTGAACGGGCAGAATGTGATCGGCGACGATCTTTTTCCGACACTGGCCCTTCATTACCTCCCCAAAGCCGTTTCGATCATTTTCATCATTGGATTGATCTCCGCTCTTTTCCCAAGCGCCGATGGGGCGCTGACGGCGCTGACCTCTTCCTTTTGCATCGATCTGCTGGACCTGCGGAATAAGACGGACCTCAATGAGCAGCAAAAAAAGAGGACCCGTATAACGGTGCATATCTGTTTTGCTATTATTTTTCTGATCTGCATCCTCGTGTTCAAATGGATCGACAGCAAGTCGATCATCTATATCATTCTCGACCTGGCCGGCTATACCTATGGCCCCCTGCTGGGCTTATTTGCATTCGGGATCCTTACGAAGCGGAGTCTGCCCAATCACTGGATCGTGACAGCCATTTGCCTGCTGGCGCCTACCTGTTGTTATTTTATCAGCCGGTATTCCGCCTCCTGGCTGGGAGGGTTCCAGATAGGGATCGAATTGCTGCTGATTAACGGCATATTAACCTTTCTCGGCCTGCTGGGCATTTCAAAAAAAAGGCTGATACAAACTAACAGCAGGGTGGCGGAAACTAACGGCGGGTGACGGAAACTAACAGCGGGGTGACGGAAACTAACAGCAGGGCGACGAAATTAGCGGCAGGGTGGCGGAATAGGTGCCCGGCTTCTATAAGCAGCATGCGTTGCAGGCCAATTTTTGATGCTTTTTAAAAGGTTATCTTTGCCGGAAATTTACCGGAATGGAACTTATCAACCCATTGGTGCAGGACTATGCGGAACGGTATTCTTCCGGGGAGAGCCCCCTGTTGAAGGAGATCGCTGAGTATACGCAGGCACATCATTCCCAGGCACATATGTTAAGCGGTCATTTGCAGGGAAAATTCCTGGAAATGATCAGCTGTGTGTTGCGTCCTGACCGGATCCTGGAAATAGGGACTTTTATGGGCTATAGCGCCTTATGCCTGGCCAGGGGGCTGGGGAAGGACGGCCGGCTGCATACGATTGAATTGAGAGAGGAGGATGCGGATCTGGCTGCTGAAAATTTCAGGCGGGCAAATTGGCAGGATCGGATAATTTTACACCGTGGAAATGCGTTAGAGATCATCCCGGCCCTTGAGGAGGTCTGGGATTTGGTGTTTATAGACGCCGATAAGGTAAATTATACAGAATATTATAAATTAGTATTGCCGCGACTGAGGTCAGGAGGGTTGATCATCGCCGATAACGTGTTATTTCACGGTCAGGTGCTGGAAAAGGAGATAACGGGGAAGAGCGCTAAAGCGATACAGGCATTTAATGAGTGGGTAAATGCCGACGATTCGGTGGAAAGGGTGATGCTGACTATTCGGGACGGACTATTGTTCATCCGGAAGAAATAAATTCGGGTCTCGTAATGGTAATGAAGGTAAAAGGTCTCCAATGAAGGTAAAATTCGTAATAGCCTGCCTGATCGTCATGGCAGGAAAAAACGGGCAGGCGCAGAACAGTGCGGACGTCATTTCCTATATCAATACTTACAAAGCCCTGGCGATGGCGGAAATGCAGCGTTCGGGCATCCCGGCCTCCATTATCCTGGCGCAGGGCATACATGAGACGGAAGCGGGTAACAGCGAGCTGGTAAAAAAAGCCAACAATCATTTCGGGATTAAGTGCAAGGACGAATGGAAGGGGGATGTCGTATACCATGATGACGACAGCCGGGGGGAATGTTTTCGCAGTTATGCCAGTGCGGAAGATTCTTACCGGGACCATTCGGAGTTCCTGCGGGGAAGCTCCCGTTATGCGTTTCTCTTCAAGCTCGATCCTACGGACTATGAAGGATGGGCCTATGGTTTGCGGAAGGCAGGGTATGCGACGAATATCCGTTATTCCCAGATACTGATCAAGCTGATCAATAATTATAACCTGGAGCAATATACGCTGATCGCCATGGGCAGGATGAGCCCGGCGGACGAAGTTGTGCTGACGGCGCCCGGCGCTGTTGCCGGCTCTATAACAAAGGTCAGCAATCCGGTAAAGAATGGGGATAATACTTTTCTTCCGCTGCCGGGTAAAGGAAGAGATACTACTGTTAATGTACATACGGATAATGTACATACGGAGGTGTCCTACCCCTCAGGGGAATTCCTCATCAATAAGACCCGTGTTATTTATGTGAAAGCAGGAGTTTCTCTCCTGTCGGTAGCCGATCAATATGAATTACCCCTATCCCGTTTGCTGGAGTTCAATGATATGAAGGAGGAGGATGTATTGGACAGGGATCAGCTGCTGTTCCTGCAACGAAAGCGGAAGACCGGGGCCGTTGAATTCCATATTGTCCGGGAGGGAGAGAGCTTATATGATATTTGCCAGGCGGAAGGTGTTCGTTACCAGGACCTGCTGGAGATGAACCAGCTGAATTCCGGTACGCAGCCGGTAGTCGGGGGGAAGATCTATTTACAGTCTTCCGCTCCCGCAAGGCCAATGATCACAGATGGGAGAAAAATGAATTAATCAGTTACTGAAAACCAGTCAACATGTCCACTATCAGGGTCCACGATAAAGAATTTGAGCCTTATTTAAGCGCCGGGCTGATCGGAGAAAAGATAAAGTCGATCGCTCAGCAGATCGACCGGGATTATGCGGGGAGGAAGCCTCTCTTTATCGCTATCCTCAATGGGGCCTTTATGTTCGCTTCTGATCTGTTCAAAGAGATTACCATTGAAGCGGAGATCTGCTTTATCAAGCTGGCGTCCTATAAGGGAACGAAATCTTCCGGCCATGTCATTACCGCGATCGGACTGGACATAGACCTGATCGGAAGGCATGTAGTGATCCTGGAGGATATTGTGGATACGGGCAAGACCCTGAGCGAATTCCTGCCACAGCTGGAGCACCAGCAACCTGCTTCGCTGAAGATCGCTGCCCTGCTGCATAAGCCGGAAGCGACCGTCTATCCGATAGCCGTGGATTACCTGGGCTTTGCTGTCCCCAATAAATTCTTACTGGGGTATGGGCTGGATTACGACGGGCTTGGGAGGAATATCTCGTCGATCTATAAGCTGGTGGAGTAGGGGAACTGTTAAAATAACAAATGAGGGCTTGACAAAGAAGAAAGAACACATTAATTTGAGATCCAATATATCCCATTGAAAAATGTAGCATTACTTGTTATAGGTTCTTTATTGTTTTATTCTTCTTTTGCACAGTTCTATTTGCGGGGGGAGATAAAAGATGAGAACAACAGCCTCTTGCCAAATGTAAAAATACTGCTCCACTCCAATGGGTATCTTTATCATTCGGGCAGTTCCGGGGCCTTTGGGATACCTGTGCCTCAATCCACGGATTCGCTGACTGTTTCGGCGGAAGGGTACCAGACCTTGTCGCTGCTCGTCAACGCGACCGACTATCAGAATATCGTGCTCAAGCTGCTGTTTCACCCGCCGGAGGTTGCGAGGAAGCGATTGCTCTCCCTTACAAAGGATCTGAAAGGCGGGGATTGGAAAGGCTGGACGGTGGGGGGAGAGACTTATAGCTCCCTGGTGGAAAATGAATTTATTCCTGCCGGGAAATTTCCGGAGACCGGGTTTGCCGTTACGATCGACAAAGCTTCTTACAGCAATGTGCGCCGCTTTCTGAATATGGGCAGCACGATTCCTCCGGATGCCGTGCGTATCGAGGAATTGCTGAATTATTTCAATTTCGGTTATACGCCTCCTGCGGCGGACAGTTGTTTTTTTATACATTCTGATCTGTCGGAATGCCCCTGGAATACTACCAATCAATTACTTTTCTTAAAGGTCTGCGCCCGGAAAGTGGATCCTGCGAAGATACCTCCGGCCAACCTGGTGTTCCTGGTAGATGTATCCGGCTCTATGGACATGCCGAATAAGCTGCCATTGCTGAAATCCGCTTTCAGATTGCTGGTCAATAATTTACGGGAGATCGATACCGTGTCGATCGTCGTGTATGGAAGCTCTGTGGGAGTGTGGCTGCCACCTACGTCCGGAGGGGAAAAGAAAAAGATCCAAAAAGCTATCGAAGATATGTATCCCGGGGGGCCTACTCCGGGAGAAGCGGGGATCCGCGCTGCTTACCGGGTGGCCCGGAGCCAGTTCGTAAAGGGAGGCAATAACCGGGTGATCCTGGCCACGGATGGGGACTTTAATGTAGGGGAGACCTCGGAGGAAGAGATGGAAAAGTTGGTGGACCAGTATAGGGAGTGGGGGATCTATCTAACCTGTCTGGGTGTGGGAATGGGAAATTATAAGGATTCCAAGCTGGAAGTGCTGGCTAAAAAGGGGAATGGAAATTTTGCGTACCTGGACGATGAGCGGGAAGCGGAGAAGGTCCTGGTCCGGGAGTTCACCCAGACCGTTTATGCGGTAGCTGATGACGCCTATCTGAATATATCATTCAATCCTGCCCTGGTGAAGAATTACCGGCTGATAGGCTTTGATAATAAAGTGAAAGCGTTGTCGGATTCCCTGAATGAAGTGCAGGGAGGGGAGGTCGGTTCTGGACATTCTTTACTGGCTTTATTTGAAATAACGCCGGCGGATCCGGACAGTTCCGGCCTGTCGGCTGACAAAAGCAGGCTTGGGCAGGTAGTGCTTAATTATAAGCTTCCGCATGATACGCTGGAAAGGATGACCTTTTATACGTGTCCCTATCAATTGACTGCTTTTGAGGACTTGCAGCCTTGTTATCGTTTTGCCTCTTCTATTGCCATGTTTGGCGGATTGCTGAAGAGATCCCGGTTCATGGCTCAGGCAAGCTGGAAGGGGACTATTGATATGGCAGAGAAGTCCCGCGATCCGGAAGATGGAATGCAGGAGGAATTCATCGGCCTTATCGAGAAGGCCCGAAAAATTTACGGACATCAGAAGAGGCATAAGAAGGAAGGGGAGTGATCTTACCTATAAGATTAGGAAAACATCTCTCTTACCTTATCAAAAAAGCTCCTTTCATTTTTATCCGGTTTTGGCTGGAAATTGGGAGAATCTGCTAATTTCTCCAGGATGGATTTTTCTTCCGGGCTTACGTGCTGGGGTGTCCAGACGTTTATGTGGATCAACTGGTCGCCTCTTTCGTAGGAGTTGACGCCGGGGAAGCCTTTCCCTTTCAGCCTGAATATTTTGCCGCTTTGGGTGCCTGGCGGTATTTTGATCTTTGCTTTTCCGTCGATGGTGGGAACTTCCGCCTGTAATCCAAAAACTGCATCGGAAAAGGAAATATGGAGCTCATATGCTACATTAAGTCCATCCCGATGTAAGTCGGCATGTTGTTCCTCTTCGATAAGGATGATCAGGTCGCCGGGCGCTCCGCCTCTTTCGCCGGCATTTCCTCTTCCCCCTACGCTCAATTGCATGCCTTCCTGTACGCCTGCAGGAATATCGATCGTTACGGTCTCTTCTCCGTAGACCCTGCCTTCTCCTTTACAGGAAGCACATTTCGCCGTCACCAGGGAGCCTTCTCCATTACAGGTCGGGCAGGTCGTCACGGTCTGCATTTGTCCCAGAAAGGTGTTGCTGACCCTCCGTACCTGGCCGCTGCCGCCACAAGTGGAGCAGGTTTGGATGCTGCTCTTATCTTTAGCGCCGCTGCCGCTGCAGGTAGTGCAGGGGACATATTTTTTTACCTTAATATTTTTGGTAACGCCTTTGGCGATCTCTTCATAGTTGAGCTTGATCTTTACGCGAAGGTTGCTGCCTTTCACTCCCCGGGAGCGGGAGCTGCCGCCGCCTCTTCTGCCACCTCCGAAGAAGCTGCCGAAAACATCGTCTCCGAAGATATCTCCGAACTGGCTGAAGATGTCATCCATGTTCATATTACCGCCGCCATTGAACCCTCCGCGGCCATTATTGCTCACGCCGGCATGTCCATAGCGGTCATACTGCGCTTTTTTGTCTGCATCGCTCAATACTTCATAGGCTTCCGCTGCTTCCTTGAACTTCTCTTCTGCAGCTTTGTCTCCCGGGTTGCGATCGGGGTGGAATTGCATGGCGACTTTGCGGTAAGCCTTTTTAATATCATCGGCAGGAGCTCCTTTTGATACGCCGAGTATTTCGTAGTAATCTCTCTTAGACATAATAAAACAGAATCATTTTTGAGCTTCATGCTGAGCCTAAAGCTGCTTTTAATTATTTGCCTACCACCACTTTGGCAAAACGAATGATCTTGTCATTCAGGTAATAGCCTTTTTGCACTTCGTCGATTACTTTTCCTTTGAGGGAGGGATCCTGAACGGGGATCTCTGTAATGGCCTCGTGTTTTTCCACATCGAAATTGGTATGAATGCTCACCATGGCTTTAAGGCCCTTCCCCTGCAAAACAGAGCGAAGCTTGGAGAATACCAACTGGATACCTTCCTTAACCTGATCGATGTTGGCTGCGTTTTGCAGCTGTTTTTCTGCCCGGTCGCAATCGTCCATTACATCCAATAGGGATACAATTACCTCTTTACCAGCAGTTTGCCTCAATTCCAGCGCTTCTCTGGCGCTCCGTTTTCTGAAATTGTCAAATTCGGCGAACAGGCGCAGGTATTTATCTTTTTGGGCCTGTAATTCCTCTTTGAGCTTATCTCCTTCATCATCTCCCGGCATGTTATCATTTAGGTGGGTCGTACCTGCAACATTTTCATCCGTATTCATATCTTCCACGGCATCCGGACCATTTTCTCCGGCATTAAAAGCGGGATCTCCCGCCGAATAATTATTATCTTCTATATTCATAGTCCAAAAGTTGAGACAAAGGTAAGCTAGTCAATAATTTTGCCAAGCCGGATTTAAGGACAAATTGTCTTATAAAAACCTCTATACTGGCAGGGTGGCTCTCCGGCAGGGCAAATTTAGCCTTTTCCCCGTAGGAGATAGCCTTACCTTTGCGCCCATGACGAAAAAAGTTTACCTGAATAAAAAGATCAGCCGTCGAATAGAGGGCGGGCATCCGTGGATATTTGCCAATGAGGTAAATATGGTCGATGAGGATGTGGAAGCGGGGGGGATCGTCGAGGTATATACCCATGATAAGAAGTTCGTCGGCAAGGGATATATCAATCCGCAGTCCCAGATACTGGTCCGTCTGCTGACCCGGGATAAGTCAGCGACCATTGATGAATCCTTTTTTTACGGGCGTCTGAAGGAGGCCTGGGAATACAGACAAAGGCTGGGGTATACCGAGAATTGCCGCCTGGTATTCGGGGAAGCGGATTTTCTGCCTGCCCTGATCATCGACAAATTCAATGATTATTTTGTGATCCAGACCTTATCGCTGGGGATCGACCGCTGGAAACCCGCCATCGTAAAGGCCCTGGAGCAGCTCTTCCAGCCGAAGGGGATCTATGAGCGTAATGACGTGCCGGTACGTGAACTGGAAGGATTGCCCCAGCAAAAGGGCTTTTTGACTGCGCCTTTCGATACCCGGATCGTCATTCGGGAGAACGGCCTTCAATTGCAGGTGGACCTTGAAAATGGCCAGAAGACGGGTTATTTCCTGGACCAGCATGATAATCGCCGGGCGATCCGTCATATTGTTAAAGGGGCGGATGTACTGGGCGCTTTTTGTTATACGGGGAGTTTTGAAACGCATGCAGCTTATTATGGGGCAAAGTCTGTGCTGGGCCTTGATATTTCTGAGAATGCCGTGTTGCAGGCCCGCCATAATGCGGCGCTGAACGGGCTGGAGGGCATTTGTCGTTATGAGGCTGTGAATGCCTTTGATGCCCTGAAGCAATGGAGCAGGGAGGGGCGTCAGTATGATGTGGTCATGCTGGACCCTCCGGCTTTTACGAAGAGCCGGGGAACGATAGAAAAAGCCCTCACGGGATATAAGGAGATCAATCTGCGGGGGATGAAGCTGGTAAAAAAGGGGGGATTCCTGGTGACTTCTTCCTGTACGAACCTGGTGTCTCCGGAAATGTTCCTGGAGACGATCCAACAGGCGGCAAAGGATGCCCGGAGACAATTAAGGCAGGTCAGCTTTCAGGCGCAAGCCAGCGATCATCCCATTATAC
Organism: Chitinophagales bacterium; assembly: GCA_015655015.1. Classification (GTDB taxonomy): domain Bacteria; phylum Bacteroidota; class Bacteroidia; order Chitinophagales; family Chitinophagaceae; genus Puia. Next base: position 54,059 of record JAATFV010000096.1, on the reverse strand, counting down.
AGGGATGGGAAAATACGAATTACCTGAAATTCCTCATCGTTCAGGTATTATAAATTATAAGGGCGTTTATTTGTTGATCTGGAAGGTGCCGGAGTCGGTGACCCTTCCGTTCTGCTCTTTTAGCTGGAAAATATAGATACCGCGGCTGAGATCGCTAAGGTTAACGACGGTTTTGGAGGAGACGTCCGGAACCTCTTTTACCTTTTTCCCCAAAAAATTGAAGATCAGTAAGGTATAAGTCTTGTTGGATTCTTTTGCTATTTCGAAGGTAATAAAGGAGACTGCGGGGTTGGGGTAAAATTTAATGATCCTGGGCTCGGGATCTGGCGCAAAACCTTTTGCCTGGCTTTTGACCTGGGTGGAACTCAGTAGAATAATGGATAACAGTATGTAAAAAATCCTCATACTTTACTGCATTTTACACGTGACTCCAATATACAAGTTTTCGCTCAAAGATACAAATAGAATTAACGCTAGTGGGGGTTAATTCTATTTGTATTCATTCTCAATTAGTTAAGTCCTGACAGTATTGCCTGTATCGCGGTAAAATCGGGCAGATCGGAGGCTGTTTCCAATACTTCGGCATATTGTACGATCCCTGACTTGTCGATGACGAAAGCGGAGCGTTTGGATACTCCTTTCATGTCAAAAACAAAATTGTCGTAGAGCGTTCCATAAGCGGTCGAAACTTCTTTATTAAAATCGCTCAGCAGGGGGAAATTCAGCTGCTGTTCTTCTTTATATTTTGCCAGCGTGAAGATGGAATCTACGCTGATGCCTAATACCTGGGCGTTGGCCTGGTTATAAACAGCGATATTGTCCCGGGTGCTGCAGAGTTCTTTGGTGCAGGTACCGGTAAAAGCCTGTGGGAAGAATAACAACAGGACATTTTTTCCTTTATAGTCGCTCAGGGAGACTTTTTTCTTGTCGGAGTCATAGAGGCTGAAGTCCGGTGCTGCCTGACCTGGCTCTGGCTTAATTGCGCTCATAGTAAATTTTTTTGTAAAAGTAGGATTAAAACCTGGGACAGAGTATCCTGTATTTTGCGTTTTCGCGGTCCAGAAATCCTATATACGAGATAGATAGTTCTACTCCTCCCCGTCCCTGGCTGGCGGTCTTTAGGGGAGAGACGTTCACATCGTAGCTAAGGGCTACCGACAGGGCGTTCATGTCCAGTTTTAATACGGGGATCAGGGCATCTTTCCAACGGAGGAAGCCGCCGAGGTGCAGGATATATCCTGAATTGGCGGGATCATCTCCCAGCTTATAGGAGAATAGTGCGCCACCGATCGTTTCCTGTGAGCTGCCCTGCCTGGAATGATCAGCCTGGAGGGTGAAGTAAGTGAAATCATTAATGATGAGCTTCACGCCTGCTGAGAAAACATATTTGGGATCCAGCTCGATGGAAGGGTTCTTATAAAAAGAGTTTTTGGGACGATTGAGGTGATGCAAGGCTGCGCCTATGAACATGGTATTGCCCTGATCTCTTCCAAAGCTGGTATTGAAGCTCATACCCAGGCTGCCGTCCCAGTAAAGAATATTCGGGGTGATGAGGGTTTCCCCGTCGGGGAGGGCCGGGTCATAGGCGGTACCGTTATACTGGCTATTGGTAGTGATTTTGGAAAGATCAATTGATTTATTCACCAGACCACCCATGAACCCCAGGGAGAGATACATTGTTTTCTCGTCGCTCAATGATTTGTGATAATTCAGGGCGGGCAAAAATTCGGTGGTGGACAAGGCTGCTGACCCTGCTTTATCATATAATACCTGCAGGCCGGTGGTCAGGAAATCGTGGCCTTTCCCGATGGGCATTTTATATTCTGCATTGAGGGAACCTGTGCGGTAAGCGTTGGAGAAGCTGTTCCACTGGTCATGAAAGACTGCCTGTACCCGGTAGTCTCCTGCAAATATCCCGGCCAGGGAGGGGTTGCGCAGGAGCGGCGCCTCGAAGAACTGAGAAAAATGAATATCCTGCGCCCGGGCGGATGGCAGGGCGAAAAGACAAAACAGGATATGTGCTAAGCGTGTTTTCAAATAGTATCTATTTTATTACTTGATTATCATTGCCTGATCATCGGATAAGGGTAACGTCTCCTTTCAGGGCGACGATCTGCGCATTGTCACAAACTACTTCTATAATATAAACGTAGGCATCAGACGGAGCCGGATGACCATTAAAAGTTCCGTCCCATCCTTCAGACGCCGTATTGGCCGGGAAATTCCTTCGTTCGAATACCATTTGTCCCCAGCGGTTGAACACCCGCATGGATTGTATATTATAGAGGCTGTTCCCCCTTGGATAAAAGACATCATTGACGCCGTCGTTGTTGGGTGAAAAGGTATTCGGCACAAAGTAATTTTTACCATTACAAACGGTTTTGACCAGGATGGTATCCCTGGACATGCAGTTGTTGATATCCGTCACTGTTACACTGTACAAAGTGCTGAAAGTGGGGCTGGCTGACGGGTTGGGACAATCGGCGCAACTGAGATCAGCGGGAGGGGTCCAGGCATAACCGGTAACATCGGTACTGTAGGAGAAGGGGATCGTGACCGGGATCCCTACCGGTGTGGTAATCTCCGGAGGTCCCTTGATGACAGGCGAAGGGTTGATTGTAATGGGCAGGCTGGTGGTATCGCTGCAGCCGAAGGTGACAAATGTGCGGAGGCTGACGGTATATGGGCCGGCCTGTGAAAAGGATATAAGCGGATCTTCCCCTGCGGATGTCGTTCCATTTCCAAAGTTCCAGGCCCAGTTCACGGTATCGACCGGATCTGCGGGTGTCGTCAGGCTGCCCTGGAACTGGAGCGGAACATTGATGCAAGACGGGTTGGGCAGTGTGATCACGGGATGGGGTGTCTGGTAAATATAGGCGGTATCGGTATAATTTTCGGTGCAGCCGCTGTTGGTCGTCAAGGTCAGCCTTGGGGTAAAGAGACCGGGGAATGTATATGAATGCGAGGGGTTCTCTGTGTTGGGGTCATCCACCGTACCTGTTGCCGTCGAGCCGTCCCCAAAATCCCAGGCCATGTTAACGGGTTTATCATTGGAAATGGTAAAATCAGTGAAGAAGATAGTACCGGCGTCACAGAATTTTTTTTCATTCATGTTAAAGAAAGGGATCGCTCCCAATACTTTGATGTTACCGCCCAATGCGCCGATGGTCACGATACAGCCGGTAGAATCCTGCAAGATCAGCTGGGGGCCATAGGTAGAGGGTAAGTTATATTCATGGGACGGCGTTTTATTGCCGGAGGAGTCTGCCTTTCCATCTCCGAAGTTCAGGGTGAACCGGGTATAGGGGGGAGGGGTGAGCTGGAAATCCAACCGGAGGGAATCGCAGCCGGTCAATTTAGGGCCGTAGGCAAATCCCGTTGTATTGGGATTATAGACGTACACATTTTGGGTAGCGAAGGAGATGCATCCTCCGGCGCCTTTCAGGTATAAGGTATCATGGAATGTGCCATAATTATTATAGAAATGCGATGTCGTGTCGAGGTTGGACGTCGAGCCGTCGCCGAAGCCCCAATAAAGGGAATCGTAATATTGTCCTGCGGGGAAGAATGAAGTCTGCATGGGCAGGCAGATGCCGGTAGTGTCCTGCTGGGTAAAGGAGGCTATGGGGGATTGGATATGGATATAGCCGGTCCGCGTGACGGAGTCGGAGCAGCCGGCCCCATCGGTGACCTTTAGCTTTACGCTGTAGTATTTTTCGTCGGTCGTATAGGGGTGGGTGGTACCGGGCGTGGTAAGACCGTTGATGGCGGCCCCGTCGCCAAAATCCCAGCTGTAGACGAGATTATCTCCCCGGGAAGAATCCGTGAAGGGTAATGGCGCGTTGGGGCAATAGAGCGTGTCCGGTGCAAAAAAGCCGGCTTGGGGAGCTGTTATCTGCACCGTGGTAAGGGCAGTGAATTTATCCGTGCAGCCTTTGGAGTCCGTCACGGTGAGGATGGCCGTGTAAGAGCCCGTCTGCGCATAACTGTGGGTGAATGGGGGAGCCGTTGCGGCAGGCGTTCCGTCTCCGCCGTCCAATGTCCAGGATGTTATCGGATAATTAGCATTAAAAGGAGTAGACTGATCCGTGAATGGAATAGGACTATTGGCGCAGCCGCCGGCAGCCGGGGTGAATTTAGCGGCTGGTCCGATGATGTGGACGGTCTTTTGCGGGGCGGTAAAAGGGCAGCCGCCGGCATCTGTTGCTGTCAGATCAACCGTGTAATCTCCCGTGTTCGGCAAGCTGGTAGTATAGGTGGCCGAGGCTGATTTTGGTGTGAAAGGGGCCGCGCCGATCCTCCAGGAATAAAATGCGATGGAGGAGGCAGGTGTACTGGTAGAGGTTATGGTAAAATTGGCATGCTTGCATACGCTGTCCGGTACGGTGAAAGAAGGTATAACGGAAGCGAGGTCAATAATAGTCGTCCTGGTATCCGAGCAGCTCCCGTTGGTGACGGTTTCTGTGACGGTGTAGGTGCCTATTGCCGGAAATGTATGTAGCAGCGCTGCGGGTGGATAAGGGGGCGCATTCACCAGTACGTCGGGGCTTCCGTCGCCGAAAGTCCATTTATAGCTTGGGTTGCCTTTAGTAAGATCGATCTTCGAAGTGTCCGTAAAAGTGACTTTCTTCCGGGTTTCGCAATCTATCGTGTAAGAAAAGCCGGCTATGGGTGGATTGACGTCGATTTGCCTGGTGAGGGACGTTTTACATCCGCTATGAACGATAGTAAGGCTGACATCGTGATCACCGGTGGCATTATAGGTATGCTGTACGGTACCTGCGGTCGTGCTGGTGCTGCCATCGCCGAACTGCCAGAGCCAGGAATCCACAGGAGTGGAAGTGGACGTGAAAGTCACCGGCAGGTGTGCGCAGGGGCTGCTATTATCCGCGTCGAAAAGCGGGGTGGTGGGAGCCCCGGTGAGGATGGCGTTCGTAAATGTCTGACTGAACGTGCATCCGCCGGTTGTTGTGATCGTCAGACTCAGGTCATGACGGCCTTCGGCGGCATAGGTGAAGGAAGGGTTAGCTGTATTAACTCCGGAAGAGGAAGATGCGTCCGGGGAAGACCATGTATAGCCAGCTACCCCGTCCACGGCAGCTACATTCGCTGTGGGATGAATGACGGCAGGGGCGATACATCCCTGCGCCGTTGCGGCATTGATCGTTGCTGTCGGGGCTGCTATCCGGATGAACTGTTTTTTAATACCGGTAGCAGTACAGCCCGCTGCGGTGGTGACAGTGAGCTGTACATCGAAATTGCTCAAACCTGTATAAGTATGCTGCGGGTTTTGATCGGTCGAAGTGCCGCCATCCCCGAAATCCCAGTGCCAGCCATTGGCGTTGGGTGTCTGGTCTGTAAAGGTGACGGTCAGCGGGGCAACGCAGGCGGCTGTTTTATCCGCTATAAAGTTGACCACAGGGGCAGTGACGATCTTAATAGTTTTGGTAATGGAAGCGGTGCAGGATGAATATATATTCGTCAGCGTGACCGTATAAGTGCCCGGGGCTGTATAAGTCTTATCCGGATTAGCTACGGATGCGGTAGATCCGTCGCCGAAATCCCAGGAGGAGGAAACGGGGGCGGGCGAGGAACCGTTCTGGAAATTGACGGTGGTATTGACGCAGGCCTGGTCGGGCGCAGTAATAACCGGTGTCCCTCCCTGAAAGCTGACTGCTTTTGTGACCGTGTCACTGCAGCCCAGGCTGCTTTTTGCTATGAGCGTTACGCTATAAGGATTATTGGAAGGGTAGGTAGTTATGGGAGCGGTCTGTGTCGATGTGGAACCGTTGCCCAGGTCCCAGGCATAAGACAGCGTTCCCGGGCCTGCCGTCTGGTTGATAAAATTAATATCAAACGGTGCGGAACAACCCGGGGAGCCCTGTGACCAGGAAAAGGCTGCCTGGGCGCCGGGGATGACACGGATATAACGTCCCCTCGAAGCAGTATTGGAACATCCTCCCGAATTGGTAACCTTCAGGGCGACCGTATAATAACCCGTTGCGGAATAGGTATGGGAAGGATTGGGCTGGTTGCTGGTAGCCCCGTCCCCGAAATTCCATGTCCATTGTGTAAGAGAGCCCTGACCAGGGGTGGACAGGTCATTAAACCGGACGCTGGCAGGTGCGCAGGCTACGGTAAGGTCTGAGCCAAAATTGGCGGATGGGAAAGGAAAGACGGTGATATAATCCGTTTTCCGGATTGAATTGGCCCCGTCCTTATTTCTAACGATCAGGGTGACGGTATAGGTGCCGGGAGCGCCATAAGTTGTCGAAGGGTTCTGCAGGCTGGATATTTGCCCGTTGCCGAAGTCCCAGGTCCAATAGATCGGGGCGCCGGCGGAAAGGTCTTTAAAGCTAACGGACAGGGGGCCGCAGCCGGAAACGGTGGATGCGGAAAATTCCGGGACAGGCACTTGCGCATGGGCGCTAATGATCCCGATCGAACAGAGGCAGCAGCACAAAATGAATCGTATTCTGATCAACAAAATGAATTTTGATGCAAAAAAACATTCCCTCCAGCCGGACGTATTTGCCAGGGAAAGGGCGAAAGGAGTATTTTAAGGGATCAGAGCAACTATTGCTTTTTCAAATGCAGGATATTGGAAGTATTATTTAAGGTATCTTTTGAAGTGGCAACCACGCTATCCGTATAACTGTCTGTGATCTTCCAGGTCTCATTCAGATACATAACGGGCGGTACAGCCGTAGGAAAATTGGTTATTATTGCCCTTGCGGCTATATTCGTAGACCAGGTTCCTTTCACAGAAACAGTGTCTTTTGCGCCGGTCACCATTCCATTCGCGTCAAATTTAAAGAGATAACCTGAGAAAGAAGCGGTAATGTCGCTGTCATTTTGCTGATAGTGCTGAATATACCAAAACCCGTTGGTGATGATAGCTAGTGCAGCTTTTTCTTCCTGTTGCTGTATGAATTTCTTGCAGGAGATCAGCGAACAGATAAAAATCAGTAAAAAGAACGGGTATCGTGGCTTCATAGGCTGGATTTCTCCTCAAAAGTTGTAAATATTATTGTATTTATCAAGTAAGTAATGTAAAAAATGTTGAATATCCAGGGTTTGCCCTGTGGCCTGCTGGCATAATTCCTCACTGGTGTAACACCGCCCATGCCGATGAATATGCTGGCGCAACCAGGCCAGCAGGGAGGCCGTTTCTCCTTTTTCGATGGATTTTTCGATCGTATTGTCCTGATTTTTAGCTGCTAAGAATAGTTGGGCCCCATAGAAGCTGCCAAGGCTATAGGTGGGGAAATAGCCAAAACTGCCATGGCTCCAGTGTACGTCCTGCAAACAGCCCCTTTTATCGTCCGGCACGGTCACTCCCAGATAACTGGCATATTGCTGATTCCAGTAGGCTGGAATATCATGTACGGAAAGAGAGCCTTCGATCAGGCTTTTTTCCAGCTCGTACCGGATCATCACATGGAAATGATAGGATACTTCATCGGCTTCGGTTCGGATCAGGGAGGCCCCGGTCTTATTGATGCCTTTGTAAAACTGCTCCGGGGACACCTCCTTTAATTGGGAGGGGAAGGCAGCCTGGAGGATCGGATACCAATGTTGCCACCAGGCGCGGCTCCTTCCAACATTGTTTTCCCATAACCGGGATTGTGACTCATGGATGCTCAGGGATGCGTATTCGCCCAGCGGCAGGCCGTAGTATTCTTCCGGTAGTCCCTGTTCATATAAGGCATGGCCTGTTTCATGGATGCAGCTCCAGGTCATATGACTGAAATCCATTTCGTCTATGCGGGTAGTGATCCGGACATCCTTGTTATTAAAGCTGGTGGTGAATGGGTGTTCGGAGAGGTCCTGCCTGCCGGCTTCGAAATCAAACCCCATTTGCCGGATCAGCTCCATGCCGAAATCCCATTGTTGTTGTTTGGGATAGAATTGATGCAGGAAGGAATCGTCTACCTGTTGTTGGGCCCGGATGCGGTCCAGCAGGTCCTGCAGCGGGGGCCTTACCTGGCTGAACACCTTATCCAGCAGCGTTACGGTGCAGCCTTTTTCAAATTGATCCACCAGGGCATTATAGGGATGCTGTTCGTAACCGGCCATTTCAGCCTCCTGCTTTTTTAGCTGCACGACGTTATCCAGGTCTTCTTTAAAGAGAGTGAATGAATTGGCTGACCGGGCTTTGATCCATGCGTGAAAGCTGCGGGAGGTCGTTTCACTTAAAAGGCGGACAAAGGCAGGACTGAATTTCTTTTGTTTTGTGTAATCTTCCAGGCTCAACGCTACATTTCGTTGCTGGTCTCCGGAAAGATCTGACCGGGCATTCAATTCCGTCAAAAGGTCACCGAGGGACCCGGCTGTGAGCCACTCATGGGCTATTTCCGATAAGCTGGCCAGCTGCCGGCCACGGAAGGCTGCTCCTTTAACGGGTAAATAGGTTTCCTGGTCCCATTGCAAAACGGCTGCCGCATATTTTACATCGGCAATTTTTTGCATACGATCCTTATATTCCGTATAGAGGTCTTTGGAGGATTTTGTTAAAACCATTTTAACATTTTTTTCTTCATGAAAGTTCTAAAACATTCCCGAAATTATGCGCATTTTAATTAGTTTCCCTGATTGTCGGAGATTTAAAGCCGTAATTTTATCTGTATGAACAATTATCGCTACGTAGTATTAATTGCCCTGGTCTTTCTGTTCCCTTGTTTGTCCTATGCCCAGAAGCTGGATTCCATGATGAATGTCTATGCGACTAATTACCCGCAGGAAAAAGTTCATGTGCACTTCGATAAAAATATGTACAATCCGGGTGAGACCATTTGGTTCAAGGCATATATCTTCACCGGTCCCGATCCTTCTCCTTTCAGTAAAAACTTTTATACGGAGCTGTCTGACGGGGACGGTAAGATCCTGGAGCGTAAGGTATCTCCTGTCATGGAGTCTACTACGGCGGGCAGTTATGACATTCCGAAAACGTTAAAAAGCAGGCATCTTCATTTCAGGGCTTATACGACCTGGATGACGAATTTCGATACGGCTTTTTATTATGAGAAAGATATTCGTATTTACGATAAAAAAATGGACTCGGAATTCACTGCCCCCCCGAAGCAGGCGCGTATCCAGTTCTTTCCGGAGGGAGGAGACCTGGTAGTCGGGCTGGAAAGCATGGTGGCCTTTAAGGCGAATGATCAATTCGGAATACCCGTCGCTGTGAATGGCTCCTTACAGGATGCAAAGGGTAAGGAGCTGCTGGTCTTTAGTTCCGAGCATGATGGGATGGGCAAATTCCTCGTAACGCCGGAAAAAGGCGATTCCCTGGTAGCCGTCTGGAAAGATGAACATGGGGTAGAGCGTCGGACTCCCTTGCCGGAGGTGAAAACGACGGGAGCGGTATTAAGGGCCATCAGCGGCAATCAGAAAGTGTTGTTCTCCGTTGCCCGTGCGGCGGAAGGAGCCCCTGAATACAAACATCTCACGATCATTGCGCATATGCACCAGCACCTGGTATATAAGGCAAAGATCAACCTGGAAGAGAATTTTATGAGCGGGGGAACGATACCTACCGGCCAGCTGCCGACGGGAGTGCTGCAGATCACCGTCTTCAATGAGCTGGAGCAACCGGTGTCAGAGCGGGTAGTATTTGTCAATAATCGTGACTATGAATTCAACCCTGAGCTGGCGATCCTGGAAAAGAGCGTCAATAAAAGAGGAAAGAACAATCTCCAGATCGAGGTGCCGGATACGCTGCGTACTAATTTTTCCCTGTCGGTCACAGATGCAACGGCTGACGGCGAATTTCCCGGTGACGATAATATTATTTCCCGGCTCCTGCTGACAGGAGAATTGAAGGGGAAGGTGCACAATCCCTATTATTATTTTTCCAATAAGTCCGATAGTACGGCGGGGCATCTGGACCTGGTGATGATGACACATGGCTGGCGCCGGTTTAACTGGGACCTGCTGGTTAAAGGAAAACTGCCTGTCATTAAAACTCCGGAGCAGAATTATCTTTCTATTAAAGTGGATGTATTGGGAGTGGACCCGTATAAGATCAGCAAGGAAGAGTCTCTGAACGTGATACTCAGCCGGAAGGATTCGAGTACGCAGATGTTATCCGTGCCTCATTTGTCGGGGCTGAAATTCGGGATCACCGGCCTGGTCTTTTATGACACGGTAAGAGCTTTTTACCAGTTCAATGTGAATCGTAAGTTATCCAATGAAGCGGCTGTGACGTTCAATACCGGCCTTATAAAAGGATCCAGGATGGTGAGACCGCTGATGCAGTCTTATGAAGGGTGGACGGCCGAGGATTCCATTTATTTAAGAAGAAACCGGTTCATTACGGAAGAGATCGCCCGTGTCAAACCTATAACGGACCAGAAAGTGAAGACCCTGGAAGCGGTTACGGTGAAAGGCAGGGTAAAAACGGATGCGGAAAAGCTGGATGAAAAATATACTTCAGGCATGTTCAGCGGGGGAGATGCCTATACTTTCGATCTGATCAACGATCCCTATGCCGTCGCGATGATGGATATCTTTCAGTACCTGCAAGGAAAGGTAGCGGGGTTGCAGATTACCACCGGACAAGGTCCCGGCGGCGCTCCTTCCCTCACGTGGCGGGGTTCCAAACCTTCTTTATACCTGAATGAAATGCAGGTAGACGAATCGCAGCTGCAATCTACTCCTGTGTCGGATGTGGCAATGGTGAAAGTATTCCGGCCGGGCTCGGGCGTAGGGTTTGGCGGAGGAGCGGGAGGTGTAATTGCCGTGTATACTAAGAAGGGAGGAGATGAGAAGAAATCGGATGCCAGCTTTAAAGGGCTGGATCGCGCCTTATTGACGGGGTATTCTCCCATGAAGGAGTTCTATGTGCCGAACTATTCAGAAAATTCAGCCCAGAATGAACAGGAGGACCTTCGCACGACCTTGTACTGGAAGCCGTTTGTGCTTACGGACAAGGATAATAAGAGGATCAATATCCAGTTCTACAACAATGATATTACCAAAAAGATACGGATTGTTTTGGAGGGGGTCAATGAAGAGGGGAAGCTGAGTCATGTGGAGAAGATCATACAACCGTAGGAAATATCAATACAGCCATGCAAATTGCCACCATCCTTTCTTATCTGGAGTCGATCGCTCCGCTGGCCTACCAGGAAAATTATGACAATGCCGGGCTGTTAACGGGCAGCGGGGATTGGGAATGTTCCGGGGTGTTGACGACGCTGGATACTACGGAAGCGGTGGTGCAGGAGGCTATTTCCAGGGGAGTCAACCTGATCGTTGCCCATCATCCCATTATTTTTAGCGGATTAAAGAAGATCAATGGCAGTAATTATATCGAAAGGGCGGTAATCGCCGCTATCAAGCATGATATTGCCATTTATGCCATCCATACCAACCTGGATAATGTCATGGCGGAGGGCGTGAACGGGCGAATGGCGGCGCTGCTGGGGCTTGTGAACAGCCGGCCGTTACTCCCAAAAGGGAATAACCTCCGGAAGTTATTCTGCTTTGTACCCGCTGCCCATCTGGAGCCAGTGCGGAATGCCATATTTGCTGCCGGGGCCGGACAGATCGGGGGGTATAGCGAGTGCAGCTTTACTGCGGAGGGTACCGGTACTTTTAAGGGGGGGGAGGGATCACAGCCCTTTGTTGGCCGCCCTGGTATCCGGCATGAAGAAAGAGAGGTCCGGGTGGAGACTGTTCTACCCGCCCATCTTAGCCGGCGTGTCGTGGAGGCGATGGTGGCGGCACATCCGTATGAGGAGGTGGCCTATGACCTGGTGAACATGGCCAATGCCCATCCGGGGGTTGGATCGGGCCTGATCGGGGAATTACGGGAACCTATGGAGGAAATCCTGTTCCTGGAGAGGATCCGGGAGGTCTTTGGAACACCCGTTATCCGGCATACCCGGCTGACGGGTCGGCCGGTCAAAAAATGCGCTCTTTGCGGCGGGGCAGGTAGTTTCCTGATTTCCAATGCTTTAGCTGAAAGGGCGGACTTTTATATAACGTCAGATGTTAAATATCATGAGTTTTTCGACGCAAATGATCGCCTGGTGATCGCCGATATTGGTCACTTTGAAAGCGAGCAATTCACGATTGATCTGCTTTTTGAGGTTTTGCGGGAAAAATTTCTTAATTTTGCAGTCCTTAAATCGGATACAAAAACAAATCCGGTCAATTATTATTGAGGGGCCGTTGGAAACGGCTAAACAAATTTAACTATGTCAAACGTAAAAGAATTCTCTGTTGAGGAAAAGCTCACGTCTTTGGTGACCCTCCAAAAAGTTGAATCAAAGTTGGACGAGTATAAGATCCTGAAGGGCGAATTGCCTATGGAAGTAAGCGACCTGGAAGATGAGATCCAGGGGTTGCATGCCCGCCAGACCCGTGTGGAAGAAGAGATCAATGGCATCCAGGAGTTTATCAACCAGAAGAAGGAAATTATAAAAGAGTCGGACGGGCTGATAAAGAAGTATGACAAGCAAAGTCAGAACGTAAAGAACAGCCGTGAGTTCGAAGCGATCAATAAGGAGATCGAGATGCAGCAGCTGGAAGTGAAGCTGGCTGAAAAACATATCAAGGATGCGAATGAAGAGATTGCGGAGAAAGTGCAGCTGCTGGAAAAGGCAAAGAAGAACATTGCCACTAAAGAGGGTGTGCTGAAGAATAAGAAAGATGAGCTGGATAAGATCATCGCCACTACAGAAAAAGAGGAAAAGCATTTCAATAAATTATCTGTCGAAGCAAGGGAAAAAGTAGAGCCCCGCCTGTTGCATTCCTACGATCGTATCCGCAGCAATTACCGGAATGGACTGGCTGTGGTGCCGGTCTTACGTGACGCCTGTGGAGGTTGTTTTAATGCTATCCCTCCGCAAAGGCAGAGTGAAATACGCCAGCGTAAGAAGATCATCGTTTGTGAGAACTGCGGTCGTATCCTGGTGGACAATGAGCTGAATGACGCGATCGAGGTAAAATAACGTTCCCGGATATAAGTTTTCAGGATATATTATGAGATGAGGTTATTATGGTTAACGCCGTAATAACCTCTTTTTATTTGGAGGGATGTTGTATTTGTGTGATTTTTACCGGCAAGATGACCATCCATTTGAAAAATCTAATTATATCCTCCCGGATTTTTTATCTGTTACTATTTCTATCCCCCTGCTGGGTCTTCGGGCAGAAACACTTTGATTTTAATAATGCCTGTCAGCAGGCTTACCGGGAGATCATCCAATTAAAATTAGTATCGGGCCAGCGAATGCTGGATACTGAAAAGAAAAGAGATCCGAACAACCTGATCCCGTTCTACCTGGAAAATTATATCGATTTTTTCAATCTCTTTTTTAATGAAGACCCTGCGGAATATCAAGCCAGGGTGGGCAGGCAGGATAAGAGGATACAATTGATGAGCGAGGGGCCGGAATCCTCTCCATTTTACCTGTTCACGAAGTCCGTGATCCATTTCCAATGGGCGGCGATAAAAATAAAATTCGGGAATAACTGGGACGCCGGCTGGGAGTTCAGGCGTTCCTTTTTGCAGAGTAAGGAAAATCAGCAAAAATTTTCTTCCTTTCAGCCGGCAGTCATGCTGAGCGGGACTATGCAGGTCGTTGCCGGTACTATACCGGATGGCTATAAGTGGCTGAGCGGACTGTTGGGCATCAAGGGCAATATGACGAAAGGCATGCAGCAGCTGGAGCATTTTTTGTCGGCTGGTGATCAATGGGCCATGCTGTATCATGATGAAGCTATTTTTTATTACCTCTATCTGAAATTCTATATTGAAAATAAAAAAGAGGAGGTGTTTACTTTTATCCGGCAAAATAAGCTGGATGTGAAAAATAACTACCTCTATGCTTACCTGGCAGCCAACCTGAGCATTAATGACCAGCAATCGGCTTATGCCCAGCAAATAATCCGGCAGCGGAACAATGGGCCGGGTTATCTCAATATGCCTGTATGGGACCTGGAAATGGGGTATGCCAGCCTGAACCACCTGGAGCCGGATGCTCATATCTACCTGGAGCGTTTTATCCGGGATTTCAAAGGCCGATTTTATGTGAAAGATGCTTTGCAGAAACTCAGCTGGTACTATTACCTGGCGGGGGATGAGCAGAAAGCGGCTTCATTCCGGGAGCAGATCATCCGAAGGGGGGGATCGGAATCCGATGCGGACAAGCAGGCTTTGAAAGAGGCCAGGAGCGGGAAATGGCCTGACAAGCGATTATTAAAAGCCCGGTTGTTGAGTGATGGGGGCTATAATGGGGAAGCGCTGTTATCTCTGCAGGGAGTGAGCTCTGCCGATTTCCGGTCGCCGGAAGAAAAATGTGAGTTTGCCTACCGGCTGGGGCGGATCTACGATGGGTTGGGAAGAGGGGATGAGGCTATTGCGGCCTACCTCACCACCTTGAAAACCGGGGAAGGCTTAAAGGAATATTATGCGGCTAAAGCGGCTCTTCAGGCGGGCTATATTTATGAGCAGCGTGGAGACGGGGCTACTGCGATCGCCTATTTTGAAAAATGTCTGTCATTGAAAGACCATGATTATAAGAATTCCCTGGATCAAAAAGCAAAAGCGGGGATAACCCGATGCAAAAGGGAATGACGAATCCCTACAAATTACTTAATTTGCTGCTTCTTAAACCGGCTATTGGCTTCCAGCATTATATATGATACAAAGGCTTCACATACAGAACTATGCGATCATTGACTCCCTCACTATTGATTTTTCGGGGAAGATGAATGTCATTACCGGGGAGACAGGAGCCGGTAAATCTATCCTGATGGGCGCCCTATCCCTGATCCTGGGTGATCGTGCGGATACGGCGGTATTGCTCCAACGGGACAAAAAATGTTTTGTAGAGGGCACCTTTGCCCTGGGAAATAAAAAAGAGGCAGCGGCTTTTTTTAAGGCCAATGATTTAGATGTCGAGGAGGAAGTGGTGATCCGCAGGGAGATCGCGCCTAATGGTAAATCAAGGGCTTTTGTGAATGATACGCCGGTGAACCTGGAGCAGCTGAGGAAGCTGGGCTCTTTATTGGTGGATCTTCACCGGCAGTTCGATACCCTGGAATTAGGCGAGTCGGATTTCCAGCGGGAAGTGTTGGATGCGCTTGCCGGGCAGGGGACGTTATTGGATAAGTACCAGCTGCAGTACCGATCCTGGCTGGCAGCGGGAAAGGAGCTCGCTGTCCTGCAGGAACAGAAAGCACAGTTCAATAAAGAGCTGGATTATAATAAATTCCTCTTTGATGAGCTGAACGATGTTGGTCTCCGGGAAAATGAGCTGGAAGAATCAGACCAGGAATTAAAATTGCTGAACAATGCGGAAGGCATCAAGACTGCCTTATCAAAAATATATAATGAATTAGAAGAGGGGGAGTTACCCCTGGTGCAGCAGCTGAAATCTTTTTATCATTCCTTACAAGCTGTCTCTCCGTTCCATTCGGATCTGCCTGGCCTGGCCGGGCGAATGCAGTCCCTGCAGATTGAATTGCAGGATATCGCCGGAGAGGTGGAGCGGATCAATGACCAGGTGAATTATGATCCCCAGCGGATCGAAGCGATCAATGAGCGCATTTCAGCAGGATATAAACTACTGAAGAAACACGGCGTGCAGACCACCGGCGAATTGCTGGCCCTTCGGGATGAGCTGGGAAATAAATTACAAGCTTCCCTGAATATGGAAGAGCAGATCTCGGCAAAAGAAAAAGAGGTCACCCGGTTACTCCAGGAAGCAAAAAAACAGGCTGCGGTCCTTTCGAAAAACAGGCATGCGCAGGCAGGGCCATTAGAGGAAAAAGTGACCAGGCTTCTCCGGCAGGTGGGGATGCCTAATGCCAGGCTTAAAGTACAATTGCAGCCGGACGAACTGAATGCTTCAGGTATGGATGCCATTGAATTCCTCTTTGATGCCAATAAAAGCAATCGCTTTGAGCCTATCCGGAAAGTAGCTTCCGGCGGAGAGCTGAGCCGGCTGATGTTATGTATAAAATCGCTGGTCGCTGAGTCCATGGACCTGGCGACCCTTATATTCGATGAGATCGACACCGGGATCTCAGGTGAGGCCGCCAGGCAGGTAGGGATCATACTCAAAGACCTGTCAAAGAAACGCCAGATCATTTGTATCACCCATCAGCCGCAGATCGCGGGCAAGGCGGATGCACACTATTTCGTATATAAGGAGGTCAAAGGTGAACATATCAAGACCGGCATACGCCTGCTGACGCAGCATGAACGCATTACCACCATTGCGCAAATGCTGAGCGGGGAAAAGCCTACAGCTGCGGCGCTGGAGAATGCCCGGGAAATGGTGACAGAATGAGAGGACGTTCTCTTGTCATATTACTGATCCTTCTTCTTTCGCTCCTGCCGGCTTATTACTTGAACAGGTACCTGCAGCGTGTGCTGCGGCCGCGGGATTCTGCGGGGAGATTGTTCCTGTTCCTGATGGCGAACTTTGTATTTGTGATCGTCTATACGGTATTTATTGTAGGGATCATTATCAGGGTATTTCCTCCGCATTAGGAAAAAATCTTTTGTCATTTTTTTGGGATTGTTCGCTTGTGGGCGGATCGCCGTCGGCAGCCGGCAATAAAAAAATTGTCATTAAAAAGCTGATGTTTTTAGCCTTCCCCGTTCCGGAAATTTTTAATCTACTATATTTGGCATCAAATTCCGGTAAAAAAATTCAATCTATGGCATACAACCTGCTAAAAGGTAAGAAAGGGATCATATTCGGGGCATTGGATGACAAGTCCCTGGCCTGGAGAACGGCTATACGCTGTCATGAGGAAGGCGCCCAGCTGGTGCTGTCAAATGCCCCGGTGGCCTTACGTATGGGCGAGATCAACAAGCTGGCAGAGGCCACCAACGCTCCGGTGATCGGCGCCGATGTGACCAATATGGATGACCTGAAGAAATTATTCGAGGAATCCATGAAACATTTTGGGGGAGGGATCGATTTTATCCTGCATTCGGTCGGGATGAGCCTCAATATGCGTAAAGGCAAGCATTATACGGAGCTGTATTATACATGGAGCCAGAAGACACTGGATATTTCGGCTATGTCCCTTCACCGGGTACTCCGCACGGCCTGGGACCTGGATGCCCTCAATGAGGGCGCCAGCGTGGTGGCCCTCACTTATATTGCCGCTCAGCGGGCATTCCCGAACTATAATGAGATGGCGGACGCCAAGGCTATGCTGGAAAGCATCACCCGCAGTTTTGGCTATTATTATGGCATGAAAAAGAAGGTGCGGATAAATACCGTTTCGCAGTCTCCTACCCGGACTACGGCCGGCAGCGGGGTAAAGGGATTTGACGGTTTTATTACCTATGCTGAAAAGATGAGCCCCCTGGGCAATGCTACTGCCGATGAATGTGCCGGCTATTGTACGACCCTGTTCAGTGATCTGACGAAGATGGTGACGATGCAGAATCTTTTCCACGATGGAGGATTCTCTTTTACAGGAGTAAGTGACGGGGTCATTGAACAAATGGAAAAATAAAAAAACAAGGGGTGCCTGTTCCAGGGCACCCCTTGTTTAAGCTTATGAGCTAACGGTCATCAGTACTCGTCCTCGTTGAAAAAGAAATCTTCCTGACTTGGGTAGTCGGGCCAGATGTCGTCGATGCCCTCATAGATCTCCCCTTCATCTTCCAATTCCTGTAAATTCTCCACGACCTCGATAGGAGCACCCGAACGAATGGCATAATCGATTAATTCATCTTTGGTAGCCGGCCAGGGAGCGTCTTCTAAATAGCTGGCTAATTCAAGTGTCCAAAACATCGTTATCTTGTTTTAATTTTCTAAATATTTTCTATATTCCGCCGTTTACCGGCTGTTTAAATTTCTGTTTTCCTGTGTTACGGATCCTGTTTTAAGTCGTTACGGACTGCTTAATTTTCCGCAAAAGTAATTTTTAATACGAAACCACCAAATACCAACTGAAATTTAACCTTTCTACCAAGGGTTATCCTGTACAATTTTTTCTAAATTTCCAGCCTGTCTACCTGTTATATGGGTCCTATCCTGTACGTTTGTACCGTTATTGATACCCGGCAGATCGTGGAAAAACAGCGTCCTGCCGTGTTGAATGTCTTATTTTGAGCCCGGGCCGGGGATAAGTCCCCATTGGACTATCTGTCCCCCAACGGTGGAATTAATTTAATAGTATGTTAACTGCCAAGGGAATACACAAATATTACGGGAATCTGTGGGTTTTGAAGGGCGTGGAGGTGAACATCCACAAAGGAGAGATCGTCAGCATTGTAGGACCTTCCGGGTCGGGGAAGAGCACTTTACTGCATATCCTGGGCACCCTGGACGAGCCGGCCAAAGGGGAGATCTTTTTGCAGGATAAGAAAATCAATCAGCTAAAGGGCCGCCAGCTGGCCGCATTCCGGAACCGGCATATCGGGTTTGTATTCCAGTTTCATCATTTATTGCCCGAATTCAGCGCCCTGGAAAACGTGTGCATCCCCGGCTGGATCGCCGGACGCCGAAAAAAAGAGGTGGAAGAGCAGGCCGTGGCCCTGTTAAATACCCTGGGAGTCGGTCACCGGGTAGAGAACAAGCCCGGCGCCCTGTCCGGCGGGGAGCAACAGCGGGTAGCGGTAGCCCGCGCCCTCATCAATAACCCGGACATCGTTTTCGCGGATGAGCCTACCGGTAATCTTGATTCTGCCAATGCCAAAGAGCTGCACCAGCTGTTCTTCGATCTCCGGGACCGGTTTCAACAGACCTTTCTTATCGTTACGCACAACGAAGAGCTGGCCCGGATGAGCGACCGGACCCTGCATATGACGGATGGACTGATCACTAATTGAAGGGGGGACTTCTTAAAGGGGGGACTTCCAGCGGTACATGCAATGGAGCGCCAGGCGGATCCAGCCCTCTGTATATGCTGTATATGTACTGTATACTTTCTCTGTATACTGTATATGCCTGTATATGCTGTATACTGTATATGCCTGTATATGCTGTATATGACTGATGGGCCGGACAGGTCAGGATCCGTTGCCGATTCTTGGCTTCCAGGGGATCTCCGGAGCATTCAATACATGTCCGATCCATCTGGCTAAAACGAAGAGATAATCGCTGAGCCTGTTAAGATATTTAAGGACTACGGGTTCGATAAACAGCTGCTGCTCCTGCATTTGCACGCAGATCCTTTCAGCGCGACGGCAGACACAGCGGGTGATATGGGCCGTGGAAACGGCTACATGCCCTCCCGGTAGAATAAAAGATTTCATATCCGGCAAGACCTCGTTCATCCTGTCGATCTCCTTTTCCAGCAAGTCAATATCTTCCTCTTTCAGATCCGGGATCTTCAGGCGGGACTCTTTATCCGGGTCGCAGGCCAGGGAGGCTCCGATCGTGAACAGGCGATCCTGTATCTCTCTGAGGAGGCCGGAGACGGCTGTGGCAGAGAGATGGCTGGCAGGAGGAGATGAAACCGGTGAGCCGATGAGACTGCTGTCAGGAAGAGGAGGATCGGGCAGCACCCCTGTCAATTGATCGTTCAGAAGCCCGATGAATGAATTCAGCTCATCGACCGTTCCATAGGATTCGATCCGGATATTGCTTTTGGGAACCTTCGTTCCTCCGATAAGGGCTGTTTTCCCTTTATCGCCGGTTCTGGTATATATTTTAAAAGCCATTGAGCTGATTTTTGTGTTTGTTGTGTTTGTTTGAGTGTTTGTTGTGTTTGTTTGAAGTTTGGAAGATTCCTGTCCGGGGGCTGCTTCTGTTAATGGCTCATAATTTTGTTAATGGCTAATAGCTGCTTAACGTATTATGGCTGATAACTGCTCAATGTCTCCGTCATTGCTGCTTAAATATCCGTGACAGGTGCTTAATACGTCTATCCGTGACAGGTGCTTAATACGTCATAGCTGCAGGGGCCTGTCTGCGATCTGTCTCGACCACTCCATCGCGTAAACGTACTACCCGGTGCGCGTAGTTGGCGATATCTTCCTCATGTGTGACGAGCACTACCGTATTGCCGGCGGACTGTATATGGGAGAAGATCTCCATGATCTCCTCGGAGGTCTTGGTGTCAAGGTTGCCCGTGGGTTCATCCGCCAGGATCAGGGAAGGATTGTTGACGAGGGCTCTGGCGATGGCTACCCGCTGGCATTGTCCGCCGGAGAGCTCATTAGGCTTATGGTGGCTTCTGTCCGTGAGACTGACCTTTTCCAGGACGCTCATGGCCCTTTCCTGCCTTACTTTCTTTGGAATTCCCGCGTACACCAGGGGAAGGGCTACATTTTCCAGGGCTGTCAGGCGGGGAAGGAGATTGAATTGCTGAAATACGAAGCCTATCTCTATATTCCGGACGTCCGCCAGGTCGTCGTCGGGCATGGTACTAACATTCTGACCATTAAGAATATAACTGCCAGCCGTAGGGGAGTCGAGGCATCCCAGGATATTCATCAGGGTGCTCTTGCCTGAGCCGGAGGGGCCCATTAAAGCGACATATTCATTTTTGAAAATATCCAGCGAAATTCCCTTGAGGACAGGCAAGGCCTGTTTTCCCATAAGATAGCTTTTACGGATATCTTCAAGATGTATAATGGGGGTATTCATAGTCAGGTTTTAGGAAATATATTCGGTTTATGGGAAATATATTCGTTTTTAGGGAGATATATTCGGTTTTTGGGAGATTCTGGTTTGGAAGGGGCGGATTTTTGAAAGATCCGGGGTTTATAGGATTCAGGCTTTGAAGAATTCAGGTTTTGGAAGGGTTGCGGATGACTTTGGGTACTTTAAAATAAGTGCCATCTGTTTCGGGGGCATTGGCGAGGGCCTGCTCCTGGCTGACGGAACCTTTTACTTCGTCCTCCCGTAATACGTTTATCACCGGGCTCATATGCAATAAGGGCTCGACTCCTTTGGTGTCGAGCTCCCCCAGCTTTTCCACAAAATCGATCATCCGCCGGAGATCTTTTTTGATCTCTTCTTTCTCTTCCGCATTGAATTCCAGGCGGGCCAGGTTGGATAGATTGTCTATTAAAACATCATTCACTTCCATGCAAATGCTTTGGGGCAAAAATAGCGACTTTTGCTATCTTCGCCCTTCTTATGGAAAAAAAGCAAGAAATTGTCATGAGCGGCATTCGGCCCACCGGTTTTTTACACCTGGGGAATTATTTTGGGGCTGTACGGAATTATGTCCGGATGCAGGAGACTTATACCTGTTATTTCATGGTAGCGGACCTGCATGCCCTGACCACGCTGAAGGAAACAAAAGAGCTAAAAGGGCATGTGCGCCGGGTGCTGGCCGAGAATATTGCCTGCGGGCTGGATCCGGATAAGGTGGCCCTCTATTGCCAAAGCCATGTACCGGAGACGGCAGAATTATATCTTTTCCTGAATATGCTGGCTTATGTGGGGGAATTGGAAAAGACTCCCACTTTCAAAGACAAGGTACGTTTGCAGCCACAGAACGTGAATGCGGGGCTGCTGACCTATCCCGTCCTGCAGGCGGCCGATATCCTGCTGCACCGGGCTACTTATGTGCCGGTAGGGAAGGACCAGGAGCAACACCTGGAAATTGCCCGGAATTATGTCAACCGGTTCAATCAACGTTATGGAGAAGCTGTCTTCCCGGAGCCCTATGCATTTAACTTCGGTGAGGAGCTGGCGAAAGTACCCAGCCTGGACGGGGCGGGGAAAATGAGCAAGAGCGAAAATCAAATGGCTACCCTCTACCTGGCTGACGATGATGAAACGATCCGGAAGAAGATCTCCAAGGCCAAGACCGAAAGCGGAAGCGGTATTTCGGTAAAAACGAACGGCGGGGAACGGGAAGTTTTGGGGGGGAAACCGGAGTCCGTCGCCAATCTGTTCCAGCTGCTGAAGCTGGTCAGTACGGAAGATGTCCTACAAAAATTCGAATCGGATTATCAGGCAGGCACTATTCGTTATGGTGATATGAAAAAAGAGCTGGCGGAAGGAATGGTGAAATTCATTTCCCCGATCCGTGAAAGGGCGGAAGCGATCCGTAACGATGAACCCTATCTTCGGAAGGTGATGGAGCAGGGCGCGGCCAAGGCAAGGGCAAGCGCCGCCATAACCCTGCAATTAGCTAAAGACGCCATTGGGCTGAATTATTTTTAAATGGCGTTGGGCAATTTTTTTATTTTCTTAAAATGTCCCGGTTAAAAACCTAAAATCAACGAAAGAATCAATACCTTAAAATCTTTTTGGGATCCCGAAAGCAGAACTTAAAATCATGGCAAAAAACAAGAAGCCCAAGCATATCGCAATAGCTGGAAACATTGGCGCTGGTAAGACTACTTTGACGGAAATGCTCAGCAAACATTATCGTTGGATCCCCCAATTTGAAGATGTTGATCATAATCCTTACCTGAATGATTTTTATGAGGACATGCCCCGGTGGAGCTTCAACCTGCAGATCTTCTTTTTGAACAGCCGGCTCAATCAGCTGCTGGAGATCCACACCGGTACGGAAACGGTGATCCAGGACCGGACCATTTATGAAGATGCTCATATTTTTGCGCCTAACCTGCATGAGATGGGGCTGATGAGCAAAAGAGACTATAATAATTATTTTCAGTTCTTCCAGACGCTGAAACGGATGGTGGAGCCTCCCGATCTCCTTATTTATCTCCAGGCTTCGGTGCCGACCCTGGTGGCGCAGATCCAGAAACGGGGAAGGGAGTATGAAGAAAATATACGGCTGGATTATCTTAAGCGCCTGAACGATTTCTACAATAAATGGATCGAGGGTTATAAAGAGGGGCCCTTACTGATCGTGGATATCGATAAGAATAAATTCCCGGAGAATGAAGAGCATCTTGGGGAGATCATTACAAGGATCGACTCTCAGCTGTACGGGCTTTTTTAGGTTCCTGCCTTTTTTATGGTTTCCGGACTTTTTTTGAATTTTTAGACCCTTTTTTTGTTTGATGCCCCCCGGATCGTTTTGATGCAGTCAGGTGTTTGATGCATCCTGATTGCTTTTATACATCCGGTCTGTATTGCAACGGCACTGATCTTCTGGTATGCCCGCTAATTACGGTATGTCCCGATGCGAAGATAGGTGCCTTATGCAACACAGCCCTTATATATAACTGTTTGTACTTGTGGTTGCGGCTGGTTGCTTTGCGGGGTATTTTTTCGTGATGGTCTAATTTTTTCGTGATGGTCTATTGGAGCAGTGAAAGTTGCGTGTTTTGGCGGTGGCGGGTGATAGATGGATGGTGGGGGACGGGTGGCATGGTGGGGGAAGACGTATAAAAACAAAAACCCCACCAAGGAAGTTGATGGAGTTAGTTTTGGCAAACAATCGTAGATCAGATTGTAAATGTGAATTTAAATTTGATCCGCCAAGTTCAGCATTTTATTTTTAATTCCAAATTTTTTTTAACATTTTTTTTTATTTTTTTGGAGAAGCAGCTAAAATCTCCGCTGAGGAGCCCTGGGCGTATTTCTCGAAATTGCTGATAAACCAGTCGGCTAACTGGTCTGCCATGTCATCGTAGGCCATTTTATCGGCCCAGGTATCCCGGGGGTGGAGGATCGCGGAAGGCACTCCGGGACAGGCTTTGGGGATGGCCATCCCGAATACAGGATGAGGTTCATATTCCATGTCATCCAGTTTTCCTTCCAAGGCTGCCGTGATCATTGCCCGTGTATAAGACAGGGAGATCCGGCTGCCCGTCCGATAAGGGCCCCCGGACCAGCCTGTATTGATCAGCCAGACTTTTACGCCATGCTCTTTCATTTTACTGCCTAAAATGGCGGCATACCGGGCGGGATGCAGGGGCAGGAAGGGCGCTCCGAAGCAGGCGCTGAAGGTAGGTTTGGGTTCTGTGATGCCGGTTTCGGTGCCGGCTACTTTCGCCGTATAACCGGAAATGAACTGGTACATGGCCTGCCCGGGAGTCAGCTTTGAAAGGGGGGGCAATACGCCATAGGCATCGCAGGTGAGAAAGAAGATATTCTTGGGAATATTGCCCAGCGAAGGCGCCAGGGCGTTGCTGATATAGGAGAGCGGGTAGGAGACCCTCGTATTTTCCGTAATGGACCCGTCTTCAAAATTGATCTGATCCGTACCCGGATAGAAGGTTACATTTTCCACCAGGGCGCCGGGGCGAATGGCATGGAAGATCTCCGGTTCTTTTTCTTCTTTGAGATTAATACATTTGGCATAACAGCCTCCCTCAAAATTGAAGATATTATCTGCTGTCCAGCCATGCTCGTCATCTCCAATGAGCTTTCTGGCAGGGTCTGCGCTCAGGGTGGTCTTGCCGGTGCCGCTGAGGCCGAAGAAGATGGCGGTATCTCCTTTCCCGCCCATATTGGCCGAACAATGCATGCTCAATACATTTTTCTCCAGCGGCAGCAGGTAGTTCAGGATCGTAAATACGGCTTTTTTGATCTCCCCGGTATATCCCGTACCGGCGAGCAGGACCAATTTATGCCGGAAGGAAACCACTACCGCATTTTGCTGGCGGGTGCCGCACTGAGCCGGATCCAGGCGCAGTCCCGGTGCGGAAAGGATCTGCCAGTCGGGACGGAAATTTTCCAGCTCTTCTTCCGTCGGACGCAGGAACATGTTGTAGGCAAAGAGGTTCATCGACGCTGTTTCATTGATAACACGGATATTCAGCCGGTAGCGCGGATCAGCACAAACGTAACAGTCACGGATCCACAATTCAGGCAATTTGTTCAGGTAGCCGGTCAGTTTTGAGAAAATGATGTCAAAATACTTTTCTTCCATCGGCTGATTGAAATCATTCCAATGAATGGTATCCGCCGTGATCTCATCTTTTACGATAAACCGGTCTTTGGGGCTGCGGCCCGTAAATTCACCAGTCCGGATCACCAGGGCGCCGGTGTCGTTCAACACACCTTCCTCTCTGCGAAGGCTATCCCGGACCAGCTCATCCGGCGGGTTTTGATAATGGATGGAATCAGAAATTCGTAGACCTAATTGAACTAATTTGTCTGTCGGAATTGTAATTGTAGGCACTGACATAGCAGCAATCGTTTGTTTAGGCGGCAAATTTAAAATTAATTTTATCTAATGGATGGCTGAATAAGGCTTCTAAATTTGAAATTATCAAATAATAGTGCCTGTTGGTTAAAATACTGCTAACTAACGATTGTTAGTTTGGAGAGTATTCGGCGAATGGGTGTAATTGATAATCATTCAATAAATTTGCCGGGCTGGGTCGAATAAATACTTGAGCCAGATAAAAAATTATTGAGTATGAAGTATTTCCCGCGGCAGCCGGAGCTTTTTTCCCTGAACAGGACGCGATTTAGTGAGGCTTTGTTGCCCGGCTCGATCGCTATTTTTGTCAGTAACGATGAAATGCCTTCCAATGGCGATGCGTTTTATCCCTTCCGGCAAAACAGCGATCTGTTCTGGTTATCCGGTATAAGCCAGGAAGACAGCATGGTGATCCTTTTTCCGGACCATCCGGATCCGCGGTACCGGGAAGTCCTGGTATTGGTGCGTCCCAATGAGCTAAAGGAAAAGTGGGATGGGAAAAGGCTCAAAGCAGAAGAAGGCAAGCGAATATCGGGGATCCGGACGATCGTGTGGCGGGATGCTGTCGATGCTTTATTGCAGCAATGGGTGCATCTGGCGGAGAATATCTATCTTAATTCGAATGAAAATGACCGGAAATGGGGACCCGTGACAACCGGGGAATACCGGTTCATCCGGGAAATGAAGAAGCGTTATCCCTTACATTCCTATCACCGGTCCGCCAGGATCCTGAAGGAATTGCGTGCTATCAAGACTCCCATGGAGATCGGGGTGATGCAGGGAGCAATGGATATTACCCATAGAACTTTTTCCCGGTTACTGGGGTTTATTAGACCTGGTGTGATGGAATACGAGATCGAGGCGGAGATCTATCATTCTTTTCTGTCACAGCGTTCACCGGGCCCGGCCTACAGCAGCATTGTCGCCAGCGGGGACAGGGCAAGGACCTTACATTATATTACCAATAACGGGGAATGCCGGGATGGGGAGCTGGTGCTGATGGATTTTGGGGCGGAATATGGCGGGTATTGCGCTGACCTGACCAGGACGGTGCCGGTGAATGGAAAGTTCAGCAAACGGCAGAAAGAGGTGTATGACGCCTGTTTGCATTTACACCGGTATGCCAAAAGTTTGTTAAAGCCTGGCCTTTCTTTTGCCAGCTATCATAAGAAAATGGGAGAGGAAGCTAATAGAGCGTTTGTGAAAATAGGGTTGCTTACGAAGGCTGACGTCAAAAATCAAACGCCGGAAAGCCCTGCTTACTGGAAATACATGTATCATGGGGTGTCGCACCACCTGGGGATCGATGTTCATGACCTGGGAGCGCGATCGGGGGAGATCCGGGAAGGAATGGTGCTGACTGTCGAGCCGGGCATCTACATTGAAGAAGAGCAAATGGGGATCCGTATTGAAAATGATGTCTGGATCACCCGTAACGGGAATAAGGATCTTCTGGAGAAAGCGCCTATTACTACGGAAGAGATCGAAAAGCTGATGAAGGGATAGCTGGCGCTGATAAAGAAGCAGAATATCAATCTTTTTTGTAGCAATATTGGAGTCTTCCTGAATAAACATTGAGGTTTCCATGCAAAAATAAAATCCTAATTTTCGGACATGAAAAATATACCGAACCTGTTTACCTTGCTGAACCTGATATGTGGCTGTGTTGCGCTGGTCCTCATCTTGCAGAATGGCATCGCTATTATGTACAATTCGGAAGGGGCGCAATATATTGGTATACCGGAAAGGGTGGGGGCAGCTTCTCTTTTCATTGGGCTGGCCGCCCTGGTGGATTTCCTGGATGGATTGGTAGCCAGGCTCTTCAAGGCTACGTCGCCTATGGGCAAGCAGCTGGATTCGCTGGCGGATGTAGTGAGCTTTGGCGTAGCGCCCGGCATGATCCTTTATCAGTTCCTGCGGATGAGCTTTATACGGCAGGAAGACGGGCTGGATGTCTCCACGTTATGGTTTCTGCCTGCCTTTCTGATTCCCTGTGCGGGAGCATACCGGCTGGCCAGGTTCAATATTGACGAATCCCAGCAATATGGCTTTAAGGGAGTTCCTATACCGGCAGCGGGTCTGTTGATCGCCTCTCTGCCCCTGATCTACTGGTATTCCAATAGCGGGTCGGCCGTGGCTGTTTTATTGAATAAATGGGCATTATATGGCATCATTGTGCTGGTAGCCTGGCTGATGGTGAGCGACCTGCCTTTAATGGCCTTAAAGTTCAAGGATTATTCTGTCAGGAATAACCTGCCAAAACTTGTTTTATTGGCGTTGGCCATTATTGCAGCGATCTTTTTAAAATGGCTGGCGGTGCCGGTGGTGTTCATTTTCTACATTGTCGTATCGTTGTTGACCGTAAAAAAAAATATTTCGTAGTTTCGCCCTTCAAAACCAAAGAATATGACCTTTTCTGTTCAGGTGAAAGTTATGCCGCTTAAGGAATTATTGGACCCGCAGGGAAAGGCGGTGATGAGTGGCTTACAGAGCCTGGGATTACATACTGTCAGCGATGTGCGTATCGGTAAAAGCATTACCCTGCAGGTAGAAGCCGGAACGGCCGATGAGGCCAGGCAAATTGCAGAAGAAGCGGGCAGGAAGTTATTGGCCAATCCCGTCATGGAGTACTTCGAGATCTCTGTAAATTAATAAGGATATTGCTCTATATTGTTCCTTCCCCCATTGGCAATCTGCAGGATATCACGTTACGGGCACTGGAAGTGCTGAAGAAGGTAGACCTGATCCTCGCGGAAGACACCCGGAATTCTTCCAGGTTGTTGAATCATTATCAGATCATCAAGCCTCTTTCTCCTTATCACCAGCATAATGAGCACAAGATCCTTCATCACCTGGTGGATCAGCTATTGCAGGGCAAGACCATGGCATTGCTCACGGATGCCGGTACGCCGGGCGTCTCCGATCCGGCCTATTTACTGGTGAGAGAATGTAATGCTGCGGGGGTGAAAGTGGAGTGCCTGCCGGGCGCCACTGCTTTTGTGCCTGCCCTGGTGAATAGCGGGCTGCCGATGAACCGGTTTTGTTTCGAAGGTTTTTTGCCCCTGAAAAAAGGGAGGCAGACCTTGTTGAAGCAACTGGCCATGGAGGAGCGGACGCTGGTATTTTATGAATCTCCGGTACGGCTGGTAAAGACCCTGGAAGATCTGATCGGCTATTTTGGGGAAGATCGTGCCTGTTGTGTGAGCCGGGAGCTGACTAAGCTATTTGAAGAGAACAGGAGGGGCAGTCTGCGGGAAGTCTGTAATTATTTCCGGGAGAAAGGGGTAAAGGGAGAGATCGTCCTGACGGTAGCGGGCTCGGGCAGCCGGAAAGGCGGAGGAAACGGTGCGGCCTTTACCAGCGCTGAGAACAGGGAAACGGAGGATGAACCGGAAGAAGAGACTGGTGACCTGGATTAGGCGGACAACAGGCAATTAACACTTATTTAGGAGTTCCGGGAAGTTTATATTTTACTTTTGCCGGATCATCACTATACCAACTTAAAATTTCGTTTTATGAAGAAGCTTCTCTATTTGATGCTGATCACCGGTACCTTTCTTATGGCTACCGCTGCTAATGCGCAGTTTCGGAAATTATCAGGCGTGGTAACGGATTCCTTTAATCAGAAATATCCCAGTGCAAAGACGGTGAGCTGGGAGGACAAGGTATCTTCCTGGCAGGCCAGCTTTCTCCTGGATGGAGATAAATATACAGCCAGGTATACCAGTAAGGGTGAGTGGCTGGGCTCGGAGAAAAAGATCGATCAGGAAAAGCTGCCGGGCGCTGTCAGAGACGGTTTATCCAAAAGCAAGTATGCCGATTGGGACGTGAAAACGGTAGTGATCCATTATCTGCCTGAGGGCAAGGAACAATTTGGCATCGGTGTGTTTAAAAAAGGTCTGAATAAAAAGAGCCTCCTTTTCAGCAGTGAAGGACAATTGCTGAAAGATAATTACACCCTCTGGTTTTAAAAATTAACGGCATATTTCACATGAATACTTTTAAAAGAGTTGTTTTTGTATTGATAACAGCCCTGGTGTCAGGGCTGTCTTTGTTCGCACAGCCTGACAGGTGGCAGCAGCGGGTGAAGTATACGATGGATATTAATATGGATGCGGCCAGTAACCGGTTTGCCGGCAAGCAAACGCTGGCCTATACGAATAATTCCCCGGACACTTTATACAAGGTATTCTACCATTTATACTGGAATGCGTTTCAGCCGGGCAGCATGATGGATGCCCGCAGCCGTGAGCTGGGAAAGATCTCTTATGGCAGCAGAGGCGGACAGGAGCAATTGGATTGGGATACGCGGGTAAAGGACCGTATCCTGCATCTGAAGCCGGATGAGATCGGCTATCAGAAAGTGCTGTCTCTCAGCATGAATGGGGCGCCTCAGGCTTTCCAGGTGGACGAGACGATCCTGGAGGTAAAGCTCAGCAAGCCTATTCTGCCGAGATCTACGGTGGTCTTTGATATGCAATTCGAAGCCCAGGTGCCCTTGCAGGTTCGCCGCAGCGGGAGGGATAATCCCAATACCGGCGTCCGGTATTCCATGAGTCAGTGGTATCCGAAAATGTGTGAATACGACTATGAAGGATGGCATCCTACGCCATATGTCGCCCGGGAATTCTATGGGGTCTGGGGGGATTATGATGTAAAGATCAGCCTGGATAAGCACTACCTTGTAGGCGGTACGGGTTATCTCCAGAATCCGGACCAGGTGGGGCATGGATATGAGAGTTCCGGGGTGAAGGTGACGGCGCCTGCCGGCGACAAGCTTCTCTGGCATTTTGTCGCACCGAACGTGCATGATTTTATGTGGGCTGCCGATCCGGACTTTAAACATCTGATACGTATCACTCCGGGCGGTCTTGTCATCCATGTGATCTATAAGAACAAGAATAACGAGGCCAGGCAGGATACGCTCTGGAATATCCTGGCGGATGCTGCTGTGACGGTGCTGCCTTTTATAGAGAAGACGTTTGGCAAATATCCGTATAAGCAATACTCTTTCATACATGGGGGAGACGGGGGCATGGAATACCCTATGAGCACGCTGATCAACGGTCCCAGTGTGGGGACAGCCTTTCATGAATGGATGCATAGCTGGTACCAGGGGATGATGGGAACGAATGAGTCGCTGTATGCGTGGATGGATGAGGGGTTTACCAGTTACGCTGCGGCCCGTGTGCAGAGCTATTATTATGAGACGAGGCTGCAGCATGACCCCGGCAATGCGGCGCTGAAGCAGATCGTGGAAAAGCAAAGAGAGGAATTACCGCTGCATCATCCGGAAGCGTATGGAGCTTATTTTTCCCTGGTGCGAAGCGATCTGGAAGAACCCCTGACCACTCATGCGGATCATTTCAATACGAATTTTGCGTATAGTATCGCCTCTTATTCAAAGGGGGAGATGTTCCTTAATCAGCTGGGCTATATCGTTGGCGATTCTGTGCTGGATAGGATCCTGCTGGAGTATTATCATTTGTGGCGTTTTAAGCACCCCAATGCCAGCGACTTTGTAAGGGTGGCGGAGAAGGTGAGCGGGATGCAGCTGGACTGGTATAAGGAATATTGGGTAAGTACGACGAAAACCATTGATTATAGCATTGACAGCTTGTGGGAGGCGAATGGCAAGGTCAATATAAGACTTAAGAATGAGGGCAGGATGCCAATGCCTATCGATGTGCTGGTAAAGTACAGGGACGGGAGTAAGGAGATGGCCTATATTCCCCAGTACCTGACGTTCGGTGAAAAGCCGGTTGAGGATCCCTCTGTTCCCCGGACGGTGTTTACGCCCTGGAAATGGACCCATCCGACCTATGTTTTTGCGTTGAACCACCGGTTGACCGATGTGAGTGTTATTGAAATAGATCCTTCGCAGCGGATGGCGGATGTGGACCGGAAAAAGAATAAGCTGGATCTGTCGGGTGTTAAAATGGAATAGGATATATAAGAGCCAGGCCACAGGCCTGGCTCTTGAGCGGCATAAAAAATGCCGGCATTTTTTATGCCGTATCTTATGATGGCCCTTCGGGCGGTAGACGGGTGGTCTACCATAGATAAGGTAAAATGACTAATGCAGTACTTGATCTGAGGACAGCCCTATGGGCAAATGTAGATAGCCCCCGGGGGTAAAACAATACCACTTTGTGGTAATTTTTATGAGTTGAGACTAGCGGCGGTAGAATTTATTGATGGCTTCTACCCGGTT
The DNA here is from genome assembly GCA_015655015.1 of Chitinophagales bacterium. Lineage (GTDB taxonomy): Bacteria > Bacteroidota > Bacteroidia > Chitinophagales > Chitinophagaceae > Puia. The sequence goes on along the minus strand of JAATFV010000096.1, from coordinate 22,828 downwards.
GTTTACATGTAATTTTTCGTATATGTGGTAAACATGCTTTCGCACCGTTTCCTGGCTAATGAACAGCCGGCCGGCGATCTCTTTGTACAGCATGCCTTTAGCCAATAGTTCCAGGATCTCATTTTCCCTGTTGGACAGAATATTGATGGATTTGCCCTGGGTGCTTGCCCCTACTGGTTCGGCTGCTGCGGCCCTGATCTGGAAAGCGTTTACCACTTTCCGGGCGATCTGGCTGCTCATGGGCGCTCCCCCTTCGTGTAGCTCCCGGAGTGCATCCAGCAGTTTGGCAGGGGCCGTCTTTTTGAGGATATAACCGTTGGCGCCGGCTGTCAGGGCTTCGAATATCTTTTCGTCCTCCTCGTAGATGGTGCACATCATAAAAAGGATCTCGGGGTTCTGGGGCTTCAACTGTCGTACACAGTCTATCCCACTCTCGCCATCCCCGAGATTAATATCCATGAGGACCACATTGGGTTTTACCAGGGGAATCTTTAATAAAGCCTCTTCCGCATCGGAGAAGCTGCCTGCTAATGTATAGCCTTCCGCCATCAGCACGATCTGCTCCAGTGCGGAGCGGATATCTTTATTGTCATCGACAATACAAACAGAGATAGTCATGGAGCAAAGATCAACCCAATTGATGACAAAAAAATACCATTTTGTGGTAGTTTTTCGCGGCGGGGCAGGACCTATAAAGACATAGTATGGAATAACTTAATATCACAAGGGGACATAAAGCAGATATTTCTGGAGGAAGTATTCTTCGCTGAAGATCTCGTTGATCTCCATTATTCTCGGCCGGCAGCCGCTTTCTGAGATCTCGGCGGCCAGGTCCCCCCCTTTCAGGCAGATCAGGCCATTGGGGATAGGGAGCGGGATTTCGTCGTCCGGGTCCGGGGAGCCGGGGAGCTGGGGGGCTGTGACGGGCAAGGTGGTATTGGTCCGGGGGGGGGCGGACTGACCGGGCGATGCAATATCGGTCCGGAGAACATCGGGCTGGCCGGGTGAAGAAGGCTGGCGCCGAAGAGGCTGGTGCTTCGGCGGCTTGCGCAGAAGGGGTTTGGCCCAGGTCCACAAATCTTTTAAGGGGGCTACTGCCCTCGATACGGCCGTATCGAATTTCCTGTTCTTTATTTCTTCCGCCCGTCCATGTTGGGTAGTGATATTGAGCAGGCCGGTCGCTTCTTTAACGGCTTCCACTACTTTGAGCTTTTTTCCGATACTATCTACCAGGTGAAATTGTACTTCCGGGAAAAAGATGGCGAGGGGAACGCCCGGAAAACCGCCGCCTGTGCCGATATCGATCACTTCCATGCCTTTCGTAAATTCGAAGGCTGCGGCGATGGCGAGAGAGTGCAATATATGTTTCTCGTACAGGCTGTCTATGTCTTTACGGGAGATCACATTGATCTTAGCATTCCAGTCTTTGTACAATTCTTCGAGGGCGGCAAGCTGTTGCAGCTGTACCGGAGAAAAGTCTGTAAAGTAGCGCGTCACTAATTCCAGGTGGGCCGTGGCTTTTTCCATAATGTGGGTACAAAGATGAGATAATACGCGAACATCCAGATATCCAGGAGCCACCACCAGGCAAAAAGATCTTCTTCCTGTAATTTTTGCATCGCTTTATAATAGATATAGCCCTGTACCAGCAGGCGGAGACCAAAGATTGGCAGGGCCAGGCGCCAGCTGAAGAAGAGGGCGGCGATGAAAAAAGGGTAGAAAAGGGTATGTGAGAGGGAATAAGCGCCCAGCAGGAATTTATGCAAGGGCTTATAGTATTTCGCCGTGCTGTAGTGGCGGGTCTTCTGCCTGAACCATTCCCTGAACGACTTCTTAGGTTCCGACAGGGTGAAGGTGTCGGGGTCCACCACGATAGCGGTATTGGATCTGGTGGCTACTTTGTTGATGAACAGGTCGTCATCGCCGCCGGGCAGATGATTGATGGCAGAAAATCCTTTATTCCGGAGAAAGACGTCTTTTTTATAGGAAAGATTTCTGCCTACCCCCATATAAGGGATGCCGGCCAGGGCATAAGAGAAGTATTGTAGGGCGGTGTGAAAGGTGTCAAACCGGATGATCTTATTCAGGAAGCCGGGGCTTTTTTTATAGGGGCTGTAACCCAGCACTACTTCAATGCCATTATGGTATCCGTCCTGCATTTTCTGCATCCAGAATTCCGTGGCCGGGACGCAATCCGCATCTGTCAGCAGGACGATCTCATATTTTGCTTCCTTGATGCCCATGCTCAGCGGATATTTTTTACCGGGAATGCCGATGGCTTCCTGTTCCAGGTTGACGATGTGCAGGCCTTTGAAGGTTTTTTTGAGCTCATCCAGGAGGAAGCGGGTATCGTCCTGGCTATTGTGATTGACGACAATGACTTCGTGTGTGCTGGGATAGGTTTGTACCAGGGCGCCGGGGAGATGAGTGACCAGCTTGGACGCTTCATCCCGGGCGCAGATAATAACGCTGACGGGGTGTTGTTGCGACTGATCTTTGGCGGGGGGTAAAAAGAATGCCAGCCGCCTGAAAAACCAGCCGTAATAGAATAATTGTATCAGGGTGATCAAACAAAAAGCGACAAACAATATTTCACGCCAGGGCAAACTCAGGTTCAATTTAGTCATAAGCTTTCTACGATTGGTCCGGGCATATCCAAACCTATTTACGAAAGTACATATAAGCGCTGATTTTGGGCTGTATTCCATTTAAAAATTCGGTAGGTAAGGGGGACAATTAACGAAACTAAGGGATTGAGCGACCCTAATTCCGTAATTTTGCGCCCTTATTATGGCTGCATTACGATTTGAACTAGAGCCCGGCTGCCCGGATTCGGGGGCCAGGGCAGGAAAAATGATCACCGATCATGGGGAGATACAGACCCCTATCTTTATGCCTGTCGGTACTGCCGGCAGCGTAAAGACGGTTCCCCAGCAGGTATTAAAAGAAGAGGTGGAGGCCCGTATTATTCTGGGCAATACCTACCATTTGTACCTGCGTCCCGGGCTGGAGGTGCTGGAGGCGGCGGGCGGGTTGCACCGTTTTATGGGCTGGGACCGTCCTATTTTGACGGATAGCGGGGGATACCAGGTCTTTTCTTTGTCGGGCACCCGGAAGATACAGGAGGAGGGGGTTGTATTCCAATCTCATATCGACGGATCCCGGCATTTATTCAGCCCGGAGAAGGTAATGGATATTCAGCGGATCATCGGGGGGGACATCATAATGGCGTTTGACGAATGTCCTCCTTACCCCAGTGAGTATGCCTATGCGGAGAAGTCCATGCACCTGACACATCGCTGGCTGGATCGTTGTTTCAGCCATTTTAACAGCACGGATGACAAATACGGGTATACGCAAAACCTTTTCCCGATCGTTCAGGGCAGTGTGTATTCCGATCTCCGGAAGGCCAGCTGCGCGTATGTATCCGGTAAGGACGCCGTAGGCAATGCCATCGGCGGATTGAGTGTCGGAGAGCCGGAACAGCAGCTATACGACATCTGCGAGGCCTGCTGTACGGACCTGCCTGTGCAGAAGCCCCGGTACCTTATGGGGGTTGGGACTCCCTGGAATATCCTGGAGTGTATCGATAGGGGGGTGGATATGTTCGATTGCGTGATGCCCACCCGAAATGGGCGGAATGCCATGCTGTTTACCTCGAAAGGAGTGATCAATATCGATAATAAGAAGTGGGAGAAGGATTTTTCCCCTATCGATGAAGGGACCGATTCTGCCTGGAGCCACTATTACAGCAAGGCTTACCTGCGGCATTTGGTGAAATCGAAGGAGGTGTTGGGGCTGACGATCGCCAGCGTGCATAACCTGGCTTTTTATCTTCAGCTGGTCAGGGAGGCCCGGGTGCATATTATCCGGGGAGACTTTAGGGGGTGGAAACGGGAGCAGGTGGAGATCCTGCAGACGCGGTTGTAACTTCTTAAGATTAAGGTAAATAGGTGTAAAGATCATATACAAACTGTTAAATGATATTAATTAAGTCCGGCCGGTAGCTTGTAGCTTGCGGCCGGCCCCTTATTTTTGCCGCGGATGTTTAAATTACTTGACAAGTATATACTCAAAAAATTCCTCGGGACCTTCTTTTTCACCCTGCTCGTGATTACCACGATCGCTGTGGTGATCGATACCAGTGAGAAGGCGGATGATTTTGTCAAGTCCAAACTGGGCGCCTGGGACCTCGTCACACACTATTATATCGGGTTCATCCCCTTTATCATGTCGATGATCTTTCCCCTGATAACCTTTATTGCCGTCATTTACTTCAGCTCTAAAATGGCGGGTCGCTCCGAATTCATTGCCATTCTGGCCGGGGGCGTTCGTTATAACCGGATGTTGCGGCCCTATATAATCGGTTCTGTATTCCTGGCGCTGCTGTTCTGGCTGGCCAGTCAGTATTGGGTGCCCAGGGCCAATGAGATCCGGACGGATTTTCAGGCGGTGTATGTGGACGGCAACAGCTCGTACAATTCCGATCCTTACCGGACCAATAATTATTATCTGCGGGTAGACCCAACCACTTTTGTAGGGTTTCGCTATTATGATACGGTCAATAAGACGGCGAGTAATTTCTTCATGCAAAAGATCCGGAATAATGAAGTGTATTACAATTTGCGGGCGGAGACGATACGGTGGGATGCCGGTAAAAAGGACTGGAAGCTGACCGGGCTTATCGAGCGCAGGATAGACGGGCTGAAGGAGTCGGTAAAAAAGATCGATAGCATGCATGTAAATCTGAACGTGGTTCCGAAGGAGCTAAGGCGGGATGATTATCTGAAAGACAAGCTGACTACTCCGGAGCTGAAGCAATTTATCCATATGGAGGAGATAAGAGGCTCGGAAGGGCTGAATACTTTTAAAGTGGAGCGTTATCACCGCGACGCCACTCCTTTTTCCGTTATCATTATGACCCTGATCGGGGCTATAATCGCCACCCGTAAGATCCGGGGGGGCAGTGGTTTTCAGCTGGCGGTGGGTATTGTTATGGCCTCCCTTTTTGTGGTGATGGATAAATTCTCCGTTACTTTTTCCACCAAGGGCGATTTCCCGCCGATCCTGGCTGCCTGGCTGCCCAATATTATTTTCAGTGTGCTGGCGGTTGTTTTATACGTAAGAACCCCCAAATAGCGTTACGGATTAAAATAATGTAAAACCCGGCAAATCATTTGTTCTACAACATTTCGTGCGCTAACTTTATCGGGCAAAATCAGTTGGTCTATCTTTAAAACGCCGGAAGCGTGGCGCATTTAACGCGGATTTCTAAAATAGCTCAGACATGGCAATTATAAAAGACAGGTTCAAGTCCAAAGCTGATATCGTGGCTGCGGAAATAAAGGATTTATTAAAAGAGCACGGGAATAAGAAAATAGGGGAGGTAACCCTTTCACAGATCTACCAGGGTATGCGGGGAATTACCGGCCTGGTGAGCGAGACCTCTTTACTGGATGCACAGGAAGGGATACGGTTCCGGGGGTATTCCATCCCGGACCTTCAGCAGAAGCTGCCCAAGGCGCAGGGGGGGACGGAGCCTTTGCCTGAGGGATTGTTCCATTTAATGTTATTGGGGGAGCTGCCCACGGAGGACGATGTGCATGAGATCACGGCTAACTGGCAGCGCCGCAGCCATGTACCCAATCATGTCTTTGCAGCGATCGAGGCTTTGCCGATCTCCACCCATCCCATGACCCAGTTTGTCATTGCTATTATGGCCCTGCAGACGGAAAGCAAGTTTGCCGAGAGGTATGCGGAGGGGATGAATAAAAAGGATTATTGGGAGGCGGTATTTGACGATGCCATGGATCTGATCGCGCGGCTGCCCCGTGTTGCCGCCTATATCTATCGCAGAAAATATAAGGATGAGGATCATATTCACCCGAATGGCCTGTTGGACTGGGCTGGTAATTTCGCCCATATGCTGGGTTATGAGGACGAGACCTTCCGGGAGCTGATGCGTTTGTATATGACGATCCATGCCGATCATGAAGGCGGGAATGTAAGCGCTCATACCACCCACCTGGTAGGTTCAGCGCTCAGTGATCCTTATTTGAGCTTTGCGGCCGGAATGAATGGGCTGGCAGGCCCCTTGCATGGGCTGGCCAACCAGGAAGTGATCAAATGGATCCTGGATATGCGCAAAGAGCTGGGTGTCGAGCTGCCCAGTAAGGAGCAGATCGATGCTTATGTCCGCAAGACCCTGAATGAAGGGAAAGTGGTGCCGGGATACGGGCATGCCGTATTGCGTAAGACAGATCCCCGGTTTACCGCACAGATGGAATTCGGTAAGAAGCATATAAAGAATGATTCCATCGTGCAGACAGTATGGAATATCTACGAGACGGTTCCTCCCATTCTTCAATCTCTGGGGAAGATCAAAAATCCGTGGCCGAATGTAGATGCACATAGCGGTGCGCTGCTGGTGCATTATGGTATGGTAGAATATGAATTCTATACTGTCCTGTTCGGTGTGAGCCGTGCGCTGGGCGTACTGGCAAGTCTGTGCTGGGACAGGGCCTTAGGATTCCCCCTGGAAAGACCGAAGTCAGTCACGACCGAATTGGTCAAATTATGGCTGCAGGGTAAAGAAGAGATCTGGGGCGAATAATATTGGGTTGTGTTTCCTTCATTGTACAAATATTCAGATGGCCTGGCTTTGCCGGGCCGTTTGATTTTAGCTATAGCTGAGCCTGCCGGGAAGGTTCTTGTCTTTGGGAATGGCGGAGGAGACTGTTATGGGGGTGGGTATCACAACAGGTATGACTGCCTTTTTAAGCATTACGGAGAAGGTGGTTCCTTTTCCCGGCGTGCTGGCGACGGAGATATTACCTTCGTTCATTTGTATCAATTCTTTGATCAATCGCAGGCCCAGGCCCGTGCCTTTTTCATTTGCCGTACCCCGGCGGGTGAAATGCTCGTCTGCGTTGAAGAGCTTGCTCAGCATTTCTTCATCCATGCCGATGCCATTATCTTCAATACTGATCTCCCAGTGTAAAACGTGTTCTTTTGCGAACAGGTGGATCAATCCGCCGGTGCGGGTAAATTTGATGGCATTGGAGAGCAGGTTGCGTAAGATGATCGTCAACTGTTCTTTGTCTGCCGATACCCTGGCATTGACCTGGATATTGTCGATATAGACCAGGTTTTTGCCCTGGATGTTCTCTTCCAGGAACTCGTGCACATTTCCTGCTATTTCATAGAGATCGAGGTTCTCGGGGGTGGTGCGGAAGCCGTTCAGCTGGCTGATGGACCAGTTCAGGGTATTGTCCAGGCTCAGCAGCATATGGTCAATGCTGCTGTTGATCTTACCGGACATTTCCAGCAAGGTCGACGATGATACGGCATTCTGGTTCATCAGATAGAGGAGCGATTTCACGGAGATCAGCGGCTGTCTCAAGTCGTGAGAAAGGATGGAAAATATTTTTTCTTTGGACTTGTTCAGGTTTTCCAGGTTCTCGGATCTCTTATTCAGCTCTTCATTCATTTTTTCCAGTCTCGACTGATAGTGTCTCTGCTGATGCCGGTGATAGAGCAGGATGCCGGTCAGGCATAAAAAAAAGGTAGCGAGGCTAAGGATATTCCGATAAGCGGAAAGCTCAGCGATGGGTGTGACGAAGCCGATACTTATTTTTACGAAGACGAAGCAGGCCATATCCACCAGGATCATGATGCAGTAGGTGGTGGTCTGATCGAACAATAGCAGGATGGCTGCTATATTCAGGATCAGCACATATTCCGAGCTGTTGTGAAAATGGATCGGGGTATAGGTGAAGAATACGATGATGCCGGTGATATAAAGGATCCTGGCTGCCTTGAGATGTCCATAGTGCTGTAATAAAGCGGTGAGGATATTGCCTGTTACCAGTAGTCCGTTGAAGAGGGCGAGAAAATAATAATGATTCAGGACATTCAGGCATCCGAAGACTACCTGTAAAGGAAGACTTAGTAAGACACCGAAATTAAGCGCCTTGATCTTTCTCGCTTCTTCGAAGGAAAAGCTCTTTCGTACTCCGATATGTAGTATAGCTTTTATTAGTCTAAGTAGGCTCATGGCCTTGGTTGTTAGCTACTAACGCATATCGAAGTGGAATATTATAATTCCCGGAAATTCCTTCCTCAACATTTATCCAGGGTCTGTAAGATATCCTGCAGGATATCGTCCCTATGTTCCAGTCCGACGGAGATCCTGATGAGTCCTGGTGTGATGTTGACCAATTGTCTTTCTTCCGGGGTGAGCTTGGCGTGGGTGGTGCTGGCAGGATGGGAGGCGATGCTGCGGGTGTCTCCCAGGTTCGCTGTTTTTGAAAGCATCTGGAGATTGTCCAGGAATTTTTTTCCGCTGTCCAGTCCGCCTTTCAGCTCGAAGCAGATAATACCGCCGCCATTGCTCATTTGTGATCGGGCGATAGCATGTTGCGGATGGCTGGGTAGAAAGGGGTACCTCAGCCAGGAAATTTTGGGATGTTGTTCCAGGGCCTGTGCAATGTGCAGTGCATTGGCCGAGTGTCTTTCCATGCGTACGTCCAGTGTTTCCAGGCTGCGGCTCAGGACCCAGGCGTTAAAGGGGGATAGGGAAGGGCCTGTACTGCGGCAGAAGAGATAGATCTCATGGATGAGCTCTTTTTTCCCTACGATGACCCCGCCTAATACGCGTCCTTGTCCGTCCAGCCATTTGGTAGCGGAATGCACGACCAGGTCCGCTCCGTATTGGATGGGGGTCTGACCGATGGGGGTGGCGAAACAATTATCTACATTGAGGATCAAATTATGTTTGCGGGCCAGCTGGCCGGCGGCTTCCAGGTCGATGATCTCCAATCCCGGATTGGTAGGGGTCTCCAGGTAGATCATTTTAGTATTGGGCCGGATGGCGGCTTCCCATTCCTGCGGGTTGCCGGCGTTGACGTAGGTATATTCGATGCCGAATTTCGGGAGGTATTTGGTGATGATGGTATGTGTGCTGCCAAAGACGGCATTGCAGGAGAGCAGGTGGTCGCCTTTTTTCAGGAAGCTCATGAAGGAAGCGACGATAGCGCTCATACCGGAGGCGGTGGCAAAGCCATCTTCTGCCCCTTCCAGGGCGACCATGCGGTCTGTGAATTCCTGTACGGTAGGATTGCTGAAGCGGCTGTATATATTATCGTCCGTCTCGTCTGCGAAAGCGGCCCGCATTTGTTCGGAGTCGTCGAAAGTGAAGCTGCTGGTGAGGAAGAGGGGGGAGGAATGCTCTCTTTCGTTGGTGCGGTCGGTGCGGATGCGGATGGCTTGTGTGATGCGGTGATGTGACATATAGAACGGGTGTTATGAAAATTAAATAGTATTGTTAAGGGGGACGGATGGTCCGGGTTGATGGCTGTGCCGGGCTAACTGACGATCCGCATTTCCCAGGTGATGTTGCAGCGGGCTTCCCGAAGGGTTGCGGCTACGGAACAGTATTTATCCATGGACAGCTCGCAGGCTTTTTGGGCCTTGTCGGGATCAATAGCTCCTTTCAGCTCGAATACGATATGGGCGGTCTGCCATAAGGATGGTTCTTTACCCGGCTCTCTTTCCCCTTCGATCAGCATACGGAATCCTTCTACGGTCTGTCTTTGCTTTTTCAGGATGGATACGATGTCGATGCCGCTGCAGCCTCCCAGGCCCATCAGCAGCATTTGCATGGGGCGGATGCCGAAATCAAGTCCCCCGGTCTCCGGGCTGCTATCCATGCGGGCGATATGCCCGGCAGCGTCTTTTGCCTCAAAGCCAAAATCCCCGTTGACCCTGTTAACCTCAATTTGTATCATAAAAAAGATTTTTGCAAATGTAGTTCATAAAGATTTTTGAAATGTAATTCATCTAAGCCCTTATTTTGCATCGAAATAGAGAATTGGGAGCATCTCAGCCAGCCGGCAGATGACCCTTGAAGACAAATAATTGCGGATGAAGTATTATAATTATGAGCAGCCTTTTAACCTGGAAAACGGGCAATCCCTGGCCGGTATTACGATCGCGTACCATACCTATGGCCGGCTCAATGCGGACCGGAGCAATACGGTATGGGTCTGCCATGCGCTTACGGCAAATTCCGATGCCGGGCATTGGTGGTCGGGTGTGATAGGCGCAAAGGAGGGGATCGACCCCGATAAATATTTCATTGTCTGTGCCAATATTTTAGGCTCTTGTTATGGCAGTACGGGGCCTCTGAGCACGGATCCCGGGACGGGGCAGCCTTATTACAGTCATTTCCCCATGATCACTATCCGGGACATGGTACGGGCCCATATTTTGCTCCGGGAGCACCTGGGCATCGAAAAGATCCATCTTCTGATGGGGGGGAGCATGGGGGGCTACCAGGCGTTGGAGTGGGCCGTCATGGAGAGCGAAAGAATTGAAAAGCTGTTCCTGATCGCCACCTCGCCTTCGGAGAGCGCCTGGGGGATCGCCGTCCATACGGCGCAGCGACTGGCCATCGAGGCCGACGGGACCTGGCAGGAGGCCTCGCCGGAGGCCGGCCGAAAGGGGCTGAAGGCTGCAAGGGCTATCGGCATCCTTACCTACCGGAATTATGGGATTATGGTGGCCAAACAGACGGACCCCGATCCGGAGAAGCTGGATCATTTTAAGGCCAGCTCTTATATAAATTACCAGGGAGATAAGCTGATAAGCCGGTTTAACGCCTATTGTTACTGGCTGTTAACCAAGGCGATGGATAGTCATCAGCTGGCCCGGGGGCGTGCGGGGGGGATCGATGGGGTGTTACAGGCGATCACGCAAAAAACGCTGATCATGGGGATTGGGAGCGATATTCTCTGTCCGCTGGAGGAACAGCGCCATATGGCCCGGAACCTGCCGGACGCTACGCTGATAGAGATCGATTCTGTTTATGGCCATGATGGCTTTATGGTGGAGGGGGGGAAGATCGCCACTCACCTGAGAGCGTGGATGAGCCGCTTTTAGCGAATACTTTCAACAATAAAATCCTGCCTGTTACATTATCGGGTGAGTGTCACCTACGCCAAATGTGGGTTGAAAATGCCACTTTTGGCGTAAGTGAGGATTTGAGATACGCCAAATGTGGGTGAAAAATGGTACTTTTGGCGTAGGTGAGAATTTAAGATACGCCAAATCTATGGTAAAGATGGTACTTTTGGCGTGGGTGAGATTTTTAAAATTGAATCTATATGGCATTGGAGGCAATAGCAGGGAGGGAAGACGAAATTGCAATCATGCAAGATGCATTGGCTTCTCCCAAAGCTGAACTTATTGCAATATATGGCCGCCGGAGAGTCGGTAAGACTTTTCTGATAAGAACGGTGTATGAAAAACATATATGTTTCGAGTTGTCAGGCAGCCAAAAAACCAGTTCCGAAATACAACTTTTTAACTTTGCGGATGCGCTGGGAAAATATTGGAGAACACCTATCCGCCCTGCCACTCCTGCCAACTGGCCGGAAGCATTTTCGATACTTGGCCGATATGTCGAAACTCTCAGCACCAGAAAAAAGAAGGTGATCTTTTTTGACGAGCTGCCCTGGCTCGATACGATGCATTCCGGATTTTTAGGCGCCTTTGATTATTTCTGGAATTCATGGTGTACCAAACGGAAAGATATAATAGTCGTTATTTGCGGATCGGCGGCATCCTGGATGATCAATAAAATAGTGTACAACAAGGGGGGACTTCATAACAGGATAACAAGACAGATAAGATTGCTGCCATTTACGCTGGCTGAAACGCAGGCTTTCTTTAAATTAAAAAATATTAAGCTGGATCAGTACCAGATAGTTCAGCTGTATATGGTAATGGGTGGGGTGCCTCATTATTTGGATGAAGTGAGATCCGGCAAAAGCGCCATACAAAATATTGACAATATCTGTTTTTCTGAAAAGGCCCCTCTCCGGCAGGAGTTTGAAAAATTGTATCAGTCTTTGTATGACGGTTCGGAAATACATATTTCCATCATAAGAACATTGAGTTTGCGCCAGAATGGCCTTACCCGTAATGAACTGGTCAAAACAGCCAGATTAAAAAGCGGGGGTTATCTTAGCAGTGTTCTGACAGAGCTGGAAGAAAGCGGCTTTATAACTTCCTATGCTCCTTTGAACAAAAAAGTAAAGGATGCCATATATAGATTATCGGATGAGTACTCTCTTTTTTATTTAAAGTTCATTGAAAAATCGAAGTCACATGAGAAAGGCGCATGGGCGCTTATAAGCAGCGGGAACAGCTGGAAGGCCTGGAGTGGCTATGCCTTTGAAAATATCTGTCTTAAACATGTACACAAAATAAAACAAGCATTACAAATAGGAAGCATTTACTCCGAACAGTCGGCCTGGTATAATAAAGAGGCAGGTGCGCAGATAGATCTCGTTATAGATCGCGCCGACAGGTGCATTAATCTTTGTGAAATGAAATTTGCCAATGTACCCTACGAAATCACTGCTAAATATGCTAAGGAATTGCAGCATAAAGTGCTGGCATACCGAAGCGCTACTAAAACCAATAAGACCATTTTCATCACTATGGTCACTGTATATGGAGTGAAGCAGAACGAGCATTCGGCACAATATGTCGATAGTTTTGTTTTATTGAGGGATTTATTTTAAAAAATCGGCCCATAATCTCCTGCGATAAAACGGATGTTATTACCAGGTTAACTTACCCTGGTAATAATCCAATACTTTGGTCTGGAGGATATAATTGTATTTGGCCTGTATGAAATTCAACCTGGCCCGGTCTATATTCGTCTTGTAAATAATAAAATCCAGGGACTTCAACGCTCCGGCGTCGTATTTGATCCCGGCTGCCCGGTAAGACTCCTCGTAATTAGTGACCTGGTCCTGCAGGGTAGCATAGATCCTGTAGTTGGACATCATCGTCACATAATAGGATTCCACGGATTGTCTCAGCTGGATGAGGGTCGTCTTCTCGGTGAAGGCGGCCTGTTCGCGGGCCACCTGCGCCTGTTTGTAGGCGGTCCTCAACCGAAGGCCGTTGAAGATGGGAATGTTGAGGTTGAGTCCGACGAAGGTGTAGAGGTTGTTATTGAACTGGTCGTTGAAACCTATCTTCTGGTTCTTGTAATTATCCTGGGGAGAGAATACGGGTACCTGGTTGCCGTTGACCGTCACATAACTTTGGGTCTGTGCAATGGTGGTGTTCTGATAGATCGATGCCGGCACCGTAGAATAATTGGTATTGACCTGGCCTACCAGGGAGAGGGTAGGGAACAGGTTACCCCGGGTGGCTTTCACTCCTTTTTCCGTGCTGGCCGTATGAAGATGGGCGGCCTGTACCTGCGCCAGGTTCTGAAGGGCCGCCTGGTAGATCTGGTCTACTGTGGCGCCGTAGGGGGTCGGGGTAAGGTCTTCTCCCAGCCTGGCGAATTTCAAGGTGGGGGAATAAGGGATGTTCATGTACTGGGCCAGGGCGAGCTTGTAGGCTTCCAGTGCATTGATGGTGGTCATGACGGTCAGCTCATCGGTAGCCAGCTGTCCTTTCATGTCGGTGAGGTCGGAGGGGGCAATGGCGCCTTCCTGATCCTGCGTGGTCAGCAGCTCTACCCTGCGGCGGGTAGCTTCGGCCTGGCTGCGGGCCATGCCCAGCTGCTCCTGTGTGCTGAGGACATTGAGATAGGCAAGGATGACATTGACGGTCATCAGGTCTTTGGCCTGCTGCCAGTCCTTCTTATTGGCCTCATAGAGCAGCGCGTACTGGCGGACGAAGTTCTCTATGCTAAGACCGTTAAAGAGCACCCAGCTGCCCTGCAGCTGTCCGTATCCGGAGCCGTATTTCTGGTTAACGTACGTATTGGTATAGTTGTTAATACTTTTACCGCTGTTGCCGCCGTACTGGGCGAATCCGGCAACCGTGGGCAGCATATTAGACTGTTGCTGGCGGGCGTTGAGCCGGGCGCTTTCCACGGTGAATGCGGCCGTTTGAACGGTAGGATTGTTCCTAAGGGCGCTGTCGACACATTGTTGAAGGGTATAGACGGTACCCGAGTCCGTCAGCGTTTGTGCCGTAGCCGTGTAGTGGAAAAGAAAAAGCAGGATCCCTCCCGTTAAGAATAGTTTTCCTCGTTGCATGATGATAAACATTTATAGCTGCGATCGTATTTTTTTATGGTTATATCAATTCCACTCTTCCGTCCAGGAGGTTGATGATCCTCGATCCATAACCCGCATTTTTTTCCGAGTGGGTGACCTGTATAATGGTGACGCCTTCGCTGTTCAGCTGCCGGAATAATTCCATGATCTCTTCGCCCTGGCGGGAGTTGAGGTTGCCGGTAGGTTCATCGGCCAGTAATAATTTGGGCTTGCCGATCAGGGCGCGGGCGATACCTACCAATTGTTGCTGACCGCCGGACAATTGGGTGGGAAAGAGATCTTTCTTTCCAACGATCTGGAAGCGATCGAGGATATCGGCTACCATGGCCTGGCGTTCGGAGGATTTAACGTTCTGGTAGATGAGCGGCGTCTCTATATTTTCATAGACGGTCAGCTCGTCGATCAGGTGGTAGGCCTGGAATACGAAGCCGATGTATTGCTTGTAAAGTTGTGAGCGTTGTTTTTCTTTCAGCGTGTGCACGCTTTTGTCCAGGAAATAATATTCTCCTTCGGAGGCATCGTCGAGCATGCCTATAATATTCAGCAGGCTGGATTTACCGGAGCCGGAAGGGCCCATGATGGAGACAAATTCTCCCTCCTGAATATTCAGGTTGATGTCCTTTAAAATGAAATTTGGCTTGCCGCCAACCGAAACCCATTTAGAGATGCGCTTAAGATCTATCATTACTTATTAATTAGCGTTTTACAGTTGATTATACTCTTTCAATCACATGCCAGACTGGTAACTAGCTGATCCGCAAGATACTATCTGTCAATCACCTGGCAGATAGCCCGCTTTCGATACAAGGACTGTCCGGTTTTGATACACTGTGACTTGTCCCGGATAAGACTTATGGGAGGTGCTGTCCCGGAATGGCTGTTATTCTGTCCGCAGACTTTTAACGGGATTGGCGCTTGCGGTCCGAAGGGTCAGCAGGCCTATTACGGAAAATGCGATCAGGACGATGATGGACAGGGTGATAAAAAAGACTCCTATATTGATAGAGATACGATAGGCAAAGTTATCCAGCCAGCGGTGCACCAGCCACCAGCTCAGGGGCAGGGCGATGAGCGAGGCAAGGATGGCCAGCCGGATGAAATCTTTGGACAGAAGTCCCAGGATATCGCTGAGCCCGGCGCCTAATACTTTGCGGATGCCGATCTCTTTTGTGCGTCGTTCTATGGTGAATAAGGTAAGACCGATGAGCCCCAGGGTGGCTAAAAAGATGGCCAGGACGGTAAAAAAGGTGATAGCATTGCCCAGGAGCTGCTCTTTGGCGGCCAGTCGCCGGAAATCATCGTCCAGGAAGCTAATGGAAAGGGGCGTATCGGGCATGAACTTCTTTCCCGTGCTCTTCAGCCAGTCCAGGAAGGCAGCGGTGTGCCCTCCTCTGATCTTTATAGCCAATTCGTTACCCTGCGGGATATATCTTAATACGACGGGGCTGATCTTTTCCCGAAGGGAAGTATAATTGAAGTCTTTTATTACGCCGATGACTTTCTGATTGCCGTTGATGGTGGCGCCTACGGGGTCGAAGAGCCCCAGGGCGGCGACAGCAGATTCATTCAATATGAGAGAGTTGGTGTCTGTTATGAGGTTCTTTTGGAAATTCCTGCCGTTGGTGAGGTGTATTTCCAGGGTGGAGAGGTATTGGTCGTCTACGGGAAAGGTTTGCAAAGGAAGGTCCTTTTTCATGGAGGGAGTCCGGTAGGTATACATCCAGATACTTTTTCCGGCAGGTGTCCGGTTGCAGAAGCTGGTGCTGATGACGGGGGATTGTTGTTCTACGAGGTGCTGAAAAGCGGCGGCCTGATCTTGTAGATCACCTGCATTTTCAACGAGGATCACTCCTTCTCCCCGGAAGCCTTTGTCCTTATTCTTCATGTATTGAAGCTGTCCGTAAATGATGAAGGATACGAAGATCAGTGCGGCGGCTATGACAAATTGTATCAGCACCAGGGAGCTCCTAAGCCCGGGATTATTTTTTTCCGGTTTGTTTTTCCCCGGGTGAATGTTCAGGAGGGGCCGGAAGCCTGTCAGATAAAAAGCAGGATAAGCTCCTGCGATGATCCCTACGGCCAGGGAGAAGAGCAGCAGTGCGGCATAATGACCGGCGATGAGGGGGATCGGGCCTGTCAGCGAGGCTCCGGTGGAGGACTGATACGCGAAGAGGATCACCTGGATGAGTCCGCAGGAGAGGAACATAGCTAAGATGCTGAATAATATGGACTCCAGGATGATCTGTCCTGCCAGGTGGCTCCGGGAGGCGCCAAATGTCTTCTTTACTCCTATCTCTTTGGAGCGGATGGAAGAGCGGGCTGTTACCAGGTTGACATAATTGATGATCGCCAGCAAAATGAGAAAGATGCTGATCGCGCTTAATAGTTTCACCTGGGTGAGGTTGCCGCCGGGAGAGAGCTCGAATTTCAGATCGGAATGGAAGTAGATGGATTTCAGGGGTTGAGTAATGAATCTTACGGCGGCGTCTGTTTGCTTCCACTGTGTGAAGGAAATTAAGGATCCGCCGGAGGGGTAGACGACCTTTTGCAAAAGGCGATCCAGCCAGCTGTCCAGCCCGGCCTTTGATCCCTGCTCTTTTAATTTTACGTAATTATAGAGGGCGGCGTTATTCCAGCTGACAGGGGCCGGAACTGTCCGATCCCAGGCCTGGGGTAATAATAGCTGGGGATCCAGATGAGATTTCTCTACATTTTCTTTTAGTACGGCGATGACGGTATAAGGGGCATTTCCTTTTCCTATCAGTAGGGTCTTACCGATGGGATCTTCTCCCGGGAAGAGCTTCCTTGCATTGGCTGCCGAAAGAATGGCTTCATTGGGGGAGAGGCCTTTTTGAGGGAGGATGCCGGCCTGCGCCTCATAGGAAAAGACCTTAAAAAAGGAGGAGTCTATAAAATAAGGAGAGAAACCTGTGAATGCCCTGTCCTGCATGCTGACCCGCACCGGTATGTCTTCGGGGGACCAATCCAGGGAGGTGGCGTATAAGACGTCTTTACAGGAGGTCTGAAGAAGGTCGCGGAGCATGGGCTGGCTTTTGGCAAACCCTCCCATATTAAAAAAGTCGGTGCCTATACGATAGATCTTATCCGCATCACGGAAGTGATCGTCGCAGGTCAGCTCCCGTTGCGAATAGATGAGCAGGATAAAGGAGGCGGCTATTCCCACGGAGAGACCGCCGAGATTGATAAGAGAAAAGACCGGGTGTTTGCGGAGGTTTCTCAGGGCCAGTCGAAGATGCGTTTTGAACATGGGATTTAGGCTATGTTGAGGTTTGATTTTGTGTTTTAAGTTATGGATTTTGTGTTAACATTTAATATTCAAAATTTTATAATAATATTTACTCTGACCGAAGGCTTGTTACCGGGTTGGCGAGTGCGGATCGTACCGAACGATAACCGATCGTCAATGCGGCTATCAGGAAGGTGAATAAAATGGCCAGTATAAAGATGCCTGCTCCTATTTCGATGCGGTATTTGAAATCCTGCAGGTACCGGTGCATGGAGTACCCGGCAATGGGGGCGGCTATGACAAAGGCGATGAGCAGGAGGCGGCTGAATTCCTTTCCGAACAGCCATAAGATATTCCCGAAATTGGCGCCCAGCACTTTTCTTACGCCAATCTCTTTTGTCCTGCGCAAGGCCATGAAGGAGACGAGTCCGTATAGGCCCAGGCAGCCGATGAAGATGGCGATCCCTGCAAAGACTTCTACCAGGGTGAGCATAATCTTATCCATTTCATAGAATTCAGCGATACCGTCATCCAGGAAATGGTAGGAGTACAAGTATTCAGGATAGATGTCGTTCCAGGTCTTTTCAAAGGCGGCCAGGGCGGAGCGGGTATTGGCGAGATTGATCTTTATACTGCAGCTTTCATAGCTATTATAGTCAGGCATGATGCAGGTTGCGGCGATCTCATTATGCAGGGAATAGTTATGGAAATCTTTTACGACGCCGACGATGGGGGCAGTCATTGAGCCACCGTTGACGGACAGTCTTTTTCCGAGTACATCTTGTGGGGAGGGCAGATTTAATTCTTTCACGAAGGTCTCATTGACCACAAATTCCCGGATAGTGTCGGAAGGATAGAAGTTCCTGCCGGCTACCAGTTTCAGTCCGAAAGTGGAGAGGTAGTGATCATCTCCGCTTTTCAGGTTGATGGACCAATGCTCGTCTTCTGAGCGGTTGTCATACCGTACTTCGGTCGTATTATTGGAGTTGGAAGCGGGGGGGCGGTGGCAGAGGGTGATCTTTTCTACTCCGGCTATTGCTGTCAGCCTGTCGCGCAGGGTATTCATTTTGGTCTTATCGTGTATGGGAATGGGTAAGGTGACAATGGCGTCTTTATTAAATCCCAGGTCGATATTTTTTGAGTAGTGCATCTGGGAGGCGATGACAATCGTTCCGATGATGAGGATCTGGCAGATGGTGAATTGCGTGACCACGAGGATACGCCTGAGTGAAAATCCCCCGATATGTGCCTGTGATAATTTGCTTTTAAGGGCGAGCACCGGCTGGAACCTGGCCAATACCAGTCCGGGATAGGAGCCGGAGAGGAAGATGACGAGACCGCTAAGGATCAGTAGGAATAGGGGCAGGGGCCAGCTGCTGAAAAGATGCAGCTCCATCTTTGATTTAAATAGCTGGTTCAGGGAAGGCAGGGCTATCAGTGCGAGGCCATAGGCTACTATGAGGGCAAAACCGGTGATCAGGGTCGTCTCTGCCATGAATTGCCAGAAGAGCTGGGAGCGGAGACTGCCCAGCACTTTGCGGATGCCTACTTCTTTAGACCGGTTGAGGGCTTGTGCCGTCGCCAGGTTGACAAAATTCACGCAGGCCGTTACGATGAGGAACAAGCCTATAAAACCCAGCGCCCATAGATATTTTTTATCGGCATACCCATCGAAATCCGAATTGAAATGTATATCGGAAAGGGGCTGGAGATGGAACTGCCAGATCTTTGCATCCCTGCCCTTGTAATATTTAGCGCTGAATTGGGAGAAAGCCTTATTTACCTGTTCGGGAGTGATGGATGGCTTCAACCGGATAAAACACATGCTGCCGCTGACCATCGCTCCCCAGCTGCTATCGCTGGCGATCCAGGCATTGCGATCTTTTAAATCATCGTAGGAGAGATAGATACCCTGTTTGCGATCCGTATTGGAGGGGAGATCTTTCAGGATACCGGTGATGGTAAAATCCGTCTTATTATCCATACGGATGGTCTTGCCGATGGCTGGGGCCGTACCGAAATATTTTTTGGCAATGGTCTGCGTCAGTAAGGCGGAATGGGGATTGGACAGGGCGGTAAACGGGTCGCCTTCGGCCAGGGGAAAATTGAATATGTCGAAGAACTCCGGTTCTGCAAAGGCCACCTGGTCTTCTTCCTGGAATTTTTTTATTTCTTTTTCGCCGGGAACTGAGATAAGGACATCATGATAAGATATGACCCGGGCTATTTTTTCGGCGAAGGAATAATCGTTACGGAAAGCCTTGCCCAGGGGTTGGGGTACGGCAGCCTCATAGTCGATCTTTTCGTCATGAAATTCCGTTACGATCCGGTAGATCCTGTCTTTATCATGATGAAAATCGTCAAAGCTGCTGTGAAAGCTGATCAGGGTGAAGATGAGGATGGCGCAGGCGATGCCCAGGGAGAGGCCGATGATATTGATAAAGGCATAGGCTTTGTGGCGTTGGAGGTTGCGCCAGCCGATCTTGAAATAGTTTTTGAGCATGGTCAGGAGTGATTTGCTTATACCAATATGTTTTCGGTAACGGTCTGTCCGTCCAGCATCCGGATGATGCGATGGCTGTAGCGGGAGTCGTGTTCGGAGTGTGTTACCATGATGATGGTGGTGCCTTGTTCGTTCAGGTCTGTCAGTAATTGCATGACTTCGTTCCCATTGGAAGAATCCAGGTTACCGGTAGGTTCATCGGCCAGGATCAGCTTGGGGTTGTTCACAACGGCTCTGGCAACGGCTACCCGCTGTTGCTGACCGCCTGACAGCTGCTGGGGGTAGTGATTGCGGCGATGCATGATCTGCATTTTGTCCAGGACGACCTCTACCCGTTGTTTTCTTTCCGGCCCTTTTACGCCCAGGTAGATCAGGGGCAGCTCCACGTTCTCGAATACCGTCAGCTCATCGATCAGGTTGAAGCTCTGGAAGACGAAGCCGATATTACGTTTGCGGAGGTCGGCTCTTTTGCGTTCGTTGAAATGAGCGACCTCAGTGCCATTGAATAAAAAGCTGCCTCCATCGGGATCATCCAGTAAACCCAGGATATTAAGCAGGGTGGATTTGCCGCAGCCGGAAGGGCCCATTACTGCGACGAATTCTCCTTCTTTGACGTCGAAAGTGAGCTTATTGAGAGCGATCGTTTCCACTTCTTCTGTTCGGTAGACTTTTTGGAGTTCACTGATCTTGATCATGTTGATGCTATTTAGGTGAGAGTGTATGTAGTTAAGTTATATTTATATATATAGAAATTTTATGACCAGGAGGGGGGTGACTTCCGCTTCCTCGTTTTCCGGTTGTTCTTTCTGAGAAACAAGCGGCTTGCCGGCAGGGATGTCTTTTACAGATCCGGGACGGGGATGGTCATCGCGGCAGCCCCGGCTACATTCGCTGGAGGAGGCAAAAGCGCTCATGCAGCAGAGGAGAGCCACGGTGTAGAAGAATTTCAGGCGCATATTGTTTAATTTTTAATGGACGCTTTTAAGTTAGCGGATGTTACAGCCTCAGGCAAGTTTTCTGCCACAGGAAACCCTTATTTATTCTTTTTTCAATACCAGCTCCTGCATGCTGCCGTAATTCTCGTAGCTGGAGGTTACGACTTTGTCTCCGGGCTTAAGTCCGGAGAGGACTTCGTAATAATCCGTGTTCTGGCGTCCGAGCTGGATGTCTACTTTATAAGCGGTTTTCCCGTCATCGCTAAGCTTGAAGATCCAGTTGCCGCCTGTCTGCTGATAGAATCCCCCTTTAGGCACCAGGATAGCCGTCGTTTCATCGCTGAGGGCCAGGGTGATCTGGAGGGTTTGACCTTTGCGGATGCCTTTGGGCACTTCGCCTACGAATTCCATATCAACCTGGAAGCGGCCGTTGGTGACCTGGGTATACACTTTCGTTATCTTTAGCTTATAAGTCTTATCGGCAAAGGTAAAGATGCCGTTAAGGCCGGTGAATATCCGGGAGATATAATGTTCGTCGACGTCCAGCAGTCTTACTTTGAATCCGTTGAGCACGTCCAGCTGGCCAAGGTTGTAACCGGGGGTCTTGGACTGGCCGACCTCGGCATCCAGGGAGGTGAGCTGACCGTCGACAGGGGCCCGCAGGATGAGGCCGCTGACTTTTGTTTTCAGGATCGTCAGGGTGTTCTGGGCGCGTTGATAGGATTCCTTATCCTGTTGCTGCTGCTGTTCCCTCGATATGGTATCCTGTTTGAGGATCATCTGCTGCAGGTCTCTTTTCTGTTTGTAATAGGTATAGTTATTTTCCGCCTGTTTGTATTCCTGGGAGCCGATCACTTTCTGGCTGAACAGTTTTTTATCCAGGTTGTAGATCCTTTCTGCTTCAATGAAGCTGCTTTGCACGTCCGCCATCTGGGTCAGCTTGCTTACCGTATTCTGGTCGGCGGTGACCTTTGACAGCTGCATATTGGCCAGCATGCTGGAAACGCCGGTCATTTGAGTGGACAGGTTCAGCTCCAGGTCGGTGTTCGAGAGTCTCAGGATGGGGTCTCCTTTTTTGAGGATCGCTCCGTCTTCCACATATTTCTCTTCGACGCGGCCGCCGTCGGTGGTTACCAGGTAGATGGTGGTCAGGGGTAATACGGTGCCGTTCTGAGGAATGGACTCCTGGAAGGCGCCTTTTTTGATGTCACTGATGGTAATGCGTTCTGTATCAACGTTTAATTTTGATTTTCCGGAGTTATAATAGAAACTTCCTGCGATCAACAGGATCAAGGCCAAAATCCCGCCAATGGTCATGAGGCGTTTGGCTGTCCAGGTCTTTTTGGGTATTGCTCTGTCCACGATAAAGAATTTTTAATTTTTTATTTACTCTTTTTAAAAAAGCCACCCGGCATAGACATGCCAGGAGGACTACTACACATGAGAAAATTCTTATCGTTATTCCTATCAATCACATGCCAGAATGCAATACCTATGATTTACAGTTTATTAGGCGGAGATAGTTCTGATTATAGTTCATTTTTGATACAAGAACTGTCCGATTTTGATACACTTGGTTTTTAGTTGATTTTGACGTAAAAAATTAATTGCCATACGATTATATTTAAGGTATACTTGTAGATACGTTGGCTTTAGGAAAGACGCGGGTTGTTTCTTTCTGTTGCATCTGCCGAAGGATTATTTAATTATTTTTTTTATTGACATGTATGAATTTAAAAAATGCCTCTATACTGGTGATCGATGATGATCCGGATGTGCTTACCGCGGTAAGGCTCTTACTTAAGACGGAAGCGGCCGAAGTGGTGACGGAGAAGAATCCGGAGAATATGCGTTCTCTTCTCTCGAAAAAGTCTTTTGACCTGATATTGCTGGACATGAATTTCAATAGTTCTATCAATACGGGTAATGAGGGTCTTTTCTGGCTGAGGAAGCTGCGGGAATTTGGTTCGGATGCGGCGGTGATCATGATCACGGCTTATGGGGATATCGATCTGGCTGTCCGTTCGCTGAAGGAAGGGGCGGCGGATTT